>NZ_CP087139.1:5706188-6380860 GCF_045160025.1 Spirosoma sp. KNUC1025
CATGTCGGCCTCAAACGTTTTGAAAATCTGACGGTTCAGTTCTTCCATGCCGTTGAAAACCGACAGTACCACCACCAGCGCCATTGTGCCAACCCCAACACCGAGCATCGACAGAATAGACAGCCAGCTTATGAAACTACGCTTCTTACGGGAGAAAAAATACCGACGGGCAATCCAGGCGGGGAGGTTCATGTAAAATTTTGAATGGCGGAATGATTGACTGATTGAATAGATGTTTTTTACACGATTCAATCAGTCAATCATTCAAAATTCAATTATTCATCTTCTTCCGGCGCTGGGGGAATGTCCAGACCGGCGAAGAGTTTATCCATTTTATCGGCGTATTCGGCAGTGTCGTCTAAAAAGAAACTCAATTCGGGAACGATGCGAAGCTGATGCCGAACACGGTCGCCCAGATGCTGTCGGATCACTTTCCCTTTTTCCTGAATGGTTTCCAGTAATAATTCTTTGTTTTTGGTAGCCAGAAAGCTCAGATAAATCCTGGCTACACTCAGATCTGGCGAAACGCGCACATTGGTAACGGTGATAAACGCCCCCGGGCTGGATGGCCCGTTGAACAAATGTGGCACTTCGCGCTGAAAGATTTCGCTCAAGTCTTTCTGCAACTGCCGGGCAACCTTTTGCTGTCGTTTCGATTCCATAATAATTCGCACGTAACTAATCCATTGAACGATAGAATGGCTGAATAGTTTTCCTGACCTTTCTACCGATTCCTATTATTCTGCAAATATCCACCCATTTTTTCGTTCTGCCGAAATTGGCTGTAATTTTACCGAGAATAGTCCTTGGCTTCGCTGTCATTGGTCATTGGTTACTAGTCATCAGCAAACATGACTACTGACTAATCAACCAATGACCAATGACTCAATGACCAATGACGAACTAATCATTTTGCTACGTTTCTTTCAATCATATTTTCCCTATCAATACGTCAGCTTACTGGGGCTGCTGATCCTGATCCGGCTGCCGCTGTTGCTGCATTCGTTTCCGCTGCTGATTCCAGAGCTGAACTGGATGATCGTCGGCGAGCGGATCAGTCAGGGGAACCTGCTTTATCGCGACATCTGGGATAGCGTGAGTCCGCTTTCGGCGTTGGTGTACTGGGGAATCGACAGTGTGTTTGGCCGTTCGCCCGTAGCGCTACATGGTGCGGCTACGCTCGTGTCTGTTTTTCAGATCGTTTATTTCAATCGGCTGACAAACATTCGCGACGTGTATCCAGACCGCTCGTTCTGGCCGGGGTTGATTTATATGCTGTTCATGCACCTTTCGTTCGACTGCCTGACGCTTTCGCCTGTACTGATGTCGACAAGCTGGCTGCTTCTTGCGTTCGGAACGCTCATTCGGCAGATGGATCGCCGGGGCGCGACCGACGAAGTGTTTGAAGTGGGATTTTACATTGGCATAGCCGGATTATTCTACCTGCCTTCGGCTTTATTCATCCTCTGGGCCATTGTATCCCTGCTTTTTTATACGGGCGCTACGTTCCGGCAGTACTCCCTGTCTGTATTTGGCTTTCTTTTCCCAATTGCCGCTACGGTGCTGTTCTACTACCTGAACGACAGCTTCGATGATTTCAACCGAAACCTGCTGGCATCGGTATTCCGGGTCCGGCAGTATTCGCTTTCTGATTTCCAGTCGCTGTTTGCGTCGCTGCTGATTCCGCTGGGCTTGGGTGTTCTGGGGTTCCTGAGTCTGTTCAATCGGGCGGGTCGTTACGTTAATTTTCAGCAGCGTGTGCAGCAAATCATGATGATCTGGTTTGTGATAGCTGTTTTAACCATCGGGCTGATGCCCTTTATGGCACCCATGGCGTTCTTAAGTTTTGTGCCGCCAATGGCTTATTTTACCTTCTACTATTTCGAGAATATACGAAAAGTCTGGCTGGCCGAAACCAGTTTTTCAATTGCGTTTATCCTGATGCTGCTGCTGTTTTACCAGGGAGCTGTAGGCCTCATTCCCGGTGCAGAGCTGGGTCGTCTGAGCAGTTTACAGGTACGTTCGTCGCCCCTCCCAGCCGACATCCGCGACCGTCGTGTACTCATTATTGGCGAAGACTTGAGTGCCTATCGGCAGAACCGGCTGGCAACGCCTTATCTGAATTGGGATCTGGCGAAGTATGACCTCAAGAATCTGGATAATTACGAATCTGTCATTAATGTGTTTGATCACTTTCGGCAAGACCCTCCGGATTACATCGTAGACCGGGAAAACGTGGTTCAGAAATTGTTTCAACGGGCTCCGGCAATAGCTGCTCAGTATGAGAAAACATCTGTAACGGATGTGTATAAGCGAAAAAATTAGTTGTTCGTAACGTAACTTGCCGCTACTGACCGATGCCTAACGACTGACTCTATGCCTTCCGCTTCATTCACGAATAAACGTACCAATCTATACATCTTCCTGAGTGCCGTGTTTCTGACCAATGCGCTCGTGGCCGAAATTATCGGGGTTAAAATCTTTTCGGCCGAGACGCTGCTTGGAACGAAACCCGCTCAAATCCATCTATTCGGCGATTTTGTCCTCGATTTCAATCTCACAGCAGGCGCTGTCATCTGGCCGTTCGTATTCATTACGTCCGATATTATCAACGAGTATTTCGGCAAAGCGGGTGTTCGCCGTATCTCCTTCCTGACGGCTGGTTTTGTTGGCTATAGTTTCCTGATTATTTACGCCGTTACGAACCTGCCACCCGCCCAGTTCTGGCTCGATGTAAATGCAAAAGACGGAGCCGGTAATCCGATCAACATTAACAACGCGTTTCAGATGATTTTCCGGCAAGGGCTGGGCATTATCATTGGGTCATTGACGGCCTTTCTGATTGGACAGATTCTTGACGTTTATGTCTTTCATTCACTCCGCAAAATTACGGGCAGTCGAAAAATATGGCTCCGGGCCACGGGCTCTACGTTGGTGTCGCAGTTGGTCGATAGCTTCGTTGTGCTGGGCATTGCCTTCTACATTTTCGGCAACTGGTCGCTTACGCAGGTACTGGCTGTGGGTATTATCAACTACATCTACAAAGCTACATCGGCCGTTGTGCTCACTCCGCTGCTCTACGTAGCGCATTACTTTATCGACCGCTATCTAGGCAAAGAACACGCTGAAGAACTGGCAAACGAATCGGCGATGAGTTCGTTTATGTAAAGTCATTGGTCATTGGTCGTCAGCAAAAACGACTAATGACCAGTAACCCGTGACCAATGACCAACCACTAATGGCCAATCAGTAATTGCCTCCGATTTTTCGATTACTTAGAGCTGGGTTTCCCTCGATAGCGGGTAAATGAGCTGGCCGCTGGTTCAGTCCGACGGTATCGGTTAAGGAGTGCATAAACGCCACCAGTGCTTTCTTTTCGACCGTTGTCAGGTTGAGTTTTTTTTCGGACAGGGTCTGCCCTTCGAGATGAACGCCGATTCCACGTCCCCCGCCCCGATCATAAAAATCCACAACCTGATCCAGTGTTTTGTACGCACCGTTGTGCATATACGGCGCCGTCAGAGCAACGTTACGTACCGTCGGTGTTTTAAACGAAAACCGATGTAGTTCTTTTTTATGGGCATTAAACCGGCCAGGGTCATCATCGAGCCGGGCGTTCCGAATTTTACGCCGACGCGGTACGCCAATAATTTCGCTCTCTACTTTCTCATAATGCGGAGGAACAAACCCATTATAAATCGGAAAGAAATGGCAGGTAGCACAGCGAGCCTTTCCCAGAAACAGATTGAAGCCTAGTTTCTCATCAGCCGATAACGCTACGTTTTCGCCCCGCAGATATCGATCAGAACGAGCCTTCAGGCTGGTCAGGCTACGAATATACGAAGCCAGTGCATTTCGGATATTGGACGCGCTTAAGCCGGTCGGAAAAGCCTCAGCAAACCACTTTTTGTACGTATCACTCCCCGACAGTTTCTGTACTACCTCATCAGGCGAGGTGTGCATTTCGTGGGCGTTACTCAGTACGTCGTGCGCCTGATCTTCAAGAAATGACACCCGCAAATCGTAAAATTGTGCATTCTGTAAGCCAGCATTGATCAGGGTAGGCGCGTTACGTATCACGGACTTTCGACCGCGGAAAGCCCGACTTTTCACGCGCTCATCCGTAAAGGCCCGTTCAGGCTGATGGCAGGAAGCGCAACTCCGTTCGTTATTTCCCGACAGAAGCGGATCAAAAAACAAGGTTCTGCCCAAAGCCACTTTGCTGGGCGTACTGGCAAACATGCCGAAGTTAATCAGGTAGTTAGGCCGAAAAGCGCCGGAATCTGACAGGGTGGCCACCGAGGGCGACAAAAACCGTCGATTGGCCGGAGCCGGAATCCCCAACGTTTCGCGTACCTGCTGTAGCTGTCGGCAAAGCGGGTACAGTTGCTGACGAATAAACGAAACCCGGTCAAAGCGGCTAAAGTCCGACGCCTGTTCAAGCGTATTAATGGCCTCTGCCCAACAGTGTTTAAGCTGCGTAGCTCTTGGTCCGGTAAGTTTCTCGGTATATGGCCGAAAGTTTTCCTGAAGCGAACGTAACGTAACGGCCGCTTCCGCTAAGCCCGTTTGTGTTTCGGGGGCGTCGTACCCGGTTATGCCCCAGGTCAACAGCCGGAACAGTTCCTGCCGCATGGCTGCCAGAATAGCTGTATCCGTCAGCTGATCTTCGGGAATACCCCGCTCCAGCCGCTCCGAATAGGACAGCAATACGTTGAGTTCGCGGATGAGGCTAGCCTTCTTCGTCGCATCATAGGCTGGAAATAAATAAGGTTCTATGACCTGTAAGCCCGTAGGCGGATTCAATTTCTGACCCGGTTCATCGACTTCCACTTCCACCACCGGCGGGCCATTGACATGGGTTGCCAGAAACGGCTGAAAATACTCGACCAGCCACTCGATACGTTTGTAATCCTGACGACAGCGCTTGAACGATAGCTGGAGCGAATCAGCTGGCGCATTGTTAAGCGTATATTCTGTCAGTTTCTGTACCTGTTGATGAAACTGATGTTTATCGGCCAAAAATTGCTGATAAACCCGCTTACCATCGGGTGGAGACGCCTGAGGCAGAAAGGCCGCCACAGCGCATATCACGAAAAGCAGACCCGGTAATCGATACATAACGAAAGTCGTTCATTGTGCATAATAAACACACTGGATTATAAATACAAAGACCTGCTCCAATCCGAGCAGGTCTTTGTATTTATAGAAATTTCACTGAATGGAATTCTTACTCTTTTATCAGTTTCTGAATTATGCGCTGTTGTTCAAGTATAACCTCCAGTGCATATATCCCAGTTGCCAACGACGAAATATTTAAAACTTGTTCGTTCCGACCAGCTACACTCTTATACACCTGCTTTTGCTGAACGCGACCCTGCAAATCCAGCAACCTAACCGGCACATCGCCTGCTTCCTTCAGGAAAAACGTGACGACAACCTCATCCTGAGCCGGATTAGGACGAACCTGCACCAAGGATACCGATTCGGCTGTAGGCTCAGTGGCACCCACTCGAAGACCATTGGTCGAAAAATAAATAGCACCATCAGCCGAGGTTCCCTGCTGATAACCTGGTGGTGGACTGACATTGCTGGGTTTTGTCAATCCCCACCAGTCTGTATCACCCACGTTGAGGCAAGAGCGGTATTGGTCGGCCCCGGCGTCTTTGGTGAAGTTATCCCAAAAGTTGTTACCTCGAACATAATATTTATCATTTGAGGAACCCGGTATGGCCGTAACCAATGCATGGAAGCTATTAGGGAATGTCCGAATTTCAACGTTTAAGCCGTTCCAGGTACCCACATGACGCGGACTAACATCGCAGGGATTAACTGGGTTTGTGCCATTCTGGGCAAAGAAAACGGCTCCATCTTGCTCTGCGCCCTGATAATAGCCTGTAGGCGGTGTTAAACCACTCGGCAGACTCAATCCACCCCATGCTGTACTCCCTGCATTGAGGCAGCTTTGCAAACCAGTCGCACCCGGATCAAGCGTGAAATTACCCCAGAAATTATCGCCACGGGGATAGTATTTATCGGGTGGTGCCGTTGGCAAGGTAGTCACCAGCACATTTTTGCCCGAAATCTGACGAATCTGTACAATTAAGCCCGCCCAGGTACCCACATACCGAGGGCCATTGCTGAAATCGCAGGTAGCGCCACTGCAATGCACACCTACCATCAGGCTACTGATGGGTGAATAGCAGCCTGGCTTATTGAGTGTTACCGTATATTGATAATTGCCCGCCACCGATGGAGTAATGGAACTGATGCTGGAGCCCCCCGAATTATACAGAATATTTGGCCCTGTGATTGAATAGTTCACTCCCCCACACGACCATCCATTTGGGCTATTGCAACTCGCGTTCAGCGTGATGGCCTGGTTACAGCCTACATAGGTAGTAGTGGTTAGTCCGGCATCGAAATCACAACTCGGATCACATCGGTTGGCTGAGGGTAAGCCACCAAGCCGCCACGCTTCAATAACGGCCCGTTGCTGAGGGGAGCAAGCCCCATAGAGTTCGCGGGCAGCGGCACTGGTCGCATCGCGCATGTCGGCATAGTTGGACGTACTCTGTGTATGACAACGCACTGCCCGGTAGACAATTTTGATAGCGTCATCGAAGCTAATGCTGTTCATGGCGTGTGTGCCCGCCGGAAACTCACCCGTACATAAGGTATGAAACCACTTGTTCATGACTCCGCTGTTAGTATGAACACCACACCAGTCATTAATGGCAGGACAGGAAGTCGCTGTGGCAGTCGGAAACCAGTTAGGATCTGTAGTTCCATAAACGCTGGGCTGGCCGAAGTCTTCAGGTCTGGCCATACTTCGTCTGGGCAAAACTCCCTGTCCATCTTCACCCACTGTCCAGTTCCAGTTTGAGGGGTTTGTTTGATTGGGATCAGGGAATAAATATCGCTCAAAAGCGGTGCCGAAAATATCAGAAACCGCTTCGTTCAAAGCACCCGGTTCCCGGTTGTAATATTCTTTAGTACCCAAATAACTGTTGTACTGGGTTATGGCATGGGTATATTCATGACCCAGTATGTCGGCCGTTAACCAGCTTATAGTACTGGCGTGACCAAAACCCATTGTACTAATGTTATCCCAGCCTGCATTAGAATCGTTCACATTCACTAATACATGCGGATACTTACCATTTTTATCAATGCCCTGCTGCCCTCCATCAACCTGTAGGTAGAACGGATAAACCCGTTGGGTGAGCCAGTGGGCCATGGTACCAACTTGATTAGTAGCGCCCCATGCTGGCGTTAGATTCAGAATTTCAGAACTAACCTCCCAAAGAGATGTATAAGTTGGATGTGTTGGTGAGGTGGTTACATTGTTGGCATCCCGAACAATCAGATCGGTATTATTGGGTAAGGATAGCCGATACCGTGCGCCCAGGGAGGTCGAAATGGGTTCGGTTTCAAAAGTACCTACCCCTTGTGCACCAAAATACCGGTTATTATTGATACCAAAGGGAGTGAAGGTCGATACGGTTAACGGGTTAGCTACTCCTGAAGGACTATGCGTATGCTCAATTGGGCGAAGCGGTACTAGAGCTGGTTTCGTAGTATGGATAGGGCTAAAACAACGGCTGGTGAGCGCGGCTCTCTGAACAACCTGTCCTGTAGTGGCATCCACATAAATTCGTTGGGGTTCCCAATGCGCTCCGCTTCGTTATGCCATCAACCAGTATATCGAAGGCATAACAGAGTTTGAAGTTCTGACTGATGACCTCTTCGCCAAGCCTAACGATCAGCAATTCACCTTTCGGCAAGTCTTTCCCTTTCAGATCATCCAGTGTCAGTTTCTGGTCGGTTAAGGCGATCTCCAACGCTTTTCGTTCGAACATAGGCTTGCTTACATCCAGTAACAAATCTTCGACTATGCGTCCGTGTGCCGTTTGGAGTCGCTTGTTGCGCGAGTGCAGTGAATACTCTACCCCCTCGACCCGGATATTTTTATAATAAAGCTGAAAACGCTGGTGGCGCATTTCCCGAAAATCGGTTTCATCCCGGGTCTGCTTGAGATGGTAGCCTTCGCCCAGACCCAGATTGGCCCTAAAGCGCGTGAAGAACTCGTCAGGATTGATGGCTTCGGTGTCTTTGTCCTGACGGAACTCCAGCCAGCCATTCTCAGTAGCTTTGCTAGTCAGAGCCAGCAGGGCTTTTGTCTTCTCCCGAAGGTATTTGGGGCTATACTTCTGACCATAAGAAGTATTTATGTCACATATGATTATATTAATTAAAAGAAAACAAAAGAAGGTAGATGACTTCATGGTGGTGTAGTGGTTAGGTGAATGAGCTACTGGTTTGCTTTAATGCGGTCAATGTGCAGGTAATAGACAGGCGTAGCATCGAAAGTAGCAAAGTCAGGGTCATTATAGAGTTTTCCCCAGACTCGATATTGATAGGTTGATGCTGTATCAGCGATAATTCCCGGAGGAATAACCTTTAACCCTACTGTTTTGTCAAAACTTAACTCGCAGATCTGAATCATTTGTACATAAGACTTAAGGTTAGTAACGGGGAAAGATGTGTTGAATTTTTTGGGTTGGGGTTCTTTAAAATATACACCTATTGCTTGCCCGTAATAACTTCCGAGTAGGTTCGTTTCGACACTATCCAAATCGGCCACATAGTAATACCTTCGAGAACCCCCACTCATGCAACAAGTGCCATCATTGCAGGCCAATGGAAAAATAGAATCCGGCTCAGGCGGGTCTTTCTTACAGCCCGCACCCAACACCAACCACAGCACGCCTATAGCGGCCAGGCTCCGCAGTTGATTAGTCTTCATACAAAGAAATGGTTTACATGAATTTAGTGACAATAGCAAGTAATCGTTATTACAAGATCAATTTATAATAAAAGTATTTTTTATAGTATTATTTACATGTAAATATATACAAATTGAAATCAAATATATTTGTCGTATTCTCTTAAATAGATAAATTGAGTATCAATTGCTTACAAGTCCAGTGGAATGCTTGTTACGTGAATGCAGCAAATACTCTACCCCTCCGACCCAGGTATTTTTACAATAAAGCTGAAAACGTTGGTGGCGAATTTCCCAAAAATCGGTTTTGCCCTAAGTAGGTTTTACGTACTAGCCCTCACCCAAACACTTACTAAGGTATTCTGAAGAAATTGCCAATTGGGTTTGACTATTGGCCGCTGTTAGCGCGTCGGATATTATCTAACAATATAGCCGTAGCAATACCTACGTTCAACGATTCGGCGTCGCCGTAGCGCGGAATGGTTACGCGCTGTGTTACGTATTGGGCCACCTCCGGGCGAATACCATTCGATTCGTTGCCCATGACCAGATATCCCGACTTCGCAAATGGCTGCGTATGTACATCGGCCCCGTCCAGGAAAGCACCGTACACCGCTAACTGCCCGCCCGACTGGCTAAGTACGTTAGTTACGTCTCCATACCACCAATTTACGCGGGTAAATGAGCCTTTGCTAGCCGAAATAACTTTCGGATTATAGACATCGGCGGTGGTTTCGGAGCATAGAATTTTACGAACACCGTACCAGTCAGCAATGCGGAGAATCGTACCCAGATTTCCCGGATCGCGGATATCGTCTAAAATTAGCGCAATCTCGTCGGGTTCGGCCAATAGTGGCCCGTTTTCCTTCGTTCTGACAATAGCCAGCGCGGCATTGTTACTTTCGAGCGTACCGGCTCGTTCGAGATCAGCGACCGACGCAATTTCGACAGGTATTCGTTGGCGGTCTGTGAGGTGAGCGTTTTCTTTGTAGAACGCTTCAGTGGCCACGACCAGCTCCGTCTGGAAATTCGATTGCAAAACTTCCTGCACGCTCTTGGCTCCTTCTACGAGAAAAGCGCCATGCTGATGCCGGTATTTTTTCTGATGCAGCGACTGAATATATTTAAGTTGATTTTTGGAAAGCATGTTCTTTAGAATGAATAATGTAAACTGGATAAGAGGTACTGTTGGGCAAAAAAATGGCCCTCCTCATTGTTCATTCTTCATCATTCATTGTACGTTAATTTTTCTGCTCTCCGGCTGTTTAAGCTCGAAAGAGTACTTACTGACCTCCCAAACGATACGTGGGAATCGCACGATTTCCAGCGAAGCCCTCGAAAGCCTGATTCCCCAAAAGCCGAATCGCCGGGTGCTGGGCTTGCCCATCACTCCTCCGCTCTGGTTTTATCAACTGGGTTTACGTCGGTATAATCGGGAAGCCGCCTTAAAGAATCTGCAGGACAAAACTAACGAATTTGAGCAGCAAAGTCAGCAACTGGCCAATGACCCGAAGGCGCTTAAAGCGCTGAACCGGCGCTATAGCCGCCAGTTGAAGCGCCTGCGCCAGAAAGCGGAAGAAGGCAACTGGCTCATGCGAAGCCTGGGCGAACCGCCCTCCTATTTTGTTGAGGCCAATGCCAAAGCGAATGCGATTAAAATGCAGAAGTACCTGTCGGACAAGGGCTTTTTCAACGCCCAGACGCGTTACACGCTCGATACATTACGTCGCCGTCAGATACGGGTCAATTACCTGATTAAAGAAAATGCAGGTTTTTATCTGCGGAATATCACGTACCAGATTGCCGATCCGCGGGTTGATTCCATTGTCCGGCAATCGTTCGATCAGTCGCGCCTTCACGTAGGCGACCGGTTTGATTTCGATAATATGTCGGGCGAACGGCTTCGAATCGAGTCGTTGTTACGTGACCAGGGCTATTACGCCTTTTCGCGGCAATACATTCGGGCAACCGATGTCGATACGATTCGCCGGGGGCACGACCGCCGGTTCTTTCAGGGGCTTGAACCGGGCGACTCTACCCGACGTAGCGTTGATATTGCCCTGCAGATTGCGAATCCTCCGGGTCAATCAGCCCATCCGATTTACCACATTGGCGCCGTAGAAATGCACATCAGCTCCAGCGAGGCCACCCCGAATGGCGCGCCGGCAGCGGGCACCATTGCCGATCACGATACACTCAGACGTAACGGAATTTCCTATTTGCTGGGGGAGCGTGACATCTCCCTACGGCTCTTGAATTCAAAAATCCTGTTCCGGCCGAATCAGCTCTACAGTCAGACCAACTACCGCGATACGCAACGGCAGCTCTTTCTGCTGAATCAGTTCAAGTTTGTCAACATCAACTTCATCGACACCACGAACCGACGGCTGCACACACTGATTACTGCCACTCCATTAGACAAATATGAGGCCACTGCCGAAGGCGGAGTAACCGGTCTGCTTTATCAGGGTCAGGGGTATCCAGGAGGGTTCGGTAGCTTGATTTTTCGGGTGCGCAACATGTTTGGAGGTCTTGAAACCTTCGAGACTTCAGTCCGCTTTGGCCTTGAAGCACAAACGGGATTTGTGCCTGATCCATCCAAGCCCGACCAGTCAGTTTATACGTCCCAGGAACTAGGTATCAGTAGTTCACTTATCTTCCCACAAATTTTATTTCCGGGGGGCATCCGCTTCCGTTTCAATCGCTACGCACCTCGTACCCAGGTCAGCCTGAGTTTCAATAATACGTTTCGCCCTGATTTTCAGCGATCGTTATTACGAGCAACAATGGCGTACAATTGGCAAACGACGTCTTACAAACAATTCAGTTTTTTTATCGCAGATATTAACCTGATTAATGCGGGCGATGGTACCAACAGAGTTATCAGTGATGCGTTCAAAGTACAGCTTGATTCGTTAACTGCACAGGGGAGTACGGTTTATTTAAATTTTTTCCGGCGCTCGTTAAGTTCAAGTTTCAGCTTTGCGTACACTCATAACACGAATATTCCCGGCCAAAACCGTCGCGCCAATTTCCTGCGCACTGTATTCGAGTCGGGTGGAACGACCCTCAATCTGTTTTCAAATCAAAAAGTTGATGCGTGGAGTCAGGAAAATGGAGGAATAGGCTTACAGCTTTATAAATTCATACGAACCAATATCGACTACCGATATTACATGCCGGTTCGAAATCGGGCAACATTGGCTTTTCGCGTGAATACAGGAATGGTATTCGGCTACGGCCCTAATAATCAGGTTCCCTACGAAAAATTCTTTTTTGCTGGCGGTAGTAACAGCGTAAGGGCCTGGCTGCCCAGACGCCTGGGGCCAGGAGCTGCCTTCCCGTCGGAAGCCGGACATCCCGACAAACCGGCACAAACATCCACCGGCCAATTCGTATATTTATTTGAGCAACCCGGCAACATACTTTTTGAAGCTTCTGCTGAGCTACGGGGTCGCTTGTTTCATCTTGGCGCCGACGTAAACGGTGCTCTTTTTATCGATGCAGGTAACGTCTGGCGATTGAGTAACAATTCCAGTCGGCCGGGGTCGGTTTTTCAATTTGATACCTTTATCCCGCAGATTGCGGTGGGAACCGGCGTTGGGCTACGGTTTGACTTCTCCTTTTTTGTAATTCGATTCGACGGCGGTATTAAAGTTTGGGACCCGGTCCGAAAATACGTTGATAGCGAAAAGGGCTTAGTAAACAACCGTTTCATTCTACCCGAGTTCTCGCTCAGCAAACTCTCCAAAGGCCCCAATCCACTCGTGATCAATTTCGGTATCGGTTATCCTTTCTAAGAGAGAGCTTTCTTCTCTTAAGAGAATTTAACGCCTATTATCTGCCAAAATGACAGCTTTTTCAAGGCTTTCTTTGTAATTTTGCACCTCAGTTTTCCAGTTGTTCAGTTAATCAGTCGGTCAGAAGATGACAGTTGTTCAACGAATCGACCGGTTAACTAGCTAACTCATTGATTATTATGACGCTCATCCCCGAACTGACGATTCTACAACCTGCCGATAAAGAACAAATCGATTTACCCCATACCTCTGAAGAGGAACTGGCGGTGGGTAAGAAACGACTTTATATCGAAAGCTACGGCTGTCAGATGAATTTCGCCGATAGCGAGATTGTTGCGGCTGTGATGCGTAACGCGGGTTTTGCCACAACTTCATCGGCCGAAGATGCTGACCTTATTTTTCTGAATACCTGCGCCATCCGCGACAACGCCGAGCAAAAAGTTCGCAATCGACTCAAGCACCTTACTGGCCTGAAACGTCAGAAACCGGAACTATTGGTAGGTATGCTCGGCTGCATGGCCGAACGCCTGAAAACAAAGTTGCTGGAAGAAGAAAAAGTCGTTGACATCGTAGCAGGCCCTGATGCCTATCGCGATATTCCCAAGCTTGTTGAAGAAGCCGAATCAGGGCAGAAAGCGGTCAACGTATTTTTGTCGCGCGAGGAAACCTACGCCGACATTTCGCCTATCCGCCTGAATTCCAATGGCGTGACGGCTTTTATTTCGATCATGCGCGGTTGCGATAATATGTGCAGTTTCTGCGTGGTGCCATTCACACGTGGCCGCGAACGGAGCCGTGACCCACACAGTATCGTTCGTGAGGCTCAGGATCTCTTCGACCGGGGCTACCGCGAGGTAACGCTGCTCGGCCAGAACGTGGACTCCTACAAATGGAATGATGAATTAAGAATGATGAATGATGCACAGCAATCTGATCAAACTAATTCATCATTAGACTTTGCTGGTCTCCTTGAAATGGTGGCGCAGATTCACCCCGATCTGCGCGTACGTTTCTCGACATCACACCCCAAAGACATTACGGATGATGTGCTGCATACTATGGCTCGTTACGACAACATCTGCAACTACATCCACCTGCCCGCCCAGAGCGGCAACAGCCGGGTGCTAAAGCTGATGAACCGGACGTACGACCGCCCCTGGTACATGGACAAAATCAGAAGCATTCGCCGGATTCTGGGCAACGACTGCGGCATATCGACCGACATGATTTCTGGCTTTTGCACCGAAACCGAAGAAGAACATCAGGAGTCGCTGTCGTTGATGGACTTCGTGCGGTACGACTACGCCTACATGTTTGCTTACTCGGAACGTCCGGGTACGCTGGCGGCCAAGAAATACGCCGATGACATTCCGGAAGACGTAAAGAAACGGCGGTTGAACGAGATCATCGCGAAGCAGCTGGAACACTCCGCCGAGCGGAATCAGCGCCACATCGGACAAGTGCAGCGGGTACTCATCGAAGGCACTTCCAAACGGTCGGAAGACTTCCTGTGCGGTCGGAATGACCAGAACAAAATGGTCGTTTTCCCGAAAGGAGAATACCAGAAAGGTCAGTACGTGAACGTATTGGTTACCGAATGTACATCAGCCACGTTGCGGGGAGAAGTAATATAGTCATTGGTCATAAGTCATTGGCTATCTACCAATGACTTATGACCGATTAGCAACAGATATGAACAATCAAGAAATACAGTCTGTCAAACAGCGTTTCGGGATCATCGGTAATGCGCCTGCGCTGAACTACGCCATAAACGTAGCGATGCAGGTTGCCGCGACTGATTTGACCGTGCTGATTACAGGCGAAAGCGGTAGCGGGAAAGAATCATTTTCCAAAATTATTCATAGCCTGAGTGCCCGTAAGCATGGACAGTTCATCGCCATCAACTGCGGAGCCATTCCAGAAGGCACCATTGATTCTGAATTGTTTGGCCACGAGAAAGGCTCCTTTACGGGCGCCGTTGATTCACGTAAAGGGTATTTCGAGACAACGAATGGCGGAACAATTTTCCTGGATGAAATCGGCGAAATGCCCCTCGGTACACAAGCCCGGTTGTTACGGGTATTGGAAAATGGCGAATTTATTCGGGTCGGTTCATCCAAAACGCAGAAGACCGATGTACGCGTGGTAGCCGCCACGAACGTGAACCTGATGGACGCTGTTGAGAAAGGCAAGTTCCGGGAAGATTTATACTACCGGCTAAATACAGTGCCCATTTTCGTTCCTCCCCTCCGCGAGCGGGGCACTGACATCGAACTGCTGTTCCGTAAATTCACAACCGACTTCGCCGAACGCTACCGAATCAAACCGCTTCAGTTGACGGAAGATGCCAAGCAGTTGCTGATGAGCTTTCCGTTTCCGGGAAATATTCGGCAGCTGAAAAATATTGCCGAGCAGATTTCTATCCTCGAATCGGAGCAGAATAAGCCGATTGATGCAGCCACACTGACTAGATATCTGCCACAGGCACAGCAGCCGAATCGTTCGCTGGCGTTGTTTCCACAAGCGAATGGAAGTGCCGAGAACTTTTCGGAGCGTGAGCTGCTCTATAAAGTGCTGTTCGATATGCGCCGGGATGTCAACGATCTGAAAAAACTGGTTCGCGATGTGCTGGGTAATGAACAGGATGGCCGTCAGATACTGCATAATCACAAAGATCTGTTTGATTCAATAACGCCTGAAAATGAGTCCCGTCCATCGGCAGACGTTGGTGTAACGCGCTTTTTGCCTGCCACCAACGGGGCCGTCCGGCCAGAAACCCCGCCCCCTTCTGAAACGTATGGTGGGCATCCACCTGTGCAAATCTTCGACGATGTTGATGGTGATATCAACGACGTAACGGAAGTGGAAGATGTGACCCACGAAACGGAAGAAGATGACTCCCTTTCGCTTGAGCGGCAGGAGAAAGAGATGATTCTGAAAGCCCTGCGACGGAATAATAATAAACGGAAATATGCAGCTCAGGCACTCGGTATCTCCGAACGGACGTTATACCGAAAAATCAAACAGTATGAGATTGATGAAGAGTAAGTTTTTAATGATGAATGATGAATTAAGAATGATGAATAGCAAGAGATTGCACTTTATTTTATCATTTATCATTCTTAATTCATCATTCTTAATTCAGTCCTGCGGGGTTTATTCCTTTACGGGAACGACCTTATCACCAGATATAAAGACCGTAACGGTTAATAACTTCGTACTGGCAACCGCTGGCGGCCCGGCCAACCTGCCTTTGACGTTTAATGAAAAACTGAAGGAGTATTACCAACGCTATACGAACCTGAAAGTCGTTCCGGCCAATGGAGATATCGTGTTGGAAGGAAACATTACAGGCTATGACCTGCTCGCCGTGGCACCGACGGCACAGGATCAGGCAGGGGTAAACCGTCTGCAAATCACCGTACTGGCGCGGTTTTACAATAATAAAGACGAGAGCAAGAACTTCGAACAGTCCTTTTCTTTCTATCAGGATTTTCCACAAAATCAAACGCTTAGCCAGAACGAAAGCCGATTGGTCCCCAAAATTCTGGATCAGATTGTACTGGACATTTTCAATAAAACGGCCGCCGACTGGTAATATGAATGATGAATGATGAATGATGAATTGTAATAAGTTTTTTTAGCATTTATCACTCATCATTCATCATTCATCATTACTTTCGAACCATGCTTGCTCTCGACAAAGAAACCTTCTCTTACTGGGTCACTCATCCTGAGGATCTTACTCCTACAGATCTTGTCCAATTGCAGGAAAGCGTGACCGTTTACCCGTATTGCCCGGCGCTGCACACGCTGATGGCAAAAGCAGCATCTGTTCATCAACGTAGCCAGACCATCCCGTACGTTCGGCAGGCAGCCGCTCATGCGCTGAGCCGGAATGCCCTGCGCAAACTGATCGACAATGAGTTTCAATGGTCGGAAAATCTGCTAACAAAGCTCAATGAATTGTCGGCAAAGCATGTTTCTATTCCCGACGATTACCAGCAGGAAAGTTATGCCCTTTTTAAATCCAAAGCAGGGTTTAGCAATGGATTTCCCAAGCTATCGCTTCTGCAATGGACTGGAGACATTGACCAGAATGACGGGGCTACTGATGACGTGGCTTCTTCGCAATCCGAACTTGCCGGGAACGTACCAACGCCCGAAGACCCGACGCTACGGGAAACCAGTCTGCAAAATGACCTTGCTCAAATAGCGGAGACGGCACCCGCTCCCCCCGCTTTATCGCCCGCCGACATCGAGCGGAAGCGGCAGATTGATCTGATCGAAAGTTTTATTAAAAACGAGCCCCGCATTTCTCCTATAAGAGCCAAACCCGACGAACCTGTCGAACAGGAAGATCTGACCAAACGGATCAAACCCGTTGGCAGTGGTTTCGTAACGGAAAGTTTCGCTAAAATTCTGGCCAAACAGGGTAAAGTAGATAAAGCTGTTGAAATCTATACCCAGTTGATGGTGAAAAATCCCGAAAAAAAGGCGTACTTTGCGGCAAAAATCAGTGAATTAAAGGGTGGTTCAACTAAGTAATAATTCCTTTTTCACTGACAACTGAACTTGATAAACGCACCGGCGTCCCGGTGGTAACAGATTTCATGATTACGGCAATTATTGTTCTTATTTGTATTGTCACGGTTTTGCTGATTCTGATTGTTCTCATTCAGAACTCAAAAGGCGGTGGATTGGCTGGTGAATTTGGCGGCCTGGGCTCCAATCAATTGATGGGGGTTAAGAAAACCACCGATTTACTCGAACAGATTACCTGGGGTCTTGGCATCGCCGTAATGGTTTTATCGCTGGCTTCCTATATCGTTGTAGACCGCAATCAGACCGGAGGCATCAACAGTGCTAACGTCGAACGGGCGCAGACCCAAACGCTGCCGGGTGCAGCTGCCCCAACTCCTGCTCCTAAGGCAGCTAATGGTGCAGCGCCAAGTCAGGCAGCTCCGGGCGCAGCTACACCGGGTGCATCGACTTCAGCCTTGACGCCACAAAAATAATTGATCGCTAACAGCGGTGTTTCGAAAGCCATTCCCAAACAGGAGTGGCTTTTCTGTTTGTCAGCTAAGCCGTAGCCCGCGCTAGCAGTTGACGGGCAATGGGTAGCAGCGTTTCCTGAACGGGATAGGCGCGTCGACTCACCAGTGTATACGTTGCGGGGTTGGGTAACTGACGGTTGCGACGAATCAGGTCGAGTTTAATGTTTTCGAACGTATTGACCAGACTCTTTCGAACAATATCGACCAGCCGAAGCTGAACCAGTCGGCCGCCGGGTTCCTGCTCTGAATACAATGTAATGCAGAAGTAATACACCTGCGTTTCGGTCTGGTTCGTAGCGTGAATCAGTAAATACCCTTCTTCCGGACGTAATGGCAGCAAACCAACGGGTGCTAGTGTCAGTGAACTGGCAATTTCAGCCCAGCGTTGCTGTCCTTCTACCAGCATAGCCTGAAAACGAGGCAGGGCAAACTCCATAATAGCATCCATTTCGGCCATAAAGCTTGGGTCCGCTACCTCAGATTTATACTCAATTCGGGGGGAGGCCCACTTACTCGACTAATTCGCTTGGGAAAAGCCGCATTTAACGTACCTTTGCCCCTCGAAAAACGAATACCGGTATCGTAATGATCCTTTAATTCAGGTAAGTCAGGGCAAAGTTTGGATTCTGTGAAATTCTGCTGAACAGCCTGTAAGTATGCCATCACGACATATTTCTGATACTCAGCATCAAGCCAATTTTGCACAAACCAGTCAGATTGTAATTTTTTCATAAACCGGAAAAATCCATTTTAGCAGCGTATGATTAAGTCAAATTAATCATTAGTCAGCAAACTACCAAATTCTGTTAGCAGAAATGTACAATCTACCGAATTAAAAATAACCAAATTTCCCAGTGGCAGTGTGTCAGTCTAAATCCTGAAAATTTGACAGTTTAACGGGATTGGCACAAAAATTGGCGATTTGCCAACGTCGTGTAAATAATACACTCATAGTTTAAAAACCTTAATCAACTCATTATCATGGTAGCAGAAACGGAAAGCGTTAAAGTGAACGTGAAACCGCTGGCCGACCGGGTGTTGGTAGAAGCCGCACCGGCAGAAGAGAAAACCTCGTTCGGGATCATCATTCCCGATACGGCGAAGGAAAAACCCCAGCGTGGTACGGTCGTTGCCGTTGGCGCAGGCAAGAAAGATGAGCCGCTGACGGTTCAGGTGGGCGATACGGTACTGTATGGCAAATATGCTGGTACAGAAATCACCGTTGATGGCAAAGAGTACCTCATCATGCGCGAATCGGACATTTTCGCAATCCTGTAATTTAATGATGAGTGATAAATGATGAATGATAAATTGGTTTCCTAAGGATCGCAATTCTCATTCATCCCGTTCATTCATAATTAATCATTCATAATCGCACCGGCGACCCGGTCATCATTAACCAACAATGGCTAAGAAAATATTTTTTGACACAGAAGCTCGCGAGCGCATTAAGAAGGGTGTTGACACCCTGGCCGACGCGGTGAAAGTAACTCTCGGACCTAAAGGCCGGAACGTAATTCTAGATAAAAAATTCGGCTCGCCAACTATCACCAAAGATGGTGTAACGGTTGCCAAAGAAATTGAACTGAAGGACGCCATGGAAAACATGGGCGCTCAGTTAGTAAAAGAAGTCGCTTCGAAAACCGCTGATTCAGCTGGTGACGGTACAACAACAGCTACGGTATTAGCCCAGGCGATCTACTCGATTGGTGCAAAGAACGTAGCGGCTGGTGCTAACCCAATGGACCTGAAGCGTGGTATTGAGAAAGCTGTTTTGGCCGTTGTAAAAAATCTTTCCGAGCAGGCTCAGACAATCGGTGACGATTTTGGCAAAATCGAGCAGGTAGCTACCATTTCAGCTAACCACGATGAAGAAATCGGTAAGATGATTGCCGAAGCCATGAAGAAAGTAGGTAAAGAAGGTGTTATCACGGTTGAAGAAGCGCGCGGAACCGAAACGGAAGTTAAAACCGTAGAAGGGATGCAGTTCGACCGGGGTTACCTGTCGCCTTATTTCGTGACGAACACCGAGAAAATGGAAGTTGAACTGGAGCGTCCGTTCATCCTGATTTCGGAGAAGAAAGTTTCGTCAATGAAAGAATTGCTGCCGGTTCTGGAGCAGGTCGCTCAAACAGGCCGTCCGCTGCTGATCATCGCTGAAGACGTTGATGGCGAAGCACTGGCTACGTTAGTAGTTAACAAAATCCGTGGTGCCCTGAAAGTAGCCGCTGTAAAAGCGCCTGGTTTCGGTGATCGCCGGAAAGCCATGCTGGAAGACATCGCTATCCTGACAGGTGGTCAGGTTATCAGCGAAGAGCGCGGCTTCAAACTTGAAAACGCAACGATCGATTACCTGGGTCAGGCTGAAAAAATCCTGATCGACAAAGACAATACAACTATTGTTAATGGTGTTGGTCATAAAGATGATATCACGGGCCGCGTGAATCAGATCAAAGCCCAGATCGAAAACACGACCTCAGATTACGACCGCGAGAAATTGCAGGAACGTCTGGCCAAGTTGTCGGGTGGGGTAGCTATCCTTTACATCGGTGCAGCTACCGAAGTAGAAATGAAAGAAAAGAAAGACCGTGTTGACGATGCGCTGCACGCTACCCGCGCTGCCGTTGAAGAAGGTATCGTAACCGGTGGTGGTATTGCGCTGATCCGCGCTATCTCGGCTCTGGACGCTATCAATGCGATCAACGAAGACGAAAAAACCGGTGTTAACATCATCCGTGTTGCCCTCGAATCTCCGCTCCGTACGATTGTTGCCAACGCCGGTGGCGAAGGTTCAGTAATCGTTAACAAGGTGAAAGATGGTCAGGGTGGTTTCGGCTACAACGCGAAGAACGATACGTTCGAAGATCTGTTTGCAGCCGGTGTCATCGATCCTAAGAAAGTTACGCGTCTGGCTCTGGAGAACGCAGCGTCTATCGCTGGTCTGTTGCTGACAACCGAATGTGTAATCGCTGATGAGCCAGAAGAAGCTCCAGCCGGTGGCGGTGGCCATGGTCATCCAGGTGGCATGGGCGGCATGATGTAATCTAGACCGCTCCGGCGGCCCGGCGGGATTTTTTTGATTTTAAAGATTTCCCTGATATCTGTAAAAATGCCCTCGTTCGAAAGATCGGGGGCATTTTTTGTTTTTTCTTCGTTGATTTGGGGTCTAATGACCTTACCCTTACATTTTTATGAAGAAATTTTTATCAGCAGAAGGTTTGTTTCAGGAGGGTGGCCTTACGTTTGTTCGGATTGTTGTAGGCTTACTCCTGATCTATCATGGATGGGAAGTATTTGACCCTACCAAAATGAAAGAGTATGCGGTTTGGGATGTTTTTAAAGAATCATCATCCCCTTCGTTTATGGTTTATCTTGGCAAAGGTTCTGAGCTTGTGGCGGGTATCTTACTGACGGCCGGTTTTCTTACCAGAATTGCCTGTCTGATTATTATTGGCACCATGCTTTACATTACGTTTTTCATAGGCCACGGAAAATTCTGGTATGAAGACCAACACCCATTCATGTTCGTTTTGATGGGGCTAGTCTTCTTTTTTACCGGAGCTGGCAAGTGGAGCCTGGACGCTTTATTCTGGAAGTCTACTTACAAATAAAAGCGAATGAGTTCATCGAAAAACTGTTCTGTAGACAAACAGTAGCCATTTTATTCCATCATTTTCAACAGCTCATTCAACTTCAGCAGCGCTTCGATGGGAGTCAGGCGGTTGACATCGATGGTACGTAGTTTCTCCTTGATGGCTTCCGATTTTGGGTCGCCTGCTTCAATGATACGTAACGCCAGCTCCCGTTCGGCGGGAACGGCTTCGCGGATTTTTTCTTTATTGCTCTCCCGCACGTGCGAAGATTCCAGCTGCTTGAGGATTTCGTTTGCCCGACTGACAATCTGAGCGGGCATACCGGCCATTTGCGCAACGTGTATACCGAAACTGTGTTCAGAGCCCCCCTCCTTTAGCTTCCGCAGGAAAATCACTTTATTACCCATTTCCTTCACCGCTACATTGTAGTTTTTGATCCGCGCGTTATCATTAGCCAGGTCGTTCAACTCATGGTAGTGCGTAGCAAACAGGGTTTTCGGGCGGCAATCGGTTTTACTATGCAAATATTCAGCAATAGACCAGGCGATTGACACACCATCGTAGGTGCTTGTACCACGCCCAATCTCGTCCATCAGCACCAGACTACGTTCGCTCAGGTTGTTCAGAATACTAGCCGTTTCGGTCATCTCAACCATGAACGTACTTTCGCCCCGTGAGAGGTTGTCCGATGCACCAACCCGCGTAAAAATCTTATCGACAATTCCGATTTCAGCCAGCGTAGCAGGAACAAAACTACCTGACTGCGCCATCAGTACGATCAGCGCCGTTTGACGTAACAGCGCCGATTTACCCGCCATGTTCGGGCCGGTAATAATGATGATCTGCTGCGTTTCGTCGTCGAGATAAATATCGTTCGGAATGTAATGTTCACCCGGCGGCAGTTGCTGTTCGATAACCGGATGCCGACCATCTTTGATATTCAGCACTTTACTCTCGGTGATCTGCGGCCTTACGTATTTATTCTTGACTGCTACCCGAGCAAACGAAGCCAGTACGTCCAGCACAGAAAGTACTCGGGCATTTTGCTGGATGGCACCAACATATTCGCCAGCGGCTATAACCAGATCATTAAACATCCGGGCTTCGATCTGGAAAATCTGCTCTTCGGCATTCAGAATTTTATCTTCGTACTCTTTCAGTTCGGGCGTAATATAACGCTCTGCATTCACCAGCGTCTGCTTCCGAATCCAGTCGTCGGGGACACGGTTTTTGTGGGCGTGGGTTACTTCCAGATAATAGCCAAACACTTTATTGTAAGCCACTTTCAGCGAACTGATTCCGGTACGTTCCACCTCGCGTTCCTGAAGCTGAAGCAAATAATCTTTACCCGAATAGGCAATGGCTGTCAGCTCATCCAGTTCAACATTGATGCCGGGCTTGATCATCCCCCCTGATTCGAGAGCGTCGGCGGGTCTTCACGCAGTTCGGCTTCAATTCGATCCAGCAGAAATGCAACCGGGTTAAGCTGATCGGCGTATTTTTTCAGGGAAGGCGATTCGTTCTGACTTAAGGCCGTAATGAGTAATTCCTTGATCGGCAGTACGTGTTGCAGTGAACGTTTCAGTTGCAATAATTCCCTGGGACTGATACGTCGGACAGCCACTTTCGAAACCAGTCGTTCGAGATCGCCAATCTGCTTCAGATGATTAACCAGCGTATCGGTCAGATCAGCATCATCCGTCATGAGCTCAACCATATTCAATCGCTCATCAATCAACGCTTTTTCTTTAAGCGGAAGGCTAAGCCATTTACGTAGCAAGCGAGCGCCCATTGGCGTTACAGTCTGATCGAGCACCTGAATCAGGGGAACGCCCCCCTCCTGCTGTGCGGCCGTCAACTCTAGGTTACGGATAGTAAACCGGTCGAGCCATACGTACCGATCTTCTTCCAGCCGCGTAACGCGCGTAATATGCTGAAGGTCTTTATGTTCAGTTTCGTTGAGATAGTGCAGGATAACGCCAGCGGCAACAATGCCATCGGGCAAGCCTTCAATCCCAAACCCCTTGAGCGAGGTCGTCTGAAAATGTTGTTTCAGGAAATTGTAGCCAAAGTCGTACGTAAACGCCCAGTCTTCGAGGGTATACGTATGGAATTTATCCCCGAACAGTAGCCCGAACTCCTGACGATTTCGTTTGCAATACAGTACTTCCGACGGATTAAAACTCTGAAGCAGTTTATCGACATAGGCGGCATTACCCTGCGACGCCAGAAACTCTCCAGTCGAAATATCCAGAAACGATACGCCAAACTGATCGTCCGGATGGCCGGCTCCACCTTTGCCAAAATGCACAGCCGCCAGGTAATTGTTCCGGCGCGTATCCAGTACGTTATCGTTGAACGAAACACCGGGGGTCACCAATTCCGTAACACCTCGACGCACAATGCCTTTTGCCAGCGCAGGGTCTTCCAGTTGGTCGCAGATGGCTACGCGTTCACCCGCCCGAACGAGTTTTGGCAGATGCGTATCCAGCGAATGATGAGGAAATCCAGCCAGTTCTTCATTCGAGCCGCCATTGTTCCGCTTGGTCAGCGTGATACCCAGGATTTTACTGGCTCTAACCGCATCTTCACCGAAGGTTTCGTAGAAATCACCGACACGGAAAAGCAGCAACGCACCGGGATATTTCGCTTTAATCTGGTTGTATTGGCGATTAAGAGGAGTTTCGTTCTTTTTGGTTTGTGGCTTTGCTGCGGTGGCTGTCTTCACTGAATTTTGTTGAGATGTCTTAAACAAAAATAGTCATTTTTACCGAAAAAACGGCTACTTTCCTGGCCTATACCCCTGCTTCGATACAAACCCATAACACCATTTTTCCATGAATCAACCCGAAAATCAATTTCCCCTGCCGGTTCGTTTTAACCCGATTATCCGTACGTACATGCTGCTGTACGTGGCCTTTTTCATGTTCATTTCCGTCATCGGGATTATCCTTCTGCCGATCTGGTTTCTGGGCGTAGGACAGTGGTGGAGCCGCCATTATTTTCACAAGCTTCAATGCGAGCTGACCGAGCGTTCGCTGCATTTCAGGAAAGGAATTCTAGTGGAGGTAGAGAAGACCATTCCGCTCGAAAACATTCAGGACGTTACGTTCGTGGCCGGTCCGGTGTTACGTTATTTTGATCTGTGCATTCTGAAGTTTGAAACCGCCGGGCAGAATTCCAGTCAGGCCAACGATATGGAGTTGATCGGCATTATAGACGCGCAAACGTTCCGAACCCAGATTCTCGAACAACGGCAGAAACTGATCGCTACCCGATCTAACCAGCAACCCATCAATACCGATCAGAAACTCCTTACCGAAATCCGTGATACGTTACGTGACATTCGGCAGTTACTCCAAAACAATTTAAAAGAATCTAATGCGTAAGGATTTTACGCACTGAAAAGTAACGCCTACATCTGTAGTACGTCTAACCTTAGGAATAATCCTGTACATGTTGTTTAAATAGCTATCAACCAGATGGTTGGTCAATCACTCGCATCACATATGTCACTATAAATACATAATTGAATATTTTATATTATATTTGATTCGCTGAAAATAACACTTATAGATGAGCAGATCGTTCCGCATATCCCTGGTAGTTTTTGCCTTAGGCTATTTTTGTGGTTGTCCACTTCTAGCACAACAATGGTCCAGCGCTACTCTCTCTCAGGCTCGCTCGAATGTAATGACTACCAGTGTTGGCTCTAAAGCCATATTTGCTGGGGGACATCTTACTCCAACATACTCACATGCTCCTGCACAGAGTGATCAGATTGATATATACGATATAGTGACAGGGCAGTGGACGACCGCTACGCTCTCATTACCCAGGGAAGGTGGTGCAGCGACGAGTATTGGCTCAAAAGCATTCTTTGCAGGAGGATCGCTTAGTTTTAACGGCGAGCGCGACGAGGTGGATATATATGATCTTACAGCCAACCAATGGACAACAGCTAAACTCTCTTCTCCACGCAGTTCATTAGCTGCTACTAGTTTGGACCATAGAATTTTCTTTGCCGGTGGCTTTAATCAGGCAGGAATTTCCCCAGAACGTGACATAGTTGACATCTATAATAACGTGACTAATCAATGGACAACGGCTACGCTCTCGCAGGGGAGATTTGCTATGGCAGCTACCAGCTTAGAAACAAAGGTGTTATTCGCGGGAGGAGAAATAAGTCGGGATAAGGTGGATATTTATGATGCTACAACAAATCAATGGACAACTGCCTCTCTCTCAGAAGCCCGCAGTAATTTGGCCGCCACAAGTTCAGGCAGTAAAGCATTCTTTGCAGGAGGTCAAATACCTGATTATTCTGGCGGCCCTGTTGCTGTAAGCGCTTCGTCTAGGGTCGACATTTATGATGCTGTAACAAATCAATGGACAACAGCTTCGCTCTCAAAAGCTCGCCGTAATTTATCAGCCGCTGCCCTAGGGAATTTACTCTTTTTTGCGGGAGGCTACGGATCAGACAATCAACCCTCTGACGTAGTAGATATCTACGATTTGACAACAAGTCAATGGTCAACAGCCCAACTTCCTACAACAAAAGGCCCTTTGTCCGCAGTCAAGGTTGGTAACAAAATTCTGTTTGCAGGGGATGGCTCAAGTAATGTTGACATTTACACTCTCGATGCAGCTTTACCTGTTAATCTGACTACCTTTTCGGGCCAGTGGCTTGAAGCAACAGGCACTCAACTCCATTGGGCCACTTCCTGGGAGACCAACAACGACCACTTCGAGGTTCAACGCAGCGCTGACGCTAAAAGCTTTGAAACCATCGGCCGCTTAGCGGGCAAAGGCACCACCAACGAACACACCGAGTATAGCTTCACCGATGACCATATGCCAGAAGCCATTAACTATTACCGGCTCAAGCAGGTCGACCTGGACGGCAGTGTGCACCTTTCCAACATTATTTCGGTTAGTCATCAGCCCGACAATTCATCGGCCAAGCTCTCCGTTTGGCCTTCACCGGCAACTGGCCCCTTGACGCTTCAATTGTCAAGTGGCAAAGCCATTCAGCAAGTAACGGTGTATGACCTGCATGGCCGTAAGCTTTCCTCGCAGCTAAGTCCTCAATCTACAGTGGACGTATCGGGTTTGCCAACAGGAGCTTATATACTAGACGTACTGACTCAGGATGGTCAGCATCAGCGTTCACGCTTTGTCAAGCAGTAACGGGTCGAATTGATTTATAGCTTTGCTATTTAATTTCAATAGCTGGCTTATCTATGCCCCCTCGTAAACTCTCCCTCAGCGATCTGAACCGGCTTTCTGTCGATGATTTCAAAGACGCCGAAAAATTCTCCTATTGCCTGATTCTGGACGACATCCGTAGTCTGAACAATGTCGGGTCGGTATTCCGGACGGCGGATGCATTTCGAGCCCAAAAACTTTATCTATGCGGTATTACCGGGCAACCTCCGCATCGCGACATCACCAAAACGGCCCTCGGTGCTACGGAGTCGGTCGACTGGCAATACGTTGGGGATGTAGTAGCCTTAATTCGTCAATTGCAGGCGGATGGCTGGGTAGTTGCCGCCGTTGAGCAGGCCGACGGAAGCGTATCCCTAACAGATTTTAAGCCAGAACTAAACAAACCGTACGCTTTTGTGTTGGGTAACGAAGTGACAGGTGTTCGGGAAGAGGTTGTTCAGTTGGCAGATGTGGTTCTTGAGATACCGCAATTCGGCACAAAACACTCGCTTAACGTAGCCGTCACCACCGGAATTATATGCTGGGATTTTCTTCAGAAAACGTGACGAAAACTTAACATTGAATTTTTGATTGTCCCGAAAATTTCGTATTTATTTGTAAATTTTTCCCATCAAATCACATGGCAAACAAAACCCTGAAAAACAAACAGAAGTCGCTGGCTTCAGAGATCGTCAGTTCAATAGAAGCTAAACTGAGCGATGCCGGTGATGCTACAAAAAAAATCAAGAAATCGATTGAAAAATCAGCCGAGAAGCTTGCGAAAAAACTAGCTAAACTGATGAATAAGGCGGAAAAGAAAGCCGCAAAGCCCGCCAAAAAAGTAAAGAAAGAAGCGAAAAAAGCCAAGAAAAACGTAGCGAAGGCTGAGAAAAACGCGAAACGTACGGCGAATAAAGCGATCGACTCTATTGCTGATACTGTAGTGGACGTAGCGCCTAAAACGGCCAGCGCCCCACCGCGTAAACCAGCTCCAAAACCTGCTGCTACGTCGCGCCCGAAAACTACGCCGAAGCCAGCCCCAACGCCCGCACCCGCCGATACAACGGCTGATAATGCGTAGCTCCCGACTGGTTACCCTTTGTTCGCCCGCTTAAGCGGGCTTTTTTATTAGTCATAGGTTTTCGGTATTCTGCATAAAGTCGAAGCGGTGGTGTCAGGTTCTCAAACCTGACACCACCGCTTCGACTTTATGCAGAATGGATGTTATTTACTCACCGACGCTGTCCGGGCGTTTGTGACCTTCATGACGCCATTCATAATGCGCCAGTGGCCGGGGAACGTACAGACAAATGGATAATCTCCGGGCGTACTGGGAGCCGTGAATTTCAAGCGGTACGTTTGATCGGGATTCACCAGCGGAGTCGCCACAATGACCTGCGAAATCGACGGTACGTAGTTCTTTTCAGCGCCATCTTTAGCGGTAATCATTTTATCGGCGGCTGCGCCAATAGCTTCCATACTCTTGGGTTTACCGATCACCAGATTATGCTGCATGGCATCGGGGTTTTCAAGCACAATTTCAACCTGTTTGCCCGCCGTTACGCTAAATTCTTTTTTGTCGAAACGCATTTCTTCGCGAACCGTTTTCATCCGTACGACTTCAACATTTGGATCAACCGGCTCGGCTTTCGTAATACCCCAGGCTTCATAAAGCCGGTTCAGACGCTCGCGATTGTCGGCCGATACGGCACTGGTCAGGCTCGCCAGGAACGGCTGATCGGCCTCCCGGATAACGGCTTTCTGTTTCAGGTTCCAGCCTTCGGTCACCCCTTTAACGACCGCTTCGCTTTCGGCGGCATTTAACTTCTGCGTTTGCCGTAGCAGGGCCACAACCGAATCAATCGGCGCGGTGGATGCATAACTACGCGTAGCCCGCTCCAGTACATAGGCACTCATGCTCTGCGGTGCCCGGTATGTCAGCGTATGGGTAGCGTTGTTGTTCTGCTCATTGCTCTCCGCGATTTTGTTTTCGCGATCCATCATAACCGTAATGGTGTATGCACCTGCCCGCTCGAACATCACGCCCATATCGCCCACCCAGGGGCCATTGTTCGATTTGCTGATAGTGACAGTTTCGCCGGGTTTAATACCCGTGTTGTGCGTAACACTCACAAAATCAATCTTGGCGGCTTCGGCTGCTCCTTTCGGCCCTTCAATCCGAACCGACATCGGAATCGGCGTTCCCTCCGGAATTGCTACGCCACCTGCATTCGTTACGTCGATGAACAGTTGAGCACGCTCCCGAACGGAAGGTGAATTCGGTGTTGTCCGCACGGCGGCCACTACCAAATCAGGCTGGTTCGATGGCGCATAAGACTTGTTGCTCGTAGAGGCCGTCAGCACATTCGTATTAGCTTCTTTACTAACCGAATGATTGTGCGATTCCATGTCATGCGTGGGCTTAGGCTGAGTCGGCGCGTTCGTTGCGAGTTGCTTCAGGTACGTTTTCATCAACTGTCCGTCATGCCCTGTCAATACGCTGGCAAACGCATCTGGTAACCAACGGTCGTTTACTTCGTTTGCCTGCTGCATCCGGGCAATGACAGCCGCTGTAGCCTCTGGGCTATAGGGCGACTGAGACAGGGCCAGCAGCGCGTTCAGCACCACTAGGGGCTCCTTATCCTGCAAGAGCTGGTTACGTAGCACGGCTTCGGACAGGCTGTTGGTAGCAGGCAGCAGTTGTAATACCGTTTTACGAACCGCCGGAGCCGGATGCTTCAGTGCGTTCATGGCCGTCCGTAGTACGTCTTCCTGCCCCATGGCATCCAGTCCGTGCAGAGTCCATAAGGCGTGGATTGCCGCCGGGTTATTGCCAATCTGATCCAGCGACGTATCATTTACCAGCGCAATCAATTGCGGTACTACGTCTTTGTTATTCCGCTCAATCAACAGCCGCTGCGCCGTCATCCGCCAGAACATATTTGTATTTTTCAGGGCGGCTACCAGTTCAGCCGGACGGTCTTTACTCAAGGCCATGGGCGCATAAGCCGGAGCGTTTTTATAACCAACCCGGTAAATACGGCCATGCGTAAAGTCACGTAACGGTGTTTCGTAAGCGTTGCCCGACCCGTTGGTGGCTCCTTTTGGCGTGGGGTTATGCTGAATAATGAAACTATACCAGTCTACCACCCAAACGGCCCCGTCGGGACCCACTTCGGCAAATACAGGCGCAAACCATTCATCGGCACCGGCCATCAGGTTAAAGCCTTCGGCATCTTCAAAATCGGTCCCGTTTTTCTTCATTACGTTCTGGTGAAGAATGTGGCCCGTTGGTTCGGCCACAAAGGCGATTTTGTTCCAGTATTTTTCGGGGAAAGCCCGCGCTGTATAGAAATTATGGCCGGCAGCGGCTGTAAACCCACCAAATACGTCCACCTGACGGACTTTTTCGGTGATGGGCTTCATGTCTTTATGGGTATCGGTGCTACGGCTTCCATTCTCCCGCAGATGCGGGGCGCCATGAAAATACCGATTCGGGATGGCCAGATACCAGCCGTGCGAGTTGTTGGCGGTAGAGCCAAAAATATCGCCCGTTTCGGTCAGACCTAATCCCCAGGTGTTGTTCGAGGTGCTGGTTACGTATTCAAGTTTTGACCCATCGGGTTTGAAGCGGAAGAATCCCTGGCTGAACTTAACGCTGTCGGCACCGATCTTACCTTTAAAACCTGAATAGCCCACGCTTCCCCAAATCCAGTTGTCGAATCCGTAGTGAAGATTGCTCGGTCCGGCATGGGTATCGAACGTACCGAAGCCCGTAAACACAATTTTCTTTACGTCGGCTTTGTCATCGCCATTAGTATCCTGCAGGAACAGCATGTGGGGGGCCTGCGATACGTAAAGACCACCATTTCCGAACGCCATGCCGGTCGGAATACTCAGCCCTTCAGCGAAGTTGGTGAACTTGTCGGCCTTGCCATCTTTGTCGGTATCCTCACAGATAACGATGTAGTCGGAACCGCCTTCGGGTTTGCGTTCATTCGGGTAATCTTTGGTAATGAGCGCATACAACCGACCCCGTTCATCCCAGGCCATAGCAATGGGGTGCATTACGTTCGGCTCATGAGCAAACAAGTCCAGCGTAAAATCGACGGGCACCTGAATGTGCTTCATCGACTCCTCAGGCGACATCGGGTTTTGCTCCAGTTGTGGCCCAGGCCGTTTTTCGTAGTTAGGCAGAACAGCTTCATGATAGGCAAACGCCTGTGGCTTCAGATCATCATGCAATTTTTTGATGTCGTCGCCCACTGCCCAGAGAATTCCCCGTTCGAGCAGTTGCTGAAAACCGGGCTGGCTCCAGGTGCGCTCGTCATGCCCATAGGCTGTATAAAACACACGGCCCTTGCCATACTGCCGGGTCCAGGTATACGGTTCTTCCTTAGCGTCGGGTTTGTCTTTTGCCTGATCAGCCTTGATTTCCCGAACAGCCAGTACGTTGTTGTCGGCCTGCAAATGGCTATGCAGATAGGTTTCGTCGTAGGCTTTAAAAGAAGGCAAATTAGCTACAATTGGGTTATTCGGCTGGGTAAAGCGCGTTTGAATGGTATCCATCCGATGCCGCCAGAACTGCCCTCCTACCACTTTATCGACGTACTCGGTGGAGTTGCGGAAGCAGAATGATGCACAATGCACCGGAATGATACCGTGCCCCGACGATACGTAGTCGAGCAAAGCTTTTTCCTGCGGTTTGGGAATGCTATCCCAGTTGGCAAAAATCAGCAGCCCGTCGTATTTGTTGAGATTATCGGCATTGAGGTCTTCCAGCTTGTCGGTATAAGTGATGTTAATTCCCTTGCTACCCAGCGCAGCCATCAGTTGGGGCACACGTTCGATGGGACGATGGTGCCCGTTATCGCCCAGAAACAGAATTTCTGTCCGGCGCGGTTTATTGGCGGCCGTCGACTTTTGCTGAACGGATGTCTGCGTAGCCGATTGCCGGGCACATTGCGCGAGGCTTACGACCAACGCGACGGCAGTGATTATTTTTTTCATAGGTATCTGTCGTATCCATAACCGACCATAGTGGTCAGTATTACACGTTAAAATCTGGCAGCTTAATTAGCTTTCCACCCTGCAAGGCAGACTCGTGGGCGAGAATACCCACGCTCGTCCAGTTGGCCGACTGAGCCGCGTTCGGGAATGGCTCCCGATCCTCTACAATAGCCGACACAAATTCATGCACCATGTGTGGATGCGAACCACCATGACCTCCTCCCTGCGTAAACGATAAGTGCTGTTGCTCGTCGGCATCATACACGCCTTTGGTTGTAAAGCGTTGAATTTCTTCGGGTAGTAAGCGAGCGTAGTCGGGTACTGTTACCTTCTCAGGGATTTCTGGCTCCGGTTTTTTGGCCGTGTGAATGACGGGTTGCTCTTCTTCAATGAGTTGCCACTCAAACGATTTTTTGTCGCCATACACCTCAAAGCTCTCGCGATACTGCCGCGCTACGTCGAACAGTGACCGATAGACATAAGCCGACAAATCGCTGTTTTTAAACTTAATGTGGGCGGATTCGACGGCAAAGGGTGAGTTATGAATTTTGGCCAGTTCTTCCCGAATCGTACCCGATCCAAAGCACGATACGTAGTCGGCTTCGAGTTTGAGCAAACCCGCTACCGGCCCAACGCAGTGCGTAGCGTAGTGCATAGGCGGCAGACCAGGCCAGTAGTCGGGCCAACCGTCCATATCCTGCTGGTGACTGGCTTTCAGAAACTGCACCTTACCCAGCTCACCGGTTTCGTATAACTCCTTGACGAACAGAAACTCGCGGCTGTACACGACGGTCTCCATCATCATGTATTTTTTGCCGGTCTCTTTGGTGACCTTCACAATTTCCATACAGTCTTCAACGCTCGTCGCCATCGGTACCGTACAGGCTACGTGCTTCCCGGCCCGTAAGGCTTTCAGGCTCTGCTCGGCATGATTCGGAATCGGCGAGTTGATATGCACCGCATCGACGGCAGGGTCAGCCAGCAATTCATCATAGTTGCTATAGCGTTTTTCAATGCCGTAGGCGTCACCGATCTCATTCAGCTTTTCGACGTTACGCTGACAAATGGCGTACATGTTTGCATTGGGGTGCCGCTGATAAATCGGGATAAATTCAGCCCCAAATCCGAGGCCAACAATGGCGATGTTAATCATGTAATGATAGAATTGTTGAATGATAGAATGATAGAATTATGGACCGCCTTTGCGGTTGAATGAAAGAGCCGCGTCAGCTTATTCGCTCATTCACTAATTCACTCATTCGTAATTTAATATAGGCCAGCCCGTCCGTTGCCAGTTGCTCCGGCGAATCGAACATGGGCCGAAAAATATGCGTGGCGGCTGCCAGTTCAGGCGGGTTAGGCCCAAACGCTTCAATAGCAATGGGGCCTTCGTAGCCAATGTCCTGTAAAGCCTCAAATACTTCATCGAAATTGATATGGCCTTTTCCCGGTGTGGAACGGTCGTTCTCCGAAATCTGAACATGAGCCAGATACGGTGCACACTGACGTAAGGCATCCGCGATGTTTTTCTCCTCCATATTGGCGTGAAAGGTATCGAATGCAGCCCGGCAATTGGGGTGATTCACGGCTTCGACGTACCGAACAAGATCATCGGCGCAAGTAAGCAGATACACTTCAAAACGGTTCAGGTACTCGATTGCTAACGTAACACCCTGCGTCTGGGCATGTTCGGCCACTTCCCGCATCCCTTCCACCGACCACTTCCACTCGTTGGCCGTAGCAGGTTTTCCGGTAAATGCCTTGAAGCCTGCGTAGAGCGGTCCCATCAGAATCGAAGAGCCAACGGCCCGTGAACAATCAACCGCCTTTTTCAGGTAATCAATGCCCGCCCGGCGAATGGCTTCATCGGGGCTAATCAGGCTGTGCGCAGGGCCACAAATGGTACAGGTCTGCACTCCTAATTCCAGCTCCTGCAATTGCGCACCGATACGCTCCCATTTCTCCAGCGTAACATCATTTATTGGAGCCTCCACAAAATCAAACCCGCTTTTTTTCAGGAATGACAATGTTTCCGACAAGTCTTCGTCCATCGACATTGTCCAGACGAACAGGTTCATTCCCAGCTTATTCATATTCCCTCAATTAATAGTTCCACAAATTTATTTCACAATTGTGTGCTACACTCTCCGTTTTTTAGCTATTATTGACTTTATTTTCACTCATAACCGTTAATTACTTAACTTTTTCAGTTAAAATAATAGAGCTATACGATGAAAAACGCGCTTCGTAAAGATCTCGAACCACTTGGATCCTCATTCACCGTAAAGGAGCTTGTTGAGTCCCATTTTGATCCAAGTTGGCATTTCCATCCGCATTATCAGTTGTTTCTGGTGGAGGAAGGAACCGGTACGCGATTTATTGGCGACTCCATCAAACCGTTCGGCCCTGGCGATCTGGTTTTACTCAGGGCCCAATCTGCCGCACCTCTGGCGCAGCGATCAGGCGTATTTCAGCAAGCAATCCAATCTGGCGACCAAGGGCATCGTCGTTTACTTTACGGACGATTTTCTGGGACCTGATTTTCTGGAGAAGCAGGAAATGGCTCCTTTACGGCATTTGTTCAATCATGCCCGGCAGGGTCTGGAATGGACAAGTTACACACGAAACCGCACGAAAACAGCCCTTAAGCATATAGTACGTCAGCCGGCCGGATTTGAGCGGGTAATCAGCCTTCTTACCCTGCTCAATGATCTCTCGCACGCAACGGATTACCGCTACCTGACGAGTCCGGGTTATACAAATACGGTGAAACCCGCCGAAACCGACCGGATGCAGCTTGTACACGATTATGTACTGGATCATTTTCCAGACGACCTAAGCCTCGACACCATTGCTGATCTCGCGGGCATGACCCCACCTGCTTTCTGCCGTTACTTTAAAACACGAGCCAACAAAACGTTTTCGGAATTTGTCTCAGAGGTACGTATCGGGCACGCCTGCAAACTGCTTATCGGCGGCAAACTGAATATTACACAAATTAGCTTTGAAAGTGGCTTTCGCACCTTATCGAACTTCAATCGCCAGTTCAAAGAGATTACAGGACAGACACCATCGGGCTACGTGAAAACGTACCGTCAATTATAATCGTCTGAAATCAAAAAGGGAACGCATGATGCGTTCCCTTTTTGATTTCAGTTTGACTTCGCTTAATAAACCGTTGTGGATTCAGTCTGTTCGCGAACAGAAACGCCTTCTTTAATAAACGCAAGCAAGTCTTCGTTCAGCCGATCTTTTGACGTAACGAACAGACCGTGTGGCTCGCCTTCATAAACGATATATTGTGCGCTCGGCAGGGCATTCGCCGTAAGTTCACCCGATGATTCGATGGGCACCGTTTTGTCCGCATCGCCGTGAATAATTAGCGCCGGAACGTTGATCTGAGCCAGATCATCCCGGAAGTCGGTAGTAGCGAACGAATTGGCACAATCAAGCGTAGCTTTATGAGAAGCCACATACGCACGGGCAAAATCGCCATCCAGATGCGCCTGACTAACGGGTTTGCTGATCAGGCTCACACCGTAGAATTGCTTGCCAAACGTTTGAAGAAAATCAGCCCGGTCTTTTTTGATATTTTCCGTGATTTCATCAAAAACGCTCTGATCTACCCCATCCGGATTATCCTCCGTTTTTAATAGATAAGGCGTTACGGCACTAATAAAGGCAACTTTAGACACCCTGGCACCACCATGTCGGCTCATATACCGGGCAACCTCACCCCCACCCATCGAGAATCCGACCAGGGTTACGTTTTGGAGATTCAATTCATCAAGCACTGCTTTTAAATCGTCGGCCAGAGTATCGTAGTCATATCCGTCCCAGGTCTGGGTCGATTTACCAAAGCCCCGACGGTCGTATGCTACTACGCGCAACCCATGAGCGGGTAATTCGGCCAGTTGATAGTCCCACATTTCGTGGCTTAGGGGCCATCCATGAATCAACACCACGGGGTTGCCAGTACCTAAATCCTGATAGAAAAGTTTAATGTCATTACCGGACGCATCCGTACCTGCTTTTATGTAGCTCATAACGTAGTCAATTTGTTTTGTTGAGTTAATCGTTTTCAAGTAAACTAACCATAGCTACGAAAAATGGTTTTTTATGGATTTTCGTTTACCGATTTTTGCGCATAAACCTAGTCGCAGATATGACGCAGCCACTCCTTGATCGATTATTGAACCAGCCCGACGCGCTTCATCACTTACTGGCTGGACTTACTGAAGACCAGATTCGCCAGCGCCCCCAGTCTGACAAATGGTCTATCTCTGAGAATTTAGCCCATTTATCTCGCTATCAGGATGTATTCCTGGCGCGAATGAAACAGATCGTGGCGGAGGAAAAGCCCGTTTTTAGCCGTTACGTTGCCGACAACGATCCCGGTTTTGCTGACTGGACATTGCTTCCGCTTCCTGGGCTTACGAAAAACATGGTACGTAGCCGGGAAGCACTCAACGCTTACCTGAGTGAGCTACCGAGCGAACAGCTGATACGTGTTGGATTGCATCCAGCGTATGGGCCAATGACGGTTGAGGGCTGGACGGAGTTTTTTCTGCTTCACGAAGCCCATCACTTTTTTACAATTCTGAAATTGGGGGGCGCTCTACGTACAAATGAACAGCCAATGGGACTGCACTGACTGTTCATTTGCAATCAAATCTTACATCAACACACCCTGAAATACCTCATCTAGCCGCGAGACGGCTTTGATACTGATTTTATACCCTTTTGTATCCAGTCCTTTCAGGTTGTATTTGGAAATGAATATCTGCTTGAAGCCTAGTTTTTCAGCCTCCGCGATACGTGACTCAATCCGGCTTACCGCCCGTACTTCGCCACCCAATCCAATTTCGGCAGCAAAGGCCACGGAAGGTGGGATGGCAACGTCTTCGTAGCTCGATACGATAGCCGCACAAACGGCCAGGTCGATAGCCGGGTCTTCAACCCGCAACCCACCGGCAATATTCAGAAATACGTCCTGCTGTCCCAGCCGGAACCCACCACGCTTTTCCAGAACGGCCAGAAGCATGTTCAGCCGCTTGGCATCAAAGCCCGTACTGCTACGTTGGGGAGTGCCATAGGTAGCCACACTTACCAATGCCTGGGTTTCAATCATGAGTGGCCGGTTCCCTTCGAGCATCGACCCAATCGTTACACCACTTAAAGCCTCATCGCGTTGGGAGATCAGAATTTCGGAGGGGTTCGTTACCTGACGTAGCCCAGAACCAAGCATTTCATAAATACCCAGCTCGTCGGTGCTGCCAAACCGGTTTTTGGTGGTGCGCAGAATCCGGTACGTTGTGTGTCGGTCGCCTTCAAAAGTCAGCACCGTATCGACCATGTGTTCGAGCACCTTGGGGCCAGCCAGCGAACCTTCTTTGGTAATATGGCCGATCATAAACACAGGCACCGCACTTTCCTTTGCATACTTCATGAACTCGGCGGTGCATTCGCGTACCTGCGAAACACTGCCCGCCCCGGATTCGACAAGCGACGACTGCATCGTCTGGATGGAATCGATGATAAGTATTTCGGGTTCGAAATGCTCGACCACCCGAAAGATATTCTGCGTGGATGTTTCGGTCATTACGTGGCAATCGCTGGTGGGAGCATCCAGTCGTTCGGCACGCATCTTAATCTGCTGCTCACTTTCTTCACCCGATACGTATAAAACACGCAATCCGGCCAGACTCAGGGCGATTTGCAACAGAAGTGTTGATTTACCAATACCTGGCTCACCCCCAATAAGCACGAGTGATCCTGGAACAATGCCTCCACCAAGAACCCGGTTCAGTTCGCCGTCGGTGGTGTAAATTCGCGGTTGTTCTTCGTAATTGATCGCATGGATCGCTTTCGGTTTGGCTGCAACTTTTACCCCTCCCGGTCCGGATGATGGGCTTCGCCATCCCCCTTTTCGGGTTCTTCTTTCTGAACAAGTTCTTCAACAAACGTATTCCACTCCCCGCACGATGGGCAGCGTCCCAGCCATTTGGCCGATTGGTGGCCGCAATTCTGACAGAAATAGGTGGTCTTTAATTTGGCCATTCAGCAAGTAATGGATAATAATAGATAGCGAATGTAGAATGAATTTGAGTGTCCAATTAAACTACTGTTGATCGGAACAATCAAAGCCTCCGGAAGCGCTTCAATTTATCATTTCAGAGTATACATTCGCCATTAACGTAACGCCATTCGCTCGAAATAAGTTGGCGTTTTGTACCGGAGTTAACCGATTTGCGTTTAACAAATAACAGCATCTATATGCAACCCATTATGAAAAAAATCCTGCTTTTCGTTACCCTTACGGCACTTCCCATGCTGACTTTCGCCCAAGGTGGTTTTCAGTTTGGAATCAAGGGGGGCGTCAATCTATCCAAGCTTACATTTGGTAATTTCGTGAAGACGGGTACCAACCCGAATGGTTCACCGACGGTCGACGTAGATGGTCAGACATTCCGCAACAGCTTAAGCGAAAGTTACGACAGTCGCACGGGAACTTCATTTGGTGTTTATGCGCGTTTTGGCCGGAATTTATTTATCCAGCCTGAAATCCTGTATTCAACCCGCGCCGGATCGCTTGACATTATTCGGAACGGACAGAAAGAGTCGACAACGGTTAAAACAACCAGTTTCGATGTGCCGCTTTTATTAGGTATCAAAGGCGGGCCTATCCGTGTTATGGCAGGGCCGGTTGTTTCGTTTAGTGTCGATAATAACCAGGGGCTGGGCAACGCGCTGAATCAGTACACCAGCGGAACACTCAATGATGCCTGGTCGAAAGCTTATTACGGTTATCAGCTCGGTGGCGGGCTCGACATTGGCTCCTTTGGGCTTGATGTTCGTTATCAGGGCAATATTTCTGAGATTGCTCAAATCAGCGATAACACAGGCAAGTTCAGCCAGGGCATGAAAACCTGGCAGGTTACATTGGCCTTTAAAATTCTTTAGGCCATTCGAAAACTCGAAAACGCCACAGCCGCTGGACGATCTCCAGCGGCTGTGGCGTTTTCTATTCATTATTTGTTGTTTAAGCCCCTGCAAAGGCCATATTTCGTAGTACACTAGTGACTTAATTATAAAGCCGCTGCCAATACTGAGAAAGTTGCAGTGAAATGGCTTTCATGCGTCGACGAGATATACTTACCTCCCGTCCATCGGCCAGGCGAACCTGATGATCTTTACCGAAGATGTTCCGCTGTACATAAGCCAGGTTGACAATGTACGACTTATGGATACGTGGAAACATCGACTCATCCAGCGTTTTTTCGAATTCTTTAAGGGTTTTCGATACCAGATACCGCTTACGGTCGCGGGTATATAGAAATGTATAATTGCCTTCGCCCTGCAGACATAGAATATCATCGACTGAAATAAAAATGGTGCGGTTCAGGTAAGGCAGAGCAATACGTTGATTATTACGCTGGTATGAAGCTGGAAACTGTGGAACAATAGAATTTGACTGTACGGAGGAGAAAATAGTAGCTTCCATGATAGAGAATAGTTTTGGGCCGGTTTTTATCGAGAAATGATGGAACAAAACTACCTTATGATGGCTTTCTCAAAAAAAATCCCCTGATCGCCAGTAGCCGAATTCAAGATTCAACCAGTTGACAATCAGAGGATTAATCCTTATTGTATCGAATTATTTGAGTGAATGTACCCGACCTATTGCGTAAAACTACGTAGTGGGTCATTGTGTAAGTTTTCTGCTTTTTAAGGGGAAATCGCACCCATTCTGGCTAAACCAGCGCAAATGGCTGAAAATCACGGATACGGTCGACAAATACCTGCGCACGTCGACGGGATATTTTCACTTGCTGACCATCTGTCAGCTCTAACTCGCCTTCTTTTTTGATGAAAAATTTACGAACAAAACCAAGGTTAACAATGCATGATTTATGAACACGGACGAACGCCTGATTATCGAGCAGTATTTCGTATTCTTTCAGGGTTCTGGACACCAGCATTTTTGTACCATCTTTCAGAAAGAATTTTGTATAGTTTCCAGCGCCTTCCAAACGAACAATTTCGTCGATTGAAACGGTACGTTTACGGTCATAGAATGGAATCAGGAGTTTTTGGAGACTGGCCAAGTCGGCAATTTTCTCCACACTTTTGTGGAAGGGGATGGACATTGTGTCAAAGATAGGTTCGCTAGTGAATGCATTCATAATCAAACGGGTTGATGAGTTATGAGATTTCTTTACTGATGCTCAGAATATTACTTTACTAATTTGTATACCGGTGGTAGGCAGCGCATGGTAAAGCCATTGAAATCACCGCAAGAATCAGACCTTACTAATTAGAGCGTACAAACAATTGCTATCCTGTCCTTATAACTCCCTACCTTTCAAATTATTTTACCGCTTAATCAACAAAGTGAGGGTACGGGCCTATTTAATATACGAGCATTGGTTGCGGATGGATGTATCATATTACCAATATGTCCGCACGTCTGGTGTTGACAGAAAGCGGGGCTCTCCCTAGTTTTTGCGTACCTTTGCGCGAGCAACTAGCTAAAATTTGTCGTGCATGCTGGATAAAGTAAAAGAACTCCATCAGGAGATTGAGCAATACACAATCAACTCGCCTGAGCAGTTGGAGCAGTTTCGGATGCGATTCATTAGTCGCAAAGGGGTAATAACCGAACTTTTCGAAGGGCTAAAAAGCGTTCCACCGACCGACCGCCGGGCTGTCGGTCAGGAACTAAACGGACTGAAAAATTTCGCACAGGAGCGATTTGAGTCGTTTAGTCAGCAGGTTGAAGAGCAGCAGGCCGCTACCAAGAACGTAGCGCCTGTGGATCTTACCCTGCCAACCATACCCAATCTGACCGGAACACAACACCCACTGACGCTGGTACGTCAGCGGATTATTCAGATTTTTGAACGTATTGGCTTCAATGTTGCCGACGGGCCTGAGATCGAATCAGACTGGTATAATTTCGGCGCGCTGAATTTTCCGGAAAACCATCCTGCCCGCGACATGCAGGATACTTTTTTCGTGGAGAAAGCCAGTATGGATACGGATGTTTCCTCCGACATGCTGCTACGTACGCATACATCGAACGTACAAATTCGGCTGATGGAGCGGCAAAAACTCCCGATACGGTCAATCATGCCGGGTCGGGTCTATCGGAACGAAACAATTTCGGCACGTGCCCACTGTATATTCCATCAGGTCGAAGGGCTTTATATTGACCGGAACGTAGGGTTTAAAGATTTGAAGGACACGCTCTATCATTTTGTGAAAGAGATGTTTGAGCCAGGCACGCGGATTCGCTTCCGGCCGTCCTATTTCCCATTTACCGAGCCAAGCGCAGAGATCGACATTTCGTGTCAGATTTGTGGCGGTAAAGGCTGTAACATCTGTAAGCACACGGGTTGGGTCGAAATAGCCGGGTCTGGCATGGTTGATCCACAGGTCATTGCCAATTGTGGTATCGATCCTGAAGAATATACCGGTTTCGCATTTGGGATGGGTATCGAACGGATCACCCAATTGAAATACGTTGTAAACGATTTACGACTTTACACCGAAAACGACGTTCGCTTCCTCCGTCAGTTTGAAGGACTTTAACCTTAATGATTGAATGATTGAGTTGTTGAATGATTGAATAAATAAGAACAGCTTGCGTCCGCCAATTCAGTCATTCAACAACTCAATCATTCCATTATGTCTCCCATTCGTCTCTCTGATTTAGCGTTTACTCTTGAAGCCGTCATCGACGAAGCGTTCGGGCAGAAAGCGGTTTGGGTGGTGGCCGAAACGAGTGACATTAAGAATTACCCCGACCGCGGCTACTGCTTTCTGACACTGGTAGAACGTGAATCAGCCGGTCGCGAAACGATTGCGAAACTGGACGCCTGCATCTGGCGACGGAATTATCATACCATTCGCGATTTTGAGCAGGCAACCGGAGTAGCATTTGCCCGTAATATTCAGCTTTTGCTATTTGTAGGGGTAAGCTATAGCCCGGTTTACGGACTTCGGCTGGAAATTCTGAAGATCGATCCATCGTACACACTCGGCAATCTCGAACGCGAACGGCAGGCGGTTCTGGATGCTCTGGTTAAAGATCGCCCGGATCTGGTCTGGCTTGAGGCCGGTCAGTACATTACGGCCAATCAGCTCCTGCCCCGCCCTACGGTCATGCAGCGGCTGGCGCTTATAACAGCCCCGAACTCCGATGGCTGGCGAGATTTCCGGCACGAGCTGGCCCAGAACCCGTTCGGGTACGAGTTTGTAGTCGACGAATTTCTGACGCAGGTGCAGGGTCAGGGGGCCGAGCGCGCCATTTGCGGGCAACTGGCCCGTATTCGGGAAAGTGGTGTAGCGTACGATGCCGTTGTGATTGTTCGCGGAGGTGGCTCCCAACTGGATTTTGGCTCATTCGATACGTATTTGATGGGCGAAACCGTTGCAGGATTCGATATTCCGATTCTGGCGGGCATCGGTCACGAACGTAACGTCAGCATCACGGATATGCTCTGCCATCAAAGCGTAAAAACGCCGACCAAAGCGGCCGCTTTTCTGATTGAGCATAACCGGCAGTTTGAAGAGACCTGCCTTTTGCTGCGGGATCGGTTACGGATCGTTGCCCGCGAAGCCCTGCAAACTGCCCGCGAACACCTCGACCGGGAAACTGACCGACTGCGGTTTGTATCGCATATCTATTTCCGTAACCGCCATACCGATCTCGCGGAAAAAACCGTTACACTACGTCATCTCGATCCGGCGAATGTACTTCGGAGGGGTTACGCGCTGCTGTTACGTAACGGCCGAATACTGACCCAGACAGCGGATGTGCAGCCCGGCGAAACACTTCAGGTGCAGATGCAGGATAAAACGATTAATGTATTGGTTAGTCAGTAGTCATTGGTCATTAGTACTGTCAGCCAATGACCAATGACAGCGAAGCGAAATGACTAATGTCTAATGACTATTGACAAATGACTTATTTTTTATGACTTATCAGGACGCTTATAATCAGCTTACTACGTTGGTGGAAGAGATTGAAAATGAGCAAATACCGCTCGATGAACTTCCCGGAAAGATTCGCCTGGCCGGTGAGTTGATTACGTTCTGTCAGGATCGGCTGCGGGCCGTCGAGACGGAATATCAGGAGGTTATTGAACGATTGCCCAAGCGTTAAATTCGGGAATTTAATTGGTCGGGCTTATGAAACCTTTGCCAAACCTTGCCTAATTTTATCCCCAGAGTATTTATCTTTCTGTCTGTATTTGGGCTGAAGTACGTATTCGTCAGGTGCTTTGAGGGACTTTTACAGGTTATGCGATGCGAAATAGCACCGATTCACGCTGCTGATCGAGTTTGTTCACTATATGAATTTGTTTGCCAATTTAACTGAAGTATTTAATTCGGAGGTAGTGTCGCGTATAGCTACGTATATCGACGAACCTACCGAAAAAACCAGCAAAGCCGTTGATGGGCTTATCTATACGATTGTTGGGGGCCTGATGAAACGAACAACCAGCGAGATTGGCGTTAATCAGCTCTTTAACCATATTCAGAAAGGGCGCTATGATGGTGCACTTATCGACAATCTGAGCAATGCGCTGCGCGATCCTGCCCAGACGAACACTCTTATTACGCATGGCAACGACGTAATAAGCCATTTGCTGCCGGCCATGAAAAGCTCAATCGGCACCATGATTTCGAGCTATGCGGGTATCCGTAATTCGTCGGCCATTTCATTGCTTGGCCTTATCACTACCATTGTGCTGCATGTGCTGGGGAAGCAGGTAAAAGACCGAAAACTGGATGCCGATGGGTTAGCAGCCCTGTTGTTTTCAGAACGCGATGCGCTGGTTAACGCCGTACCGGAAGAATTTCTCCCTCGCCTGATAGATAAAGTCGGACTACAGCAGGTCATTGCGGGCGTAGCTGTTCCAGCCCGTCGGACTACCGTTGAGACGTCCTCCCGTCCGGTAGCCACGGCAACCCGTCCGGCTGTAAGTTATGACTATGCCGACGACTCGGACACTGACAATGGAGCCCTGACCAAGTGGGGATTTGGCGCATTGGTGGTTGTAGCGCTGGCCGCTGGTGGGTACTACATCTACCAGAATACCCAAAAATATTCAAACGGTCAGGAAAATGTAAGCGACGTCACGACGGTCACCAGCGACACGATTCAGGCGGATACTGTTACGCGATCCCTGGCTGTTCCGAAAGAAACGCCCCCCAAATCGATGTCTACAGCGGCCGTTACTCTCCCCGCTGCGACAACAGCCAGTGGCCTAACGCAGGTAATGACCCCGTATTTAACGAACGCCATGCTGCCGAAAGGCCGGGTCTTTGCACTGCCGGGTGTTACGTTCATACCGGGTTCACTTTCTCTAACCCCGGGCTCGCAGGCCACTATCGGTGAATTAGCTACGTTACTGAAGACGTACCCGCAATTGCAGGTACAATTGGTCGGTTATGCAAACGATGCCATGCGCGGCACAACAAACCGGGCACTTTCGTTCAAACGAGTCAATCAGATCAAACAGCAACTGGTGTCGTATGGCATCAATTACCTGCGTGTCGATGCGATTGGTCGGGGAACGGGCGTAAGCTTTCGGGATACTTCCCGCGTTGCCAGACCAACGCTACGCAAAATCGACCTGAAGGTGATCGCCAAGTAAAATTCAACTGGTGGGTTGTCAGGGCTGAGTATTCGTAATTCTCTGACAGCGCACCAGTTGAATTCTCCAGCCTTCCTTAAGCTCTTTTTTTTGCTTCCTTTTACTACCGCATTCGACGGGAAAATTCTCTGAGAATGACGTGTAGAATTAAGTGAAATAGTGAAGAAATAATTGGCCGGGTTACCTGTCCAAAATCTCCCTAAAACGCGGCTTACATACCTACATTGACCGGTTCGGCACGCTGAATGTGGAAGCGAGCGTTTAAGAAAGTTCGGGCGGGCAGTTCGATAAACCGGTACGTCAGCGACGATAGAAGCAGTGTAATTAATACGAATATTCCATCTCCAATCCAGCCAAATACGTAGTCGGGCGTACCTGCTGCCTCTTCGGATTGATTGACCAGGTCCGGGTTTGCCCAAAGCATAGCCGCATAGTAGGTAAGAATAAGCGGGGCATGGATCATATAGATCGAGTACGACCAATCCCCTAATCGCTGTAAAGGCTTACTACTAAGCACACGATGCACGTAGCCCGTGTTATAGGAAGCTGATAAGATCAGCAGGGCCGCCACCAAAATAAGGGCAATCGAATGCATACCCAGGTGCATGGCTATGAACATACCCACCCCCACCAGAGCAAGCACCCAGCTCGATTTGAGCCATCGTCTACCCCACTGTTGCCGATACAGTTCGTAGACCAGCATGCCCAGGCAGAAACCAGCCAGACAGCGTAAGAGCGAGAAATCGCCCGAAATATCCAGCGTATTGATCATCCCCTCTCCCGAATGAGCTGAACTGCTAAAGGTAGGCACCAGATAATACATGATACACGCATACAGGCCCAGAATCAGAAGAAGCATGATAAGCTTGCCCATACGCTTTAACCGGAAAACAACCGGCACCAGCAGCGGAAATATAAAGTATACCCACCACTCGGTAGCCAGAGACCAGGAAGGGCCGTTAGGAGGGTAAAATTCGTGCCAGGGTGAAGCAGGGATAAGCAACAGTGAAGTTGGAATGGATCGAGGATCGTAGTTGGCTCTGGCTTCCTCGGGCAATCCTTTTGTTGACATAATGTGCAGAACGGGGATAAGTGCCCAGATCAGCGTAAAAAGGTGAAGTGGATAAATTCGGGCGAAACGAGCCTGCATATACCGCTTATACGTAAGCCTGGTAAACGCATGCTGAAACCGATGGCCGTATACATGGGATAAAATAAATCCGCTTAGGATGAAAAAGAAATCCACCAATATGTGGGAAGTCGTCATGAAGGCGGTTTGGGTGGTATCCATCAGAGGCAGGAGTAACCCATGGGCATGCACAAGAACGACTAGCACAGCCACCAGACCACGAAGTGAGGCCAGATTTGAGAGGAAAACAGGTTGATTCATGGTATGGGGAAAGAGCAGCTTAAACACAAAAATAACCAGAAGGGCGTAGCCAGAGACCGATCCAGTTGGTTTTTCACACGAACAGTAGACTACTCTAAAGTAAGAGGTTGCCGAAGGTAAAGCCTAAGGGTTTGATGTCTATTAACTAAGCGGTCTTCATTACTGCTCTCAACAGCAACTTTATCGAACAGTTCGCTGGTAGCGGTGAATCACAATGAGCCAAGGACAATTCTCAAACTGATTTACTCCTATGGTAAAGTAAATAATACTCCGAATAATAGATTTCTGAATTTTAGTATCAATTTTCAGTGACTAAGTTATCGATAAAAAGTCTACGGAAACAATTAAACATAGAGCGAATTCCCGTTTAATGATTGTATGACGCACAAAACCTACCCATCAATTCAGGATATCATGGATAAAGCCGATGCTTATAGGAAGCAGGGGCTCATCCCGCAGCAGGCCATTCAACGAGCGATTGACTGGGGGATTCACCAGAACAGGAAACAGACGCCCGTGGCTCAGAAAAAATCGCAAACCCGCTGCACTTGCTATTGATTGGTGCAAAAGCGCCCCGAACAGATTCTCACTTTACGGTTCAATACCCTTACGTATCAACGATTATGTCTGCTTACCAACCGACACAACTACCCTATTCCTTCCGGAATCAATTACTACGACTCGTGGTAGTTTTACTGATCATTTTCGTATTGATAGTCGCGGTTGGTTCAACGGGCTATTTTTTCAGTGCATTTCTGACAACGCTCTTTGAGACCGTCAATCGAATGGGACTTGAACTGTAGGCGCGCCAACATTGCCATCAATACCCATGAATTATTTCCGGTTGAAGGCATTCACTACTGACATAGGGCTGTCACCTATCCTTGTTTTCTTTGTGTAGTCAATGCCTTGTCAAACGCAAACTTGTCTATTCATGGAAAACACAAAACAACTCGAATCAGCACTTGACCAGACGGTCCTCTCAGCCCAGCAACTGCTCGACCATTGGCAAGGTCACCGCCGACTCACCCGCAAACTGATTGAAGCGTATCCTGCCGATCAGTTCTTTTCGTATGCCCTAGGTGGAATGCGGCCTTGCTCGGAACTGATCGCAGAAATAATGGGCATGTCGTCGCTGGGTATACAAGGCGTTGTCTCGGGCCGGTGGGATAACTTTCAGCCTCTGCAAACAAGTACAAAAGAGCAGGTGCTGGCCCATTGGGATCAGGTGACAGAGCAGATTAATACGCTTTGGCCCCAAATTCAGCCGTCTCATTTTCAGGAAGTAGATGTAGCTTTTGGTCAGTATGAAGGCACCATTTACTGGTTCATCCTCTACGTTATTGATAATGAGATTCACCACCGGGCTCAGGCGTATGTCTACCTACGTACCCTTGGCATTGCCCCTCCTGCTTTTTGGGATCGCTCCTAAAGCTGAGGCAGCTTGTAGAGACTTCAACGTACTAGGCAAAAAGGATATTCTTAATTAGCCACTATCCTATTGCGATTTTTAAATCTGCAGCCCAATTGAAGAAAAAATTGACTGGTTCGCTCCTGCCAAATCGGTGGGGCCGCTCCTGACGACTAACAAATACACAGTAAATGGGTTGTCTGAGTATGAAAATAACCCAACGCATATCCTCTTTTCCGGAAGCCGATCTGGACCGTATTGTTGAAATGGCCTGGGAAGACCGAACACCCTTTGAGGCTATCCAGGCTCAGTTTGGTTTGTCAGAGCAACAGGTTATTGAGCTTATGCGTGCCGAGCTAAAGCCATCCTCATGGCGAAGGTGGCGCATCCGTGTACAAGGCAGAACAACGAAACACGCGGCTTTATCGGCCGTCGATAATGCGCGCTTTAAATCAAATCAGCAGCGAGCAATCACTCAGAACAAACTCCCTAAACGATAAGCGATCGAGCAGAAGATATGGAGTAATCGTTTAGGACTGTTAAGCTCAAAAAGTAAGCTTATAAGAAAAGCCCGGTGTTGAACCGGGCTTTTCTTGTTTTTCTGTTTTTCGTAACGTTGAGTGAAATGATAACTGATCTATAATAAAGCTGCGCCAAAGGCAGTGAACAACTGAAGTTAAAAAACCATCCGTCTATTAATTATCCCAAATTATGCCAACAAGAATAGTTAAATGTAAATAATTAAAAATCAGAATCTTATCTACTGGCACATGCACAAACATTACTAGAAGATGGTGATCTTTTTGCCCACTTGTGTGGGTTTACGCCCACAATTTTCATCACATCCATCCGTTACTCGGCCTCTAGACAGATATGTTGACCTTGTTTAACAATACCTTTATTGGGGTTGACGAGAAAAGTTCTGATCGTTAAGTGATGCAGTTCTCCATTTAACTAGGTTCGTCGCCTGGTGTGAATCGCTTTTACCCACTCACTTTGCCGACAGCGCGGGCACGTATGGCGCTGGTTATCAATTGATTCAACCAGTCCGCAGGTTGTACAGGCGTATTGCCCCGCTTGCGAAAGCAAGTTGCTCTTCTGGTGGTAAATCTTGGGTAAGATGGGTAAGCCAGGCCTGACCTCCTCATCAGCGTAATAGAAAAAGCTTATCTGGCCATTGGTTTCCAATAGGGCCGTCTGTACTTGGCCCACATGCTCGATGTTTTGCTGACGCATCTCGGCAAAAAATTCATCTTTGGCGTATGTATGCTCGCTAACATTCAGCAGCACAAATTGCCCCTCTTCAATAATGTAAACGGGATCACCCTCCAGCAGACTTTCGAAACGTTCGCTACGTGCGGCCAGCCAGGTAATGAGCCGGTAAAGCCCCAGAATAGTGATAAAAACCAGTAAAGCTGGCAGTATGGCGTTGTCGCTATTGACCATGGGATCGCCCGCAGCCGAGCCTAGACCGATAATAATGGCCACTTCAAAGATGGACAGTTGACGAATTCCTTTCTTTCCGGTTAATCGTAAAAAGACCAGGATAAGGGAAAACATAATCAAGGTTCTGATTACAATTTCGAAGGCCAGACTCCAGTCTAAGTCGTTGATAAAAATGGTTTTGCTATCAAACTCCATACAGTTGTGCTTAAGTCTGGAACCAGCGAAAAAACCAGTCCAGTTGTTCACTTGGTTAATTGCTACTATCCTCCTACGGGCTTGCTACGTCTCCCGGAGAGTGTTTTCCACGCTTTCCGGGAGACGTAATTTATCTAGTTGGGTAAATAGATACTAAAGGTTGCTCCCTGACCAAGCCGACTGGTAGCGGTGATAGCCCCCCCATGATTGGTCACCACTTTCTCACAGATAGCCAGCCCGATACCCGTACCGGCAAACTCGCTTTTACCGTGTAGCCGTTGAAAGACCTGAAAGATTCGGGTAGCATGTTTCTGTTCAAAACCAATACCATTATCGGTTACATCAATCCGGAAGTAAAGCGGGGCCGAAAGTGCTGGCTTTACCGCTACAGGCAAATTCTTAGCCAGGAGCGTTTGAACACGAACCTGAATAACAGGAACTTTGGGAATTGCTGATGACGAAGGAGCAGACGTTTTCGCCTGGCTAAACTTGAGGGCATTACTTAGCAGATTCTGAAAGAGTTGACCCAACTGAACGGCATCTCCCAGAATATCAGGTAGAGCGTCCACCTGAACAGTTGCCCCCGCTTCGGCAATTGCCAACTCCAGATCCACCAGCACTGTCTGGACAATGGCTGAGAGCGAAACCAGTTGGCGACGGTCATGGAGAGCGGAGATTCTCGAATAACTCAACAAGTCCCGGATCAGAACGGACATGCGACTGGCCGCCGATTGCATCCGGTCGAGATAGGTGCGACCTTCACCCAGTTGGTCGGCATACTGGTTTTGCAGGAGGCTGCCAAACGACTGAATTTTTCGCAGAGGTTCCTGTAAGTCGTGAGAGGCCACCGAAGCAAATTGTTGCAGGTTATGATTTGCCTGGGTTAATAATTCATTGGCTTTATGAAGTTGATCGTTGGCGTTTTTGAGGGCCTGGGTACGCGTTAGGACCTGGGCTTCAAGTTCGGCGGCCAGCGTTCGATAGCGCTGTTCACTTTGTTGAAGTTCTTTGTTGGCTTTACGTAAGGCAAGCAAATTGACTACCTGTTTGGTTAAGGTTTGCAAGGCCGTCAATTGCTCGGGAGTCAATTGCCTGGGCTTGTTATCAAGAACACACAGCGAGCCTAAGGCAAAGCCATCCGAATCGGTTAGCGGTATACCTGCATAAAAAACGACATGCGGTTCTCCCATGACGAAGGGATTACTGGCAAAGCGTACATCCTGCCGGGTATCGGAGATGAGTAAAGGCTCGCTGGGATTGAGAATGGCGTGGGCACAAAAGGAGAACTGGCGGGGCGTTTCCCGCATTGCAAGTCCCTGAGCAGACTTAAACCACTGTCGTTTTTCATCAACCAGACTAATTAATGAGATGGGTGACTGACAAATTTGAGCAGCCAGGCTGGTAATATGATCGTAATCATCCTCGGGCAGGGAATCCAGGATATCATAACCTCGTAAGGCTTGTAGCCTATTGATTTCCTCAGTAGAATCAGGCAGTAACATCGTTGAGCGCAGCCAACATGGCTATAATACAGTAACTATTAGTGAACAACACGTGGCCAAAGAGTATGTTCAGTAAAAAACGGCTTGTATCCAGAGCGAGTAGCACTTCTGGCGGTCAAACTCAGATACGTTCGCTACGTATTTGGCGTATCAGAATTGCCCACTGGTCAATTTCTAGTGCACAAAGAACTCAAACCCAAGCAGGTTAATGCTCAAAAGCAAATACGTACAGCATCTCCATTGGCGAATAAGCACTTAACAGCCTAACATTCAGGACGCTTTTCCAGGAAATTTGGTAAACAACTGGCTGACACCGTCACGGATTTGATCAGGCGTTACGTTGCCTTTACGCAATACGCTCGAAACGGCAGCATCCCACAGCAACTCATTACGCCGGGTATCGACAATGTGAATATTTACAGTGCCTTCCTTATACGTACCAACGGGTACATCCTGACTCTGCCAATGGTACCGTCGCTGACCAATGTAGCGCGGAGCTTCATAAATCGTTGTTGGACGCGTCTGCGTCTTTTCATTGATGATACCACCAATATTGACTAGCAAATCAGGATGCGTTCCGGTCTGGGCGGTAGTTATCTGCTGGTAACCTCGATTCGTAAGTTCGGCTGCTACAGCCTGTTTGAGTTGGTCCATGGCCGTCCGATACGTTTCATTGGGCGTTGGTTCTATGCGGTTTGTATCAATAAAGGCAAACGTACGGTACGATGACCAGTTCGCTGTTTTATCAACTTCATTCCGCACGATTCGATAGGACGAACAGCCAACGCACAACCCAATAATGACAGAAAATATCCACGGTGTTTTCATAGTCTTTCAGAAGTAATATTGATAATCTGGTGGTCAATTTTTCACAGCAAACCCGCAAATTATAAATGCGTGAATAAGCAAATAATCAAAACAACTTTAAACGAAGGTGGTTCAATACGTTTAGTTACCAACGATGTAAAAGCTATGAACGCAGAAACAGGAAAAACAGCTCTCATTACCGGTGCATCCAGCGGAATTGGGCAGGAACTTGCCAAACTCTTCGCAAAAGATGGGTACAATTTAGTACTGGTGGCACGTAGCGACGATAAATTAGACCGGTTAGGAGAAGTCTTCAAGAATAATTATGGCACGGAGCAGGTAACCGTCATTGGCAAAGACCTATCCTCTGAAGATGCCGCCCAGGACGTGTATAATCAGGTCAAAGCAAAGGGCATTACGGTCGATGTGCTAGTGAACGATGCCGGAGTTGGGCTTTATGGTCTGTTTGCTACCGATACCGACTGGGAGCGTGAAAAAGCCATGATTCACCTCAACGTACTGACACTGACACAGATGACTAAGTTGTTTCTGTACGATATGCTGGCGCGTAACGAGGGAAAAATTCTGAATCTGGCATCCCTGCTGTCTATCACGCCATCGCCTTTGATGGCTGTTTACGCAGGCACAAAAGCGTATGTTTATAACTTCACGCAGTCGCTTGCCAACGAACTGAAAGACACGAACGTAAGCATCACGGCCTTACTCCCCAATGCGACCGACACGGACTTTTTCAATAAAGCCGGTGCCGAAAACACAAAGGTAACGGATGAGGTACAGGACCCGGTTATGGTAGCCAAAGCTGGTTATGACGCACTCATGGCTGGTAAATCAAAAATTGTTCCGGGTGGCCTGAAGAACAAATCGTATGAAGTGATGGCCTACGTTGCCCCTCAGGAAGCGCTGGCCTCGCTGATGCGAAATAAGATGGAACAGAAACCCGATCCGAAAGCCGAAGAGGAATCGTCAACTATAGCCTGGGGTATTGGTATCGGCATTGCCGTATTAGCCGGTGTGGCATTGGGCCTGGCCTACGCCAATACAAATGCGCTGGACCGCGCCCGTTATCGTTACAAAGCCAAATCATTCGGGGATTCGATTTCAGATACCCTTTCGTCGGTGTTCGATAATGTGGTCGACTCTGTAGTTGATGCCTACAAAACCACAAAAGCGAAGGCTGGAGCGGTAATCAACGAGTCGGAAGAAGAGCTGGAGGAAGAAGTTGTTGCTTAATAAGCGTCTCTGATTCACTTATGAAAAACTCATCATTCTGGCGTATTGCCACGGCTGTGTTTGCGGTTGGCAGTATTATCTACACAACCGTATCGAGTAGTCAGTCCCGGCGGGAAAGTCGGGAACGACATGAGTCCGGTCAGGGAGGTTCGGAATACGAATACGACGTACCGGTTGAATACGAACAGGTATTCGAAAAAAATCAGATTGTTCCGGCAGGCTGGGCATTTGGCGTAGTCTGGTCGACCATCTATACAGGCTTGGCGGCCCTACTGGTTCATCAGGCCCTGCCATCGGAGGAGCACAATCCGCGTTATCAGAAAGCGCAACCCTGGTGGTGGGCCAGTTGGATACTCAATGGTATTTTTGGCCGGTTCTTCTCCCAAAACGACCCACAGAGCATCATTATCTCTGACTTGACGACCAAGTTTAATCTGCCGGTTGCGTTGGGTCTGCACCAGAGTCTGGAAATTGGTAAGACGGATGTTCCGGCACCCGAACGGTTTCTGCGCATTCCGGTGAGTTTGTACGCTGGCTGGCTGACGGCCGCTACGGTTGTCGGCACGCCAAATACGTTACTAACGCTCAACTTATGGGAATCGGAGGAGGAACGCGACGAACCTGTATCGGCGGGCATTCTGAGTGCAACAGCGGGAGCGGGTTATTTCATTGCTCGCCGTCTGAACGATCCGTGGTATATGCTTCCTTTTGTGGCAGGCTTTGGCGGTATTGCTACGCGTCAATGGAAAAAGGAGCCTATTGTTGGCTGGACAGCCGCCGTATTAGCAGTTGCTTACGCAGGTCTGCTGGCCTACTGGCTCCCGCAGGGCAAATTTCATGCGTATGATCGATACGTAGTCAATGATGCTGAAGCCGAAGTACTGGCAGGGCCGTTCGAAACCAGTGAACCACATCAGGCCGAAATCGCCCGCGAGCGAATGAAACCGATCGAAGCCGAAAGTCTGGACTAAACTTTGTTGACAAAAACAAAAAAGCCGCTTATTAATTAATGAGCGGCTTTTTTGTGCCACGTACCTTTTACCCCCGCCCTATGAAGGGGAAAAATCCATCCCAGACTGGCCCCTTCATAGGGCAAGGATAAGGCGACAAGCAATACCCCTGCCATTTAGAAGATTAATTGTAATACTGACTTGATCGCGTGGCGATCCAATGTTGATAGACAATGAGAGTTATATATATTCTGTCATGCCGTAGGTATGCCACTACAGCTGATACAAGCTCCAATCATTTATAATACGCATCTTCATTTACTATAGAATCTGTTGTGAAATACCGCTACGAACAGACACCAGTCAAATTAGCCATTTACATTGCCATTTTGACGCAAAAAGTTACCTAATACTTGCAAAACAAGCCAAAATGTCCGAAAAAACACCCCGGCCCGTGATTTGTTAATAAGTACGAGTGAACGGTAATGTGCAGTGTATCAAAGCTCACTGTATCTGCTACGTTATTCCGTCAAACCCATTATTTATTCCTGAACGGTCATGGACTTTAAGAATTACACCATCAAAGCACAGGAGGTCGTGCAGAAGGCGTCGGAAATCGCTCTCGGCAACGGCCAGCAAGCCATTGAAACAGGTCACCTACTCCAGGCGATTCTGTCGGAAGATGAAAACGTAATTGGTTTCATTGCTAAAAAGCTTGGCATCAATTTACAGAATACCAGTAGCGCTTTACAGGCTATTCTCACAACATACCCGAAGGTGACGGGAGGCAATGGAAGCGTTTACCTGACTAATGATACAGCCGCGGCCTTAGCTAAAGCCAGCAACATTACGAAAGAATTCGGCGACGAATTTGTAAGTGTTGAACTCATGCTGCTGGGACTTATGGCGGGCAAAGATCAAATTGCAACGTTATTACGTGATGCCGGTTTCAACGAAAAACAAACGAAAGCGGCCATCACTGAACTTAGAAAAGGAAATTCGGTGAAAGACCAAAACGCAGAAGCAAAATATCAGTCGTTAGAGCGGTACAGCGTAAACCTGAACGAACGCGCCCGGACGGGTAAAATCGACCCGGTGATCGGACGCGACGAAGAAATCCGGCGGGTGCTGCAAATTCTAAGCCGACGTACTAAAAATAACCCGATTCTGCTTGGCGAACCGGGTGTTGGTAAAACTGCCATAGTGGAAGGACTCGCTCAACGGATTGTGTCGGGCGACGTACCAGAAAATTTGAAAACCAAAACCATCGTCTCCCTCGACATGGGTTTGCTGATTGCGGGCGCCAAATATAAAGGCGAGTTCGAGGAGCGTCTGAAAGCCGTTATCAAAGAAGTGACGGATTCTGACGGGCAGATTATTCTGTTCATCGATGAGATTCATACATTGATTGGCGCAGGAGCAGGTGGCGAAGGCGCAATGGATGCGGCCAATCTGCTCAAACCAGCGCTGTCGCGCGGTGAACTGCATACGATTGGGGCTACTACGCTCAAAGAGTACCAGAAATATATTGAGAAAGATAAAGCGTTAGAGCGTCGCTTTCAGGCTGTTATGGTCGATGAGCCGGATATGGCCGATGCCATTTCGATTCTGCGCGGTATCAAGGACAAATACGAATTACACCACGGGGTTCGGATCAAAGACGATGCCGTAATTGCGGCCGTTGAGCTCTCGACACGCTATATTACCGACCGTTTTCTGCCTGATAAAGCCATTGACCTGATGGACGAAGCTGCGGCTAAGTTACGGCTGGAGATGGACTCAGTACCGGAAGAACTCGACGAGTTGAATCGGCGGATTATGCAGCTGGAGATTGAGCGCGAAGCTATCCGTCGTGAGAATGACAAGGAAAAGGAAACGTCGCTGAATAAGCAGATTGCTGACCTGACTGAGCAACGTAACGACCTGCAGGCCAAGTGGGAAACCGAAAAAGCATCGGTCAATGAAGGACGCACGCTGAAAGAGCAACTCGATCAGCTGCGCTTTGAAGCCGAACAGGCCGAACGCTCCGGCGATTACGGTAAAGTAGCTGAGATTCGTTACGGCCGGATTCCTGAAATTGAAACAAAGCTGAATGAATTGCAGGGAGCAGGGAGCGCGGAGCAGGGCGCATCGAACTCCATGCACCAGGCACCACGCACTTTGCTAAAGGAAGAAGTTACCGCCGAAGACATTGCCGAAGTAGTAGCCAAATGGACGGGAATTCCGGTATCGAAAATGCTGCAAAGCGACCGCGAAAAACTGCTTAATCTGGAGAAAGAACTGGGTAAGCGGGTGGCTGGTCAACAGGAAGCCATTGAAGTCGTTTCCGACGCGGTACGTCGGAGCCGGGCTGGTATGCAGGACCCAAAACGGCCTATTGGTTCGTTTATCTTCCTGGGTACAACAGGCGTTGGTAAAACCGAAGTTGCCCGGACGCTGGCCGAATACCTGTTCAACGACGAGAACGCGATGATACGGATCGACATGTCGGAGTACCAGGAACGCCACGCTGTAAGCCGCTTAATCGGCGCCCCTCCGGGCTACGTTGGTTATGATGAAGGCGGTCAATTGACCGAAGCTGTTCGTCGGAAACCCTACTCGGTTGTGCTGCTTGATGAAATAGAAAAGGCACATCCGGATGTATGGAATATCCTGCTCCAGGTGCTCGATGAAGGCCGCCTGACTGACAACAAAGGTCGCGTAGCCAACTTCAAGAATACGATCATCATTATGACGTCCAACATCGGCAGTCACCTGATTCAGGAAAAGTTTGCTGAAGATGAAGGCTGGAACCACTCGTTGGTGCTGGAAGAAGCGAAGTCGGCCGTAATGGAGTTGCTGAAACAAACCATTCGCCCCGAATTTCTGAACCGGATTGACGAAATCGTGATGTTTGAACCACTGACACAGGCTAACATTCGCAAGATCGTGGACATTCAGTTCAGCGAAATCAAAAAACGTCTGGCCGAAAACGGTATCCAGCTTGATGCTACCGACGAAGCTCTGACCAAACTGGGCGAAGAAGGGTTCGATCCGCAGTTTGGTGCCCGTCCGCTGAAACGCGTACTGCAACGTCGGGTGTTGAACGAGTTGTCGAAGAGTATTCTATCAGGCGACGTCAAGAAAGATTCCGTTGTCTTAATGGAGTTGGATGACAACGGCGAAATCGCTTTCACGAACTTGGACGCTGAAATTGAATTATAGTTGACAGATAATATGCCAGGCCCGGTCGCTGAAAAGTGGCCGGGCTTTTTTGTTGAATCAACATTCACATACCAGGTCTTCACCTAGCTAAATTTTTCTAGGCCTGCCATCGATAGGTTCAAACCGTCGCGTTAGCGACCTAATGTTTATAGAAAATCCCGCTTCCTATCCAATTCCCGTCGCGTAGCGACCTAACTATAATGTAACAATGGTTGGGTCGCTACGCGACGGGTTATCGGTATGGATGGTTTGTTTAAGCTACAAACTTTGGGTCGCTACGCGACGAGCAAGTAATAAATGGAAACCAGCCTTTTTCGTTATCCCTCTAGTGGTCTGAAAATATATCGCTCATTATAGGGTACTTTAAACTTTTGCAGGAAAGCCACATATTCTTCTAAAAATGTTCGCTCCCGATGATGGTTTTCCTGGTTTTGGATATACCTGACTACGCTGTCAATTTGTGAGTGGCCGTAAGAAAATGCCCCATAACCACTTTGCCACTCAAATTTTCCTTGGGTTAGCTTTTCCTCATTTATCCATTTTGCGGAGTCCATTTTCAGGTATTGCATCAATTCAGAAATAGACTGCCTGGGGTTGATCCCAATGAAAACGTGCACATGATTGGGCATTCCGTTGATAGCAATCAGTTTATGGCCCTGATTCTGCACAATACCTGTCATGTACCGATATAAATCTTCTTTCCAGATTATACGAATCAGGCTATGGCGATGTTTAACAGCAAAAACAGTTTGAACATACAGTTGTGTATAAGTATTAGGCATATTACGGGAGGATTCATCAGGCGTGCAAGATAGTAGTCACTTTTTTACCCAACCCCTCGGAAACCAGTTAGATGCATGTTAAAGTCAAAAACCAGACCTGTTAGAGCCTGGTTTTTGCATTCATGGCGTGAGATAGAAGAAATATTTATGGACGGAGGAGCTTAATTTTCTTTTGCTCTGTAGCCGTACCGACCTGCAACAGCAACATACCCTGTGCATTGCCCAGCGGCACGCTTACCCGATCAATTGATTCAGCCTGATTAATAGTGAGCTGGTGCACCAAGGACCCCCGGCTGTCAACGAGTTTGAGGTGCACGGCTTTACCCGCCACTCCACTAATTTCCACATCGGCCGATTTGCCTTCCACCGGATTACCCAATACACGTATCTGTAAGCCCGTACCAAGCTCATTTACGCCTACACGAGCCCGACCGCAGGTGGCTCTCAGATCCCAGATGTAGGTCACTACGTTGCCGCTCTGGCGAGCCATCAGCGTAAAGGGCTGCACATCATTGGCGGTCCGGCTTTCTTTATCGACAAACTGGTTGGGATTGGTGGTCCAGCCTGTAATCCCCGGCGCCTGGTATTCAATCAGCGTACCGTCGCCCCCTGTCGTTTTGAACGTAATGGCTCCCGTAGAACAGTCATAATCAGGCGCAACCAGTGCCAGTGCAGTGCTCGTAGACGTAATGGTAATCTTAAACGTCGAACTGGCTGAACCAGCTGTAGTGTGTGCCGATACGTTCACAGTATAGACGCCAGGAGCAGTCGCAGTTCCGACAATAACTACCGCGGGTGTATGCGCAAGCTCTGACGATTTGACGAAAAGTGATAGGGATGCAGGAAGCGCTGATGTGCTAATTGACCAGTTCGGAACATAATTCGGATCGCTTATATTCGGATCATTGAAGTAACTCCCAAGTACGAAATAAACATCCTGTCCAACGGTGTAGGTTTGATCAGGAATCGGCAGGGCAATAAGTGGCTTTAGCGTTGGTGTACTACTACAGGTCGCTTTCAGGTCCCAGCTATAGGTCACTACGTTACCGTTCTGGCGAGCCATCAGCGTAAAGGGCTGTACATCATTAGCCGTGCGGCTGTCTTTATCGACAAACTGATTGGGGTTGGTGGTCCAGCCCGTAATGCCCGCTGCCTGATATTCGATCTGACTTCCGTTGCCACCGGTTGTTCTGAATGTGAAGGCACCTGTTGCACAGTCATAGCCCGGAGCAATCAGCGCCAGCGGATCAGGATTTGGTGGATTATTGTTCGAAACAGTGATTTTGAAGCTGGTGATAATCGGAAAATCACGATAGGCGCCTGTGCTGACCTTAACCGTTACGGTATATATGCCTGCTAAATTCGGTGTACCGCCAATAACCACTTCAGGGTAAGGTGCGTAGAGTAGATTATTGGATAATACATTCATACCACTCGGCAAACCAGACACTTCAACTGCCCAGTTGGGTACATATCCCGGCAAACACTCATTGTTCTGAAAGCACACATTGGGGTCTGTAAAATAGGGTGCCAACGAAAAATAACCGTTGCCCGGAAAAGACTGACCCACCGTCAGAAACTGGTCAGGAATAGGCCCATTGAATACAGGCAGTTTGGGGATGCTTGAACTACAGGCAGCTTTCAGATCGAAATTATACGTAACGGTATTGCCACTCTGCGTAGCCGTGATTGTTATCACTTTAGGGTCGTTACGTAGGCCTGGCTCGACGGTACCAAAATTGTCTGTTACCGATGCGCGGGTAATACCGGGAGCCGTATACGTAACTGGCGATCCATCGCCCCCAATTATGTTGAAAATGATGCCGCCCGTCTGGCAATTATACGATGGAGCACGCATGGAAAATGGCAGCGGTGTATCGGCATTAAGTTTAATCAGTTCCTGATTTGTCGTAATTAACACCAGCCCACCATCGCCAGCCCGCTCCATTTTTTTCAGGTATCCATCCGAAGGGCGATCAAAGGTTCGCTGCACAACCACTTTAAACAAATCCGGGTCATTCAGATTTAGCTTTGCCGCACTGACTTTCAGCACCCGTGGATCAGCGCCATTTCCCAGAGACGTATTGCCAACGGCGTAGAATTGAGGACCGTATTGCGTGATAAATGCCTGAGTAGCATCTATATCCAGCAGTCTGGCACGCTTGAAATCACCATTCCAGTCCAGCTCAAGTATGGCGACTGATGTCGGTGGTGAGGGTAATACGCTGGGCGGCATACCAGGACCCACCAGTGCATACCCATTACCATCTGTCGCCAGTACTACGTCCGTTGCGACAAATATTGTCTGAACCGAGCCAGGCGCAAATCCATTAAACGTTTGGGCCTTGGGGAGAGACGTAAGCAATTTCTGCCAGGCAACATTTCCTGAGCCATCGAGTTTGGCTACCCAGCCTGTCTGATTGGTAGCAAACGAAGTGAGCGGATCATAAACAACGCCTGAGTTATTATAGTAACCAACAAGCAAATACCCCCAGTCGGGCGTGTTTATGACAGCCTTACCCTCCGTCAGGCTATTGTCGGGCATGGTGGGGTTGGGGGTTGGATACGCTATCTGTTTTGCCCAGGAAAAATTACCGGCTGCATCGTATTTCCGGATAATAGTCTGGGATGGGCTGCTGTTCGTTTGTCTATCTAGATACATGACCAGATACCCACCGTCTGGCGTACCAACTATATCGTTTAAAATGGCCGTTCCTGTCGACGAGCCAAAAAAGATATCGCTTTCCTGCCATACTCTAACACTTCCATTCGCATCGATTCGAGTGGCAACATTGGCTCCTCTGAGGGATGTTTTCCCCACAATACCCACCCCGCCATCGGTTGTTCCGGCGGGAAGAATAGCCCCAAGCGCTTCATAATCATAGCCCGGGATTTTTCCTCCCAGGTAAAAACCACCCTTCAGAAGTCCTGTTTGCCAAACTACGTTTCCCGGCGTTGCGTATTTAATAACCCGATCCCCATCTACACTGGGAAAGTTTGGGTTATTCTGCTGTGAAAGATGCTCCGTCGTTACGATACCGCCATCTGTGGTCACGGTCAGCGTTCTACCCGATTTGGTCCATTGAATGTCAGGGATCGATTGCGCCTGGCCTGTGTGGCTACCTGAACAGCCCTGCACTGAGCAGGGCTAGCCAAACACGTTTCATTAACTGTGTAAAATTTTGTTCCATGACGTGTAAGAATTAAGTGGTTGTTGTACATGAAAAGACACCCGTCAAACGGACAGGGCTAAGGTAAAATGTTACGGGAATTATTATTCATGTTCCAGCGAGATTGCCCCAGAACTGAAAGCAATAGTCCCCAATCTTACAGTGTGCGCTTATCGTCAACTGACACCACCTATATACTTATTTGTCGCTTCTTACACCTTATTCAAGCCGCCGGCCGCAAATTCTGACGGTGTTTTGTGGTAGAACTCTTTGAAAACAGTAGTGAAATACGAGGGCGTCTTGAAGCCCACCAGGTGAGCAGTTTCTGAGGCTGAATGACCTGCCTGCAGCAGGTCGGCGGCTTTTCGAAGCCGGTACTGACGTATCAGCTCATTCGGGGCCAGTTGAACAAGGCTGTGGGTTTTCCGATAGAGTGTTTTGCGGCTCATTGCAACCTGGTCGGCCAGCCAGTTGACATCAAGCGATGAATCGCTCAGGTTCGTTTCCAGCAGGTTATATACCCGATGCAGAAAGGCGTCCTCCACTACGTTGATTGGGCTGGGCAGCTCCGGCTGAGCAAGTTGCTGCCGGTACTGATCGCGCAGCCGTTGCTGATGCAGAATCAGATTACGCAGCCGCAAATGCAGCTCATCCAGATGGAACGGTTTCGCCAGGTAATCATCGGCGCCTTCCCGCAACCCCTCAATCCGACTTTGATGAGAAGCTTTGGCGGTCAGCATCACAACAGCGATATGATCAGTATCGGGATTATTTTTGATAAGCCGTGTCAACTCGTAGCCATCCATCCGCGGCATCATTACGTCCGTAATAACGATATCGGGCAGTTCGATCTGGGTTATCTGCCAGCCTGCCAACCCATCCGTGGCCCGCAGAATCCGATAGGTAGCTGATAGCTCACTGGCCAGAAATTCACGCAGTTCTGTATTGTCTTCTACAATAAGCAAAAGCGGGGCGTCAGCTTCTAGCACGGATGGCTCGCTGATTTTCTCAGGAACAGCAACGGGAGGCCGCTCAACAGCGGCCTGTTCGCGAGCGGACAGGATTATTTTGGGTGCTTCCGTATCAATCGATATCGGCTGAATAGGTAACACCAGCGTAAACGTAGTACCTATGTTCGGCTGGCTGGTCACATGAATGGAGCCCCCTGACCAGTTCGACCAGTTCTTTTACGAGAGCAAGCCCAATACCGGTTCCTTCATAAGCCCGGGTACGGGAGTTGTCGACCTGGTAAAAGCGATCGAAAATATGCGGAAGATGCTCAGGGGCAATCCCGATCCCCGAATCAGTAATCGTGATACGTACCCTGGAGCTGTCGGCGGCATTGGGGGTTACCATTGAGGTGAGCGTTACGGCTACGCTCCCACCCTGACTGGTGAATTTCAACGCATTCGACAGTAGGTTGGTCAGAATTTTCTCCCACTTGTCAGCGTCGAATAAATGTTCGTGCGGCATGGGTTCCGCATCGTAAAGCAGGGTCACCCCCTTCTGTTCAGCCGCTTGCCGGAACGATTCAACCATGTACCCAACGAAGTCCGTCACCTCGCCCCGCCCCAGCGACGTCTCCATGCGTTTTGCCTCCAGCTTGGAGAGGTCAAGCAGTTGATTGATAAGCCTAAGCAGTTGGTTCGCATTACGTTGCACCAATGTCAGTGTCTGACGGGTTGGCGCATCAAAGCGATTATCCTGCAAAAGTTTTTCAACGGGCGATATAATCAGTGATAGTGGCGTCCTAAACTCGTGGGTGATGTTGGAGAAAAAGCGGGTTTTCAACTCATCGACCGTTTTGAGCTGTTCTGCTTCCCGCCGATTGAGTTCTAACTCCTGCTGCTGCCTGATCCGGTTGGTATAAACCCGAATCAGCCCCCAGATGGCGCCCCCCGCCAGCACGGCATACAGGCCATAGGCCCACCAGGTTGCCCACCACGGCGGTTGAATAATTAAATGAACAGCAGCTTCTTTCTTATTCCAGATACCATCACTATTCGCGGCTTTTACCCGGAAAACGTAGTCGCCAGGCGACAGATTGGTATAATTGGCAAAATGTCGATTCCCGTTCTGAACCCAGTCCTTATCGACACCCGTGAGCTGATAGGCGTACTGATTCTGCTCAGATTGCGTATAGGTCAGTGCGGCAAAACTGAATGACAGAAAATTTTCGTCGTGGTTCAGCGTAATGACATTGCCGGTGATCGGTCGGTGCTGATCTTTAACCTTCAGTTCAGTAACATAAACGGAAAACGGTTGCGTATCATCGCGAATACTATCTGGGTTGAAATAAACAACGCCATTTAAACTTCCGAAGTAGAGTCTATCTTTTTGGCGAAAAACGGCGTTCCGCAGGAAATCATTACTGGATAATCCATTGGAGGTTTGATACGTCCGGATATCATTTGTACGCGGATCAAATCGGCAAAGTCCTTTATCGGTGCTTAACCAGAGTCGCCCGCTATTATCGCTCGTAATGCCAACAACATTGTTGCTGGGTAGCCCCTGACGGGTTGTAACGGCCGAGAATAATCCGGTACGTGCATCGAAGCGATTCAGGCCTCCCTGCTCAGTGCCTACCCAAATACTACCGGACTGATCTTCATACATCGTTAGTATGTCATTACTGGCCAATCGGCTTTTCGGCCCAACTGGATAGTGCGTAAACTGACCAGTGCGTGGATTCAGGCGACTAATGCCCCATTTGTGAAAGGATATCCATACATCGCCCGTTTGGCTGGTCAGCAATCCAGTCACTCGCTGGTCAGGGAATCCATCAGGATCGGTAGGGTTGTATTTGTAATAGCGGTAACGATGAGTTTGCGGATTAAAAGCCGCAATTCCCGAACGGGGCACTACGTGGCCTCCAATCCAGATTTCACCCGAAGGCGTACGACGGATGTATTCAGCAGGTACCTCAGCCGGATACGCCCTGTAGTGACCCGTGGCTTTATCAAAATGGTTTAAGCCCAGTTCTGTCCCTATCCAGACCCCTTTACTACCATCGGCCAAAAAGGCCTGCGTATAGCTATTGAACTGCCCACGGGCTCCCAGCATTTCAGTTGGTATCAGCTGTGGATGATTGTTCACCGGCCTGTATACGTTATACCCAGTACTAGTCCAGAAATTACCGTCTGTATCTGGTAGTAAAGCCACGACTTTATTCTCAGTTAAATTAGCTATACCTCGGTTGGGCCGTACCTGATACGTCCTAAACGGCTTTGTATTAACAGCCTGTCGATCGATGCCATTATCAGTCCCTACCCAGAGCGTCCCGGCCCGGTCATGATAAACGGCCTGGGCGGTATTGCTACTGATTCCATTCGGGATGTTTGGGTCTGGATGATAGGAAAAAACCTGATTTTTGATCGGGTCGATACGTTGCAATCCCGTCGTTGTGGCCAGCCAGATAATTCCCTCCCCATCCTTATGAATTGAACTCAGAAACGTAAACGGATTGATCTGTCCATCCGGATTATAGGATTCCAGATGCCAGGGCCGATGATGCAGATCCAGCTTAAACAAGCCGTACCCGGCTGATGCCGTAGCCATCCAGAGTACTTGCTGCTTATCCTGATAAAAGGCAATAAACGTAGGCTGAGCCGCGCCCGCGCCCACAGGAACGGGCAGTAAGGCATACCGACCGGTTGCGCGATCAAACAGATAGAGCCCCTGATGCGTTCCCACCCAGAGACGGCCCTGATCGTCTTCGAATACGGCTTTTATGATCGCTTGAGGTTGGGGCATTGGAAATAGGGTAAACCTGTGAATTACAGGCTCATACCGTACCAGCCCGCCTAACGAACTAACCCAGATTACGTGCTGGTGGTCTTCATAAACAGCATGTTGAGCATTCCAGCGGTCAGTATTGTCAGCTCTGATGAGATGAGCCGTAACCCGGCCAGTCTGTTTGTCAACCTCGTGCAACCCGCCCCTGGTAGCTACCCACAGTCGATTTTTGTGATCCTCACAGAAACCCATAATCTGGTTATTCTGGAAACTATGGGCAGACTCGTTTACGGATGATTTGAGCGTAGTGAAGGTATAACCGTCGTATTTATTAAGCCCATCGTTGGTACCGAACCACATAAACCCTTCCCGATCCTGAAGGATGCAGTTGACCGAATTGTTGGAAAGACCATCTTTAACCGACAGATGATCAAACTGGTTAATGACGGGTTGATTTTGGGCTATACTTGTTCTGTCAGCGCGTTGTGCCTGTGCGAATCCCGGGAGGCAGGGAAGCAATAGGATCAATAGAGAGTAGATACGCACTGTAAAAAATGCCGGTCAATTTTACAGGCTAAAAATACATAATTAGGCGTCTACTCCGTCCAATTTTTACAATACGGTTGGTTAAGAACGTAGTGTCATCCAGGCGGTTTCTGTTACCTGGCCAGACCGTCTTTCCGGGCACGGTCACGAACGCGCTGCGCACGAGCTTTGCTGTCGGGATGCGTTGACAGAATTTGCGTGACCTGGCCTCCCTTCCCTCCTCCGCTTAGCTTCGCCAACTTCTCAAACGAAGTCGCCAATGCCAGTACGTTGTAGCCGTTACGTTTCAGAAAACTATAGCTGTAATCGTCAGCTTCGGTCTCCTGCTTCCGGCTGAACGACGCTCCCGCCAGGTAGTCAGCCAAATCGCCTAGTTGGGAACGGGACAGCTTGCCCAGCGCCCCCGACTGCGAAGCCGCAGCGTTACGTACGGCCGATCGACGAAGGGCGCTTTTCATGGCGTCGCGGGAGTGGTGTTCAATCACGTGCCCAATTTCATGCCCCATTACAGCCAGCAGTTCATTGTCGGTCATTACGTCCATTAGTCCTTTAAAAACGCGTACGCTACCATCGGCGGTGGCAAACGCATTTACGTCAGCTACTTTGTAGACTTTATAATTGATAGGCAACCCACCAACTGTGTGATGACGGCTAACAATACGACTCAGGCGCTGTGCATAAGGGTCGCTGGAGCTGGCAACCGGATTTTTAGCGTCCATTTGTTGTACTGCCTGGCGTGTATATGCCGCTACCTGAGCATCGGTCAACGTAGCGGCTGTGATCGCATCCAGACCAGCCTGGATAAGATTCGGGTTTACCTGAGCAGGGCACACTAACGGGCCAATAAACCCTATAAGGAGTAGGATTATAGTACGTTTCATAGATCAAGCTGCCTGGTGAATCGGGCAAATCGGATTCGAACAGACGTATTCTAATAACTATATAAGTCAATAAACGTTTGCAGACAAGGTAACTCCACCAGCCGTACACGTTTGATAAACAGAAAATTCAACGCTTAACAATAAAACAAATTGTAGCCCATCCGCTGAGGTTTAGGGGCTCTGGATTTGCTCCCCGATTTGTCAAACGGCGAATCGTTTGTCATTTTTGCTTTGCGAAGCCTCCATCACGCATAAACCTACATCTCATGAACGAGCAATCACGGAGAAGTTTTGTTAAAAATAGCGTAGCAGCCGGGTTAGGTGCCGGGTTACCGAACGTAACGTCAGCCGCCAGCGAACTGTTTGTCCATCATGTTTTATTTTATCTGAAAAACGCCGGTAGCGAAGCCGACAAGGCCAAACTGCTGGAAGGCTTAAACAAGCTGGCTAAATGCCCCACGATCAAAATGGTGCACATCGGTACGCCAGCCGCCACGAACCGCTCGGTTATTGAGCGAAACTACACGTATTCATGGCTATGCTTTTTCGATAGTGCGGCCGATGAAGAGAGCTACCAGAAACACCCTATTCATGATGACTTTCGAAACAATTATTCACAGTTGTGGGAAAAAGTGGTCATCTACGATTCAATCGGCCCTAAACGGTAATCGTCCCGGTGGTTCGCTGACTTCGATCAGCAACGGTTGAACCACCCCCGCCCCCTGAAGGGGGTACCCGCTGAGACCGGATTGCTCCCCTTTCAGGGGGTGGGGGTGAAAAGACCAGGATGTAACAGCCTTAAGCTGCGGGTGGACTAGCCAGCGGCCCTACCGGAACAGCGACAGCTGGCGATAAAGCGGGTGTGGCTTTGCCCCGTGTAAAGGAAATAAGTGCCCCCAGCAGGATTAAACTAGTCATAATCAGATACGCGTAGTGCATACCCAGTAACTGGGCGGCTGTTGCTTCGGGCGTTACGTTATGAGCCAAAGCGTAGCGATTCCGGGTACTGTACCATACGGCAGCGGCCAGCGCTATACCAACAACAAACCCCAGGTTACGCATAAACGCAATCATACTGCTGGCTATACCGCGCTGGGCTAATGGCGCCGAATTTAAAGCACTGCTGCTGTTGGGCGACTGAAACAAGCCAAAACCCATACTAACCAGCGAACTTCGCCAGACCACATCCTTCCAGTCCCAGCTGCTGTCGAGAAAGGAAAAGGCAAAATAACCACAGGCTGTAATTAGCAAACCCAGGCTTGATAACCATCGCGTACTCACCCGACTGGACAGATAACCGCCAAGCGGAGCAACCAGGCTAAGGGTCAGCGGACCGGCCAGCAGCACCAACCCGGCCCGTTCGGGATTGAGCCCCAACAATTGCTGTAGAAAAAACGGGATGACGAAGATATTTCCGCCCGACGCAACGAATCCACAGAAAGCCGCTAGGATAGCCGACGTAAACGGCCAGACCCGGAATAAACTTAACTGAAGCATGGGTTCGCGAACCCGCATTTCCCAGATCAGAAAAAGCGCGATCAGCACAGCGCCAACGGAAAGCAGACCAATAACGAGCGAGTCATTCCAGCCATAGTTGGGTACCGGCCCAAAATCCAGCCCCGTCAGTAGAGCCGTAACACCCAGCAAAAAAAGTCCCGCACCCACCAGATCAAACCGCTGCCCAGTCACTTTGGGACTGTCCGGCAGAATGGTCCAGGCGCGCCAGATGGCAATCAGCCCAATGGGTACGTTGACAAAAAAGATGCTCGACCAGCCGAATTTCCCCAGCAACAACCCACCAATGACCGGACCGGCACTCGACCCGGCGGCCACCACAGAGCCCATTAATCCCAGGGCTTGTCCGCGCTCTTTTGGGGAAAACGCATCGCTGATGATGGCGGGCCCGATGGCGAAAAGCATGGACGCACCTAACCCCTGAACAATTCGAAAGGCTACCAGCGACCACAGACTCCAGGCCAGCCCGCAAAGCAGCGAACCCAGCACAAAAACACAAAAACCGGTGATATACAGTTGTCGCCGACCAACCCAATCGGATAGTTTACCCATGATGAGCAACGTACTGGTGGTGGTCAGGAGGTAACAAAGCACAATCCACTCAACACTGTCTCCAGCATTCAGATCGCGTCGGATGGTTGGCAGCGCAATGTTCACAATGCTGCTGTCGAGGGTCGACATGAACGTACCGAACACAACAGTGCCAAGAATAATCCATTTATTGGGCGACGATGTGCCTGTCGCTGGAGGGGAAGCCGACACGGAAAGATCAGATTGTTCTGAAACGTAACGGAGCGCACAGCCGCGTTGTTTCGATACCGGCAAACTATCGATGTAATAAACCTGCCCGATCTACGAACCGAGCCGTAATCGTTTATCTTAGTACGTTTATTCTCCTCAATACACAACTCATACAACCTGATGAAATCTTCCCGACGTATCTTTTTGCGCCGTTCTACCCGCAGTGGGCTGGCTATACTTTCGACAAGTGGTTTGTCAGCCAATACACTCCAGGAACTGGCGACCAAACCAACTGTGGCCTTTAAACCGGATTACGTAGTTCGGTCGTTACCCGAAAACATGGTCTGGGGCTATTACGGGGCCGACGTACCGCCGGTTGCCAACGTAAAAGACGGAGCTGTTGTGGAAATTCAGACGGTCAATCCATCAGGTGTCAGCCGGCCCAATCCCGAAGAGTTTTACAACAAAAACAACTTGCCGCTCGATCAGCACGCGCAGGAAGTGATTGCGATTTTGAAAAACGTAAAACCTGAACCTTCCGGAATTCGGGGCCACATGCTCACCGGGCCTGTCTTTATCGAAGGAGCCGCTCCCGGCGACAGTCTTGAAATCCGAATTCTCGACATGACATTTCCGGCTCCATTTGGCGTCAACAGCGTATGGCCGGGTGGCGGGGGAATTCCCGATGAAGTAAAAACCCGGGAAACATTTGTGTATCGGTACGACATGAAGCGAAAAACGGCTTCCCTCAAAGAAGGCATCGACATTCCACTCAAGCCATTTATGGGGGTTATGGCGCTATCGCCCCCGGCCGATATGGGGCACCAGAGTTCAATTCCACCCAATTTTTACGGCGGCAATCTGGATATCAAGCACCTGACAAAAGGGACTACGTTGTATTTACCTGTTTCCGTGGCGGGTGGACTGTTTACTACCGGCGATGGTCATGGTGCGCAGGGCAACGGTGAAGTTAGTGGAGTGGCCATTGAAACAGCCATCAATCTGACCGTGAAGTTCATTGTTCACAAAGGCAAAACCCTGAAACAACCCCGCGCCGAAACCCCAACCCATTTCATTGCTGTTGGCCTGGATAAAGACCTGAACAAAGCCATGAAAAACGCCCTTTCCGAAGCGTGTGCATTCATCAAGGACGAGCTGGGCTTTACGTTCAACGAAGCGTTGTCCATTGCCAGCACCGCCGTCGATTTTGAAGTCAGTCAGGTTGTCGATCAGACCCTGGGCGTTCATGCGATGATCCCGAAAGCCATTTTTACCAAAAAGAAATTCGACTACTGGGCATAAGACTCCGGCACCTTCCCGAACGTTTGAAGCGTTCGGGAAGTTAATTCTCAAGCTCATTCCGTTAGCGATGATTGGCCAGTACGTCCTGAATCGTTGTCCATTTTATATCCGGATAGCGGTTATTGTCGAGCGGATCATTCTGGACGCTTAACATACTGTGGATATACTGACTTCGCTGCCAGGTAGGATAGACCTCCTGTTCGCCCTCGGGATGCGCAGCCCGTTCGCGTTGATTATAGGCGGCTAGTTCATCCAGACTACCCAGGCGAACGACCTCAAACGTATTGCCGGTTACCTGTTTGGCTGCTGCAGCTAACTCATTAGGATTTACCTGAAAACTGGCGATACGTAATAACCTTGGAGTGGAGTGGTCGAGAGCGGCAGCGGCCGTAAATGTTGCTACGTCGTCCATGGTGGTAAAGTCGATGCGCCAATCATCGCTTCCCCAATAGCCAACGCGTTTCTTCTCGAAATCCAGCAGCGGCATGTTGTAGTTCAGCAGGTTGGCAAACGCACCATTAAGAATCGAGGTCGCGTTTATGGGCGTTTTGTTGATGTGATCCATAAACTCCCGGCGCAAATCGAAGTTACGGTTCAGGCCCGCCGGAAGCTTTGTAAAATCACTCGCAAAATCCGATGGAATAAAGCGGGGAACCCCAGCCGCTAGTGCTGCATCGAGTAGCAACGACTGCATGTCAACGATGACATCACGTAAGCCCTGCAAGGCCGATACAACACAGGATACGCCCACGCACGCCTTCGTCAATTCAGCAACATTCGTCGCATCGATCTGAAAAATCGGTACACCCTGCTGCTCAAGCTTCTCTATTTTCTTATCATCCGTGCTGGAACGTACCAGTGCCCGAACCTCAGCGCCCCTGTCACGTAACGCCTTACAGATACGACCACCTAAAGCGCCCGAAGCGCCAGCAACCAAAATTAAATCGCCCATATTCTGCTTGATTGGTACTAATTATAAAAGATTCAAACGCGGTGGCTCGTTTGGTACGGCAGCCCGGTGGTGTCAGGTTCTCAAACCTGACACCACCGGGCTGCCGTACCAAACGCTCAGACTTTACAGACTATCTGTATGTAACTATTTCCGTGTAGAACCATTTTGTTTGGAAGCTCTATGAATACGTAGCGTTTTATGGTAGGTTTTGAGAAACCCATCCGTGTCAGGTTTAAGAACCTGACACCACAGCTACCACAGCTACAAAATGACGTAGTTGATGTACATACAGCTTCTTACGCATCATAAATGGGTTGACAACAAAGCAGGTTTTGGTCATCAAATCAATACGGTTTAATGCGCCAGAATGGTCGCTAAACTACGCCATACCAGATCGCCCATGCGTTGACATTGCAGAAAATCGTCCTGACGATAATGCTGAGCCAGTTCTTCCCGAAGGCGATGTACATTAGCCTCCGGTGCAATTTCATCCTGACGCATGGCTTCCATCAGTTCATGAATCCGAACGGTTTCGGCCCGTATGCGGCTGGCAATCAGTGCCCGTTCTTCAATCTGGTACTGCCGCACACTTTCGGGTGTCATATACCGCAGGCCCAGCTCAATAATCGGCTGGTTCTGTTTATAATACTGCGGCATGTAAACCGATTTACGCCCCTCATACGACTGCTGATCAAAATCAATGGCACGAATACGGTAATAAACCTCATCGAAATCAGGCGTGATATCCACCACAAAATTGCTGGAGTGCATGTCGCCCAATAGCCGGACAAAACATCGTTCATTGAATTTGATGAACTCTTTGCACAGACGAATCGGGTTGAGTGTCGGGTCATAGAGTTGGTTTTCAAAAAACATGTCGCCCGGAATTCCGGCAATATGCTCTTCCACCAGCGTCTGCCCACTGGTGATATAATTGATACGGTTTGGCGAAAGAATGTGCTCTAATTCAAGCCCATACACCCGTGAGGCATCGGCCCGTTTGATGTAGAAGTAGTCGAAATTATCGTTGACGAGGTTGCGGATACGAATGCGAAACGGCTTTGTATTGCCGTACGTACACAGATCAACCCGATCAATAGTCAGGTGCTTAGTAATCGATAAATCGCCGTCGGCCTTGAGCTGCGCGTAAATGGCCTTCAGCGAGAGCTGCATCTCCTCCGTTTCGGCTCCCGTAAAGAAAACCGTCTCCCAGAGCGTATCCCGTTCGCGTTTGTCGTACAGGACAATGGCGCTGGAATACCGTAACAGATCTTCATACTGAACGGGCAGGATCAGTTCCCGGTCATACTGGGTCAGGTACGATTGGAGCCGCTTACGGATCGAATAAACGAGTTTCTTTCTGGATATGACAGGCATAAGCAGCTAATAACCGATATAAGCAGGAAAGATCGCTGATTTAGCCCGGTTATTGAAACCGCAGTCTATAGAATGGTCATGTCAGTTGACAGCGTCCTACCGGCTTTCTGAGCAGCAATCATTCCTGTAGAGTGTCTGTCTGTAAGAATAAGATGCTATTTCGACTTCACCTGCACTACGTAAGTCCGCATAACTTCGCCGGAACCGGAGCCTCCGAGCGGCTTTTTGGCGAATACAACGTTGGCTGTACCAACGGTAACACCTTTTATCTGAAATACCGCTGGCCCACTGTTGTTCCGATTCAACGTATCAACCGCCGGAGCAAGCTGCTGGCGAGATACCTCCACTACTTCCTGATTGTCCGATGTGCCAATTAATTCTGACGTACCATCACCACGACCGGGCAGCGAAATCTCTTTAATTTCACCCACCGAAACCTGTAGCTTTTTCTGCGAGCCGGAACTCATCTGATTGTTTTTGTTGCAGGCAGAAATACCCGCTGTAAATAAAATCAGCCACATTAGGTTAGCCGACGATTTAAACCAGGTGAAGCCGTTCCGTGAGGATGTAGTTGAGGGAGCCATACCGCTATAACTGTCTGGCACTATGAACAGTTTACAGAAAGGTACTATATACTATGCGGTACGGGTTCAGTTCTTTTTCTTGCCGAGCTGTAAGGAGGTTTTTCCGCCAACGATACGACCATTTTCGTACTGATAGCTTGAGTTGATCCGTTTCTCTTCTGCTTTTTTGAGCATTGCCGGGTTAGGCTGTCCAGTTGGCGCCGGAGTAGGGTCCGTTTTTACGCCAAACTGGCTCGGCTGCCGATACTTCGACAACGCGTTCGTTTGCTTGGCTTTCGTACTGTCGGTCGATTGGGCTAAAACAGAGGTCGATGCTAACAGCATTAGCATGAAAAGTACGTTTTTCATACTGTTTGAGAAGTTAGAGGTTATGAAGTAAGATGATGACTATCTTACTGATAAGTGAGCCAGAGAGCACTCATCATTAAAACAGTCAATACAATCACAATTTACTACATTTCCTTATTACCTCATCGCGCCGATCTCTGGTAAAAAACAAACCCGTTTTCTTCTCCCGTTTTCCGAACATCAGGCAGTGAATCAAGAAGGGTTGGCTGCTCAGATGCTTTGCGGATAAACCACACATCTTTATCGATTTTACCACGTAGCAGCCATTCGTCATTATAATAGTTGGGGTTCGTTACGGGTGGTTTCTGGGTGTAGAAGAATGGCCCATAGCTATGATAACCGTATGCCCTTACATACACATTCTGCCCCTGTGCCCGCTCGAAAAAACGCATGGCAGCCGCCTGAGAAATCCCTTCGATCCGGCCAATGAAAAACCAGAGCGTCAACGTAATGAAAACAGCCATTCCGCCAAAGAGCGTAACAGATGCCTGCGCCGGTTCGCGCCGATTGTACCAGAGAATAGCCAGAGTCAGTGCTATCAGCAGCCATATGCCCGGTACAACCTCCCAGCCTGTCCAGTCGATTTTTGCGTCCAGATTACCTTGTGTAAAGGGGTCCTGGTCCGCCATTGATTTTACCAGATCCATCCGATGAGCCAGTATAGGCATCGCAATAGTGGCTACGACAAAAATCCCCCCACAATGATCAGCCCCGCCCGCAACCAGTTGTTAAACTGAATTTTCCGCTCTTCCAGTTGCAGTAGCGTTAAGGCTGCGAGGTAAGTCAGCGGAAAATAACAGAGCGAGGAGTAATGCACGATTTTCGACTGAACGATGCTAAACAGAATGAGCACGACCCAAAACAGAATCAGCATCCACCGCCGAAACTCCCGCTGGTAGTTCCGCTCAATAAATAGCGGCCCAAAGGCACGAATTCCGAAGATGGAGGCCGGAAAACAGCCTACCAGTAGTATAATAAAATGATAGCCTGGAAAACCGGCATGTCCGGCATCGGGCGTGCTCAGCAGCCGAATGCTGTAGGCCAGAAATTCGCGAACGAGCGTTGGGCCGTGCAGGTAAATATCCAGCCCGTACCAGAGCAGCGAACCAACCGAAGCAGCCGCCGAAAAAGCCAGAAATTGCAGGGGCGTAATAAACCACCGAAACCGGTTCAACGCCCAGTACGTACCCAATACCAGGCAAATGATAAGATAAGCAACAGGACCTTTGGTCAGGATGCCCAGCCCCAGCACAAACCCACCCAGCAGAATATACGTCCACTCGCTTTTAGGCACGGTCATGGCCCCGCCGAGTCGTTCCCGCTTCCACGACGCAAAAATGACATTGACCAGACCAACGAAAATAAACAGGTTAAAAAATGGATCGATAATGCCGGAGCGAAAATACAGATGGGGCGTAACGGAACCCAGATACGCCAGTGCCCACAACAAACCGAAGCGATGGCCGTGAAGTTTCTGGCCGATATGATAGAGGTAAATCAAGGTAATAATGCCGCAGATCGCATTCGGTAGCCGGGCCGAAAATTCGTTGATACCGAAGAGGTTCATCATCATTGACTGGAGCCAGAAAAACAGTGGTGGTTTCTCGTAAAAGGGCTTAAAATCAATATGAACGTGTAGATAATCGCCCGTTGCAATCATTTCGCGGGCACATTCGGCGAAGTTGATTTCGTCCCAGTCAAACAGCCGGACACCTCCCAGAAAGGGAATAAAAAATAAGATGCCTGTAAATCCCAGAACGAGCGAATAGAAAAGTTTTTGATTCATCAATCCATTAATTAATGGCTACCCTGCTCCTGCGCGCTGTTCCTGCCCAGGGTACCAATTGCCACAAAACACTATTCCCATAACGGCAACAGGGCTGTAAAATTAGAGGAAAAAGATTGATGGGATTCACGATATTCGCGCCGACATGTTGAGTCAGGCTCTGGTTTACGGTTAAAAGTGGTTGGCATGTCAGCCGATTCCGCCATCGATCCACCGTAAATCGTAAACCAGAATCTGTAAACCAGAAACCATTTATGCTCGCCAATCATCGATTTACCGACTTACCGGCTTATGCCCAACTGCAAGCTCATTACGATGGTCTGAAAGATCGCCATCTACGCGATCTGTTTGCCGAAGATCCGGAGCGGTTTACTACGTTCTCACGTCAGTTTGAGGAGATTCTGCTTGACTTCTCCAAAAACCGAATCACGGCCGAAACCCTGCAATTACTGATTCAGCTAGCCGATCAGGCTGAACTTAAGGGCGCTATCGGGAAGATGTTCTCGGGCGACAAAATCAACCGGACGGAAGACCGGGCCGTACTGCACGTTGCCCTGCGGAATCGCTCGAATAGCCCGATTCTGGTAGACGGCAAAGACGTAATGCCCGATGTAAACGACGTACTAAACCATATGAAGTCGTTTACCGAACGGATTCGGTCGGGTGAATGGAAAGGATACACCGGCGAGGCCATTACCGACGTAGTAAATATCGGCATCGGCGGCTCCGACCTTGGCCCGGTGATGGTAACCGAAGCCCTGAAACCCTACGCCGACGACAAAAAACTACGGGTTCATTTCGTCTCGAACGTAGATGGCGTTCACATCTATGAAACCCTGCAAACGGTACGTCCCGAAACCACACTGTTTCTGATTGCGTCGAAAACCTTTACTACGCAGGAAACCATGACAAACGCCCAAACGGCCCGGCAGTGGTTTCTGGACGCTGCTAAGGACGAAGCGGCCATTGCCAAGCACTTTGCCGCACTGTCGACCAATAAAAAAGACGTTGAAAAATTCGGTATCGATCCCGACAATATGTTTGGTTTCTGGGATTGGGTGGGGGGTCGTTACTCGCTCTGGTCGGCCATCGGCTTGTCGATCGCGCTATACATTGGCTTTGATAAATTTGAAGAATTGCTCGACGGTGCTCACGCTATGGACAACCATTTCCGGGATACACCACTGGAGCAGAATCTGCCGGTCATTCTGGGTTTGGTGGGTATCTGGTACAACAATTTTTTTGGCGCTCAGACCGAGGCTATTCTCCCCTACGATCAGTACATGCACCGGTTTGCGGCTTACTTCCAGCAGGGCGATATGGAAAGTAACGGCAAATCTGTTGATCGCGACGGCAAACCTGTCGATTACCAGACCGGACCAATCATCTGGGGCGAACCCGGCACCAACGGTCAGCACGCGTTTTACCAATTAATCCACCAGGGCACTAAGCTGATTCCCTGCGATTTTCTGGCCCCGGCGATAAGCCAGCGGCCCATTGGCGAACATCACAAAATTCTGATGGCCAATTATTTTGCCCAGACCGAAGCCCTTATGAACGGCAAAACGGAAGACGAAGCCGCCGAAGAATTACGTAAATCGGGCAAGAGCGAAGCGGAAATCAAGGAACTGGCGCCGTTCAAAATGTTCTCGGGAAACCGGCCAACGAATTCCATTCTGTTCAGGAAACTGACCCCCCGAACCCTCGGCAGCCTGATTGCGATGTATGAACACAAAATCTTCACGCAGGGGGTTATTTGGGACATTTTCAGCTTCGATCAGTGGGGCGTTGAACTGGGCAAACAATTAGCCAGCCGTATTTTGCCGGAGTTGCAGGATGGTGCCCCCGTACACACCCACGATAGCTCGACCAATGGTCTGATGAACGCCTTTAAAACCATGCGGACCGAGTAGACCAATGCCGTCGTGCTGGCCTCCACTGACAGATTAAATTTGGATTTGAATTGAAATAGTTAAAAACATTGCCTGGCAACTGCCTGTTAATGGGGTGTAATTACGATTACGCCCTTTTTTATTTTATATAACTCAACGATGATTTTAAGATCATGAAAAAGCAATTCTCACTTTGGGCAGTTTGCCTGTGTAGCCTTGGCATTGCCAATGCTCAGACAACAACAAATACGTATTCGACGACGACTAGTACGACCAATCCGACCTATACATCGCCGGTTACAACGGACAGCACCAATGCCGTAAGCAACAGTACGCAGTCGAACGCAACGACCGATAGCAGTTCAATGAATAATGGTACGATGAGTACGCCAACCGCTACCGGTACGTCTTCAACGAACAGCATGGCTACGCCTACAACGAATACGTATTCGACGCCAACCGCAACGTCAACGACAGATACCTATTCGACATCGGAAAACACAACCCGCGTAAAAGAGAAAAAAGATTACAAAAACTTTGTGTTTGGTATCTATGCCGGGCTGAACTCAACCAAGTTTAAAGGCGAATCCATTGATAATGGCGTCAACAATAAACTGACGGGCCGTCTGGGTTATCAGGCAGGTTTCTTCGTGCGGGGCGGTGGCCGTCTTTACGGTCAGATTGGTGCTGAGTACTTTGCTTCCAGTTCAAACTATTTTGTAGCGGGCTCAGGTCAGTCGGCTTCGAGCATTAAAGACCAGATCAACATCAAATACATCCAGGTTCCGGTCTATATCGGGTTTAAACTAGTTGAGTCTGATCGGGGTATCTCGGCAGTACGGCTGCAGGTTGGCTTGGAGTATGCCAATCAGATCGGTTCCGACAGCAACAAGTTTGGGGATTTGAATAACTTCAAAATCAAGACCGGTACGTTCAACGGACTCGGTCAGCTAGGATTTGATGCAGGTCCGGTATTTCTTGATCTGACATATCACTATGGCTTTAGTGATGCCATTACGCAGGATGCAGGTTTTGCGGGTTCTCAACGCCGGATTTTAAGCGCCAGTGTTGGGTTTAAATTCTAAACATACTTTTTATCGACCCAAAACCACCTTCATTTGAGGGTGGTTTTGTTGTTTCTCAGGGTGGTACTTCTTCTTAAAATACCCCTACAGTTGCTGTATACAAACATTCTGAGCAATGAGCGGTTGTAGGAACATATACTCAACATGATCGATTATGAAAACTTTAACGAAAACAGCCTTTTTAGTGGCCGGCATTTGTAGTACGACCCTATCCTTTGGCCAGCAATATAATTCGTACGACGACCGCTACAATAATGATCGCTCGGATCGCTACGACAGCCGGGATCAGCGCCGTTATGAACGCTCGAATGACCGGGATCGGAATAACGTGATCGACGAACGCCGGGACTACAACCGCCGGAATGAAGATTATCCACGCTACGACAACCGGTATCAGGACCGTATCGGCGATAACCAGCGGTTTGACGAGCGCGATTTAAGCAGAGCCTACGACGAAGGCTTTGAAGATGGGCAACGCAGTCAGGTTGTATCAGAACGGCAGGAGCATCGGCAGAATTACAAGCACTTTACATTTGGTCTGTACGGGGGACTCAATTCTACCCGCTTTGAAGGCGAAACCGTCGATACAAAAAACCTGACCGGACGGCTGGGGTATCAGTTAGGGTTCTTCGTTCGTGGTGGTGGCCGGATTTATGGCCAGATTGGCGCAGAATACCTGGCCTCAAGTTCGCAGTTTTTCAAACCGGGTGATGGTCAGGTTGGCGGTGTGGGCGATATTACATCAAATATCGATCAGCGATACCTGCATATTCCAGCTTATATTGGCGTGAAAGTGGCGCAGTCGGATCGTGGGGTATCCGGAATCCGGATAGCTCTTGGTGCGGAATACGGTACGCCATTAAGCACCGACAATAACGATTTCAACCTTGGCAATGCTGACTTTCAGGCCGCTACGGTGAATGGGCTGGTAAACTTAGGTTTCGATGCGGGTCCAATTATGCTCGATTTTGTATATCACCACGGTTTTGCGGACGTACTTACCAGTGGCAACAGCAAACGCCGGATTCTGGGCGTGAATCTGGGCTTTAAATTTTAAACAAGGACATATACATGTCAAAAGTCGTAAGTGGCTGGTGCGTGAATTTGCTTTCGCGTCAGCCACTTACGACTTTTGACATGTATATACCTCGCATGTTTTATGAACGCCCTCTTCCCAATTTTCCTCAAGGCTGAACAATTACACGTACTGATTGTAGGCGGGGGCTACGTCGGCCTGGAAAAGCTTACAGCCTTACTTGGCAACTCGCCGGATACGCGCGTTACGTTGGTAGCGCCCGACATTCGGGATGAAATCCGGGAGATGGCGCGCCAGTATCCTAAACTACAACTGATTCAGGAACCTTATCATACCATCTACCTGTCGGATATAGATCTAGTAATTGCCGGAACGAACGATAAAACGGTAAACCGACAGGTACAGGCAGATTGCAAACTCCAGCGCATTCTGGTCAATGTAGCCGACACGCCCGATTTGTGCGACTTCTACCTGAGTTCAGTGGTGAAGAAAGGGGATTTAAAAATTGCCATTTCTACCAATGGGAAATCTCCGACTTTTGCCAAGCGTTTTCGGGAGGTGCTCGAAGAAATTCTGCCCGACAGTTTGCAGGAAACACTCGATAATCTGACGGCCATTCGTAACCAGCTAAAAGGTGATTTTATGCAGAAGATGGAGAAACTAAACGAGATTACGAAGGTGTTGCGGTAAAACAGTTGCCACAAACACCATGAACATTCTGGCCATATCGGGTAGCCTGCGGGCTTCCTCCACCAACTCCGCTCTGTTACGGGCCGCGGCCGAACTGGCTCCCAACAACGTTAGCGTTACGCTTTATAACGATCTGGACGATCTTCCCCATTTCAGCCCAGAACGCGACAAGGAAAATACGTCAGAAGCGGTCAATCGACTTCGCGCTTTACTCCAGGCCGCTAACGCCGTGCTCATCTGTACGCCCGAATACATTCATGGGATGCCCGGTGTGCTGAAAAATATGCTCGACTGGCTGGCTTCGTCGGGCGAATTTGTCGAAAAACCCGCAGGCGTCATTAGTGCGAGTCCGTCCGATATGGGGGGGTCACGGGCACACGCAGCGTTATCGTATACGCTGTCTGTACTGACCGCAAATTTACCCGAAGGAGCGTCGCTTATTGTACCTTTTGTGCGTACCAGAATAGATGCTGGCGGACACGTAACAGACCCCGTCCTTATTGATGAATTGCGGGGTGTTATAAGGGCTTTGGTTAAGGCCATCGAGCTTAGGAACTAAGCCCGGACACGGAATCATTCTGGGTAGAAACGAGTAAACAGAACGGCCTAACTCTCTGAATTTCCGGCAATTTCTACCGAAAAACGAGCAAAGCCAGCGCTTCATCGAAAAGTACCGAAACTACCCTCCTGCACAAACTAAATTTACATCATCTCAAGTACGAGCGAGTGAGCTGGTAGGTGAGGAGAAGAGGGTGAATAAATTTATTGAGAAGTAATTTGGAAAGCAACTCACGCTTATGCTGGGTTGCTTTTTGGTGTTGTCCGGCCGTTGCCGATTCAGGAAAGCACGTAAATTACTCAAACTGAAAGGCGAAATACGTACACGGTTCTTTACCCGTATTCTGGATAGCGTGCGGTACGTTCGATTCCAGAAAAATGACGTCACCTGCACGGGCTGGCTGAAGGACGCCATCAATACTTTCCTGAGCCTTGTTATCAACCATGAGCAAAATTTCAGCGGCTCGGTGCGTATGGGGCGGATGGCTCCACAAACCCGCGTTGAGAGTCGTCACATGCATTTCAAAGCGTTTCGTCATCACCGTACCGCAATCGAACATCCGTCGAATGCCGCCTTTGTCGTGCGGCTTAAAAGGCACCTCTTTCCAGTCGACCCAAAACGAACCGCCAGCCAGGCGAGTCAGGTCAATATCCGGCATTTCATTGGAGGTATACCGCATCATGTAATAGGTAAGCGGCCTGAGGGTTTTATTTTCAAGCCGGTGCAAATCGCCTGGCATTACCAGTGCTACGCTTCCGGGGCCCAGGGTTTTCGTTTTTTCGCCGAGCGTCAACGTAAGTTCGCCTTCTTTTACAATCAGCAATTGCTCTTCATCCAGCTTCTGGGCATGCTGAGGAGGCTGATTGGCAAACAGCGTTATCGCGTGCACGCTTAAATCGGCGAAATCCCTTGTTGTTCCCTCCAGAATAGTACGGTCTTCATAACCAGTATGTTTAACTACCGGCGATTGACTCCAGGAATACACTTTTGACGGGATAGATTGAGCCATGGCCGAAACAGCCATTGAACCAATCAGCAGGAACAGTACGGATGATTTCATAGGTACAAGGAAAAAAAGCTACAAAGCCAGCTCAACTGTCGGATCCCAATACAAGGTTTTGAAATTCACTACGCGGTCATTTTCAACCCGTACGCCTTCGTCTTCCAGCAGTTGCTGCATAATCGTTGGTCCGCCAAAGAAGTGCTTCCCTGACAATACACCCACACTATTCACAACCCGGTGCGCGGGTACGTCGGGTCGGTTGTGGCAACCGTTCATGGCCCAGCCAACCATACGCGCCCCCGCCCGCAAGCTCAAGTAACGGGCAATGGTGCCATAGGTTGTCACGCGTCCTTTCGGTACCAGACGTACTACTTCATAAACCTCTTCAAAATAATCGCGCTGCTCCATTTCAGTCCTCCGCCAGTAGCCCCTGACTATTCGTTTCGCAACTATGATAATTTAATGACGAATGACAGTCAACTGCCTTATTCAACATTGGGCTTTTCAATCGCCTGCGTCAGCTTACCGTACCAATCTTCGCCATAGGCCCGTATCAGTGCTTCACGGACAAATTTGTAGATCGGTACGTTCAGTTGCTCGCCAAAGCCACATGCCGGACTGCAAATTGGCCAGCGGTCGTAGTTTAACGCATGAAAGGACTCATATTTTGTAACGCGAATGGGATACAAGTGGCAGGATATGGGTTTTTTCCAGTCAACCTTGCCATCGTTGTAAGCTTCTTCAATGCCACATTTCAAGATACCCCGACTGTCCCAGGTGGCATAAACGCACTCTCGTCCGCCAACGGTATTGGTCACAAAACCACCGTCGCCATCGGATTCATAGCCCCCTTTCTGCTCAATAACCCGTATCCCTTCGGGTGAGAGATATGGCTTTATATCGTCGTAAATCCGATCCAGGATAGCGGGTTCATCCCCTTCGAGGGGAGCCCCCATATCACCTTCTACACAGCAGGCGCCTTTGCATTTATCCAGGTTACAGACGAAAAATTTTTCAGCAACGTCATCGCTGATACAGGTATTGTCAATCAGAATCATAAGTATATTGGGGTCGAACCGTCGGCACAGCCGAACTTCGCGTAACAGTTAGTAAAGATACAACCCAGCTCCCAATGGAAAAAGCCGCCCTTTAAGAGCGGCTTTTCCTTAAAACCAAAGACGGTGACGCCATTAGGGCTTGGCTACTCTAATTTTCTGTCCTTCCCGAACGTAAGCCGTACTCAGGTTATTCCATTCCTGCAGGTCGGTGACACTCACGTTATAAATTTTGGAAATACGGAACAGGTTCTCGCCTTTCGAAACGGTATGGTACGTAGCACCTGACTGTGGCGCTGGCACAGATTCCGCCGACTTTTCCGACGATTTTTTTATGGTTGCAGCCGGTTCAACCTTCGTTACCGACGACTCAACCTTAGCGGATGCCGGCTCTGTTTTATCGCCACTCATCACTTTCAGACGCTGGCCGGATTCAAGCTTGTTATCGAGGGTACGGTTGTTCAGATCGAGCAGTTCGTTAAGCTTCATACCGTATTTACGGGCAATACCGTAATAGGTTTCTCCTTTCTCAACGGTATGGGTCGTCATTGATGGAGCGGATTTCTTTTCTTCCATCGTTGCCACTGATGATGGTTTCTCGACCGGCAAACTGACTGACCGTTCGGGTTTCTTTTCAACCATCGTTACCATTGGGGCGGGCGTTTTCTTCTCCATCTTTTCTGATGGGGCCGCTACGGGCGGCTCTGTTGCGCGTGACTCCGACTTGATTACAGCAGGGGCCGACTGACGTACTGGCGTTTTCGTATCTACCGACGTAATGGAGCCATCCGCCTGCTGCTCACTGGGTCCTTCGTAGCCACTCGACGAAGAGCGCGGTGCCGTTCTCGCCGGGCGATTCCGGGTAATGCTATCCGACTCCCTAACCGACTTCGAACCACTTGGCGACCAGCCATCTTCCGCAACGCTTCCCTTCGCTTTTTCAGCAACCTCTGGCGTTGTAGCTACCGGAACCGTCTTCGTAGTACCATCAGCATCAGCGGCTCTGACGATAACCACACGCTGAGAGCCTTCTGAACCACTGGGACTGCTACTCGGAGCGGGCCGACTCGGCGATACAGAAGCGGGCTGAGTTACAGGCTGAGACGTGGCCGGGGCCGATGAACCGTCATTTGGCGTTACGCCCCCTCCTACTAGTTTTGGCTGATATAATTTCCGCTCGGATGCTTTACGGGGCACACTCTCCATTCCGCTCACAGTTCGATTTCCACTTGTGGACGTTGTGGGAGCACTGGCAACCACCTCCTGACGGGTAGGCTGCGTGGGTGGTGCCGGCGTTGGATCGTAAACAGGTGGCGTTGGGGCATTGATGATCTCAACCGGAGTTTTGGCTGGCCGACGTTCACGAAGCCACATTACACGCCCTGCGGTCAGTTGCTGACCACGATCAACCCGGTTATACCGGAGCAGTTTCCGTAGTTTGAGCCCGTAGCGTTGCGAGATGCTGTGCGATGTTTCCCCATCGCGGACTGTATGGAACGGTACGAGTGCCTTTTTCCGCTTTTTAGCTAAATAATAAATATCATTGACAATTACCCGATCCGATTCATCCAGATCATTATAGCGCAGAAAGCTCGACAGGCTGATTTTGGCTTTACGTGCCAATGTTCCGGCATTATCTCCTGCCTGTGCCTGTATACCGGGCAAGCCATTGATTTCGTACAGAACCGGATCATTCTTACCCGGATTATTCGACGTCACCCGACGTAGTACCGGAAATCCAACGTCGCTCTGAGCCAATTCCGGCGCTCTTCCCGTAGCATCAGCCACCGCACCGATCTTCTGCCGTACGTCGTTGATCTGGTTGCTGGCAACTGGCACCGCCATTACGTAGGCTTTATCCGTCGGAACAGCCTCACCCAGCACCCAGCGATTGTATTTGCGCAGCTCGAATTCCTCGACACCTAATTCTTCGGCAATAGACCGCATGGTTTTTCCACCACCTTTTGGATATTCGATCAGCGCAAACCGGTTGCTCGTCTGGTGCGTTTTCAGCGCGTTTTCAATCGCCACTTTATGGGCAAAAAACCGCAGAATGTAGCGATCAGTACGTCCATCTAATGCTACTTCACGCGCATACGCCCAATCAGGCGGGATCAGCTTGGTGATTCCGGTAGCGCCTAAATAATACGAATAAAGCGAAGCTACCCAGTTGTTGAATTGTGTATTGCTCTTTTTCAGGTACCCGGCAGCCGCCCGCGTCGATGCCGTAATGCTCTTCCGTTCGTCGATTTCATCGTCGACCCGCAAGCCGTTGAGTGTAGCGGTTTCTTTTTTGAACTGCCAGTACCCTACCGCCTGCGAAGTCGATACGGCATCGGGCGTGAGCGAGCTTTCCTGAACAGCCAGATATTTAAAGTCGGTTGGCACTTTTTCACTGATCAGAATCGACTCAATCATTGGGAAGTATAAAACAACCCGATCCAGTTTGGCAATCCAGTACTGCTGATTGGTCATCAGCGCATTGACGTCCTGCTGCACAATCCGCCGGGCGTCGGGGTCGAGCTGCACCGATATATCCGCGAAAGTTACCCGCTCCGGCACCACCGGCGGACTCATTTGCGCCGATGCAATAAAGCCTGTCAGAAGAAAAAGAAGGAGTAAGGAATACGTCTGTTTTTTCATAGATCACACCGCTACAGCGGCTCATTTCGTACTTATAATTTTCGCATTAACATGATCCCATCACGTACGGGCAGCAACACATTTTCAACCCGCTCATCGTTCTGCACTTTCTGGTTAAAAGCCTGCACCGCTACTGTATCCAGATCAGCCGGTTTAACCGGCTCTACCACTTTACCGCTCCACAATACGTTGTCGGCCAGGATGAACCCACCCTGACGAACCTTATCAAAAATCAAATCAAAATACAGCGAATTATTTCGTTTGTCGGCATCAATAAACACCAGATCGAAGGTTTCATCGAGAAGCGGCAGTAGATCAGCCGCCTGCCCCAGTCGAAAATCGATCTTATCGTGCCAGGGTGACTGCTGCCAATACGAGCGCGCAAAGCCTTCAAGTTCTTCATTATGGTCGATCGTTATAATCCGGCCATCATCTGTCAATCCTTCAGCCAGACAGAGGGCTGAGTAACCTGTGTAAGTACCGATTTCGAGAATACGCCGAGGCCGAATCATCCACGAAATCATCGATAAAAAGCGACCTTGAATATGCCCGGACAACATGCGGGGCGCCATAATGTGAGCGCGTGTGTTTCGATTCAGCTGATACAGCAGCGCACTTTCGGACGAAGTGTACGTTTCGGCGTAAGTACTTATGTCAGAAGGTAAAAAATCCATTCGGCTGTTAACCTGACCGACGGTCTATGTCGACAGGTATGGGCTGGTTTCAGTAAAAGTAACGGATAGATACAAGAAAATGATAATCGAATACACTAAATCCGGTTTTTTGAATCAATTATGATCGTTACGGGGCCATCATTCAGCAGTGACACCTTCATATCGGCCCCAAATTCGCCCGTCTGAACAGGCTTGCCCAGATCGGCAGATAACTGCGCAATCATCGCTTCATAAAGTGGAATCGCTACCTCAGGGCGGGCAGCTTCGATAAAACTCGGACGGTTTCCTTTTTTAGTGCTGGCATGGAGCGTAAACTGACTAATCAACAGTACGTTACCATCAACGGCCGCCAGATCGAGGTTCATTTTTCCATCTGCATCGCCAAAAACGCGCAGCCCAACGATTTTTTTACTGAGCCACGTTACGTCCTCCGACGTATCGGTATGCGTGATGCCGAGCAGGGTCAGGAATCCTGTTTCGATCTGGCCTTTAATTTGATTTTCGATAGTAACGGACGCTTGCGTAACACGCTGAATAACGGCAATCATAAACGTTATGCTAAAAACAGTTTGCCAAAAATAAAGGAAAACAGACTTTACCGAATAAATCACTGGCTACGTAGAGGATGAAAACGAGCGGCTAGCTCTGTGAAGCCTGACGCAAACAGACCGTTAAATTGGCGTGTTTACCCCTCTCTCTTTCAGCGAGTAATTTTAAATTTGTCTACTAAATCAAGTGGCTTAATTGAGTTAAAGCCAAGTAAGTGTATTACCTAACACACAAATACTATGTTTATGAACACAAAAGCATTTAGCGGATTTGCGGTGAATGACCTGCAAAAAGCCAAAGCGTTTTACCAGCAAACGCTCGGCCTGAACGTAACGGAAGAAGAAATGGGTGTATTAACGCTCCATATCAGCGGTGGTACCAATATTCTGGTTTACCCGAAACCGGATCATACCCCGGCTACGTTTACCATTCTTAATTTCCCGGTGACGGACGTAGAAAAAACGGTGGACGAGTTAACCACGCTTGGCGTTCACTTTGAACAGTATAAGGGCGATATCAATACCGATGATAAGGGCATTTCGCGGGGGCAGGGCCCTACCATTGCCTGGTTCAAAGATCCGGCTGGCAATATTCTGTCTGTATTGGAAGAGGACTAACCTTTCATTGAAAAAAGTACAATTTCAAGTCATTGACAAATCCCCTTTATACGTTGTTATCGATACGGGAGGAACCGGATTTGTTGAATATGGCTGTACTGTGAGCTGATACCAGGCAACGCTGTGCCATGCCCCTAACTTGTAGCCGATGTTGGTATAGACCCCGACAGGCTCAAAGCCCATTGACCGATGAAAGGCTTCACTTTTAGGGTTTGGCATGGTGATGCCCGCATAAGCGTTGTAATATCCTTGCCAGCGTAATAATTGAAACAACGTCGTATATAGCTGCCGGGCGATTCCAAGCCGGTGACTGTCGGGATGAATATAAACCGACGTTTCAGCCGACCATTGATAAGCGATCCGGTCCCGATGACGCGAGGCATAGGCGTACCCAAGAACGCGGCCGTCTTCTTCAGCGACCAGATACGGAAATTGTTGCTGAATTATTTGAATACGCTCCGCAAACTCGGCTTCAGTTGGCACTTCATACTCAAACGTAACGATCGACTGGGTGATGTAGGGCGCGTAAATAGTCAGAATGCCTGGCGCGTCAGCGGACGTAGCAAAACGAACGATCATAGTACCGCAAAATACTCAAAACCTGGTCAGGAGCCGTTATGATTCGTGCCGATACGTCTTAACGTTACCTAGTATCTGCTCGATATGAATGACTTCATCTGAGTCATCGAAAGAGAACCCATTGCCGTAAACGTACCAATGCTGACGCTGATCAGGCGTCAATTTCTGAATACTGGGAAACCGATCAAGTGGCATTGAGATAATGCGACCGTCTTCCAGCTCGACTATTAACAAATCAGTTGTCGGAAAACTAACTGCCTGTACTTTGGGCACTACATCCCAATAGCCTTCTATTTGCTGTTGTGTACCAGTCATATTAGTTTATTTTTATAGTCTCAACTTTCTGACCCGCCAGAAACTGCCGCCATTGTCGAATTAACTCGTCTTTGTATAAATCTGTTATGGCTAAAACCTCTCGCTGTTCGCTCGCCGATAGTTCACCGGGTTTGGCAACTGTTACGTCAGGTTCCAGCCAGATTTTACAAAGTTTTTCAGTGCCTTTTCGACCGACATGGACGTGCTTACGATTCTCGAAAATGTCTGTCCCGAAGATAGTAAATATCCAGACAGCCTGATAAATTAAACGTTTAGGCATTCCTTATTGACTCAAACTTCAGCCAATAGCCACTGCGCAATCAGGAAATAAACGCCTATGCCAATCAGGTCGTTGGCGGTAGTGATGAATGGGCCGGACGCTACGGCAGGATTGATGCCGATTCGGTTTAAAACCAGTGGCGTTACGGTACCCATAAACGACGCCAGTAGAACCACGGATAGTAATGAGGTGGCCACTACGAAAAACAAACGGGGCTCACCAATAATAAAGGTATACGTTCCGGCAATCAGCCCCACAACCAGGCCATTGATGATGGCAACCAGCAACGTCCGAAGGAGCCGCTTGGCCATGGTCATGCTTAACCCCGACGTATCGGTCAGGCTTTGCAGAATTAACGAAGAAGTTTGAATACCAACATTACCACCCGTCGATCCGATAATGGGGATAAAGGCAGCCAGAGCCGCCACTTTGCCTAATTCACTCTGAAATCCGTTGATAACCGTTGCTGCCATCAAGCTCCCAATTGCCCCGGCAACAAGCCAGGGTAGCTGAACTTTTGATCGCTGCCAGATGCTATCATCGTCTTCGACTTCGCCCGACAAACCCGAAATCACCTGAATATCTTCCTCGGCCTGTTCCGTAATGACGTCCACTACGTCATCAATCGTGATTCGCCCCAACAGCCGCTGCTGAACATTAACGACCGGAATGGCATCGAGGTCATATTTCTGCATCAACTCGGCGACTTCGGCAACGGGTCGATACGTCTCGACAAAGACAACATCCTCGTCGTAGATATCGGCGATTTTGGCATTTTTCCGGGCCAGTACAATCTTCTTCAGCGACACCAGACCAAGCAGTTTTCCCAGATCGTCGACTACGTAAACAGCGTAGACATTGGCGACATCCTCAGCCTGCTGACGAATCTCTTCGATACAGGCGTTTACAGTCAGGTTGACGTTAATACGGATCAGCTCTTTCTGCATCAAACTACCCGCTACGCCATCTTCGTAGTGCAGCAAATCCAGAATAAATCGGGCCTGTTCGCGGTCTTCCAGCAACCCGATTACTTCTTCCCGCACCTGAATGGGCTGCTGATTCAATACGTCAACGGCATCATCCGAATCCATCTGGTTGATGAAGGGCGCAATTTCTTCCGACGTAAAGAGTTTGAGCAGGTTTGTTCGCTCGGCCGGATCAAGGTTTGCGATAATCTCGGCCCCTACCGACTTATCCAGCAGACTCAGCAAATAATGGGCTGACTCAGGCTCCAGCTCATCCAGAATCCCCGAAATATCGGCCGGAAACAATTCCGCCATCTCGGTCTGCAACCAGGCATCATTACCCGTTTCGATAGCCGACTGGATTTGCTCAAGGTAGTCTTTGGTAAGTTCAAAAGTCACGACTTCAATGATGGATTATGAATGATAAATGATGAATGAAAAGCGTGATGTAATTCATCATTTATCATTCATAATCCATCATTAGTTGCGTCAATTCCACAAATTCGGCAACGCTTAGCTGCTCGGCACGTTTGTCCATAAAGGGGCTGGCGAGAGCAGCCTCAGGTGCACCAAGCGGTTTCAGAGCGTTACGTAGTGTTTTCCGGCGTTGATTAAACCCATGCTTGACAACCTGAACAAATTTTCGTTCATCACATCCCAGCTCGGTTTTGGCGTTACGTCGCAGCGAAAGCACGCCCGAAAAAACTTTGGGTGGTGGATTAAACACCTCGGGAGGTACTGTAAATTCGTACGTTATGTCGTACCAGGCCTGCAGCAGCACACTCAGGATACCATAATCTTTATTACCGGGCCCTGACGCGATTCGCTGGGCAACTTCCCTCTGAAACATACCCACTATTTCCGGCACCCGGTCGCGCATGTCGAGCACTTTAAAAAGAATCTGCGTAGAGATGTTGTACGGAAAATTACCGATCACCGCGAAGGACTCCGTGCTGTCGGGTTGTTTGGCAGGCAGTAAATCAGGACGGATATTCAGAAAGTCGGCGGCCAGAATATGCCCTTCGAGCGCCGGAAAATGCTGTTTGAGGTAATCGACAGACTCCCTGTCAATCTCGATTACGTAGGTTTCAAATTGACTTTTCGGTACGATAAACTGGGTTAGAACCCCCATACCCGGCCCGATTTCAAGGATTTTTTTATACCCTCCATGCCCGCTTAGTAAGTCGGCGATACGCTGGGCAATGCTAAGGTCTTTGAGAAAATGCTGACCGAGTTCTTTTTTGGCTTAACGTACATGCAACGGGCGGTTTTCGTCCGCAAAGGTACGCGGCAATACGCGAAATATGGGTGCCCTGTCAGTAAGTCTTACAAATACCAAAGTCAGCGCTTATTACTTCTTTATAGCGGATGACCTAATTACCAAACCCAATCAACCTCATACTGATGAATATGAGTATCAGCCGTAATGAACAGCAAGCTTTCGGTTATACTTTGGGAAATCAAAACCCGGTCAAATGGGTCACGATGATGCATGGGCAAGGTGAGCAAACAACGTGTATGTTGAAACGTAATCGGTAACAATTCAAAACCATTTTGATCAAGTAAAGCCAGTAAGTTATCATAGCCCGGCTCGAAGGACAAGCTTCCCAGACGAATTTTAATGGCCATTTCCCAGAGTGAAGCGATACTCACATAAGAAACGTTAGCTGAATCGGTGATGAGTTGTTTAGCCTTTGCTGAAATATTTGTTTCGTTACCGTTTAGAAACCAAATAAGGGTGTGGGTATCAAGCAGTAGATTCATTATTGATAGTCAGCAAAATCGTCCAGCGGTGCATCAAAATCAGGACTCATTTGAAACTGGCCTTTGGCACTACCAAATACGGGTGTTTTTCGTTCGAGAGGCTTATCGGTAGCTTTCCGGGTAGCCAGAAAATCAACAAAATCAGCTACCTCCGCTTGATAGACAGGCGGTAAAGTCTGATATTTCTGATACAATTGGAGGTAAGTCATGCGTGTATAATTTGCTTAGCCCATGGCAAAGATAGTGGTTTATCGTTCGCCGAGGGTATCAATCATGTCAGTCGGTGTCCGATCAACGGGTGGTCGTAGCTGACGTGCCGTTCCTAAAAATCGATGTCGGTTAATTCGAAATTCTGCTTGACCCGAATAGAGCCGTCTTCTTCTGAACCGGGGGCGTAGATAATTCGTTCGGGCTGAACTCCTTTCTGCACATTACCGATGTCGCGCTTTCGGTTGCCATTGGCATCAATAATCAGCCTGACACGGTAAAGACCGGGTTTGAGCCGGGGAAAACTGTAGTTTGGTGTATCATATGCAGCCCGCAACGGCTTGTATTTATCATCCAGTAATTCGACAATAAATTTCGTTCCGGCTGGCCCAACGGTGGCCGGGTTAATACGTCCGGCAATCAGGCCGTAACTGTCTTCTTCAGCAATCAAATACCGGGTCGAATAGCGAGGCAGCGTGTCGCCCTGTACGCTGATAAAGGCGCCTTTCTGCAACCGAAACAGCAACGTATCCCGCAGGTTTGTTTTCTGCTGGATAACCAGTCTCGAAAAGTTATTGCTCCATTTCAGATTGGCTGGGCTAAGTTTAAGCGGTTTGGTACTATCGGGCCCGATAATGATTCGATCCGTTTTATACTGAAACACGGGCTTATTGAAAACAAGGGTGAATTCCAGGTTATTATCAATCGGTTCGCTGGAAGGCGGGGTAAGCTGAACAGAAAGCGCCGTTCGATTTTTAGCTCTGGTTTTCAGCGGAGAAAAATAAACCCGCTCCCGTAGTTCCGTTACGTTCCCGACCGAATCTTCTGCTACAATGGTCGTATAAAGCGTATCGCCCGCAGCCCGGTTGGCCGGGCGAAACAACCGGATCATTTTGGGATTTTCCAGAAACGATACCAACGTATCCGTCGATGCCGACGTACCAACCGTGGTTGACGTTCCCGACGTAGCCGTTGCGGTTGTTGAAACGGCGGAGGTAGACGTAGCAGAAGTCGATATTGCGGAGGTCGAGACGGGTTTGCCGTACCGTATTTTATAGCTGGCAATACCACTGCTCAGTTCAAGGCCAAGCGTTTCGTCGGTACGTTCGCGTCGGCTGATGCGTGGCTTGCCATACCCCCGAAAAGCCACCAGATTTACATCGGTATAGTTTCGATTCAGATTCAGTACGCTATCGCGGAAAGCGACGCGCTCACCCGGCGTGTTGTTCACCAGATTCAAATCTTTATCATCGAACCCATAGACTTTGTACTGACCGGCTTTTACGTTCTCGATCCGGTAATTGCCGCTGCTATCCGTTCGGGCAAAATACTGAGGACGCTTCCGGTTGATAGGCAGGGTATCCGTTGACGCAAACAAACCCACCACGAAACTCAACAGCGGCAGTCGGGTTTCATCATCAACAACATTACCCGTCAAATACAGCGAGTCGATCTTCGACCCCGTGCTGAACACCACTTTTGTGTTTTTGGCGATGTTACGCTCCGTTACGTCTTTTATTCCATCCGCAAAATCGATGGTGTAGGTTGTGTTGGGCAAAAACGGTTTATTGAAATTCAATCGAATCCCTTTCGGCAGCGACTTAACCACGAACGTATTGCTATCCTGGGGCGTAATGGTGATTTTCTGCTGAAGATTTTCGCTGTTGACGTATTCATCAAATTCCAGCTCAACGGTTTTTCCGGAATAATTCAACTGACGGGGCGTTGGCACGCTGCTCACTAATTTGGGGGCCAGCGTATCTTTTTTGCCACCCGGCGGCTGGGCTACCTGCGCGCAGTTTTGGAGGAGAATCGGAAGAGCCAGTAAAAACGAAAAAATAAATTGGCGAAACGTCATTGCGAAAATTAGTCAACTGAACGTAGCGACGGGCATCAACCCGCACTACGTTTCTGCTACAAATGTAAACGTCCGTTTATCGTTTACTGGTACCGATTGACATAAAATGGCAGGCTGCTTCGTTACCTTCTATAGAAATTTAAGAAAAATTAAAGATAACGGCCCCAAAGGAGAGATTGTGCAGGCGATGTTTGGGGTTTTCGAGTTATCTATTAGAGCTTATCAAATCATTTAACAATATTCATGATCTGCAGCCGTTTCTGTTCGTTGTTTTTGGTGGTTGCTTCTCTGGGCGGGCTGGCTGGTTGCTCCAGCTCAGTTGATCAATTAGACGAAAAAATCAGCGACGCACTGAATGACAATACTATTGATGTTGCTGAGGCCGACGCCCTCCGTGTGTTTATCGGTCAGGAAAGCAAGGAATTAGGAAAAGACAAGAAAACGGTGGCCCTGCTCACGCCCGACGGAAAAGTTGATGAGTCGGCGCTGGTCGCCTACATCAAGCGCAATCGAACCTATCGCAAACTGGCCAAAGATGGCAAAACACCAGCCATCAATCTGTCGGGCGCGGTTGTTTCCAGCAAACCGCTCCGATTGAAGCTATACCTCGAAGCCAGTGCCAGCATGTTTCCGTATGATGCGCCGGGCGGCAATGGGGCATTCAAACGTACTCTCAACGACGTACTGACCGAGTTCGATGCCGTTAATCCGGGGCAGGGAAAACTGTACGTCGTTAATACCGAAGTCAACGATCTGGGCTTGTCGCTGTCGCAGTTTTTCAAGGAGAAAAATATTTTCACGGTTGCCAAATCCAAAGGCAAAACAACCAGTACCGACTTTGAACGTATTTTCAGCGATATTCTTCGCAATACGTCCGGCAATGAGCTGAGTGTGCTTGTCTCGGACCTGATTTATTCCGATCCAAGTTTGACGGGTATGAGTGCGCAGAAAACCCTCGATGCAGCCAGTTCGCTGCTCACTACCGTCTTCAATCCGTATGCCAGTACGCATTCGATGCTGGTTATCAAGCTCAAAGCCGACTTCGACGGAACGTATTATAGCTGGAACAATGCGAAGAAAAAATACGCGGGTGAACGGCCCTACTACCTCTGCCTGATCGGACGGAACGAAACCATGCAGCAGCTTTATCAGGATCAGACGTACCAGACAATCCGGCGATTCGATCAACTGCCGGGCTTTGCCGATTCGTGGTTTTTTGGCCGGGATACGAAAGCGGTTACCCCTTTTTATACAGTGCTGGTAAATGATCCTTCCCGAAAAGGTCGCTTCAAACGCTCCGACGCCGAAGTACGTAGCCATGCGAAAGCCGTTCACGAACTTACAGACGTACAACCCGACGTGACCGACAAAAGCCTGGCAGTACCTGTTGCCGTCGATCTGTCGGCCTTACGGCTGCCCGCGTCACTGCTAACCGATGCGAGTCAGTACGTAGTAGAGGGGAAAGATAATTTCCGGGTCAAATCGGTTCAGACATACGCGGGCGCAAACAGCACTACGCACAAGCTATTGCTTTCTACCGACAAACCGGCTCGTGGGGATCGTACGGCTACGATTCGGCTGCGTCGGCAATTTCCGCCACGCTGGATTGCGAACACCAATACCACCAACGATGCGTCGCCGGATGGCAATTCAACCTTCGGCCTGGAAAATCTATTGCAGGGCGTCGAGCGAGCGTACAACCCCAATAATCAAACCGAATATTTTACGTTAACAATTAATTTAGAATAATCGAGTGATTGAATGATTGAATAGGCTGACGCACATTTTATTCACTCATTCAATCACTCGATTATTCACTCATTCACAACATGGAAGAATCCCTTTATAACTTTTACAATCTGTTTGTAAACAGCAGCCTGCTGGAAGATCTGTATCAGGAAGAACTGCTGTCGCCCCTAACCTGGACAGCCATTGGCATTGCCTTCGTGGTGGCGTTTGCCTTCTACATCTGGCCGTTCAACCGGGTCAGCTTCAGCGGTATGAGCCACTGGTTGATGATGACCGGTATTAGTTCGCTGGTGTTGTTCATCATTACGTTGGTGACCTGTTATCAGAAAGCGAACCAGGAAATCCCGCGCGACGAAGCCGATGCCGACCAGGGGAATCTGTTCGATCAAGGCATCAGCGTATTCCTGAGTTATGCTTTTGAGATGGCGCTGCTGACGGCCTTAATCTTCTTTCTCATCTCGATGGTGATGAAAAATTTCAGTAAAAACGCAAAACACCGGCCAATGCTCTGGCCATCAAAATAAAGTCATTGGGCCTTGGTCATTTGTCATTGGTTTTGCTTTCAGCATCAATGACGAATGACCAAGGACTAACCACAAATGACTACTGACTAACTTATGGCTAAACTATTTGTCTTCGCTATTGGCGGAACGGGCTCAAGGGTACTGAAAGCGCTGACGTTTTTACTGGCGTCGGGCGTGAAACTCAACAATACGGATGAGGTTATTCCGATTGTGCTGGACCCTCATGCTACAAATGATGATCTCCTGCGGACTAAAGATTTGCTACGTGAGTACGGCAACATTCGCGCGGGGCTTTCCACCAAACCAACGTCGGGTTTTTTCGGTACCGAAATCAAAACCCTGAATCGGTCCATCGGTGGAAATGCGACCATTGCCGATACGTATGTATTTGAACTACAGGGCGTACAGCAGGAAAAATTCCGCGATTATATCAATTACGAAGGGCTCGACGCTCCCGCCAAAGCCTTTGCCAGCCTGCTATTTTCAGACGAAAATCTGGAGACAAAAATGGACATTGGCTTTGTGGGTAATCCTAACATTGGCAGTACGGTACTGAATCAGTTCCGATATTCCGATGTGTTTCAGGCGTTTGCTGAAAATTTCGGCGCTAACGACCGGATCTTTATTATCAGCTCAATTTTTGGTGGTACGGGCGCGGCCGGATTTCCGATTCTGCTCAAAAACATACGGGGAGCGCAGGCGATCGGACAAATTCCGAATCCGGCTTTTCTGACGAACGCCAAAATCGGTGCCGTTACGGTAATGCCTTATTTCAGCCTGACCACCAATGAGAACAAACTGATTGATCCGGCCTCGTTCATTGCCAAAACCAAAGCGGCTCTGAATTATTACCAGAAGGGTGTTAATCCCTCAGTCAATGCGCTGTATTACATAGGTGACGACCAGACCAAAGCCTATACTTACGACCCCGGTGCAGGCGGACAGAAAAACGAAGCCCATTTTGTGGAGCTTGCATCGGCTCTCGCTATCGTTGATTTTATGAGTATCGATGATAGCAGCCTGGCCGTAACGAATGGTTGGCCAGCAAGCCCGGTCTACAAAGAGTTTGGCATCGAGCAGGATGGCATCAGCGTACAGTTGGGCAACCTGGCGGCTGCAACGAAGCAGGTGATCAGTCTGCCACTATCAAAGATGGCCTTGTTCAGTACGTACCTGAGCCAGCGGGTACGGCAGGCGGCCGGTACGGTGCAGTGGGCAAAAGCAAACCCGCAGATTTCGACCTCCTTCCTGAATTCGTCGTTTTTCAACAGCGTCAAAAACTTCGATACGGCGTTCCGGCAATGGCTCAGCGAAATGCGGGAAAACAAGCGGTCTTTCGAACCCTTTTTGCTTGATGCGGCTAATCTGGGCCATACCGTTCGTGGCTTTGAACCCAAAAAGAAAAGCCTCTTTGGTGGCGAGTCGGACGTAAAGCTGGACATTGTCGACGACTTCGACCAGATACTCAACAAAACTGCTGAGGGCAAAGCCTACGGCAGTGAAGCCGACAAATTCATCCAGTTATTTTCAGAAGGCACCGATCGGTTCGTAAAAGAAAAACTACCGAAGGTGATGGATTATTAAAGAGATTATGCCAACAACATTCAGCTTACATAACCCCACCCCTGGCCTGCACTGGTACGTTAGCAAGCCCCTCGGTACGGATCAGATTGCGGCCATTCGCGACCCGCAGGGTGGTCAGACCGTTAAGCAGCCGACGTCTATTCCGAGCCCGTTTGCCCGCATGGACTTAGTGCGGTCGGCTTTCCTGAATCTTGCCCTTCGCCCCGATCTCAACGGTACGGTCAACGATCAGCGTATCGTGTCCGACGCGCTCGACGTGGGCGAACTGTTTTTCAATTACGATAAACTAAAGACCTACGTAACCATTACGCCTTTCGATATTCGGACGGACCTTGACCGGTTGCGGCAGTCGACCAATATCGGGCATAAACGGCTGGCTGATGCGCTGAAATTGTTTCTGGATCAGGATGCAGCCGAGTACAATTTCAATGCTCTGCAACGGCTCTTTGTGCTTAATTACCGGGGGCGTGTTGTGGGCGGTACGTCGCCAAAAACGCTGTTTTTCAGTTCGGGCAATGATCTGAGCTGGGTTGATGTATCAATGGGTAACGACCGGCTGTTCGATACGTCGGTTTGTCCGTTGCACCAGCGCGATATCGAGTATCAGAAATTCTGGTATGCGCTGAAGCTATTTATGCCCAATTTCCGCGACCGTTTCCGCGAAGTTGACGATTACCTGAACCGAAGCCGGGCGTTGTTGCAGCAACAGAACCCTACCCTGTTCTACGAACATATTGAGTCGCACAATGGGCAGCCGCTGCTGACGCGCGAGAAATTCGATCAGGATTTTGAAGAGCTTACCACGGGGCCGGGTGATATTGTGGAAGTGCTGGGCTTTCCGCTCCGCAAGAAGAAATCCGATTCGCGTGCCATTAGTCAGGTCAGTGATTTCATCATCAAGTCCGACAAATTTGCCCGGCTGAATCCGAACCTGCCGCGGCCAATGGCGCTGCAAAACCGCTTTTTCCGGCAGTTTACCTACGTACCACAAACGCAATGGAACTCAAACACGACTGTTCCTTATTTCGCCCGCGAATCCTGGCGCGATAACCAGCGTCCGCTTCCGGGTCAACCGGGCAATTACCCCTGGCTAACCGTGAGTGACTTTCTGGAGCCGTACCTCATTCGCCTGCCGTTTCCAACAGATCGGGGCCGTTTTTTCGATGGCAACCTGCAAACCTCGGCGACGGACAAAGGCTTTCTGCTGCCGCTCAAAAAAGACTTCTTTGACTTTTTCGACGTCGACGATTTGCTGGCGGGCCGGGTTCGGCTGAAAATGGTACCGCAAGGTGGGGGTATCAACGTAACGCTCGACATTCCGGTAACGGCTCCGAATCAGCCGGGTAATCAGTTCGTTACGTTCGAGCGGTTGTACAGCCCAACTGTGGGCAATTCGACGGCTCCCAACGAGGCTACAAACGAAGGCATTATTGTCGAAAATTCGTTTACCGTCAATATTTACCCGTTTGTCCGCTCAGGATCGGTTACGGTACCTGCCGACTATCGGGTTGAGTTGATCGAATCGGGTTTCGACAGTCAGAATCAATACCAGCTTACGTATTACAAGCAACAGGACAACGCTGAAGCAACGCCCGAATCGATTCACCTGCGTACCGTCCGGCAGCAGAACACCGACGGTTCCAGCGTGTATTACGTAATGCGGGAAGAGTTCGATTACCTACAGACTCATATCAAGGGCGACGGTCGCGACATGAATGGCGTACTGATTCCGCGTTGGCAACTGTACAACGGCGGCAGTAAGCAGTTTTCGTTTTCGGTCGATTTTGGCACGACCAACACGCACATTGAATACAGCGTTGATGGCGGTGCCCCCCGCCCATTCGATGTGGCCGAATTAAGTCCGCAAGTGGCAACGCTGGTAGCTCCCGCCCAATACAATGCGGCTTTATTTGAACTCTTCGTGCTCTACGATCTGGAGTTTGTTCCACCGACCATCGGCCCCGGCAAGCCCGACAATTTCCCGACGCGGACGGCTATTGCGGAACCCATGAACCTGAGTTTCAATCAGCAGACGCAGGCCCTGGCGGATTTCAACATTCCGTTCTACGTAGAGCGCCAACCGGCAGGTTCTAACCGGATTACGACCAACCTGAAATGGGCCAAAACCAGCGACCAGACCGAACGACGTGTAGAGGCTTTCCTGGAAGAATTGCTGATGCTGATTAAGAACAAGGTGTTGACTGAGGGCGGAAATCTGTCGCAGACAACGGTATACTGGTTCTTCCCGGCCAGCATGACGCCCGGTCGGGTAAGCCAGCTCCGCGCCGACTGGCAACAACTTTATGATCGCTACATTGGCGGATCGGCCGGGCGATTGCGTGAGGTTTCGGAATCGGTAGCGCCTTTCTATTATTACAAGCAAAACCCAACGCTGAGCGCATCGGCCCGGCCCGTTATCAATATCGACATTGGCGGAGGTACCTCAGATGTAGTCGTGTACGAACGGAACGAACCAAGGTTGCTGACGTCGTTCCGATTTGCGGGCAACGCTATTTACGGTGATGCGTTTAGTGAATATGGCGCAGCCAGTCACAACGGCTTTGTTCGCAAATATGCCGATCGAATCCAGACGTTGCTGGAAAGCCAGAGCCTCGGTAACCTGAGCGATAACAATCGCCGGATTCTGGATACTAATCGTTCGGAGGACATTATGGCATTCTGGTTCTCCATCGAGAAAAGCAACGATGTGAAAGCCAAAAGCATGCTCTCATTCAACGGAATGCTGGCAAAAGACGAAGATCTGAAAGTAGTTTTCGTGCTGTTTTACACGGCTCTGCTCTACCACATCGCTCGCCTGATGAAACACCGTGGTATTGCGCTACCGGGTGCCATTACGTTCAGTGGTACGGGTTCCAAATTACTGACAATCATCAGCTCCGACGATCAGATGTTGGGGAAACTAGCCCGACTCATTTTCGAAAAAGTATACGACCGAACCTACGATGCCAGCGGTCTGACGTTGTTTTACGAACGCAAAGGCCCGAAGGAAGTAACCTGCAAAGGGGCTCTGATGCAGCCGTCCAATAGCCGTCCGGTTGATACCGAAGCCATCAGCTACGTGTACCCAGCTACGTTCAACGACGAGTTCCCAACGCTGACCTACGCCGACCTGCGTAAGCCCGAAATTATTGACTCGCTGCTGAAGGAAACCAATGAGTTCATTGATTTCTTTTTTGCGATCAATCAGCAATTCAGCTTTGTCCGGAATCTGAACGTATCAGCCCGGTCGCTGGTGGTGGCACAGCAGGAGTTACGGACTCATCTGGATACGTCGCTGATGGATGGCATTCAGCGGAAAGAAAGCGACGTAGCGGCTGAGTATAGCGGAATGACGGATGCCCTCGGCGCACCCATCGAGGAGACGCTGTTTTTCTATCCGCTTATCGGCGCAATCAATAAACTGGCTAATGCACTGGCATAGTGTATTATCGGGCCTAAAGCCTGACTGTTAAAACGAAGTGTTGTCAGACGTGAGAATCTGACAGCACATAAACAGAGACACTATTTTATGCGAACAATATTCCCCTTCTTAACCCTGGTCAGCCTTGTTACGTCGTCTGTCGTTACGTTCGCCCAGAATGCCAATCAGGCGGCTGTTGACACGCTGACGAAAGACGTAGCCATCGCTGTTTTTTCAAACATCAATCAACCGAAAGCGCAGGAAATCCATACGCAGCTGCTTCTCTGTGGAGACGGTTGTGATCCACAACAAGTTATTCGGGGCGTTGGCAGCTGGGATCAGGTTGGCGCGAAAATGCAGGAATTGAGCGAGTTGAAAAATACGCAGAAATTTCAGTTAATGTCGCCCGGTGAAGCCAATGCCAGCATTCGAAAACAGCTGACGAGGTTTTACACAGCCCATAAAGCTGAAAAACCCTATAGCGTACCGCTGAGCCCTGCCGTTCAGGCGCAGATTCTGGCTAAAATTGACGGACTCCTCCCGCCCGACGAAGTGCAGGAAGGCGGCACAACAGCAGCCGGTTCGCCGACTGCTACCCAGCCCGTTAGCGATGAAGAAAGCGACGTCTCAGCCACGGCACTTCAGATCAGCCAGTTGGAAAGTCAGGTAAAAAACGAACAGGAAAAACAATTCTGGATGATACTTGCAGGTTTAATTGCAGGATTGCTGGGCGGAGCCGCAGCGGTTTATTTTCTTCTTTATAAAGAAACAAAGGCAGAAGCGGATCGTCTGCGTACCGAGAATTTACAACTGAGCCGGTCGCTGGATACAGCCCGACGGAACAAACCTGCCAACGTACCCCGTCAGCCGCAGGACGCCGATCAGCAAAAGGCTAAAGCGTACGACGTACTAAGGGGTGAATTAGGGGCTAATGTTGACCCGCTGGAGGCTATTCGGCAACTGAAGCAGCAACCGCCTGCACAAAGCCCGGAAGCAAATCCCGGCATACGCTCGGGGCAACCTGTTATCGAGCCAGAGTCTACACTCGAATCGGCACTGGTTCAGCATCAATCACCACCTACGCCAGTACTACCCGTTCCTGAACCGGCCCTGGCACCCGCCCGATCGGAGGTGTTTTATTTTCCACCACCCGACCCAAACGGTCAGTTCGACATTGCGCAGAAATCCGATACGCTCTCGCCCGAATCGGCGTATCGGTTTAGTGTTAGCGCCGACAATCCTTCAATTGCTTCGTTCCGGTTCGAGGCCGATCCGGGGCGCGTCGCCCGGTTTCTGACGTACCGCAATTACATGATCGAACCGGCCTGCGAAAGTGAAAACAGTTATACAAGCGTCCATACACGTATCGCCATGCGCCGGGATGGTCAGGCCGTCTTCGAGAATGGCATTTGGCGCGTAAAAACAAAAGCGCTGATTCGGTACGAATAACGACTAGTACGTTATGTTTCAATCCGGTACGCTGAAAGCCACACAGAAAATGATACGATTTTTGATCATACCCCTGCTAGTGAGCAGCCTGATTTATCTGTCAGGCTGCTCTGGCTGCTCGCGGTCGGGTAGTCATCAGCCCAAAAAACCGAAACGAAACACGGCGGATCAGACCGCCAATGACGCGCCCCGTACGCCTTCCGAACTTCCCAAGCCGACCCTGAAACAGATCGGATCAGGTCCTACCGAAGTAGCGATGGAGAAAGACCGTGGGGTTTACAAAGTGCCCGTCACAGTCAATGGTGTTCCTATGAAATTCATTCTGGATACCGGCGCCAGCCTGATCTCCATTTCGGCTACCGAAGCTGAATTTATGTACAAACAGGGGGCTATTACCGAAGCGGATATAATTGGTCAGTCGAAGTTTCAGGATGCGAATGGGGATATTTCGCCGGGTGACATCATTCGGCTTAAATCCGTGCAGATAGGTGACCGCGTACTCGAAAATGTGTCAGCCAACGTAGTGCGCAGTACGAAAGCTCCTTTGCTGCTTGGGCAGTCAGCTTTATCGCAGTTCGGTAAAATTTCGGTGGATTATCGACGTAATATTGTGACGTTCGACTGAACTTTGGTGTTTACCCGGTGAAGCAGCCGCCAAAGAATCCCAGTACACCTCCCTATGACAGAAACCGAATTGATCGACCGACTGCGTGAAGCCATTGTTCTCGATGGCCCCGATGCCTGGCGGACGAACGGCTATCTACAGGACGCTCAGCAGGCTGGTCTATCGCTGACCGATGCGTTAAAACGGGCCAATGAAGTTAGTCAGGAAGTTAGTAACAATGCTATTTTATTTCAAAACATACGCGCCCGCATTGCCCGGCTGGCTCAACCTTCGCGTGCGCACCTGATCGATCAGGACTTAAACCAGATTGTTAATGCGGCTAGTTCGTTAAAGCTTTCCCCGATTTTGTTAAACATACGTGGGTTCCGGCCGTATTGAAGCAGATTCAGCCACCGGTTGCGCCGGCAAAGCCGGAGCCGCCCGCGACACCGCCAGCCGAAGAAGTCGCTTCGCCAGCCAAATCGGAAGTGTTCGAGAAACTTATAGTATCAGAGCCTGAGCCACCCAAAGCCAACGTAACGCCTACGGAAACACCTGTTCCGGAATGGGTTATTCCAAAGCCTCCAACGCCCCCTGCAATAGATATACCGGCAGTTGCATCGACCGCTCCAGCTCCTCCACTCCCCGAGAAACCACCCATTGTTCGGTCTTTTACGGCTACGCCCGCCCGCGTGCGTAAAGGGCAGCCCGTTACGCTTGAATGGGAAGTTGAAAACCTGCTGGCTGTTACCATCGACGATCTGGGCGAAGGTCTGTCGCCGAAGAATCGGGGTTGGGTAAAACCGTCAAAAAGCACGGATTATTCCTTGTTTGACGCAAACAATAATCCGCTGAGTACCGTGCGGGTAGAGGTAATAAAGCCCGACCGTAGTGGTATTTATGGCGTATTGTTTGCGCTTGCGTTGCTCGCCATTATTTACTGGTTCATCAGAAGCAGCAACAGCCGGGATACTGCACCCAAACCCAAGCCGAAAACGGAGAAAACCTCTAGCCGAAAATTATCGAACGTTAGCCAGCAGCAACCGGATACGCCTGTAGAGGAAACAGCGACCGACACACCCGAGGAATCGGATTCAGAACCTGTCGCTACCGTAACGGACATACTCAAAAACGAGGATACACAGGCTCCGCCCCCTGCTGAAGAGCCAATTGCCCGCACAGAGCCTGAAACCAAACCAGCCAGCCCCGCCGATGCCCGTATCGGTAAATATGAGGAAGCGTTTGGCGATAAGCCGTACGATAAAGTAGAACTGGGAGCCGATGAAATGGGTTGGCGACGCGCCCGCGCCAAGGGTCGCTGGGGTTATGTCAATCAAAACGATGAGTGGGTCATTCAGCCGGAATTTGAAGCGATAACCCCTTTTCGCGGCAATACAGCATCGGTATTTCTGAACGGCCAGCTAATGACCATCAATCGATCGGGTGAGCAGGTGAGAAACTAGTCATTTCGCTTATAGCCCTACTGTTACGATCAGTTTCTGAAAAGCCGTCCAATAGCCTGAACTGGTAAAGCCGATACCATTGCCCGGTAATATGCGAAACAAATACGGACTGCTGCGAACTTCCTGTTCGTTAATGTAAAAATGAAGGTATTCGCCCCGGCGTTTGATGGTTAGTCGATTTCGATTTTTATCAACCGGCACACCGGGTCTGAAATAAGCCCCCGGCATGTAATCGGCAAACGTTTCGCCATTGGCAACCCGCTTGATGGATACGTCGCCCCGCCCATTGGTAGTGAACGCGCAAAAATTAAGCGAATCTTTTACGCCAAACAGGATTCCTCCCGTCGGCACTTTCCCCGAATCTGCCAGCACATCCACCTTGATCGTAAATACCTCCGCCCGGTTCAGGTTGATATCCTGCGGTAAAGCAACCGAGCTAAACGCGGCTTTTTGCGTATAAACATTACGTTTGCGAATGCTATAGGACCCTCGGCCAATCTGATAGCGATAGTCGCCTATGTTCCCCGCCCTCCAGTAATTACGATTCGTGACGAAATCGCCGGTAAACGCCGGTCGAAAATCAGTTGTCGCAGTGGGTACGGGAATGTTTGCCCGGCGCACCGACGCAGCCTGAGTTGCTGGCTTGAGCACCACTTTTTCCCAGGCACTGGACGCAGAGTAAACTAATGCTCCGGGAGAAGTTTGGGGCGCCTGAGCCATACTGTTGAGCGAGATGATTGCCAGCAGACCAACGATTGGAACGTAACGAAAAAACGGGTTAATCATTCGGATACGTAATGAGTAAGTGTATGGATCAGATACAGTTGATTCTGTTAAAACGAATACCGAAGAACGGCTGTTGGTTGGCCGCCCTGCATGCCCGGACGTAACGAAAACGACTGCAATCTGGCCGACCCTTTCAGGATGCGGTTGTTGCGCAGCCCCCGAATGAACGTCAGGATCACATCGGCTGCAGCGATCGCAACCGCTCCCCGAGTAGCCAGCCAGTAGGCATGATGGTGGTTATTGGCCGACTGGTAATACGGTTCGGCGTCGGTATTATTTTTTTGCTGTTCGTAAATCGCATACTCATCAATCGATTTCTGCCGCTCCGTTAGCCCATACGCTATCAGGCCGTAACAGCTCACCAACACTAACGGTCGAAAGCCTATTTTAGGACGCGGCATCTGAACAAAAATATTACCCATTCCCGGTGCTACTGCCGATAACAGCGCCCAGGCAGGTCCGACGTAACGAGTAGTGCGAAACGAAACAGAATCTGACGGAAGGGCCGGGTTAGCCAACGGCTCAGTACGTTGCGCTGACAGCGGTGTTGATGTGGCTACGGCAGTCTCTTTGGGTTTGGTATCCGCCACCGGAGTCGTTGCGCCCGGCGTACCGGTTAGCGATGGCGGTTGATACACGTTTGCAAGCGGGCTCGTTTTCACAAAAACCGTGGCCCGAATGTCTTCATTCAGGGGATACCCATTTGCTACCGCATCCCACACGATACGTCGGTTAGAGCCAGGTGTTACGCGTTTGCCGATATCACCCCGAATAAATTCAGGCAAAATGCGCACCTCACCCCGTACCCGACTTTCCATACCGACATAAATCGAGTCGCCCGGCCGGGCTTCAACCAGGTCGTACCAGATTTGGATCTGGGATGAATCGATAACCTGAAGCCGAACGTTACGGACGCGCTCCTGCCCCCGACCCGGTAATGCCAGCAACAGACCTAAATACAAAGCAAGAAATAAACGCATAACCAGAGTTTAATTATGAACGGTGATCTGTCGGGTGGCCGTGAATTTGTCGTCGCACTTGTTGCCGAGTACCAGCGAGACTGTGTACGTACCGGGTTTCTCATAACTGTACGTTACGCGGTTTCCAACCCGGCCATTTCCCTTTCCGTCACCGGGGTCCCAGCCAATCGCGCCAATGTCGCCCTGCGGATTATCCAGAAAAAACGTAACATCCAGTGTTCCGGCTGTATACCCAATACCTGCCGATGGTTTAGCACAGGTTGGGAAGGTCTTCTTCTCCAGATCAAACGGTTCGCAGGCTATAGCGACCAGCCATATACTCAGGCAGAGACAGCGTTTTAGCATAGTGTATGAATCAGATACAAGCAAAGTAAGCAATAGTTTCGGAATGAAGAGTCACCTCACTTTACCTCCAGCAGCCGACCATAAGGCTCGCTCTCGGCCACTACGTTGTTTTGAGCATCCAGTACCTGCAAAACGGCCTTATACAAACCTGGCGGTATTGTAGCAGGCAACGTAATTGACTCATCGGGGTCCCAGCCTCTATTCACGTTGAAGGGAACCACTGTACCATAATACGATTCCTGCCCCGAAAGAGTCGTAAGTTTTAACGTAGCGTTCTGGAAAACACCGGTAAGTACCTGTTGTTTCAGGCTGGACGAAAAAGCCACTCTGACGCCCCGCTTAACCGAAACCGGAGCCACCAGCGAGCAGGGAGCAGCCTCATCGCCAATAATTCCAATGACGGGCCGGTTCTGCCCCTCTGCCGCTACGTTGACCCGTAAACAATAGGAATAGGGAAACCGGATATCGTTCTGCCAGACTCGCATTACGTATTGACCAAGACTCAACGTAGCGGGAATAGGCACCTGAAGCTGGCGACCGTATCGATTGAACCCGACGCCCGACAGTGGATATACGTTGCTTTTTCCATCGACCAGCTCCAGCCTGACCTCGCCCGCAAACAGATTGTATCCGTCGATGGTGAGCGTATTTCCGGCAGCTACTCGATAGCCAAAGTTGATTTTCGGATACGCCAGATAACTGGCAAATTCATAGTCAAAATCGGGCGTTCCCGGACTAACGACAACGGCTTGGGGAACCTTCAGTTTAGTGCCGTCGTCCAGTATGAGATCAACGTGGTAGCTGCCGGGCATAAGTTTTTCATCGAACAGATAAATGCTCAACGTATTGGCATACGCTCCGTACTTAATTCGGAACTGATCGGAAGGTGACAATGAAAACGCTGAATCGCGTTTGATTACTAGTTCTTCGCCTGTCTTGTCGTACGTGAACCGGGCCTGACGGGGCAGTCTGTTTCCGTATAGATACCGCATCGGTATATCCAGATAACTACCATTACTGTTTCGGATGACGTAGGGTAAAGGCGTAGATGAAGCCCCGACCGCTAAGGGTGCTGCGGAAATCAGTTTGACGCGATAATCGATTATAGCCGAATTCGACACATCACTTTTGGCTTTCAGATAAATGTGAAAACAGGAGTCACAGCCAAATAAGCTACTACTTCTGGCAACCGTCATTTTATTGGCCCATTCTGCATTGTCTGTTAGCTCAAGGGTAATGTCGATGTCATTCGGAACCGACTCCGGCATACGTACCGAGACGGTTTTCGCCGACTGATCAATCGAAATATTCTGCTGCGGAATCCCCGAAAACGTAACGGATTTTAGCTGAGGTGTACTGTTGGCAAACGGATCGGGTTCTGGTGACGATTGTCGGCAGGTCAACACAAATCCCGCCATAAAAAGCAGATAAATCAGCCTACAGAAACGGTTCATAGCAGAATAAATTGATGGCTTTTTACAGACTTTTGTTACATACCCAGAACGTGTACATAATCCCGTCAACCACGAATTGTCGGTGGGGCGACGGCAATCTATTTATCAGAAATCAATATTTTTTGTAAATTTAACTAGTCGGACAGAAAGACGTACGTATTTGTTACGTTAGTTCCCGAACGTAGTCTATACGCTTTACGCCTATTTACCAACTCTCCACATACCCGCTTACTTATGCGCTGGTCTGCCAAAACCAAAGATGAACTAGTGGCCGAAATCCAACGGCTTCACCATGAACGCGATGGCGGTGCTCCCTCGGACGTACTGCATGCTTTCGACGTTCGCCAGACGGTTGATCAACTGAATCTGGTTGGTCTAACTATTGAACGCGACGGAACCTTAAAACATATTAATCCATATACCTACCGGGTTACGGCCTGGCAGCCAACCGATATCATCGGGAAAAACTTTTTCAATACGCTTATTCCAGCTACCGACCGATCCAAACTCCGAAACGAGTTTGAGGAAGCGCTGGCGAAAGGAGGATTTTCAGAACAGCGGGAAATCAATCTGCTGACCCGCAGTGGTGCGTTACGTAGTGTTCAGCTTAACTCCGTGATTGTAAACGGCGGAGACGGACACATTACGTCGTTTACGGTTATTGGCGAAGACGTAACGAACAAACGGCGCGTAGCCTCCGCCCTGTCGAACACCAATGCTCAGTTGCAGGATTTAGTGGACAATACGTCCGATCTGATCCAGCTTCTGACGCTCGATGGCAAGTTTATTTTCGTGAACCGGGCCTGGCGGGAAGCGTTGGGCTATAGCTCAGACGAGATTTCAGCCCTGAACATCCGGGACGTACTGCACCCCGATTATGCCGACAGTACGCTGGGCATGCTCAAACGGATTCAGGAAGGCGACAAGCTCCCGTATATCGAAACGGTTTTTCGCGCCAAGAATGGAAAAACGCTCTTTCTGTCCGGAAGTGTCAGCTGTCGATTTGATAATGGCCGACCGACGGCTTTCCGCTGTATCATGCATGATACAACGGGTCGAATCCGGGCCGAAAAATCGCAGAAGCTCTATTACAGCATTGCCAACTGGACCATCAACACGCCGAACCTGGCCGAACTCTATCACAAAATTCATGAGGAGTTAGGCAACATTATCGAGGCCCGAAATTTCTTTATAGCGCTCTACGATTCCAGCAAAACGTACCTGTCTTTTCCGTACTACGTTGATGAGTACTTTGGCAGTACGATGCGATTTACCAAACGGAAACTGGGGAATGGTATTATCGAGTACACGATTCGGGCCAATAAACCTTTGTTTCTATACGAAAAGGATATCCGTCAACTGGCCGACCAGCACCACATCGATTTATACGGGTTGCGCCAGCCCGAAGTCATGCTGACGGCTCCGCTACGGGTTGGGGATGAGATTACGGGCATAATTGGGGTTAAATCCTACGATGATGCCCAGACCTATGGCCCGCGTGATCTGGAACTGCTCGAATTCATTTCGGGTCAGGTGGCGCTGGCCATTGCCCGGAAACAGTCGGAAGCACGTCTGGACAAGCAAAACGCACGTCTGAACGCTATTTTCGACAGTAGTACGTATCTGATCTGGTCGGTCAATAAAGCCCTCCAGCTTACGTCGTTCAATAAAAACTATGCGCGCCTGATCGAGTACCAGCTGGATGAAACTCCTTCCATTCATGCGAATGCACCCGATCTTGGCTGGCGCATCATCGGTGCCGAAAACCGGAAAAAGCTGGAAGAAAAATATCGGCAGGCTTTTCGGGGGCATCCGCAGAACTTCGAACTATATTTTGAAACACCCCGGGAGAAACCTACCTCGAGTTTCACCTGAATCCAATCCTGCTGGCCGGTGGGGTTATTGACGAAGTCTCGGGCATTGCCCGCGACATCACCAACCGCCGACGCGCGGAAATTGCCACCCGGCAAAGCGAAGAAAAATTCAGGGGTATTTTCGAAAACCTCCAGGATATCTACGCACGCGTCGACCGGAAAGGACGTATCACCATGATTAGCCCTTCGGTATTCAAGCGGATGGGCTATACGCCTGATGAAGTGCTGGGGCATGAAATCACCCAGTTTTTTATTGACAAAAGTGCCATTCGCCGGGCCATGTTTAAGGTTGGCCGGAACCGCAGCTTACGGAATTTTGAGGCCAGTATGCGTCGGAAAGATGGAAGCGAGCGCCAGTACATGTTCAACATGCTGATGCTGAACGACGATCCGAGCAGTGGTTCGGTGGTGGCGGTGCTGGCCCGCGATATTACGGAACTGAAACGCCAGTCGGCCGAGCTGGAGAAAGCGAAAGATGAAGCCGAACGGTCGCTGAAGGTGAAGGAGCAGTTTCTGGCCAACATGAGCCACGAAATACGCACGCCGATGAACGGAATCATCGGCATGATCGACCTGCTGAACGATACGCAGCTGGACGACGAGCAACGTAGCTACGTTCGGACGGTCAAACGCTCATCAGAAACCCTGCTCAACATCCTGAACGATATTCTGGATCTTTCCAAAATTGAAGCCGGGAAGATGGTGCTGCACGAATCGCCCGTAGCGTTTAAGGAAATATTCGAGAAACTGATCGCGCTCTTCGGCCAGCAGGCGAATTCAAAAAACAACAGCCTGACGTATCACCTGGCTCCTGACTTGCCAACGTTCGTTATTGCCGACCAGACACGCCTGCTGCAAATTCTGTCGAACATGACCTCGAATGCCATTAAGTTCACCGAAAACGGCAGCATTCAGGTGGAAGTATCGCTGATTAGCAAGCGGGGCAAATTCAACCGGATTCGCGTCGCGGTGAAAGATTCGGGAATCGGAATTTCTCCTCAAAATATTAATCTGCTGTTCAACTCGTTCAGTCAGGTCGATACGTCGTCGCGGAAATCCTTTGGCGGTACGGGCCTCGGACTGGCTATCTCCAAAGAGCTGGCGCATTTGATGAAAGGTGAGGTAGGCGTCGAATCGACCGTTGGCATGGGTAGTACGTTCTGGTTTACCATCGAGCTTAAAGAAACGGCAATCAGCCCAACGCAGCAAACCACCGAAGTTGCGGAAATAGCACTGGCTAACTTCTTTAATACGTATCATCCAAACGTTTTGCTGGTTGATGACAATGCCGTTAACCGGAAAGTGGCCAGCGAAATTCTACGGAAAGCGGGCTGTATAGTCACCACTGCCGACAGTGGACCGGCGGCAATTGAGATTGTTACAGCGAAAACGGCTGAAAACCGGGAGGCTGGCAAGGATAAGTCGATTCCGGCTTTCGACGTTATCTTCATGGATATTCAAATGCCGGACATGGACGGCGTGGAAACGACCCGCAATCTGCGCGAAAAATTTGGGAAGGAGCTGCCGACGATTGTTGCCATGACCGCTTATTCCATGCGTGAAGACCGTGAACGGTTCATCAGTCAGGGACTTGACGATTATATTGCCAAGCCGATACGTGCCCAGAGTTTGATTGCCAAAGTGAAAGAAATTTCGGATGCCAATCAGGTGAAACAGGCTCCTCCGGTGAAGAATGTTCCGAAACCTGTTGTGCCCGCCCCTGAATCCAGTTTACCCATTATTGACGAAGAGATCGTTGGACAACTACGTGATATAGGCGGTCAGGAACTGGTCGACAGCATCATGGAAGAGTTCGTAACGGAAGCGTCGGAGTTGGTCAGTGGCGCATCATCGGCCTACGCCCTTGGCGACATTCCAACCGTCAAAAGCCACCTGCACACGCTGAAAGGAAGCGCCGGAACAATTGGCGTGGCCCGCGTAGCCGACATTGCCCGAACTGCCGAAGGCAAATTGAAGGTTAACGATACCAGTGGTTTGTCGGAAGCCTTACAGGCATTGGAAAAGTCATTTAATGAATTTCTGGCGGAGCATGCACGTACTCAGGTGAATTAAATGCATTAAAATTAGATATGGTATCAACAGCAAAGGCCGGAATCGACAAGAATCCGGCCTTTGCTGTTGATACATACTACGTGTTTACAAGTTTGCGTCCTCCCGGCTATTGAACGTATCACCCTGATTGATGTCGCCCGTTCGAAGCCCTTTTTTGAACCAGTATACCCGCTGGGCCGACGAACCGTGCGTAAACGCATCCGGCACTACCTGGCCCTGGGTCTGCTCCTGAATTTTATCGTCGCCAATTGCATTAGCCGCTGTCAAGGCCGACTCTACGTCATTCTGATCAATGGAAATGCTTTGACCCTGCGCATGATGCGCCCATACACCCGCAAAAAAATCGGCCTGAAGTTCCAGACGTACCGACACCCGGTTGTACTCCCGTTCGCTCATTCGCTGACGCAGTTCATCGGTTTTATCCATAATTCCCAACTGCTTCTGCACGTGATGGCCAATTTCGTGCGCCACCACATAAGCCATAGCAAGCTGACCGGGCGCTTCGAAACGCTTAGCGAGTTCATCATAAAACGACAGATCGATGTATACTTTCTGATCCAGCGGGCAGTAAAAAGGTCCCATCTGTTTTTGGGCAGTACCACATCCCGACGAGGTCATGCCGCGAAACATGACCAGAGTTGGTGCCTGATATTGACTTCCCTGCTGGGAAAACAACTTCGTCCACACATCTTCAGTACTGGCGAGTACCTTCCGCGTAAATGATGCTGCGGCATCGTCGGCCTGTTGGTTAACCGGTGCGGCAGACTGCGAACTCTGGTTCAAAATGTCGGATGGATCGCCACCCAGCAGCATCACAATAACGGCAATAACCACTGAACCGATACCGCCACCTACAAGCAGTCCTCCACCACCGCTTCCCCGGCGGTCTTCGACATTGCCACTTTCACGTCCTCCTAACCAACGCATGATTTTTTTTCGTTAATAAATGGTGAATGATTTTAATAATTCCGCTGGCAACACTACTGTTTCCAGCGGCAAAATGTTTAACCACAGCTCAACTATTCATCGGGGTTTCGCCCGCTCGTATTGCACAGGCCATTTTACGTCGTCGCCCAGCGCATGAGCTGCGTGCAGCGGAAAATAAGGATCGCGCAACAGTTCACGTGCCATAATGATCAGATCGGCCTGTCCATCTGATAGGATCACTTCGGCTTGTTCGGCCGACGTAATCAATCCGACAGCCCCCGTTAGTATGCCTGTTTCCTGCCTGATCCGTTCCGCAAAAGGCACCTGGTACCCGGGACCCACCGGAATCTTCGCACTCGCTACGTTTCCACCCGTTGAACAGTCGATAACATCTACGCCCTTATTTTTCAGTACAGCTGCCAGTGCTACCGAATCGTCGGCGGTCCAGCCACCTTCAGTCCAGTCAGTCGCAGAAATTCTAACAAACAGGGGTAGATGTTCCGGCCATACTACTTGGACGCGCTCAACGACTTCCAGTAACAGGCGAATCCGGTTATCAAACGAGCCGCCATAAGCATCAGTACGCTGATTGCTCAATGGCGACAGAAACTGATGGATTAAGTAACCGTGAGCTGCGTGAATTTCAATTACTTGGAAACCAGCAGTCAACGCCCGTTTTGCCGCTATTTGAAAATCGGCCAGTACTTTTTCAATGCCTTGGTCTGTCAAAGCTGTTGGCACTGGTCCATCTCCCTGAAAGGGAATGTCGCTGGGCGCTACGGTCTGCCAGCCCCGTGGTTCGTCAGGAAAAATCGCGTTTCCGCCCTCCCACGGACGCCTGTGGCTGGCTTTTCGACCGGCATGAGCCAGCTGGATACCTGCCACCGACCCATGTTGCTGAATGAATTGCGTGATACGTTTCAGCCCGTCGATATGCTCGTCTTTCCAGATACCCAGATCGTCGGGTGAGATACGTCCTTCGGGCGATACGGCTGTTGCTTCGGTAATAATCAGACCCGCTCCACCTACAGCCCGGCTTCCCAGGTGAACCAGGTGCCAGTCGTTGGAAAAACCATCTTCGCTGGAATACTCGCACATGGGCGACACAACGATGCGATTTTTTAACTGAATACTACGCAATGAAATCGGAGAAAAAAGAATAGACATAGGTTTCTAATCAGGTTGTATGGTGTATAAACATTCGGTAGTTGGATGGCGTTTAATCAAAACAAACAAAACCTCAACGATTATGGCAGTAGACACAAAAATTGATCGGCGCGACGATGTCAAACCGACCGAAGGTGAGCACAAATACGGCGACGTTGAATTTGCTGACCGTACCAACAAAAAATATCCGATTGATACGCCCGAGCACGTCAGGGCGGCCTGGAGTTACATTAACCACAAAGACAATGCCGCTAAGTATGATGCCGACGAAGTAGAGGTGATTAAAGACCGGATCAGAAAAGCGGCTAAGAAACACGACATTTCGATTGAAGCGGATTGATGCTCTATTTCGTCCGTCCTAAAATCAAACATGCCCCAGTTACATAACTGGGGCATGTTTGATTTTATAGAAAGACCAAGCTTAAATCTTTTCTTTTACCACCTTGACGTCTTTCTTGGCCTGATCTTTAATCAGTTCGCCTTCTTTCTTGACCCGGTCTTTGCGGGCTGCTTTCAACGCTTCTTTATCACCGCTCATTTTGGCAGCTTCACGTTGTGCTTTGTTCATTTTCAGAGCGGCCTTATCGGCAGCCACTTCGCTCTTCGCTTCAACAACGTCGGCTTTCTTTTTCATCTTGCTATCCTGCGCCTGGGCAACGCCCAGGGTCAAGGCCATCATGGCCAGAACAACTACTACTTTTTTCATAAGTTTGGGGGAATTTCCCATTAGTGAGTGATTTTGTCAGACGCTCCTGTTAGCAGGACAACGTACCTTTACGTAACATCCGAAACCACACGCTTGTTTACAGGCCTCCCCTTCCAGCACCTTTGGCCAAAAAGTAGAACCTGACAAAAGGCAGCATTTTGCAATTAGCTCAGCATTTCGTTGTTACGTTCGGCGGCTTCGTCGGTGAGCGTCGTCAGGACTGAGTGCGACAGGTTTGTCTCACTATCTTTACCCATGGCCCGCCGTTCGCCAATTCCGCCCGGATCGGGCAAGGTTTCGTTGACTACGGCCATTACTTCAGCCATCAGGTTTGGAGCCGCTGCCTGCATGAATACGCCCACTTTAGCAGGTAACGTAAGAATTCGCTCAGCTTCACCGTAACGGCAGGCATCTATGATTTCGCGGGCACTGCTCGTCGAATCCATTGTCAAAAACGGCAGGGAATCGCTGATCTTAAAGGCGGCATATTCTTTTTCATTCTGCCCTTTGAAGATGGCATTTCGCGGACTCCCTGTGCGCATCAATCCCGGGCAGACGGTAGTGACGTAGATGCGCTCTTTTGCAACTCAGCCCGTAACCCTTCCGAATAACCGACAAGGGCAAATTTACTGGCAGAGTATGGAAGCAGATGCGGTACCGATACTTTCCCACCAATGGAAGCAATGTTCACGATACGTCCCCGCGATGAAGCACTGTGATCACGCGCCAGCATTTGCGGTAGAACGGCATTGATCATATGAAAAGACGCCCAGAAATGCGTATTCATCGCTTCCTGAAAATCGTCTTCGGTGGCATGCTCATAAGGGGTTACAATAATAACCCCAGCATTGTTGATCAGTACGTCAACGGGCCCGATCGCCTGCCGGACATTTTCAACAAAATGCTCAACCTGGTTTTTATCCGTAATGTCGCAGACTTGTGTGTAAATCGCCACCCCGTACTGCTGCAATTCGGCTTTGGCCTGATTGAGCTCTTCCTCATCACGAGCACAAATACCCAGGTTTGCGCCTTCCTGTGCTAACAATCGCGCCAGTTCGAGCCCTAACCCACGTGAACCCCCGGTGATGATAATGGACTTGTCGCGAAAATCAATTTTTCGCTTCTGGGCCAACAATGCTTTGGTGGCAACCCATGCACCAAGGCCAGCCAATCCCCATAGCACGGCCTTCGCTTGAATCGAAACACTCATAGTTTATATAGATCGTTCAACTATGATAACAGGCGTTTGGCCGGAAGGTTATAATCAGCAAGGCAGCGTTCGCTGGCGGGGCAATTGTAGGTGTAACGGATTCGGGCAAATTAGATTGGTGGGCTTGTCGGCAGCGTTACCCCCGTTTTGATTCAATCCGTGTTTACTAAATTATCTGTACGGTAGTAGCTATAAAAAATTCCTTCTCTCAACGGAACGAACCCATATTTCGGGTGAAAAACCGAATACCGAGATACGTATAGAGCACAATGCCTGATGTTTCGAGCGTGGCTTCAACATAATTTTGCCGATATATACCGCCAGAGATATCCTCCATCCAGTCACTCAAGGCCCAAAAATAGCCTGCAAAGGCCAGTAAAGCGCCAACCCCGACAAGTATTAAAAGTAGAATCTTATACATATTTATCTATTCAATCAGTGCATCGTCATCTATGATGCCCAAAACCATGTTAGGGTTTAACTAACTCCCGCAACTTTCTTTTGTTAGGATTTTAGTATTAAAATGTAATTGTCTTTACATATCTCAATACGGATTGGCAAATTTGTCGAACAAACGAAGCATTTTTTAGTGAACGTTTGGAATTTTTCAAACTTCGTCTATTAATAGGCGGTACATTTATTGAACGGCACCATTATTCGGAAGCCAGATTTTAACCCACCAATTAGCATAACGTTACGTTTGTACGCAAGACCAGGCTGTTGATCGGGTACGTACTCAGAAACGATTCATTTGCGTTCTTAATGTATATTCCTTGTCATTTTCTGCCAGTATGTTCCAAATCCGTCATCTAACTGCGTACCTCGAAACCCTTGCTCCTCTCTCTTATCAGGAATCTTACGATAATGCAGGCCTGATCGTGGGTGACCCCACAACTGATATTAAGGGAGTTCTGATTACACTCGATGCTACAGAAGCGGTCGTTGACGAAGCCATTGCCAAAGGCTGCAACGTAGTAGTAGCGCACCACCCGATTGTATTTAAAGGACTCAAAAAACTGAACGGCAAAACTTACGTCGAACGAACGGTAATTAAAGCCATAAAGCACGATGTCGCTATTTACGCAGCTCATACCAATCTGGATAACGTAGCAGGGGGCGTTAATTTCAAGATAGCGGAGAAGCTGAACTTACAAAACGTTCGTGTGCTGGCTCCTAAAACGCAGGTACTCAGCAAGCTGATTACGTTTGTACCTGTAGCCGGTACGCAGCGAGTGCTGGATGCCCTTTATGCAGCGGGAGCGGGCCAGATTGGTGACTACAAAAACTGTAGCTTTCGGGTAACGGGAACCGGTACGTATCAGCCGGGAGAAAACGCAAATCCGGCAATTGGCGAAGTTGGTGAATACCATGAAGAAGCCGAAAACCGTATTGAGGTTATTCTGCCCACCCATCAGCAGGCTCAATTGCTGGCGGCTCTTAAGGAGGTCCATCCCTACGAAGAAGTTGCCTATTACCTGACAACGCTAGACAATACTAATCAGGAAGTTGGCTCGGGTGCCGTGGGCGATTTAGCGGAGCCTATGGATGGCAGCTCGTGGCTTACTTACCTCAAAGAGCGCATGGACTTACAGTTGATTCGGTATACGGCTTTGCCCGAGCATCCAGTCAAGCGAATAGCCGTTTGTGGGGGCGTAGGTAGCTTTTTACTGCCGGATGCAATCCGGGCGGGAGCCGATGTTTTTGTGACGGCCGATTACAAATACCACGAGTTTTTCGATGCCGATGACCGAATTACTATCTGCGACATTGGCCACTTCGAAAGCGAAGTCTTTACGAAAGAATTGATTTACGGGCATTTGGCAAAAAAATTCACTACTTTTGCGGTAATTTTATCAGAAACGAACACGAATCCGGTTCGGTATTTCTAATGAATAATGGACAATGCGTAACGCAAAATTTTCAACTATTTATATTTCAGAAAGTTAGCTCAGATTCATTCTCCATTAAACACGCGGAATCGCCCACGCGGTTCATCATACATTAAAACACAACTCTCCGAATGGAACTTACGATTGCGCAAAAATTAGACGCCCTTCTGAAACTGCAATCCTTTGACTCTCAATTAGACGAACTCATAAAAATTCGCGGTAGTCTGCCTGAAGAGGTCCGTGATCTGGAAGACGACATCGCTGGATTTGAAACACGTATTGGCAAGTTCCAGGCTGAAATCAAAACCCTTGAGGAAGATATTGAGCGCAATCGAGTAGCTAAGAAAGACGCAGAAAAGCTGATTACCAAGTATAAAGATCAGCAAATGAATGTTCGCAACAACCGCGAATTCGATGCTATTTCCAAAGAAATTGAACTTCAGTCGCTGGAAATTGAACTGGTTGAAAAACGCGCCAACGAAGCACAATTCCGGGTTCGGGGCAAGGAAGAAGAAATCAAGAATACACAGTCGGCGCTTAACGAACGGAAAGAAGATCTAAAAGCCAAAAGACAGGAACTGGATCAGATTACGTCGGAAAGTCAGGAAGAAGAAAAAGCCATTATTCAGCAACGCGACGAACAAGCGCAAACCATTGAGCCACGCCTATTGAATTCTTACAATAAGATTCGGGGCAATGCTCTTAATGGTCTGGCTGTAGTTACCGTAAAACGCGGTGCCTGCGGTGGCTGCTTCAACGTAGTACCTCCCCAGCGCCAGGCGGATATTAAGGATAAAAAGAAAATCATCGTCTGCGAACACTGCGGCCGTATTTTTGCGGATGTTGAAGGTGTACCCGAACCAGCGCCCGTTGGCCGTGGCCGGTAGAAAACCACAAAACACCGGGCCGAAATCCGGTGCAATTGCACGTATTTTTTCAATTGCACCGGGTTTCAGCCCGGTGTTTTTATTTATACTCACCCTCACGCCAGCGCTAACCTACGGTCAGGATTTTGTCTGGACACCTGGCTTGCAGCGGGCGTACGCTGACCTGCAAAAACTTAAAGTTCGGCCTGCCCAACAGCTGCTGGGGCAAGAAGCAAGGACAAACGGGATTCGCATTTTCGTAGATGATTACGTCGACATGATGACTCTGGTCAGCTCCGACGATGATCGGCGGTTCGAAGCCATTCAGGATCGTGAAGATGAGCGGCTCGATGTACTGAAGAAATTAGACGACAACTCCCCCTGGAAACGGGTTGTGCAGGCAGAAATACGCCTTCACTGGGCATTCGTAAAGCTTAAATTTGGTAAAGAACTAAGCGCCAGCTGGGACGTAATCCGGGCTTATAAACTTCTGGTAGAAAACCATAAACGGTATCCCGATTTTCTGCCTACGTACAAATCGCTCGGAACGCTACACGTCATGATTGGCTCTGTGCCCGACAATTATGCCTGGGTGGCTAATCTGCTCGGCCTGCACGGAAATATCCGGCAGGGGCAACAGGAGCTGCAACGTGCCAAGCAGGACCCGATTTTCCGGCTCGAAGCGCAATTGATTGATTTGATGGTACGGGCTTACGTCCTGAAATTTACAGATGCAGACGGGCAAACGATGCAGCGCTTGGTCAGCGAAAACCCCGACAATCTATTACTTCATTTTTTCGGAGCCACAATTGAACAAAAAAATGGGCACAGTGAACAGTCGCTGCTTTATCTGAAGACTCGTCCCACTGATAAGAGCTATGCTCAGTTAGCAATTATCGAAAACATTCTCGGGGATATTTATATTCAGAAAGGCGAGTACGCTATCGCAGCGGATCATTTTCAGCAGTTTCTAGCTACTTATAAAGGGCAGAATTTTCTGAAAGATTCGTACTATAAATTGTTTCTCTGCCGCTGGCTGGCCAATGAGCCGGATGCTCAATCCCGACCGTTTCTGCAAAAAGTCACGAGTACGGGTCGAACCGTCGTTGAATCGGACAAAGCTGCTCAGAAGTTTGCAGAAGCTTATTTAAAAAAAGGCGTAACGCTGAACGACAAGGTATTGATGCGGGCACGGCTGGCCTCCGATGGTGGCTATACGGATAGTGCGCTGGCCTATTTACGTCCGTATAGCGAAGCAAAATTTTTGACTGTGGCCGAAAAAGCGGAATACAACTACCGCATGGGCCGCATCTATCAACGACGAAACAGCCCTGACGAAGCTATACCTTACCTCAACCGTGCACTTTTGCTGAGCGAGCCCGACCAGTTGTCGTTCGGCGCTACGTCGGCTTTGCAACTAGGCTATATCCACCAACAAAAGAACGACCGGACGCTCGCCCGCTCGTTCTTCCAGAAAGCGCTTAGCTTCAAACGTCACGAATATAAAAACAGCGTCGACAACAAAGCAAGGGCCGCTTTAAATCAGTTGTAAGGGGTAAGCAGCGGGAACGGCCGGGACGAATGCCATAACTTCGAGTTATGGCATTCGTCCCGGCCGTTCCCGCTTCCTGACTCGTCTCTCTACTTAATCTTCAATAATCAGGTCATTAATTAATCTTGGCTCGTAACAGTTCTGATGAAAATCCTGGTATGCCTCAGTACCGTTAAACCAGTTCAGGACATATTCTTTCATCAAACGAGTTTGGCTGGGCAGCATTATCCTTGCATATGAGCTAAAGGGATACTCTTCAAAGCACTCACAAATACCGTGGCTTTGAGGATTTCGATGGATATACGCCACTAAATTCGTAAAGTACTTTTCACTGGTTACCTCTTTACGTTTGAAATTCTTCTGGAGTAGTTTCGAGGCTGATAAAATAGATTGTCGCTGTTGTTACCTCGATTATAGATGTGGTAGTAATTTCCTTCAATTAACGGTGGATAGTAATGTTGGTGGACTGACACACGTGTAATTAATTAAGCCTGAAATGGTAGAAAAATAAAGACGAGATGAATGCCATAACTCGAAGTTATGGCATTCATCTCGTCTTTTTATCTACTCCAGAGCAGCCACACCCGGAAGTGTTTTACCTTCCATATATTCGAGGAGGGCTCCACCGCCTGTCGATACGTAGCTCACGCGGTCGCCGTAGCCCGCCTGATTAATGGCAGATGCCGAATCACCACCGCCAATAAGTGAGAAAGCCCCGTTTTCTTCTGTTGCTTTTACTACGGCTTCGGCGATAGCGTTCGTGCCTTTGGCAAAATTCTCGAACTCAAATACACCCATCGGGCCATTCCAGAGAATGGTTTTCGACTGAAGAACAACATCGGTGAAAAGCTTGATGGTTTCGGGACCGATATCCAGACCCTGCCAGCCATCGGGAATTTGCCCCGTAGCCACAACCTGGCGGTTGGCATCGTTTGAGAATGCATCGGCACACAGATTATCCAGAGGCATATAAATTTTAACCCCTTTTTCCTCTGCTTTTTTGATCAGTTCAAGGGCGAGTTCCTGTTTGTCGGCTTCGAGCAACGAGTTCCCGATCTGACCACCTTTCGCTTTTGTAAAAGTGTATGTCATACCTCCGCCAATGATCAGGTTATCGACCTTATCCAACAGTTTTTCAATAATCAGAATTTTATCAGAGATTTTCGCTCCGCCCATAATGGCGGTGAATGGCCGCTCGGCACTATCCAACACCTTTTTAGCATTGTCTAGCTCAGCCTGCATCACATAACCGGCTATCCGATCCGCGAAAAATTGACCCATAACAGCGGTACTCGCATGAGCACGGTGGGCCGTTCCAAACGCATCATTTACCCAGACATCCCCAAGTTTAGCGAGTTTTTCGGCAAATGCTACGTCGCCTTTTTCTTCTTCCTTGTAGAAGCGAAGGTTTTCGAGCAACAGAATTTCGCCAGGCTTCAGGCTGCCAGCCTGATCAGTAGCTGACTGGCCTATGCAATCGTCGGCAAATTTCACATCACGACCAAACGCTTCTTTGAGCGCAGGCAGCAGATGTTTCAACGAATATTTTTCTTCGGGGCCACCTTTCGGCCGACCGAGGTGTGACATTAAAATAGCCGCCCCGCCGTCGTTAACAATCTTCAACACGGTTGGAATGGTGGCTTTGATACGAGTATCGTCGGTGACGTTAAACTCTTTGTCGAGGGGCACATTAAAGTCTACCCGAACGAGGGCTTTCTTGCCAGCAAAGTTGTAGGAATCTACTGTTTTCATGCGACTGCGTATGGTCGTTGGTTTGCAGGTTCAAACTTAGCGGTTTTTCGGCAGATGAAAGCGTGAAGTTTGTTGACAATCGTTAGAGAGTGACGATGCGTAATGCCGTAAAGCGAGCGATCTGATCGAAGTCAGCATCATTATGTAGAATCGGCATATCGTAGAAAATCGCGTAATGGGCAATCAGGCAATCGTTGGGTTTGCGAGTCGTTATGCCTTTTTTACGTAACGTACGGTATAACTGGGCTGCTTCGATAGCGGCCTCAACAGGGTCTAGCATCAGCATCGTGTGAGCCATCATACCCTCTTTTACAGACTCATATCGGCTATCATCCTGTACGCCCTGTAAAACTTCCTGTAAAATTGTCGGCGTACTATAAATCCGTTGGTCAGCCGTTATATATTGAGCAACTAACGTCACTTGCTCAGTTTGAATCCCCCAAAGACCATTGACCCAAACTGATGTGTCAACAATCATTGGTCCCATTCAGTTGGAGTCTCGTCAGTTCGCATTTGTTCTAAATCGCCATCCCACTTTACCTTACCAAATAAGGATAGCAAACCCTGGCGCGCTTGTCGATCAACGTATTCTTTAAGCGCCATCTCAACGACAGCCTTTTTTGTTTTCAAGTGACTTACTGTTATTGCCTTTTGAAGTAATTCATCATTAATATCAATATTCGTTCGCATAGCTTCTTCGATTTTATACACATCAGTATTTCCCTTCACTCCCACCGCCACCAAACTCTCCACCACCAAATCGCACGCCGTTTTCTGGTGCACGATGGGCGCCCGCTGCCGCTTGCATGGATGCCAGCGTACTCATATTCGTCAGAAGATCATTGGGAGAATCTTCGTCCGCTACGTCTGTAAATCCGTATTTGGGCTCACGTAGGTACTGGATACCCGCGACGGCTATCAATATCAGCACCAATCCACCAATCGCCAGAGCAGCATTGAGCGGAACCAGCGTCTTGTATTCATGGACCGTAACGACTGCGGCAATCCAACCAATCACCCCCAGAATAACCAGCATCCGGTTTTTCTTTGCCAGCCCCTGCCATAAATAAATAGTAGGAATCACAAACGTCAGCAGCCAGAACAGCCACCACAAGGAGATCTCCGGGGTCTCCTTATGCTTGGAAGCTATAAAGCTTGGTTCTGACAATAGGCCGTTGAATTCGCGTACTACGTAGTAATTTCCGCTGGCCGCCAGCACGATAAGCGCAATCCACTGGGCCAGGTTTAGCGGATCGGTATAGTATACCTGTTTCGGATTCTGCCGGAGTATCTGCTTCACCGCCAGATAAAGCCCGGTAGACACGCCCATCAGTACAAATGGTAAGACGTCTTTCCCCCAGTTGTATTTGATAAGGCCATCGAAAATGAATGTATAAAACGTAGCCAGCGCAAAAAAAGCGATAAGCGTATCGCCATAATACCAGAGGATCAGCAACAACAATGGCAACGTAATGAGGCAGTGCGTTGACAGCGAAAGTTCATTCGGTACTAACTGATTCATACCAAATGCCAAAAATCCAGCTAATGTGGCCACAAACGCATTGTCGACACCATTGCGGTAAAGAAGCCTCCGGTTGATTAGTAGCTGACCGACAACGCCTATGCCAATTCCGAACGCTACGTTGAATAATCCATAGGTCGTTTGATCCCCTAACAAAGCTGAAAAAATACTGGCGGGCAGTAGATAGCAGGCCAGGATAGCCACCGTTGTAAACAGAAACAAACCAATTTCGATAAAACTGTTCGTCTGTCGAAATTCTACCGGATAGGTGTGCCGTATGGTAGTGATTTGCTCGTCAGACAGCAACCGCTGCTGATACCAGCGTTCTGCCTGCCCTAAAATCTCCCGATTATAAATCCACTGTTCGTTATACGCTTTCATGCCGATCTGTTTCCTTTTGGCAACTGACTCATCAGGTAATAAACCAAAGCGATGCCCGTCAGGATGAAGTACCAGTAATAAATATTGTCGCCCAGGCTGCCCAGGCGCAGGTAATGAAAAACGACATAGGTAAACCCGATATAGCCATACACGACGCTGATGAGCAGATACACGAACGAGCCGGCTACGTTAGCAGACAACCGACGTTCGCGCCGGGCGTATTGATCGAAGGCAACACACGTAACAGCCAGCCCCAGAGCAAACCATTCCCACACATCCTCGAAGTTGAATAAACCACCCAGCAATGCCACCAGCAACAGATTTCCGGCAATGGTCAGGTACGTGTAGGTGAAATGGGGTTTAATCCGCTGGCGCTCAAGCCCCAGGGCTAGCCCGATCAGTACCAGCGCCAGCCCAATAGCCGAGTAGACGGTTTTCTGATCGAAGAAGTTTGTTTTGAAATACAGCTCAAGCGGCCTGACCGTTACGCCCACCCACGAAATCAGGGCGGTCAGCGCCATACCCAGAACACCCCGATGATCGAACCGGTACGCTAACGGCAAAAATAACACAGCCGGAAGCAAGGTTACCAGGCCATAACGGGTTCCAAAAACGTTGTAAGCGTATTGAGCGTAGCCTTCAAGTGTCAGAAACAGCAGGCAGGCCAGAATCAGTGCGTAATCCCCGAACGACGACCGGCTTTTGGTTTGACCAGGTGTCCATTCGGGCCGGAAGCGCCACGCAAAAATAAAGCACCCAACACAGGCCAGCGCGATAACGGCCAGCAATGCCCCATGCCCAATCTGATCGAAGTTATCGTACACCAGTAGCCCCAGTCCCGAGCTCAGCAGCAGAATACCCAGGTACAGCATAGAGCGCAATTCCCAATGGAGAGAAAACGGCTTCTTCTGCTCTATTTCGGCTATTTCAGTCTGTTGAGCGGGTGCTACAATTCCTTGTTTACTTAACTCGCTCAGTACGTCGTTTGGGGACATAAACGGTCATTTTTGTGTTCTATATATATGGTCGGACGACAGAAAACTTATCTTACCCCACGTTATTATCTCGACAATTTCCGCTACGTACTGGATTTTGTCAAACGACTCTACGGTAGTCTGTTAAACGATGCTGAATGGGATTTTGTGCACCGATTTGAGCAATTAGGTCTCGATGCGCAATGTCTGTACGTTCGATTAAGTAATCGCAAAGGACTCTTTTTCCGAGTTAACAAACTACAGTACAACGAAATAACTGACTTACCGGCAGCCGTTGGCGAATTAATCACCGCCGGATTTATCGAGCGATTATCGACCCATCATGAAATTATGGGCGAGGACGTACTCAGCGTTTTTACCAAACCAGAGTTGATGGAACTGTTGCCATTAGAACCAGAAGAAATCAAGCCACTTTCCAAAGAAAAGAAAGAAACGGTTGTGCGCTATGCCTTACACGAACTCGACTTCGGCGAAACGGTCACGAGTCTGACTACGCACGAAACGGTTGTTAAAATGAATTTTGAGGCTGAGGGTATGATGATAAAATACCTGTTTTTTGGCAATCGAAGCGGCAGCATGACCGAATTTGTGGTACGTGATCTGGGCATGGTCAATTTCGAGCGGTACGATGAAAGTAAGCTAACGGCCCGCTTCCGAACCCGGAAAGAGGTGGAGGATAAACTGCTGATTTCGCTGACCAGCGAAGAGTTTTACGATCTTAAAGAAGCCGAAACATCCGCCGAAGACATTTATAACTGGTTTCTGAACTGGAACGAAACGCGCCCTGAGCTGACCGAGATTGCCATACCCGGCTATCAGAAACTGGTGTGCCGCGTTGGGGGCTACCTCGAACGACAGAAACTACCCGATCAGGCTTTGGCCGTTTATGAACTTTCAGACCGCGTACCTGCTCGTGAACGACGCGTTCGGTTATTATTTCGCAACGGATCAGTAGACGAAGCCCTGGCCCTTTGCGACGAAATTGCCGTGAACCCGTTAAATGCCGAAGAACGGTATTTTGCCAATGATTTTCGCGAGAAAATATTGAGTGCAGGCGAAAAGAAACGGACACGTAAGGCAACAACGCGCTTTTTGTCGGATGCCGAGAGTGTCAACATTCCGGCCGCCTATCGGCATCATGTCGAAGCGGGTGTGATGAATTACTACCTGGAACAGGACTACGACGCAGCTTTCACGGAAAACTACCCCTGGCGCGGACTGTTCGGGCTGATTTTCTGGGATATTATCTACGATGCCAACGTATCGGCGATCCACCACCCACTGCAACGCGCCCCATCGGATTTTTACCTGCCCGATTTCTACGTAAAGCGCGAGGATTTACTAAAAAAGCGGCTGACCGAGCTAGCGACGAAAGACGATTGGCGACGCCACACAGGGCGGATGTTCAATGCCAAATACGGCATCACAAACGTACTGGTGGATTGGTCGGACGAGTTACTGACGCTGGTGCAGCGAATGATTGATCTGCTAGACGTTGAACAACTCCGGCTGATTCTGCTCGAAATGTCCCGCAATCTTCGTGAGCACACCCGTGGTTTCCCCGATTTATTGATCTGGAATGAGCAGGGCCGCTACGAATTTGTAGAGGTAAAATCACCCACTGACCATCTGGGACCTCAGCAACTGCACTGGCTGGAGTTTTTCCAGACCATTGGTGTTCACGGCAAGGTTGTGCGGGTAATCTGGGAGTTATAACCCTGTAATTATTCGAGCACTACACATAACCAATTCGCATAAATACCGGGAACTGTACGTCACGCTCGTCGGCCCCCCAAAGTGGCTCTAGCTCTTCGCCTAGTTCGTTGACGGGATCAGCTTTGTTTTCATGTATGTATTGCCGCACGGCCGACCAGGTTCGTAAGTAATTCAGGAAGCGTTCAAGCGACCAGGTACGTTGGACGGTAAATTCGGCACGCTGGGCGTCGGCAAAGGGGAACGGCAACGTAGCATAGGCATTATCAATAAATTTTCGCTGCGGGTCCCAGTACGGTCCAATCCGGTTTCGGTAAAAATCCCGCAAAACGAGATCCAATTCTGACGATGGATTAGCCGGATCAAGCTGCACTAATCCATATCCCCATTCAGCCAGCGTAGCCCCAGGTTGAGCCACCCGACGTACCTCCCGATGAAAAGCTTCAATGTCGAACCAGTGAAGTGCCTGCGCTACGGTGATCAGATCAAATGAGGCATCAGCAAAGGGAGTCTGTTCGGCGGAGCTAAGTTGATAGTGAATGTTCGGTTTCTGAGTGGCACGGTCAAGTTGTGTTTCACTAATATCAGTTGCTTCAACCTGCTCGAACACATCGGCCAGAATACCAGCGACTTGCCCATTACCCGTGGCGCAGTCCCATGCCCGCTGCCGATTCCGGGTAAAGGAAAGCACAAAATCATATAATTCAGTGGGGTAATCAATACGATACTGGGCGTAGAGGTCGGCATGACCTGAGAAGCGATCAAGTGGTATCATAATTTTTATTTTTCCAATTTTAAACGTTTTTCAGGAACAACTGTCTAACATTTGGTTCATTAGTAAAAACTGAAGCTAAAATTGGGTTATCATCTGAAACCATATATTTTTGCGAGGCTTACCCAGTACCTATTACCAATCTGTTCATTCAATTTACTGCTTACCTGATCTCATGAAAAAACCATTTGGCATTCTGATCGCTTCGGCTGCGTTGGCCGTAGCTTCAATCGACGCTAACGCTCAGGCACCCGCCGACATTCCGGCAGATATGAATGCCCTGATGACGAAGTATACCTGTATTGCCTGTCACCGCCCAAATCAGCGCCTGGTTGGACCGGCGTATGTTGATGTAGCCAAGAAAAACTACACCGACGAGCAGATTGTAGAACTGATTTATAACCCCAAACCAGAACACTGGCCAGGTTACCCTCCAATGGCACCTATGAAACAGGTTCCGAAGGAAGACGCTACGAAGTTGGCGTCGTGGATTAACTCGCTGGATGGTACGCCTTCCAAGTCCTCGAAAAAGTCGTCGACAACTAAAAAAACGACCAAAAAAACAGCGTAATTACTTTCCAGACTTTTACTACGAACAAAGCCCATTCTTGCCTAAGAATGGGCTTTGTTCGTAACCAACCCGATTGGCCTGTCAGTAGCTCACGATTAACTTTTTTTCAGCAGGTTTCTCCCGTGTTTTTTGCTCTGGCAAATTTCCCATAGTGATCTGCCCCTGAGTTGGTGGCTCAATGGAAAACGACTGCACAAGCCTGACATCGTTTTTGCTCAGTTCAACGGTATACTTACCAGGGGGCATGTCCAGCAAATTAAAATACCGTCGGTACCTGGCAACATACTCATATTGATTATAAACCTTCTCGCCCGCTTCGTTGCGAATAACAACCTGAACCGGTCCATGAGTAGGGTTATTAAAAATAACATTTATCCGACCCGGAATGGTGGTTACCGGAAAAATAACTGCCTCCAGGCCGGCCGGTACGTAATCCAGTTTAGGCTGCCCCATAAAGGTCTGTGCATGAGCGCTCACCGTTGCCAATAAGCTGGCAGCTATAACAGTCTGAACTAACTTGCAGCGCGCAAAGATGTGATTTAATTCCATAGTGTTTACTGGTTAAATTGATGTGGATAGATAGCCCGGCTTTGGGCCGGAAGGGTATTGGTTGAATTGCCAGGGCATTGAAAATCACCTGCTGAAGTTATCCCATGCGATTTTTATTGCTCTTACAATGGGTTAGTCGGCCTGACAACAAATCAGGGAAACATCGAACCCAAATATTCATAAAGAGTCGTTTGAGCTTCCGAAAACAGATCTGACAATGGGGTCATACAAAAAAGCACCGGATTTAAGACCGGTGCTTTTTTGTAGTCTGTAGCCCTAAGTTGCGATGCTTTATGGCTATTGGATACGTAATGGTACGTTACTGACGCTGAACGTATTACGCGTATTGAGCGAGGGCTACAGATTTGTTGCGCGTGATCGTCATGTTATTCCTGACCTGTGTTTGCCACTACGGTACGTTGCCGAACAGCTTCATAAAGTACGACGCCCGTTGCAACCGATACGTTTAGCGAACCGACGGCTCCCAAAAGGGGTATCTTCACGTGGGTATCGGCCATACGTAACAGTTCGGGCGAGATGCCGTCTTCTTCTGACCCCATAATGACCGCAATGGGCCCTGTTAAATCGGTGCTACGTTCATAAAGATCACGGCTCGATTTTTCGGTGCAGGCCACAACCGTAATGCCCGACTCCTGCAAATATTTAACGGTTTCGGCTAAGTCAGGTTCGCGGCAAACGGATATATGATTCAAGGCACCTGATGAGGTTTTCATGGCATCGGAATTAATGGCGGCAGCGCCCCGGCCTGGTATCACAATACACTGCACGCCCGTACATTCAGCCGTCCGGGCAATAGCGCCAAAATTCCTGACATCAGTAATACGGTCAAGAAGAAGCAGAAATGGAGTTTCGCCCCGTTCAAATACGTCGGCAATTACGTTTGAGAGTTTAACGTACTGAACCTGAGCCACCAGACAGATTACACCCTGGTGGTTCTTGCGGGTCATACGATCCAGTTTCTCGACCGGTACGCGCTGAATCGTTACCCGATTCTGGAACGCCAGATTCTGGATATCGGGGTTGCTTAACCCCTTTTCCATGTAGAGTTTATCGATCTGCTGATCAGACCGGAGTGCTTCAATAACAGACTGAATCCCAAACACCATTTCATCGGGTTGGGGACGAAACTGAGGGCGGGGGCGAGATTGGCGATTAAAATTCTGGGGCATTTATTTTAATAATTGAATGACTGACTTGTTGAATGATTGGATTACGTTTTGCTAACCTATTCAACAAGTCAGTCATTAATTTATTCACGTATGGCACCGGTTCGCCAGGCTTCCACAATTGGATACCAGATTGGCTGATACTCGATATAACGGACCAGCTCGTAATGGTCATCAACAAACTGGTTGGCCTTCTTGGTGAATGTAAAATTCACTTCTGAAACATTGGCCCGGCGATTATAAACCCATACTTCGCGTTCCCGGTTCCGCTGCACCCGGTCGGGCGCACCCAGCACAATGTAAATCATGCCTTTATCCGTTTTCCAGCCTTCCTTATAGGTCGTAAACAGCCGATTAGCTTCTTCAACCCGATCAAAATAGGCTTTGATGGTCTTTTTAGCTACGGCCTCATTTCCTGACATAAGACCCAGCCAGTAGCGATCAAAGGCTTTTTTGGTATCCTGAGCCTGATTCAACTCCCCAATCTCGCTGCTCGTGCTCATATATAATACGGGTTTGATGAGCTTTTCGGGACGAGTAAGTTTTGGAAAACGTTTGTCGGTTACCAAAAGGCCAATACCTGATTCAGCCGTCGTGTCTTCCACAAAATAATACAGCCCATCGCGCGGAATAATGAATGGCTGATTGGTATTGATGGTCAATGTTGAATCGACCGTTAGGGATCGGGTAGTTGGCCGGGAGGTCGTATTCATGGGCGAGGATGCGGCATCGAAATCATGGTGATAGCGAACACCAAAGAGGGGCTTGCCCGTACCGTTAACATCCCCAATAATTACCGTGTCGCCCACATTTACGTAGTTACGTAGCTGCGGCTGCTTGCCTGTTTTATCAAACAACGTAAAGCGTTCGCTCAATTTAGTGGCTTTGAATCGCAGCGGCAAGTCATTACGTGCCTTTGTGCCGCTATTGGCTTCGGTAATTTCAGTGAGCAGAACAGCCGTAGCCGCATCTTTTGGACGTTTTACGTCGAACGTCAGCGTAAGATGATCGCCTTCCTGCGCGATAGACTGCGCATTCAGCGGAACGGTTCCGTAGCCCAGCCGATCCCGATTGTTGTAATCGGGATACATGACGTAGGCAATCGTGAAATGTTCTGCAAAATCATTCGGATTCGTCACGGGGTCGCCGGTTGGCGTCTTCGCCGTTAAATTCATGTAAACCCGAACACTGGTGGTATCGACAGCCAGAAATTTCCCTTTAATCGAGGTGACCATCCATTCGCCGGTAGTTTTGGCAGATATAGCCGGGGTTGTGCCTAATGCAGGGCCATCAGTCATTACTTTTACTGGTGCCGGGCTTTGCGCCGATGAGCGTGTATCGCCGGAAGCAGCACCAGTACGCGGCAAATTACCCGCTTCAGTTGATGGCATCGTACGGCCACCTAGCTGACTATCGGCAGGGCGGGCCGTCGGTTGGTTCCGTTGTGCTTCGGTACGGGCATCGTAAGCGGCATTAATACGATCTTGCTGTTTTTTCTTGGCAGTCGAGCAAGCCGACACAAGAACAATAAAAATCAGAGCAGATAAAGTACGCATAAATGATAGTCCTAACGCTTAAGTCTTTCGGGCAATTTTTTCAATGTAAGTATATCGGTAAAATCAAACGGTATCGATTCCGTTACGTCCAACTTATTTTGGGTCAATCCGGAAGGATCTTTGAATCCATCGTTGGTAAATTAACCCAACTACTTACTATTAGCAGCCTTTTATTACGTTATTCTTTATAACGAAAAAATCAGGCCATTTGGGTTACCGGGCGCCCGCATTTTTCTTTAGCTCTACAAAAGACTAATTTTGTCGATTGAATTGCAAGCGTATGTATAAGACTACAGAAATTACCTCTGCCGAAATCACCTCGGATAATCCCGTCCACCAGCGATTGTTGTTTCCCTATGTTGAAGCGGCCACGATGGTAAGCGGGAACGTACTCGAAATTGGTTGCGGCTGGGGTCGTGGCCTGGAATTGCTCACTAAAGCCGCTGACCATTATACGGGTATCGACAAAAATCAGGAATTGATTGCGGCTCTTGGTAAAGCTTATCCAGACGCTACGTTTATTGCTGCCAATATTCCACCGCTCCGTGGTTTAGCCGACAATACGTTCGATTACATCGTTACGTTCCAAGTGATTGAGCACATCGAAAACGATGATTTATTCATCAAAGAAGCGTACCGGGTTCTGAAACCTGGCGGCAAACTTCTGCTCACCACCGTTAATAAAACGTTTTCACTCACCCGCAATCCCTGGCACGTTCGGGAGTATTATGCAGATGGCCTGAAATCGTTGATTACCAACTATTTTCCTAAAATAGAAACCCGAGGTATTCACGGCAACGAGAAGGTCATGACGTATTATCAACAGAATAAAGAGTCGGTCAAAAAGCTAACGCGCTTTGACATTTTTAATCTGCAATACCTACTTCCCCGCCGACTCCTGCAAGTACCTTACGATCTGATGAACCGATTGAATCGTAACCGGCTTTTGCAAGCAGACGGACTCGCGGCAGAAATAAACTATACGGATTACGTAGTCAGCAATGATCCAGCCGGAAGTCTGGACTTTTTTTACGTAGCAACCAAATAAACAGGCAAGCCCGAAGAAACTCCTGGTTGCAGTTTCTTCGGGCCTGAATTTTCCGGGGGAAATTCTAAATCAGCTTATCCTCAACGGCCATTCTGACCAGTTCTGCGGCATTACGTACCTGTAATCGGCGCATCATATTTGCCCGGTGATTATCTACCGTCCGAACGCTGAGCTGGAGTTTTTCGGCTATTTCGCGGCTGCTCATTCCATCAACCAGAAACTGCAAAATTTCTTTTTCTTTATTCGAAAGCTTCGACTGACGTTCGGTACGTCCGTGCCGGCTTCCTTTTTTTAGCTGCTGCATGTAGCCGCTCAAAATGATCGATGCTACGGGTGAGCTATAATACTTTTCTCCGGTAGCGATAGTCCGAATGGCTTTTATCATTTCATCGGACGAAGAATCTTTCAGGATATACCCGTAGGCTCCCGCTTCTACCGACTTAAGAATATAATCTTCATTGTTGTGCATGGACAACATCAGCACCCGCACATTTTTATACAATCGACTGATAACCTGCGTCGTTTGAATACCCGACATACCCGGCAGGGAGATATCCATTAGAATTAATTCAGGAAGTTTTTCGGGTTCCGACTGATGCGCCTTGAGTTTATCGAGGGCTTCTTCCCCATCATTAGCTTCGTCAATAATTTCTAGATTATCGGCTTGTTCCAGCAAGAGCCGGATGCCGTCCCGAACGATGGAGTGGTCGTCCACCAACATTAATTTAATAGATGCCATGATGAGCAAACTGCGTTTGGTAAGGTATAGTGACCTGTATTTTGGTGCCTTTTCCTACGGATGAATTTATTTTGAATCGACCATTAAGCAATTTGGTCCGTTCCTGGATATTATGCAACCCCTGCGAAGGTGGCCGCATTTTTTTTAATTCAACAGCATCGTCATTGATTTCATGCTTAGCTTTCATCAAACCAGCCGACTGTTTTTTTCGGGGAACCTGAAATCCTTTCCCATCGTCGATAATCAGTAATTGCAACACATTGCCCCGCTCTTTGAGTTCGATATGAATATGCGAAGGACTGGCATGCCGGATCGCATTACTCACAGCCTCCTGCGTAACCCGATACAACGTAATCTCAACGTTTTTATCCAGCCGGGGCATATCGGGTGTCAGATTTGTTTCGAACGTAACGTCTATGGTTTCACTACGATCCTGCTCGGCCAGCATTTTAAGAGCTGGCAATACGCCAAAATCACTTAATACAGTCGGCATCAGGTTATTCGAAATGGTACGTGTTTCCTGAATGGTCTGCGTTACCAGGCCCTTCAGTGTTTTCAGGTTTTTAGGATAAGCAATAACGCCGTTGGGTTCAGCAGCAATAGCTTTCAATAAGCCAGCCTCGAGCCCTTCGAGTTGTAACTTAATGGCCGTAAGCATTTGCCCCAGACCATCGTGCAGTTCACGGGAGAGCCGCTTACGCTCTTCCTCCTGTCCAGCTATTAAATAGGAAGTGCGCAGCTTTTGTTCATCGATCTGCTGCTGATACTGCAGTTTCGTAGCCTCGAAGAGTTTCTGACGAGTCTCTTTAAGCGAATTGTTGGCACTCAAGAGTTTCCGGTTGGCGGCCGTTGTCTGACTTTCCGCTTCGATTAACTGCAAAAATGTTTGTTTTAACTTCCGGGCTGCGGGCCGGAAAATAAGCAGCCCCATACCGACCAGCGACAGTACGGTAAACAGATACAGGTAAAATTCAATGGATTGCAAGAGCGTTAATTTGGCACGCACCTCTCCATTGTACTCGCGAACAATGCCATCCATTTCCTCCAGAAACGGCTTTTCATTAGCCAGCAATAATTTAAGACTAGCCTGAACATCGGGTTGGCGAATTTCGTCATACCGCTTTAAGCGCATGAGCCGGCGGGCACTTTGCCGGAAGGCTTCAAACTCGGGTCGTATGCCTTCGTACAACTGATTGACGGTGTCGGGATTGGTTATAACAACCTTTGGATTATCGGCCCACCCTTGACGTACGAGTAAATGATATCGTTCAAAAACCGGGAAAACCTGCCGTAGATCAGCTACATTCTCCGAAAATTTGGACTGCTCATTGGGGTCAGACAATTGCAGAGCCTGCTTAACGATCTGCTGGCTTTGGTGGCGCTGTAAGGCGGCATACCGAACGATCCACATCTCGTCCTGAACGGCACGAAGCCGCCACTGAGTTAGCCCTTGTCCTATTGTTAGCAGGACAGCCAGGATAATCAGCATGGTCATGTACAATCTGGTAAACCGAACGGGAATTACCGAGGCATCTTTTATATTGTCGTTGAAAGAGTCGGGCACGAGAAACGTAGTCGAAAACGAAATGAGTTAGTAAAAATAATCTTTTTCTCTTGCTATTCCATATTCAATCCGTACAAACGAGTATATAGAATCTGCCTTAACCAGTTGCCCTGACTAGCTACTTCTTTCTTAGAAAATCATCCCGATCAATACGTATTTTTATGTCTGCCAGAAATCATAGCACCATGCGTTGCTTCCATCCCGGAAATGTTGATTAATGCATTTTCTACTGCTTTGCAACCACTTTATCAACGAGGAGTATTTTGAAACAAAAGCAGTCAATAGACGAATAGACTTACCGCCGTGTAACTATTTCGATGTCAATCAGATATAGACCCAGATAATGACTCGATTAGTCACCCATATTTTACTTTTATAAATGAATTATTTATTAAATGGTAGGGCGTAATAATACCTAAGAAGTAAATCTATAGAAATAGTCAATAAATTATTATCATTGTAAAAGTAAGCATTTGATTAGGTTCTGATCAAATTGTTGGCAATCATTTTCAGTAACGTTTTCCTACCGCCCTGGCAGGAATGACTTTATCAATTTTTATTTTCTTTTTAATGTCAATATCCTCGTTTAATTAACCTTTACAAGCCAATGAGAAAACTCTATCTTCCTTTAGTACACTTATCCTACCTAGTTTATTTATTGACAGTACCTCTGTTTGTATGCAAGGCCGAAACTCCACCGAATCACGGTAAAAGCAAGTCCCTTACCCCAGTCCTGTCGACCCGCTTACAAACCAGAATGCCCGCCGTTAACGGTCCTGTCTGTGATACGTACATCACAAAAACCTCTGGGAATGCCAATAACGTTGTGTATGATGTATTTGTGGCGGGCACTACCATTTATGCTGCTACGAACAGAGGATTGCTTATCTCTACCGACGGCGGGGCTAATTTCTCAACCAGAACAACCGCGAATGGCTTAGGTAGTAATGGGGTGAATGGCGTATATGTGCTTGGGAATAAAGTAGTTGCCGCTACTAGTAATGGGCTAAGTATTTCAACCGATGGCGGGAACAGTTTTACCAACTACACGACAGATAATGGATTGCTGAGCAACAGTATAAGTGCCGTATACGCGACGGGTAATGACGTCTTTGCGGCCACATCGAATGGCATAAATGTTCTTTTTGACGGAAATGAATTTTTTGAAACCCTCTTAGACGCTACGTTCACGGATTTAATCGTGTTTGGGCTATATGGTAGCGGTAATAATCTGTACGTGCCCTCGTCAAAGGGGTTGTTTATTTCGCCGAATGGCGGTAGTAATTTTTACCTTAGAAATTTTGATGATGGAATGGGCGCTAATTGCGGGGTGGCTAACCGCCCATTTGATGATTATACGTACGATGCCTATACAGATGGCAATATTATATATGCGGCAACCTGTGGTGGTCTGAGCATCTCGACGGATGGAGGTAGTAGCTTTACAAACCGTACAACGGCTAATGGCTTGCCTTCCAACAGAATAACTAGCGCATTTGCGGAGGGCAACAAGGTTTATGCGGCTACTGCTTTAGGTCTCAGCATCTCAACAGACGGCGGAGAAAATTTTACCAACCGAACAAAAGCGAATGGCTTGGGAGACAATGTCGTATATGCCGTAACAGCAATAGGCAACACCGTCTATGCGGCTACAAATAAGGGGTTAAGCATCTCTACCGATGGCGGCAATACGTTTATAAATAACATCGAAACCAGCGGCCTGGCTAGCGATGACGTACGAGGAATTTTTGCGCAGGGCAACAAGATCTATGCCGCCACGTTCGAGGGGTTGAGCATTTCTGTTGATGGCGGGAATAGCTTTTTCAACAAAACAACGACCAGCGGCCTGGGCAGCGTTGAGGTGAATGGTGTTTTTGCCGTAGGCAATACAATCTACGCAGCTACCAATGAGGGGCTAAGCATTTCGACCAACGGGGGCAGTACGTTCGTGAACAAAACCATCGATGATGGACTAGGTAGTAGTACCGTATATAAAGTGTATGTAGATAATGGGAAAATTTATGCTGCCACCAGCGAAGGACTCAGCATTTCGACCGATGGGGGCAGTACGTTTGTGAACAAAACCAGTGATAACGGACTGGGCAATAGCTACGTGAGTGCCGTTTTTGCCAAAGGTACTATGGTTTATGCCGCTACGTTAGGTGGCCTGAGTATTTCGACCGATGGGGGCGCTACGTTCACTAACAAAACCAGTGCCGATGGGCTGGGCAGTGACGTAGTAAGTGGTGTGTATGCAGACGGAAGCACCATCTATGCGTCTGTACTGGGCGGATTGAGCATCTCTACCGACGGCGGAAATACGTTCGTGAACAAAACCAGCGACGATGGACTTGGAGGCAACTTTGTGAACGATGTTTTCGCAATAGGCAGTACGGTCTATGTAGCTACGTATGGCGGATTGAGCATCTCTACCAACGGTGGAAACAGCTTCACCAATTATACGACAGCCAATGGCCTGAGCAACGATGCAGTAAGTGATGTGTATGTAGACGGCAACAAGGTGTATGCGGCTCTTTTTGGCGGGGTAGCGTTCTGCGCAGTTACAATCACTGCTCTTTCTGATTTAAGCCCTGTTATTTACGCACAGCCTTCTACTCAGTATGGAAACGCTCCCTTTTCAATCGTGGTAGACGTGTTCGAACTCAACTCGGTTGCTACTAGTGGATCGTTTCAGGTCAAGATCAATAAAGATACGAAAATGACCTTAAGCTTTCCGTCGAATGAGTCTTCGGTGGGAGGTCGCTCCGTTCAGAATAGTTTCTGGAGTTTTGATGATAGCTCTGACGAAGATTATTACATTCTGACAACCAACCAGAGCATAGGCGCTGGCAATGTACTCTCGTTCGGGTTGACCGGCATGATGAATCCAGGCGCTACCAGCGGGGCCTTGTCGATAAACGGTACGATACTCCCTGCAACGCTGACCGAAGCCAACATAAACAATAACACAGATGCCGAAAAAGTCAATTATTTTCAGCATTAAACTCCGTTGCTGACAATAGTAGTATCTGTGCACGATTCCAGGATTATTTTTTAAATTCCTGTTGCTGAATGTTTTTACCCATTCATGTGTTGGTTTAGTGCAGGCTTTTTTGGGCTGAATGGCTCAGAATGGATGTTATTGCATGTATTCTTTTCGTAGTTTTACCTTTATTTCTTATCATTAAAGCCTTCCAACGTCATGACCCGTTTACTGACCGCTTTATTGCTAGTATCGCTTATAGCTCCAGCGTTTCGGCCAGCCATACCGCCCTCTGACCGCGTTAAGTCAACCGTAGCTGCCGAGCCGGTAAAACTTTCCTGGGAAACGTTGCGCGACGTAACGTTCAAGAAAAATGGTATGCGGAAGAATCTGTGTACATGCTTTATCCAACGTTTGGACAAAACATTCAGAAACTGAACGGAAAACCCGTTGAGCTCACAGGCTACGTATTGCCCGTTGACCTCGAATCGAACATATACGTATTGTCGGCTTTTCCGTATAGCGCCTGTTTCTTCTGCGGTGGTGCCGGTCCTGAATCGGTTGTATCGCTGAAATTCAAAAAAACGGACAAGAAGTTTAAGACAGACGAGCGTCGGACTTTCCGGGGCACGCTCAAATTAAATGCCGATAATATTTATGAACTGAACTACATTCTTGCCGATGCCGAAATGGTAGGGCAGTAAGTAGCCAAAGTCGTAAACATTAAAATCTCGTGGATAAAGCGCACTCATAAAAATGGGTGCGCTTTTTTTATGAGTTGGTTTCCCAGCTTACGCACACGCTGCTACGTAAAACGCCTGGCTTTTGAGACGTATTATCTTGCCCAAAAGGATATCATCCAGGCGTTTTTACGTATAATTTATGGGTACGACAAATCCGTTTTCGAAGAAATAGGGTATATATTATCAATTCCGGAAATTACTCACTAACCCTCTACCCTGCCTATGCTCCAAACATCCACTTCTTATTGCGAGTGATTACGTCTTCGATATAAGAGAATCGGATTCTCTTAGCTGCCTTTAATTCCGTTATCTTTTATTAATACACCTGACTAACAACCACTTAAAGTAGTTGTACAGTTATTGTTGTGCCTTATAAAAGAGCATATGTTGGACAAATACCGTTCTTTAACGCTCACTTTTTAGACGTCGTTACGTTGTAGGCGCCCCGCCCAGGTACGCAAAAAGCAGCATTTGGGTCTCTGTCGCCTAAGTAGTATTACTCCCGACTCAACGAAGATTAAGCATCTGGCTTATTCCTTTTTCACCACTAACTTCTGTTTTGTATGTACCAATCTACCTGGTTGTTTACGCAGCTTAGGGTTAAAATCCTGAGCTGTGCACTGATGCTGCTGACAACAGTCAGTTATGCCTCCAGTCACCGCGAAGCGCCACTGATCTCAAATGATCCGCTGGCCGACAACACCGATGTGTATGCCTTCAAGAGTCCTGATGATCCGAATACGATCACGATTATTGCGAACTACATTCCGTTTCAACTGCCCGAAGGTGGCCCTAATTATTATACCTTCGGCGAACGTATTCGGTACGAAATCCACATTAAGAACAAAACAAGCACGCAGACCGACGACATTACGTACCGGTTTACGTTTAGCCGGAACAACGAAGATCCAACTACGTTTTTCAACATTCGACTGGGCAAACAAAACCTCAAGACTACCTATGTCTGTCAGAAAAGCGTTAATGGAGGTCCGTTTACAACGATACTCAGTAATGGCGTAGTGCCAGCCTATAACATTGGCCCTCGCTCGATTGAAAATAGTACCGTGGGATTAGGTGCACCTTCCTACAATGATCTGATGCAACAGGCAATCGCAACGGCTTCATCGGGTGAGAAGGTATTCTGTGGCCCGGCGGATGATCCTTTTTTTGTTGATCTGGCAGGCGCATTCGACGCGGGAAATTTCCGTCCTGATGGCAATTCGGTCAATAAACCGAAAGATGGTCTTGCTCGGTATAATGTTCATACCATCGCCTTAAAAATTCCGGTCAACCTGTTACAAAAAGATGGCAAATCGGTATCGCAGGCAGCCACCATCCTCGACCCCGACTTCGTCATCGGCGTGTGGGCCTCGGCCAGCCGACAGAAAATCAAAACCCTCTACCAGGGGGGCGATGTGGGCTACGACGGCGACTGGGTCCAGGTGTCCCGACTGGGCATGCCCCTCACCAACGAGGCCATCATCCCCATCGGCCTCAAAGACAAGTGGAACGCCCTGACCCCCTACTCAGGCAACGACCTCCAATTCGCCAACTACTTCCAGAACCCCGAACTGGCCCTCTACATGGACGACTCCAAGTTCGGAGCAGCCGTGCCCAGCCTCTCAGCCCTGCGCATCCAAAGCAATTCGCTGGGCGCCTTCGACTTCCGCAATGGACGAGCCGGCCTCTACGGCCTCAAAGGTCAGGCTGCCCTGACGGGAACGGCCCTGGATGACGCCATCTTCGGTACGCTGCTGCTGCCCAACAATGCCGCCCCCGGGCGGTGGACCTGCTGCCCATCTTCTACACGGGGGTGCCCAACCTCAAGCCCTACCAGCTGGCCACGGGCAAGGCGGGCAACCCCCTGGCCGCAGGCAAGCCCTTCATTCACAACTTCCTGCCTACCCTGGGCGACATGCTCCGGCTCAACATGGCCGTACCGGCCACGCCCCGCAACGATCCCAGGTTCAGCTCGCTGGGGCTGGTGCAGGCGGCCGTGCTGGGCTTGACCGATGCGACTTATGGAAACACCAGTCTGCAGTTCATTCCCAACATGGACGGCTTCCCTAACGGTCGTCGGCTGGAGGATGACGTAACGACCATCGAGTTGCAGGCGGTGGGGGGTGTGGTGCTGGCGGCCATCGGCTTGTGGTACGATGACTTCGTGGCGGGTGGGTCACCGGTGACGCCCCAGCTGCTCAAGGTGCTCAGCTTCAATGCCGGTGTCACCAAAAACGACACGACGCTCAAAGCTGAGTTTCCTTACGTGCAAACTCCCTGGCGCGGCTATAACTACACGAAAACGGTCAAGTTTTAATGCTTCTCACCATCTTTTGGATAAGACAATGAAAAAAATACTTAGCCTTTTTCTGATGGCAGTGCTGATGTATCTGCCCTACAGCCAGGTTACAGCCTCCAGTCACCGCGAAGCGCCACTGATCTCGAACGATCCGCTGGCCGACAATACCGACGTGTATGCCTTTAAGAGTCCGACCGATCCCGAAAAAATCGTTCTGATTGCCAACTACATTCCATTTGAAGATCCGGCAGGAGGCCCAAACTGGTACACCTTTGGCGAGCATATTCGCTATGAAATCCACGTGGACAACAATACGGCTACTCCCGGTGATGACATTACGTATCGGTTTACATTTTCGGTTACGAATGAAGATCCAACTACGTTTTTCAACATCCGGCTGGGCAAACAGAATCAGAAAGCAACTTATACCTGCGAACGTAGTACCAACGGTGGCCAAAGCTGGACGACAATTATTAGTAATGGCATAGTACCCCCGGCAAATATTGGGCCTCGCTCGATTGAGAATGCGATTGTTGGACTAGGCGCACCGAATTATAATGCGCTGGCAACACAGGCCATTACAAAGGCGTCGACAGGTGAAAAAGTATTCTGCGGACCCATCGACGATCCTTTCTTTGTCGATCTGGGCGGAGCGTTCGATGTGGGAAACTTCCGGAGTCCGGGACGGGATGGACTGGCGCGCTTCAACTGCCACACCATCGCTATTGAGGTGCCGGTTTCTACCTTACAGAAAAGCGGCAAATCGGTATCGCAGGCAGCCACCATCCTCGACCCCGACTTCGTCATCGGCGTGTGGGCCTCGGCCAGCCGACAGAAAATCAAAACCCTCTACCAGGGGGGCGATGTGGGCTACGACGGCGACTGGGTCCAGGTGTCCCGACTGGGCATGCCCCTCACCAACGAGGCCATCATCCCCATCGGCCTCAAAGACAAGTGGAACGCCCTGACCCCCTACTCAGGCAACGACCTCCAATTCGCCAACTACTTCCAGAACCCCGAACTGGCCCTCTACATGGACGACTCCAAGTTCGGAGCAGCCGTGCCCAGCCTCTCAGCCCTGCGCATCCAAAGCAATTCGCTGGGCGCCTTCGACTTCCGCAATGGACGAGCCGGCCTCTACGGCCTCAAAGGTCAGGCTGCCCTGACGGGAACGGCCCTGGATGACGCCATCTTCGGTACGCTGCTGCTGCCCAACAATGCCGCCCCCGGGCGGTGGACCTGCTGCCCATCTTCTACACGGGGGTGCCCAACCTCAAGCCCTACCAGCTGGCCACGGGCAAGGCGGGCAACCCCCTGGCCGCAGGCAAGCCCTTCATTCACAACTTCCTGCCTACCCTGGGCGACATGCTCCGGCTCAACATGGCCGTACCGGCCACGCCCCGCAACGATCCCAGGTTCAGCTCGCTGGGGCTGGTGCAGGCGGCCGTGCTGGGCTTGACCGATGCGACTTATGGGAACACCAGTCTGCAGTTCATTCCCAACATGGACGGCTTCCCTAACGGTCGTCGGCTGGAGGATGACGTAACGACCATCGAGTTGCAGGCGGTGGGGGGTGTGGTGCTGGCGGCCATCGGCTTGTGGTACGATGACTTCGTGGCGGGTGGGTCACCGGTGACGCCCCAGCTGCTCAAGGTGCTCAGCTTCAATGCCGGTGTCACCAAAAACGACACGACCTTTAAAGGCAGTTTCCCCTTTGTTCAGGACCCCTGGCGTGGGTTTATTGGCAACAGTTACCAAGGGCCGACGGCCGATAAGCCACTTTCCGTAAGCGTTTTAAGCTACGATTGCGTCACGGGCAACATTACGTTCGGGCGCGTCGGGGGGATCCGAACCGGACGGTTGAGTTTCAGGCAGCGGGCGTTGTCAATGGCGATTGGGGTACTACCACGACCCGGCAGATCGAGACGGAACTTCGTAAAGACGCCAACAGTCGCCGTTTTCTTACCATTAAGGCCCGTTACGTCGGCGATCCGGCTTCAGTTGTTTCTACCGACTTCGATTTCCGTACGCCTTGCGGTCAGTCGCGTATTGCGGCTGAAAAGCCCGCGACTGTGGCAGTACGTGTATTGGGCAATCCGACCACTAATAGTGACGTCACGGTCGAAGTGCGGGGCGCTATGGGACAGCCGGTCCAGCTTTGGCTAACCAACAGCCGTGGGCAGCGGATAGGCCAGCAAGCCATCGACGAGGCTGCAACCATCGAACGACGCACACTGCGGCTGGGTGAACTACCGGGAGTTTACTTCCTTCAGGTGTCTACGCCGACAGACAAACAAACAGTTAAGATCGTTCGGCATTAACTCACTTCTTCTCAATCCGAGGCAATCAGTTGATTGCCTCGGATTGAATCAACTTTAGTTTATCACCTTTTCCTATTCGTCCTTATGAAACCGCACACATCCTTTTTTCGAGCTACTCCCTTCTTCTCCTGGCTCCCTTATTTACCCTATTGCTGAGTTGTGCAGATAAAAAACAGAACTCTACAGAAACCCACGAAACGGTTTCTACCACGACCATTCCTGACCTTTTCGAACGGCGGGGCGAATTGGCCGGAGCCACCGAATGGCAGCGTACGAAAGAAAAAGTCGCTGAATTGAAACAGAAAATCAGGAAGGAACCGAGCGATATAAAATCCCGCTTACAGATCGCCATGATCTACCTGTCGGAAGCGCGCATAACCGGTGAGCACCCGTATTATTATCCAGCCATTCTGACCATTTTAGATGGCGTATTGGCTATGGACCCGAAAAACTTTGAGGCCACTACGTTCAAGTCATCGGTGAAAATGTCGCAACACCAATTTTCGGAAGCGAAAGCGCTGGCCGAAAAAGCCCGGCAAATTAACCCCAACAATGCTTACGTATACGGTGTTCTGGTCGATGCCAATGTTGAGCTGGGAAATTATGAAGAAGCCGTGAAGATGTCGGACAGGATGCAGGAGCTAAAGCCCTCGTTGGAAGCGTATTCCCGAGCCTCGTACTTACGCGAAATTTATGGCAACTACCCCAGCTCAATCGAAGCTATGAAGCTGGCCGTACAGGCCGGTTTGCCCGGTTCAGAACCTCAGTGCTGGAGTAAAAACACACTCGGCCATCTGTACGAAACCACCGGCCAGCTTGCTAAAGCCGAACAACAGTATACGGGTATTCTGATGCTGCGCCCCAGCTACGCCTTTGCCATGGCCGGACAGGCTCGCATCCATAAAGCGCGCAAGGAATACGACAAAGCCTTAACGATGCTGGAAAAAGCAGCTGCGATTATGCCTGAGTTTTCGTTTCACGAACAGATGGCCGAACTATACGCCTTGCAGGGCAATCAGGAAAAAGCGCGTAAAAAGTACGCCGACGTAGTGACCATGCTAAACGAAGATGCCCGTTCGGGTCACGCGGTTGATCTCGAGCTCTGCAAACTTTACACAAAAACAGGTCAGTTGGATTCTGCTGCTAAATATGGGATGCGTGAGTATAAAAAACGGCCCAACAATATTGACGTCAATCATGCGCTGGCCTGGGTTTATTTTAATCAGCACGATCTAAAAAAAGCACAACAACACATGCAGGTAGCGTTGCGTACGGGGAGTAAAGACCCTGAGCTGTTACAACAGGCCGGTACGATTGAGCTGGCGCTTGGCAATGCCCAACAGCGTAATAAACTGATAGCAGCCGCTCGCAAAACGAATCCTAACTTTGCGCTGTAGGCGAGTCAGCCTGCTTAATTTCTTATCCGCACTGTGGCTCCAACCTTTTGGTAGCGTTCCTGTATGCAAAAATACGTACTACTCCTTTTTGCCTGATCAGTGTACCGGTGTATGCACACCTGGGCAATCTGTACGGTACTGTATACGATCAGGCGACGAACCTGCCGTTACGAGGTGTAACTGTGCAGTTGACAGGGCTTGGCAAAGCGATGCTGACCAATGAGTTAGGCCAGTATCGCTTCGACGGTCTGGTACCGGCTCCCTACAAAATCGAACTTTCGTACGTTGGCTTTACCCCGACGGTTATCGAGGTCGTGATCCAGGACGACCGTACTACGTTCGTTAAAACAACGCTGGCCAGTACGTCAGTGGAATTAAGCGAAGTAGTGGTATCCGCTCAGCGGGCGCACGATCAGCAGTTGATCAGCAGTCTGGATATCAAGCTACGGCCTATTACAAATTCGCAGGAAATTTTGCGGATGGTCCCCGGCCTGTTTATTGGCCAGCACGCTGGTGGCGGCAAGGCCGAACAAATTTTTCTGCGCGGTTTCGACCTCGATCACGGTACGGATATTCGGCTGACTGTCGATGGAATGCCGGTCAACATGGTTTCGCACGCCCACGGGCAGGGCTATGCCGATCTGCACTTTGTGATTCCCGAATTGGTTGAAGGTGTCGAGTTCAAAAAGGGGCCGTACAATGCTGAGAAGGGGAATCTGGCAACGGCAGGCTGGGTCGACTTCCGAACCCGTACGGCGCTGGATAAGAGTTTCGCGAAACTTGAAGCGGGTCAGTACGATACGTATCGGGCGGTGGCTGGTCTGGATTTACTGGGCCAGGCTGGTCGTACCAAAAATCAGTCGGCCTATCTGGCTTCGGAGTATTCGTATACGAATTCGTATTTCGATAATCCACAAAATTTCAAGCGGGTCAACGTACTGGGGAAGTACCATGGACATCTGTGGCCGAACACAACCCTCACGCTAACCGGCTCGACGTTCTGGAGTAAATGGAATCACTCGGGCCAGATACCCGAACGGACAGTAGCATCAGGTTTAACCGGCTTCTTCGGTTCCATCGACCCAACCGAAGGGGGCGAAACCAGCCGAACCAATGCCAATATCCAGCTCGTCACGGCCACACCGAAAAACCACATCATCAAAAACCAGTTTTTCTACAGCAACTACAATTTTGAACTGTATTCGAACTTCACCTTTTTCAAGGAAGACAGCCTGAACGGCGACCAGATCCGGCAGAAAGAAGGGCGGAGTCTTTTTGGTTATAACGGCAGCTACTCCACGCAAACCACGATCGGCAAAACAAGCTGGACAACAACCGTAGGTGCCCAGTATCGGCAGGACGTAACGTACCACACCGAACTATCGCACACAAAAAATCGCGTTGAGACGCTGTCCCCGATCAAATTTGGCAATATCAACGAAATCAACGCAGCTGCGTATGCCGATGAACTGATTCAGTTATCGACCCGATTTACGGTCAATGCTGGTGTACGGGTTGATTATTTCTGCAGCCAGTATGCAGATTTGCTGGCTACTCCGGCCACTACCAAACGTAGCGCTCAGGCGATTGTATCGCCAAAGCTGAATTTGTACTATACAGCCAATCCGCGGGTGCAACTTTACCTGAATACGGGTAAAGGATTTCACTCCAACGATGCACGGGTCGTTACGTCGCAAAATGGCCGGGAAATTCTTCCAGCCGCTTATGGCTCCGACCTCGGCATTCTGTTCAAACCATTTCCGAAGCTGCTGGTCAATGCAGCGGCCTGGTATCTGTGGCTTCAGCAGGAGTTCGTTTACGTGGGCGATGAAGGTGTCGTCGAGCCCAGCGGGCGTTCGCGACGGCAGGGAATTGATCTGTCCGTACGTTATCAGATCACGAAAAATCTCTACGCCGATCTGGACCTGAATACGGCCAAACCCCGTGCCCTTGATGCCGAAGCCGGACAAAACTATCTGCCGTTAGCCCCTACTTTCACGTCGACGGGCGGGCTGTCGTTGCAAACAAAATACGGATTCAACGGCTCAGTACGTTACCGATACCTGGCTGATCGGCCTGCCAATGAAGACAATTCCATCGTGGCCAACGGCTATTTCGTAACCGATATGCAGGCCAATTACGCCAAACGAGCCTACACCATTGGTTTATCGGTTCAGAATCTGTTTAATACCCGCTGGAAAGAAACCCAATTTGCCACCGAAAGCCGCCTGAAAGGCGAGTCTGCTCCAGTCGATGAAATTCACTTTACACCCGGCACTCCATTTTTTGCCCGGTTGAGTCTGACGTATTTCTGGTAAACGGTTTTTGGAACAGCTTACGTCCGGGCCATTCTATTAAAATATTCAGACAGATAATTTATTTCAATACGTCCCAATCCCGTTAATCAACTGAATTTAGTTTACCAATGTAGAGAAGTATATCTACAACGACACTCTGGTAAAGTAATTTATAGCAACCTTCCGGCAAAGCATTTACAAAGGGTTGATTTTATAAAAATCGTCATAGCGCAGTTGGTCAACTAACTAAAAATCAGACCATTAATACATATCTAATGAGTAGTTAAAAAGTCTTTCCCGCTTCTGAAACCAGCCGATGTTGCCGACTACTGACCAACGTTATTCCTGACTAATTATTCCACATTTTTCCGCCTTGAATAGTATGAGAAACATGACCTCAACCGTTCTTTATCGATGGTTTCACGAAGTTTGGAACAAAGACAACGAAGATGCTATCGAAACGTTTATGACGCCGGACGCTTTCCCCCACGGAATCCTGACCGATGATCAACCGAGAGGAGCCGAAGGGTTTAAACAGTTCTTCCGAGGCTTTCGGAGTCAGTTTAGTAACGTCAATATAGATGTTGAGGATGTAATTTGTCAGGACGACGTAGAGGTAGCACGCACTACGGTTTACGCCACCCATACCGAAACAGGCAAGAAAGTTTCCTTTCCGGGATTATGCATGGCCCGCATTGAAAACGGGAAAATTGCCGAAGCCTGGAATAGCTATGATTTCCTCAATTTGTATCAACAGATCGGAATGCAGCTTACCCCCGTTGACTAGAGCCCTCAAAAAATTGAACAGCTAAAGGATACGGTAAAAACGAACAAGGCCGAAACGAAAATGTTTCGGCCTTGCAACTTGAAAAAGTGCAATTTTGTGGAGAATATCGGATTCGAACCGATGGCCTCTACAATGCCATTGTAGCGCTCTAGCCAACTGAGCTAATCCCCCATACAAATGCTGTTGTGCATTTTGTGGGTGCAAAGATGAGCAAAAAATCAAATCGTCCCAAACCCACGCTTGTTTTTTTTGATTCATCCAGCGAACTAGTCCGGTCGCTCAGGTTATATTTGTTTTGTAGTCGCAAATGCGTAGTTTTGATAGTACACCCGACACCGTATGCATACCGTTTATATTATCTATAGCCCTTCGACCGATCGTTACTTTATCGGCCAGACAAAAGACCTGAGAATTACGCTGTGGCAACATAACGCCAAAACGAACCCGGCTACGGCCGACGGAAAACCATGGGAGGTAAAGTTTACGCAGCCATTCCCAACCCGTAATGAAGCGTTGAGTCTGGAAATGAAGTTAAAGAAAAAAGACCGTGCTTATTGGGAAGAGTTTATCAGCAACGCGCAACCAGCTGTTTAACAGATATTTATTAAGAAAAAAGCCGCTGTTGAAGCGGCTTTTTTTATTATCGGACCAACGGATGTTCAGTACGTTTCAACCGTTTTACGGATACGGCCAACGTCATTAAAAGGGACGTAATGCTTTTACAAAACGCCCTTTGAAGTAATCGCTGTATAGGTTGTCTTCCCGTACGCCCCGCGACGACGATGCATGAATAAACCGGATGTTCTGTCCACCATTCACCTCGGTGACAATACCCGTATGCGATACGTATCCAGCCTGCCCCTTGTCGGGAACGAAGAAAATCAAATCGCCGGGTAAAATTTCAGTCACCTCAACTTCGTGGCCTACTTCAGACTGCTGCCAGGAAACACGGGGCATTTTCAAGCCAACTGTACTGAAAACCGCATAAACCAGACCTGAACAATCGATGCCATCCACGGTGTTGCCCCCGACCGATAGGGCGTACCCGTATAGGTGCGGGCAATCTTCACGACTTCCGGTACGTACCGATTTTCGTACGTACGGCTGTCCACCACTTTTCCGGCGGCTTTCGCTGCGGTCGAATTTGCCGATGGTTTGGCCGACGAGCCTGTCCGATGCGTAACCGAAGAACGGTATGAAGGTCGGCGACTAACCGATGGACCTGAAGACCGTAACGCGTCGCAGGCCGTTAGTAGTGAAAGCAGGGATACACTTAGCAGAAGGGAGCGGGCAATTCCCCAGGGTAAGCGATGTTGCATAAAATTGTGAAAAGATTTGGGCGTCAACAGAATTACATAACGGGTTGAACCAAACGATCCCTGAATTTTTGCAAACATTATGAATCGTTTATAGTTGCAACCTATCAAATTTTCATAGATAACGCAATTCTCTTCCGTATCTTATCTACTTCCATCACCTTAACTTTTACTTTCTGGAACACTTTGACCACACTTTTGGGGTCTGATACGTAATGGTTAGCCAGTTGCGAGACGTGAACCAGCCCATCCTGCTTCACACCAATATCAACAAATGCCCCAAAAGCCGTGATGTTTGTAATGACTCCCGCCAGCACCATACCTTCGTGCAAATCATCGATTGAGCGCACCCGGGCATCGTATTCAAATACCGAAAGCTGCTCACGCGGGTCACGGCCCGGCTTGGCAAGTTCAGTCAGAATGTCGCGGAGGGTTGGCAGGCCAACCTCATTGGTTACGTACCGTTCGGGGCGAATCTGCTGCCGCAAATCTGGTTTATGAATAAGGTCAGTGACGCTGCTGTGCACGTCGGTTGCCATACGCTCCACAACAGCGTAGCGTTCGGGGTGTACGGCGCTATTGTCCAGCGGATTTTTAGCGCCTTCGATACGTAGAAAACCAGCGCATTGCTCAAACGCTTTTGGCCCCAGCCGAGGTACTTTTTTAAGCTGGTCGCGGGAGATAAATGCCCCATGTTCAGCCCGATAAGCCACAATGTTTCCAGCCAGTTGCGGGCCCAGGCCCGACACGTAACGTAACAAATACGCACTGGCGGTGTTGAGCGATACGCCCACCTGATTAACACAACTCTCGACGACCGTATCCAGACTATTTTTCAGATCAGCCTGATCCACATCGTGCTGATATTGACCAACACCAATGGATTTGGGGTCAATTTTGACCAGTTCTGCCAGGGGGTCCATCAACCGGCGACCAATACTGACAGCCCCTCGCACCGTTACGTCGTGATCGGGAAATTCGTCGCGAGCTACGTCGGAGGCAGAATAGACCGACGCTCCCTGCTCACTGACCATAAACACCGGCTTACCTAAGGCTAAACCAGTGATGAACTCTTCCGTTTCGCGCCCAGCGGTGCCGTTGCCAATGGCGATGGCATCAATCTTATACTGAGCAACCAGTTTTTGAACCACCTGAGTGGCCTGCTGCCGCTGACTTTCTGATTGCGCCAGGTACAGAACCGTATCCGTGAGCAGATTACCCTGCGCATCCAGACAAACAGTTTTACAGCCAGTACGGTAACCCGGATCAATGGCCAGTACTCGTTGCTGACCAAGGGGCGGACTCAGCAGCAGTTGGCGCAGGTTGTCCGCAAAAATCTGAATGGCTTCCCTGTCGGCTTTTTCTTTTGAATTATTGGCAAATTCCGTTTCGATGGAGGGTTTCAGCAGGCGTTTGTACCCGTCGCGAATGGCCAGCGAAACCTGCTCTTTACAGACCGGCGTACCGGAACGTTCGGCTACAAACTGCCGTTCGAGTCGTTCGATGGCGGCCTCTTCGTCGGGGCCAATACCCACCGACAAAAATCCTTCGGCCTCTCCCCTGCGCAAGGCCAGTAACCGGTGCGATGGCACCCGCCGGAGCGGCTCGGCAAAATCGAAATAATCCTTAAACTTAATGCCCTCAGATTCCTTTCCTTTTTTAACCACCGAACGGATAATCGCTTCACGTTCAAACAGGTTACGAATACGCTGACGGGCATCTGTATCTTCGCTCACCCGTTCGGCCAGAATATCCCGCGCGCCCTGCAACGCATCAGCCACCGTAGGCACGGCGTCAGACAGATAACGCTGGGCCGTTCGGTCAACATTCGATTCACGCTGGGCAATCAGTACGTTGGCAAGTGGTTCCAGACCACGCTCAATAGCAATGGTGGCCCGGGTTTTGCGCTTCTGTTTATAGGGCAGGTAAAGATCTTCGAGATCGGTTAGCGAGTCGGTAGCCTCAATCTTTCGGCGCAGCTCGGGGGTTAGCTTCCCCTGCTCGTCAATCGATTTCAGAATAGCTTCCCGACGTTTATCAAGATCCAGCAGTTTTTGGTACGTCTCTTTAATCTGACTGATTTTTACTTCATCGAGCGGTCCATGTTCGGCCGATGAGGTCATTTCTTTCCGGTAACGGGCAATAAAGGGAACCGTAGCGCCACCAGTAAGTAATTCGATAGTTGCCGATACAGATTTGGCATGTAGGCCAAGTCGTGCCGCAACCCGTTGTTCAAGTGAAGGGGTCATTGAGAATATGTACGTAAATCGTGTAAGGCGGAACAGCGGTCCGGGTTACACAAAGGCAAAAAAAACATGCCAAACGGCATGTTTTTTACAACGATTGTCTTCTATATCTTACAATTAAGCTAGTTCGACATTAACGGCATTTAAGCCTTTCTTTCCGCGCTCGACGTTGAATTTCACTTTGTCGTTTTCGCGAACTTGATCGATGAGACCAGTAGCATGTACAAAAATGTCTTCGCCACCGTCATCGGGTTTAATAAAACCATACCCTTTGGTTTCATTAAAGAATTTTACTGTTCCTGTTTGCATTGCTTGGTTTAAATTTTGGCTAATAACGACACAATAAAATTGTTTTCCAAATAATGGAGACAATTTTCGTTTGGTAAATAAAAGCCCCTAATTACCCCGCAGACCCACTATTTGCTACTTCTTCAGCATTTTCATACGTTCTTCTGAAGGCTTGTAGAATTGAGGATCAGGAATTCGTAAATAGCTGCGCGCTGCAATTGATTCATATAGGCATCTCGCTACTTTGCGTATTTTTGGCACTTAACTGAATTGAAGAGTAGTGAAGATTGACCTAATTTCGTTCATGCGCGTAGCGGGTATTGTGGGAGCATTGATAGTGGGTGGGCTGAATGTGGCTTCGTCGCAGGTGGTTATCAATAACACCGACGAACCCTCTTTATACAGCTACTGCCAACAGTTTCAAACGCTTTACACCCAGATTCGCGAGCAGAGCGTAACGCCCGATTCGGCACGAAAGCAGTTTAGCCAGATCATGAACGATCTACAGGCCCGGTTTCGAACTCAGGAAAACTACCGCCAGGATTCGTTACAGCGCGACAGTCTGCAACGTACCGGTCAGTATTTTTCGTTTCCTCTTCGCGGCTACACGACCAGCGCTATTGGAGGCACGCACGGAGAAGGCTACCGAGGCACTGGATTCGATCTGTTTGATTATAAGGTACGGGGAAGTCACCCAGCCCAGGACATCTTCATCCGCGACCGCAACCAGGACGTAATCGATGACCAGACAGGCGAACCCGTCGATATTCTGGCGATGAGTTCGGGCTTAGTACTGGGGATCGAAACAGCCTGGAAACCCGGTTCTGATTACCGGGGCGGCAACTGGGTCTGGATCTACGATCCTATTCTGAATGGCTTATTTTATTACGCCCACAACAATCGGGTAGACGTAACGCCGGGGCAATGGGTACATACCGGTCAGAAAATTGCCGAAATGGGCCGCAGCGGTTTTAACGCCTATCAGGCCCGTTCGCCAACCCATTTGCATCTGATGTACTTACAAATTCAACCCAACGGCCTGCCAATGCCGCTCAATACGTATAAGTGGCTGCTGTCGGCGAGGGTTTCACAATGAAGAAGGGAAAAAGGAACAGGGAGAAGGGAAAAAGTAGGTTTTTTTATTTAGCCTTTCTCTCTGTTCCTTTTTCCCTATTTTATGATTCCCGAACCAGATTTACGCCCGTCACGAGGAAGATCATTCCAACGATAAAGGGGGCCGCTGATTCGGCTTTCGATATACTCATACCCAGCACAGCTTTGCCGTCTGACAGAAAGGCGACCAAGGCAAAGAGTACGACAACAACGCCGATGATGGTGAGGGATGCGCCAAAAAAGCGCCGAAAATTTGTATTATTATTGTCCATAAGATGAATTGTTAATGAATAATAGACAATCAACAATGCATACTGAAGCGTACTGTAGCCCTTTTCATTATGCATTGGTCGTTATCCCTTATTCATTCTTAACTGCTGCTGGGGTTAATCCGCGTTTGCGGCCTTCTTCTACTAATAATGGGTAAGCGGCATCGAGTGAATTAGGCACAATCCCATCGAGAATTGCTTCCCGCAAAACGGATTTGATTTCACCCACAACTTTCGAAGGGGGTAAGCCAAAGGTTTCCATGATCAATTCACCCGTAATGACCGGCTGAAAATTACGGAGTTTATCCCGTTCTTCAAGATCATGCAGCTTCCGTTCAACCCGGTCGAAGTTACGTAGATGTTTCTGTACACGCTCATAATTCTTCGACGTAATGTCGGCCCGGCAGAGTGCCATCAGCCCTTCCAGATCATCGCCGGCATCGACCAGCAACCGGCGCAGGGCCGAATCTGTAATTTGCTCTTTGGTAAGGGCAATTGGCCGCAAATGAAGCCGCACCAGTTTCTGAACAAACCGCATGTGCTCGTTGAGAGGCAATTTCATAGTGCGAAAAATTCCGGGTACCCAACGAGCGCCCAGATCTTCGTGTCCGTGAAATGTCCAGCCGACTTTGGGATCAAAGCGTTTGGTAGCGGGTTTGGCAATATCATGCAGCAGCGCCGACCACCGGAGCCACAGTTCGTTCTCGGGTTCAATTGTATCCCGCTGCGTACGATTGGCGATATTGTCGAGCACTTGCAGCGTATGATAAAAATTATCCTTATGTCCCTTGCCCTCAATGGTTTCAACGCCACGTAGCGCTACCAGTTCAGGGAAGATTCGCTCCAGCAAACCGGCATGGTATAAAAGCTTGAATCCGTAAGAAGGCGTAGGCGACAGAATAATTTTGTTTAATTCGTCAGTTACCCGTTCCCTCGATACAATCGTAATCCGCTCGTTCATCCGCACAATCGCATCGAACGTATCGGGATCAATGTCGAAATTCAATTGCGAAGCAAAGCGAATCGCTCGCATCATCCGTAGCGGATCGTCGGAGAACGTAATGTCTGGATTGAGCGGGGTCCGAATCAGCTTCCGTTTAATGTCTTTCAGACCATCGAACGGATCAAGCAGTTCGCCAAAATCGGATTCATTAAGGCTAATGCCCATGGCATTGATCGTGAAATCCCGGCGGTTCTGGTCATCTTCGAGCGTACCGTCTTCCACAATCGGCTTACGCGACTCACTCCGGTACGATTCTTTTCGGGCGCCCACAAACTCAACCTCCCACGCCTGCTCACCCAAAGGCAGATCAGGCTGGACTGCCCGCAACATCGCCGTCCCAAAATTCGGATAGACCGCTACGTGTGCCTGTAACGCTTTACCGACCGCTTCAGCCAGCGCGATGCCACTGCCAATGCACACGACGTCGATATCTTTCGATGGACGTTTCAGCACCAGATCGCGTACGAACCCACCAATCACATACGCCCGTACGCCCAGCCTTTGAGCCTGACGGGCAATCGTATCAAAAATTGGGTTCTTATGTAATGTATCGCTGAAATTCATGTGATAGTTTCAGTCATCCATCGATAGCCAATACTCATTAGCTATGGTAGCTAAGTGTTCGTTATCGACCAACAACCATCGACTCATTTTCGAATAAAACCAACCTCTCCGCTAGCGCCCAGTCGCATGATGCGGGGGCGTTTAGGCATGCCCGGAAGCGTCCCGAATCGACCCGCTACGACAGCTTCGGCCGTTGGTGGTAATGAGAGCGCTTCAAACGGAATCGTCAGCAAACCGCGCCCGAGACTACCAATGAGCCGCTGAATATCTGGGCTTAACGACCGGCGAATAGCGACCGCTCCGGCAACCATGTCTTCTTTACCTGCCGCAATTGATTTGTTGTCAGACTGCCATACCAGCATTGACAGATTTTTACCCTGCTCATACACAACCGTCAGTGGGTTTTCGGCAAACTCAACCAGATCGTAGGCTACGTCTGGCATTTTAGCGACATACAACACCAACTGCTCAGCGTTTTGAATCAGCACCGTAGGTTGCAATCCCTTCGGCATAACCGGCACTAAGGCAAGGAGTTGCGCGACAGATGCATCGTTTACAGGATCGGCAGCAACCGACCAGCCCGTTTCGTCGGCAAGGGCAATTAGCTGGCCCTGCCGGAGTTGATAAGCAATATCGCGAATACTTGAAGTCATGGGTATATAAACCACAAAAATACAGCAAGTTTATCGAAACCAATCAATGTAGTGCCAGAAGAAGACGGCTATCTCGGAACTAATCAGCCGTTGTAGATGCAGAAGCACGGGTTAAGTTATATCCGCGTGGCTTCAAAAATTTTAAAGGCAAACATAGTTGAATAGCCTCGCTGATTAGGGATAAAGCGTATCGTTTGTATAGTTTTCAGTTGGCTGAATTTCTTATTGTCAATCAGGCTAAAATAGTCCATAAAATTTGAGCAGTACTTGTTCAATACGCTGTGCGAAACCAGCAGATCTGAAACGGTATTAAACTTTATCGTTTTATGATCTGTAGTGGTTAGCTCGACGCTTATATAAGGAAATTTATACAAAAGCGATGCAAGTTTTGCTTTTGATGAATAGTTAAAATCAGTCGTAAAAAAGTAAAGCTTCGTCGAATCTAATGAACTCAAATCTATTGGCTCCCCCAGCGAATACGTATGCTCTGTTAGAAGTTTAAATTTTATATCAGTAGTCGTTTTTCGTTTGCCAGCAATAAACAACGAATCATTTACTTTGCCAGTAACTGCATAATTTTTTAAAATCTCAATTTTAGCCAAGGGTTCTTCATACATAAAATAGCGCTCATCAATCGTGTTACCCCAGGGCAAATTTTTCACACTTGTATGGAATAGAATATTGTCTACCTGTTTTTGTGCGAAAAAATCAGCATTGATTCGATCTAAAGCTGGTGTATACGCAGAATACGATTGAATGATTGGGCGCGGATGATAAAGTAGATCATTAAAATAAACAAGTGATGTTTGGTACGGATACACATCATAGGTTTTTGCTTTATCGAGCAACCGGGCGGGTATTGGTTGCGTGTATTGGCTGGGGTGCCAATTCGTTACGGTAAAAAAATCGTTGTAGAAGTAATTAAAAAAACCAAATGATAGAATAAAAATCGTCAACGTATAGAATCTATTTTTAGCTACGTTATCTTTTGTCAGATAAATAGATAAAAAAACAACAACTGAAACGATTGAGCATTTAAAAAATAGCGCAGCCGCACCTCTGGTGAACGAGTAAGAGAAACAGTAGTAAAATGCCAGCATAATCAGCAGTAGTTTAGCCAGCTGTTGGTACGAAAAAAGCTCTCTTTTGAGTCTGTACAGCTGCAAACAGAAAAGAAGGGCAGCAAAAAGAGCAGCTATATAATATTTCATATAGTCTACATCCTCATAGATCTGCATTGCCTTTTTGTAACCCGATATTATTTCCAGGGAATTCTGAACATACCCTTTCAGGTCAACATTAAAACTTAAATAGACTATCGTAAACGTAATAAGGATTGATGAACAATAAATAAGCAGGTGGTTAAACTTCTTAGCGATCACTAAGGAAATTACTAAGACGACTAAACTAATCAGAATAAATGGCAAAAAACTCACCTTTAAAAACAGCATTAAAACGCATGTGATCGCATTGAATACGAGAAAAAACAGCTTAGTATTCTTTCGTGAATACAGCTGAAAACCGTCCTTATCATTTGTTAAACTTACCAGCGTAGAATGCAGTAAGGTAATAAAAATATATATGGTATAATCTACGTAGGTGCCGATTTTTATCACGAGCCATGGCAGCAGTAAATACGTAAATAATCGGGCTATCTCTTTAGATTTTATGAACCGCCTTGACGCATACATTTCATAAAGTACCAAACCTGTATAGAGCAAATAAATATATTTAAAAAAATAGGCGAGCGCCAATAAACTAGTACGTAATCCCTCCGTAACTGGATAACCAATAAATCCTAAAGGGCCGTACGTAAAAACTACATCTTTTCCGAATATAAAATTATGACTACTCGCATAGTTTAACGAAAACATCCACGATGTATCTAAGCTAGTCGTAAGAATAAAATTGCCTGACTGAATAACAAATGAGGCAATAAATAACAGAAAAAGACTTAGAGCATATGAGTTGGTGAGTAGTTGTCGATTTCGAATAAAAGTATTTTTTATTTCCTGTTTCAGTCTAAATTCATGAGGTAACATTGAACGACAATTAAAGTTTAGCGGCAATCTACGGTCTGGATATATACCAGTGAATCAAAAACAGCCAGGCAAGTTTTAAGTATATTTTTCAAAAAATCTGTCGTGCCATTTTCAGTTCTGTATTCTTTATAAAGATGGTGGTATGTGTGTCAATAACTTCACTTGCTCATAAGCAGGTTTCACTTGGCCTGAAAGACGTAACGACACTCCCCAGCAGTTTATTTAGGTTGATCCGGTGAAGTTTTACCGTTTAGTAGGCAGCCCTTGAAACCGTGTATAAGCAAGCGGCAAAAGCATAGTAAGATACGTAAAAGCAAGTTATATAAGGTAGCCGCTACAAAGTACCAAAGTCTAATGGCTATTCTAAGCTCTGATAAAAAGGATCAGGAAAGTTACAGCTTAAGCCGTTTATTCATCATCAATTTCTTTAAAGGTCTAAACAAATATGTTTGACGATTACTATTGGATACGTAACGAGCCAATAATGAGAGTTGTCTCATTTATAGTCTTTGCTAAACCGTGTTAACAAATTAATCCTGGCAAAATCCAATCTCCTTCCCAGCATGTGGGCATAGTCGCTAGAAAGCCATGTTAAAAACGGCCTAACCCACTCAACTTCAAAATAATAATATAAGATCCAAATTGTGGATAGCGAATAAGGTCTCTATAAACCTTGCAAGCCCCTACCAGACTCAACGCTGTAGTGTTGAGTCTGGTAGGGGCTATATTTGGTCGGATTGCACTATATAGTAGACTAATTCTGTTTTTTCAGTCGCTTTACAGTGTTCGCCTAGCATCAGAAAGAGCGGCTAGTTATTCTACTGGTTCGTATGCTATTACTGAAAGTAAGAAAACTTAATGAAAGACATATTATTGATGGTTTTAGTTTCCCCTCCACTGCCTGACGAAATCAACGTTATGGCTGATATGATACCGCTAGTAGCGCCTGGGGACAATACCCCTGTTAATCCGAACGATAGTACTCCACCAGCAGGAATAGACTGATTTGTGGTTAAAACATAATAGAATTCATTAGAATCTGCGTCGAAACTCCAGGCACTGTTTTGTACCGGCCGCCCCCCTACTGCAACTGATGCACTCGGAAAACTCAGGTTGATTTTAGGATCTTTATTGATCAAAATAACAATAGGACCACTAGTGGTTACAGAGTTTAGTTCAAAAACATCTACCTCTAAATAGATATTTGTGGGACCATATGTTGTCGTAGGCCCTCCATAGTTAATAACCGTCAGATCCGGCACGGCTGCAGGAATCTGTTTCGTAGCACAGCCACTAACGCCATTGCTGCCCGCGTAGTTATACTCGAAGGTCTTCAGCAGATTAGCATTGCCATCCTTAATAGCCGTCAGCCGATTATAACCATCGTATACATAATTTGTTGTCAATCCGTTTGGGCCAGTCGTAGTGTTCAATCCTACCAAAGGTAGGTAATCATATGCTGTGGTCTGGGCCGACGATAGCGAATTAGCACCTACTACACGAGTCTGGGGCAGGGCTGTTTTCCCTGATCCATTGAAGTAACTAAAAGTCGTGCGGATGTTATCCCTTCCAGTAACAGCCGAAACATCGCCCCCGGTGGTGTACTCAAACGTAGCATCCGTTACGAACGGATTACTACCTACCTGCGACTCGATTGTGTTAGGAGCCATCCATGCGCCAGCATTATAAAATGCATAATTCGTTTTGGTAGAGTGTACTGACACAGTCGTGTTATTGACTTTCGTAAGTATTTCCGATTCTTGCATCAGAGCTGCCAACATATTTAGGCCGACTAGCCCGGTGCTGATAGACGTAGCTGGACTTACATCGGGTGGATAAGTGCGGGTAATGGTTATTTTCTCTCCAGATTTATCAGTAGTGAGTAAGCTAATGACCTGCTTATGAGCACCGGTACTGTTGTAGCCATAAGCAGTAGTAGTCGACGTGAAGAGTGTTGAGCTGGCACCTCCTCCATAATCGTTTACAATACTTTTGGTAATGCGGGGCCACTCTGAATCGGAATAATAAATAAAGCTCGAAAATCTGGTACTTCGCAGCATAAGCCGGAAGTTTTTAATTCTAACCCGATTAACCACCTCATAATCATTATTGACCCGCTTTATCAACTTGCCATCACCCGAATAATGCCTTTCTTCCAACAAAGATCCATTGAGCGTATAAACATAGTTAGGCACAGTTAAGTCCTTAATACTATTATAATTAGAGAAGAAGGGACTACCATAGGGATCACATAACTCAGGACTAGCTGCAGGTTGTTGACCAGCAGCTGATGTACAGCTAGCTCCTTCTATAAGGGTGCCGCTCGAAGTAGGTATACAAAAATCAGCCGCCTTCTCATCTACTTTATTATAGTATGAATAAATCGATTGACCGTTGGATGATCCTCCCTTATAAACCACAACACTGCTATACCCAACCGGATTACCCTGCGCTCCACTTCCCAGCGGAGACATAGGCGCAGAAGAATACTGAAGCTGATAAACATTAGAGCCTACGAAAACAAAATCGGCGAATTGCAGACTTGCCATCTGCTTACCTGTCGAACCGTAATCATAGGTTGTTGTTTGTGTAACCCCTGCAGCACTGGTGGTAATAATGGCATTTATTCTTAATCCACCACCGGTTACCGTGCTACCAGGGCCATCCTGAACCCGGATATAATACCGCCCAAACGATGGGTTATACATCAGGTTATTTGAAACGTGGGCTTGGAAATCAAATTCGGCCGTGCCTCCCGTTGGATAAGCAATTTTGGTTAGTACGTTCGCCCGCATATACGTTGCGTCGGCCTCGCGATTGGCGGGTGTAAAACTGCCGGGTAAGCTATACTGCCCTGTTTGAATAGGAGGCAACATAGAGCCAATTTTTGGCGTACCGGTGGCTGAGTTTAAGGGAGGAGCCCCTGCTGTTTCATTGGCGGTTTTTCCATTATAGTACCCCCAGTAATCCTGCGCATACGAATCTTTGTTGGGAAGATTTACCGTCTCTACGTAGGTAAAACTATAGGGTGGTATACAGTTGCCGCCCGTAATTTCCTGTACCGATTGTAATTTCAAACGTTTAGCCACAAATGGCTCTGCCCCCGAACCACTATCAAAATATCCTTGAGTAAACTGATATTTCTTGACTGTACTGTTGGTACTGGCTTTTACTTCCAAACCAGTTATTCGCTTAGAACCCGTCTGCAAATCCTGACGGGTATCCAATGAAAACGTGATTGTCCCATTCGGAAATGTTATGCTTTGCGGATAAACCAGCTTGGTTACGGTTTCGGTGATCTGCCAACGGGGAGTGTTGACTGTATTTGTTAAATAGGTCTCCTTACGAGACGGCATCGACAGAACATAATCAGTTGCAGTGCTATAGCCAAACGTAATAACATCACCTTTAACAGAGCGAATTTCACTCAGATACCAGGCCCCGGTAGCCGTAATCGAGTAAGCGCTGGTAACCCATCCAGTTTCTGTATTACCCCAGGTAGTATTTACCCCTGTTGCATTCGTATTGTATTTTTTACCCGTATCACGATTCTCCTGACTTATACGGGTCCCCTGAAGCTCTTCAGTACTAAATGTATAACGTATCCCGTCCGTATCTGTGATGACGAATCCACTATGACCTGTCAGATCTGGATCATTATGCGCATTTCTGTTGAGCTCAATCCGTAAATCACTCTGGGGCATCTGACGAATTGTGTATTGTCCATTTCCCAGGGGTTCGATAACAAATTTACCAGAGTGCCCTGGAAATGAAAATGAGAAAATATCCCGCTCACTATCTCCTCGTTCACCATAATTACCATTTGTTGAAAACAAAATTGACAGTAAATTATCCAATTGGGTTCCATTAGGCGTGCCGGAAAATGTATTGTTCGAGACAAACCAGGCAGCATTCGGATTTGTGTAATAATAACACAGATCAGGACTGGACAGCCCTTGTGCAAACGTTGTGCTTAAGGCACGCCAGTTAGCCGCATCGAAATCCAGAAAATCATCTCTACCGCGTACTCTATGCTGAATAACCCCTCCAGAACTGAGCGACCAGCCCAGCCCTACTGAAGAGGCTTCCTCTTCTACCCGAATACCGGACCCGTGATAATTCAGCGAAAGCGGAACCTGTAGATCGCGGGTTTTTATTGTATAAAGCGGAATGCTGATGTCGGGCGTTCCGGTATAGTTATTAACCGGAATATCGACGTATTTACCCAGGGAGGCCACATCGGGCGAAGCCGGAATAATCTTTTTTGCGTAGTAGCTGGTATTTGTATTCTGAGGATCATCTGATGTGACAGTGGCAGGTGCAGTGGGCGCTGGAGGTACTGGGGTCACAACCGAATCCGAAGGTACAGGCTGAATTATTTGGGCCGCTGCTGGCTTTGTAAACCCCAGAAATAAAAGAAACAAACTGGCAAGTAAACGTAATGAATGCGGTAATGAAAAGTACATAGAACTAGTGGTAGGAAAAGATGTTGTTACGTAGCCATTATAGAGGAGGAAAAGGATATTGTTTATCCAAGGATTTTAGGTCATGACCTATTCAGGCGGCTAGGTCCGTCGTACGTCAGATTCATTTTGCCCGCGTAGCCCGCGGTGGTCTAGCCGAAGCTGCTAATGTTGCCATTGTCCTGATACCGTAAGTCGAGACTGAATGTGGATTCCGTCGAAGTATAAACCAACGTATCACACGCCTGATTGCCAACGAAGTGGGAAGGGGTATTGAGCGTTTTTATGTTGGTTTTATCGAAAGACATGCTTGATTTAGGTCTAGCTGGCTAGTTCAACAAGATGCTTTTTGAGAATATAAATTACTCGGCAGAACAGAATACGGGTATAAACAATAGTGAAACTTCAGGCTTATTTTCACAAAACTCTATTTAATTGATCCGATAAGGACCAATTTGCAGGTTTATATGATTCATCATACCATTTAGCCCCTTGTTTAAGCCATTTTTCTCTGTATTTTAAAACCCCCTGAAGTGTCGCATCTTCATATCCAAATTCTGTTCCACAACATACGCAAATTTCAAAAGTAGGAGTACGACCATCCTCGCCCCAAGGTGGATCTAATTGCTCAAACCCACATACTTTGCAGAGATACTTTGTATCGATTTTCATTGTGCATTAAAATAATCTAAATTCGTTAAATAGCCGTGTACAGTAGGGTCTGGTTTAAACATGGTTTTCGGAACTCCTGAACCAGTCATTACTCCAAACACATTAGCTGATGGGTCGTATATTACTTTTTCGCCATTTGCCCTTATTTTTGAAAGTGCTCCCCGTGGAGGAGAAGTTAAGAATTGAAACGTTCCTTGAACATACTCTGCGGCATTATTAAACTGCGGAAAATCAGCTTTGTGTTTGCTCCAATGTTCGTAAGCATTCTGAACAGACGAAAATCTTTTTGTAGAAGTCCAAATTTTACCAGCTTTTTTTATTTCTGACACCAAAGGAAAAAGTCCACCTAAACGCCATCCCCAACTTACATCGTTGTCTGTTGAAAATTCTTTGCCTGTAACAAGGGTATAGAAATCAAGATAAGTGCCTGCTGGAGTGAAACCCAGTGCTGTCTCGGTTATTGCATCAGCATCATCATTTCCTATACCATTACTTGTTCTAAACTTCTGGTAAGTACCATTGTCAAACTTTCTAAAACCAACTCCAGGCATATTAGCACTAGATATTGAATTTCCTGAAATCATTGCCTTTTTCCCCTTACCCGGTCCATTCCGCCCCTGTTGATCCTGCTGTTCCTGTCGAAAAGCTTCCTGTGCTGCGGCTCCCTCATAATGACCCTCCGCCAGCATTCCATCTGGGTCAGTGAAGTTCATCGGGTTATTGTATACGTAGGCAAATGGACTCCAACGGCGAGACACTTCCGCCAGCGGATCAACCACCATCCACCGTCCCAAGGCGGGCTCATACATCCGGGCTCCATAGTCCAGCCAGCCCGTCACCGGCTGATGCTCCTTGCCATTGTACAAATACTTGTTGGCCCCCATCTGCCGACTGATGCTCAAGCCAAAGGCGTAGTACTCCGTCTGCTGGGCTACACTCTGATCCTCGTTGAGCACCTGCCGCACGTTGCCCAGATGATCTCGCAGGTAATACTGCACCGTGTACACCCCCGTTACCGGGTCACGTAGCATCTGGCCTTCCTCTAAAGCAATACGTAGCAACGTACCGTCAGCCTTGTACTCAAAAGCCCCCTCATAAAGCGTCGTACCGGTAGGGTCTACACGCTGGCGCTTCTGACCGCCCCCATCATAGGTATAGCTGGCCACACCCGTGCTGGTGCTCACCTGAGCGGGCAGGTTCAGTACGTTATAACTCAATCCCCCATCGGCAAGGCCCCGGTTGAGGTCCTTGTTGAGGTTGCCGTTGGCATCGTAGCCCATCTCATTAGCACTATGAGAAGCCGTGCCCACAAAGCCTTTGGCCGGGTCAGTGTTGGCTGAAGCATCCTCCACCTGAGTCAACTGGTTACCCGTGTAGGCATAGCTTAACTGGTTAGTAGACGTACCGGCAAAACTGCGGCTCAAGGCCTTGATGTTGCCATTGCCGTCATAACTGCCAATGCTTTCGCTATAGCCCGCGAAACTGCCGGTTGGCTTCCCCGTGGCGCTGGTGAGCCGGTTGGCTCCATCGTAGAGCAGGTCCATCCCACCCGAATAGGTTTTAGTTCCCCAGTCCAGGCTGCTGATGTTGCCGTTGTTCTGATACGTCAACCCCAGGCTAAAGGGTTGTCCCAGCCCTGTTTGTACCGAGCACAGCCAGCCACGGGGTGTATATTTGTAATTCAGTTTCTGGGCCTGCTGATTCAGCTGCTTCTGGTTCAATTGCCCTATTTCGTTGTAGCTCTGTATCAGCACGGGCACGCTGCTCTTTTTGGTAGCCCCATTCTCGGTTACGGTCAGGGTCTCGGTCAACAATCGACCCACCTGATCATAACTCAGGTCTTTCCGAACCACATACGTAACCAGGTTGGCAAATTGCGTTGTTTTCTCAGTAACAACCCGCCCCGCAAAATCGCGCTTGTAGGAAACCCGTTCGTAAGCGCCTGTACCCAACCCTGCCAACTGCCGGTAGGTCTGAATCAGACGCCCTTTATTGTCGTAGTAATACAGGGTCTGCAACCAACTTCCCAGATTTACGTCGGAGGTCAGTAGCCGCGTCCAGCTGGCCGTCAACAAGCCTGTCCGCGAAGCCTGCCCGATGCCCCCTTCTGCCTGCGATACATCCACAAAATCATCGGTTAGCGTCCAGGGCAGATCCGTCCCGGCAAATGAACCTGTCCGGCTGGCGGGGGGATAAATACCTCCCATTGGAGGATAGCTCTGGTTGGGGCTGAAATTGTCGTACAACATCAACGACAGGCCATTCTGCGGAAAACCGTTCCCATCAACCGGTCCACAGTCGCCTTTGCAGACGCCCACCTGCCGGTTCTGGTTGTCGTATTTGTAATAAAGCGATTGATTTTTAGCGTCCGTTGTCTGCGTCAGCAAATCCTGATTGTTGTAATACAGGCTCATCGTTCCGGCCCCTGGCACTTTCTTACTTGTCATGCGGCCACGAGCATCGTATTGATAACTAAAGGCAAACAGAGCCAGGTCGGCGGTAGTCTGAAACTCCGGCTGAAGCACAAACTGCAGCTGTTTCAGATCATTATACAGGTAGTACGTATCAAATCGTGTACCGGCATCTTTCTTAACGCGTTTCAGCACCACTCGCTCGTATCGGTCTCTAAACTCCAGCGTCACATTGCCTATTTCATCAGTCGTTTGAGTGTAGGTCAACGTACCAGCCGGATAGGCACCACTGGTACTGACGGCTGTGGCCGAAGTGATGGAATAAAGTTTTACCTGATAGTCGCCATTATTCTGGTCATTGATGCCATACGCCTGACTTACATTACCCGAACTACCCGGTGGCGTTTGACTGGCTACCCGGCTTAGTGGAGTCGGCTCATAGGCAGTTTGCGTATAACTGGCTGTGGTAGGCGCACAAACACTGGCTGAGTTATAATAAGAGGAAGTCGCTGTCGATAAATTCCCTTTATTACCTAATACACCGATGGGCAGATAAGAGCGGTAGGGCCGGTTTAGTGCGTCATATTCAGTATTTATGATGATATCCTGATACTGCCCACCCTGAAAGGCATTGACTTGCTGAATAGGCTTACCCAGTCCATCATAGTAAATAACCTGCGTAGCTGCATCTCTGGGTTTACCCGTAAATTGATTACCGCTGACATCGGTCGTCTGCCGGGTTTGGAATGTACGGGACAGAACGTAGTTCTGAGTGACAGATTGGGCTAATAACGAACCAGATAAACCAGTACTAAAAAGGATCAGCAGGGAACGAACGAACATTATTTGCAGCAATGACATTTGAATATATGCCGCAAATATAAAAGCAAATTAATATTATAATAAATTAATTTGTCACTTTAATATACATAAGTATATTCTATATTGATAATAATATATACTAAAAAGCAAAGATTAATTCAACCTCACTCTAATCAATGCGGCTATTACTCAATAGTACACGTTTTCAGAAACAAGCTCCGGTCAGAGTACATCAATAAACAAAATAACACAAACCGTGTTGAGTACGCGATTAGACTTATCATTCGTCACCAGAATCCTTATGTCATCTGACTCTACACGACCTCATTATCATCAGTTTTCACATTCTCTGCTGGCATTGGCTATTCTGGCAACGGCAATTTACCTGGGTCAGGATATTCTGGTGCCGCTGGCAATGTCGGGGCTAATTGCCGTGTTATTACGTCCAGTTGAAAGCTGGCTTATCCGTATAGGTTTGCACAAAGTATTTGCCATCAGTATTGCTCTATTACTGGCCATTGTTGTTGTGGCGGGTCTGACGATCCTGCTATCCATGCAGATTTCAGACTTCGCCGATGACGTACCGAAAATACGTCAGAATTTAAGCGACTTCTTTGCCAAAACGCAGCGGTGGGTCAAGCGGGAATATAATGTCAGTTATTACCAGCAGGAGAAATACATCGAGAAAGCAAGGTCACAAACCATGGATACGTTGCAAAACCCCAGTTCTCTGGGAATCATTACGGGTCCGCTCGGTACGCTAACGCTGGTGCCCATCTATATTTTTTTACTGCTCTACTACCGCACAATGCTGCTACATTTTATCGTGGTGCTTTTCGCGGAAAAACATGCCGACCGGGTGCGTGAGGTGTTAGGTGAAGTGAAAGGTGTAATCCAGAGCTACATGGTCGGGCTACTCATCGAAACGGCCTGCGTAGCAGCGCTCAATTCGATAGGACTGCTCATTCTTAACGTGCAGTACGCAATTCTGCTGGGCGTTATGGCGGCAATTCTTAATCTGATTCCGTATATCGGCGGCCTGGTAGCTACGTTCCTGACGGTGCTGGTTACGTTCAGCAATAATCCCGAACTGTCAGTCGTGCTCGGCGTTGTGGGTATTTTTCTGCTGGTACAGTTTATCGACAACAACGTACTGGTGCCGCTCATTGTGGCCTCCAAGGTTCGGGTAAATGCGCTCGTTTCAATTGTCGGTGTTCTGATTGGCGGGGCGTTGGCGGGCGTATCCGGCATGTTTCTTTCCATTCCCGCCATTGCCATCATGAAAGTTATTTTCGACCGGGTTGATAGCCTGCGTCCATGGGGGGTTCTGCTCGGCGACCAAACGCCCGAGCAGGCAGGCAGCAATTTATTCCGACTGCCCAAACGCCGAAAAAAGGTAGCCGTTGTGGAAGTGGAGCGTTAAGGCAGTAGTAGGCTTAGGCCGGAAATCGTTTCTGAAAATCAGCTTCGTAACTGGCTCCTATGGGAATTTCCTGACCAGCAATGAGCAATGACTTGTTTTTGATTGCTTCAATCCGGCTGACTGGCACAATGTATGACCGATGTACACGCAGAAAGCCCTCCCCTGTCTCTTCGGTTTCATCCAGTTTTTGCAGGATGGCCTTCATGGTCATTCGCGTTACGATAGGTTTGCTGTTCTGAACATGAATTTTCAGGTAATCGTCCAGCCCTTCAATGAACACGATATCGTTTACCGCGATCTTGTTCAAGCGATAATCAGCCCGTATATAGATGTACGTATGCCTGGCTGGTGCAGGTGCGTGCAGGAACTGGTAATAATCAGAAGCGCGGGTTGCTGCCTGTAGAAATCGGTCGAACGTAAACGGCTTAAGCAGATAATCAACGGCGTTCAGGTTGAATCCCTCCACGGCATGTTCGGCATGGGCCGTCGTGAAAATGACCATGCGGTCCGTCGTTACGGCCTGTTGCGGAAGCGACTTATAAAAGTCAATTCCCGACATCGATGGCATGTTGATATCCAGAAACAGGAGGTCTACCGGAAATTGCTCCAGATACGTAAGCGCCTGATCCGTACGGGAAAACGTCTTTTGCAAATCAACAAAATCGATCTGTTCGCAAAAGCGCGTTATAACCCGTAAAGCCGGGGGTTCGTCGTCGAGGGCGATGGCTCGAATCATGAGAGAGTCAGAAATAAATCAACGGTAAAATCGTCGGCAGTATCGCAGATCAGCAACCGATGCTGGTTTGGGTATAACAAATTCAGGCGGGCTTTTGTATTGGTCAACCCGATGCCGCTACCAGCCGTTTGCAGGCTCTGCGTTACGTGTACTTTTTTATTGAATACCCGGCAATGTAACTCATTTCCCTGAATCGAAATCGCAATAGTAATTATGGAATCTTCCTGCGGATTAACTCCATACTTAAACGCATTTTCGATAAACGAAATCAGAATAAGCGGGGCGATATAGGCTCCCTGCGCACTTCCCGTCGTCGTCAGTAAAAGCTGAACCGTATCGGCCAGGCGCAGCTTCTGCAGCGCTACGTAATGACCAATGTACGCCAGCTCTTTGGACAAGGAAACCCGCTCTTCGTTGGTTTCTTTTGTAATGTACCGCAAAAATGAGGAAAGCTCGATGATGGCATCAGCGGTGTGGGATGACTGCTCAATTGCCAGTGAATAAATGCTGTTGAGCGTATTGAATAAAAAATGCGGATTAATCTGAGCTTTCAGAAAAGACAATTCCGTTTGCAATTTTTCGCGTTCTGTTTCCCGCAACCGGTCATTGGTACGTAACATCAGCGACAATAAGAAGCTGAGTGCAAACAGAAAAAACGTCTGGCTCGATTCAATTGGAAAACCTCTTTGCTCAGGGCCGGCAACGGGGGCACCGGGCGGAGGGCCAAACGATCGTTCGGGTGGAGGAACCGGCCGGCGAAAAAATGACGAAGGTGCTTCATCCGGGCGGTGCGGTGGCGGCTGTCGGAATTGACCGGATGCGGGTGGAAAGGATTCTGTCGGTCGCGCTGATGGAATACCCCGCTTATTGATTTCGACCAACAGGACTTGAATTGCTACGAAAGACCCAACTACACTGAGCGCATACGGTACGTATTTTTTCGTAAAAAAGAACCGGGGAATCAGCCCGTAATAGTTGGCGTAGAAAAATCCGATTGTGAGTAGATACGAGACAAGGTTCCGTTGCTCATGAGGATTGTAACTTACCTCCGCCAGTTTCGAAAAGCCACCGGACGTGAAAAAATAAGGCAGTGCCAGAAAAGCCAGCCCCCCAATGATGTGAATAAGTACACGTGATGATCGACTCTGCATAAACTTTCCCTAAATCTTCTGCAAGATCTAAACTTTCAGGAAGTTCCCGGAAGTACCAGCCTGACTATTCACCGATCTATCCGGGGTATTTACCGATAAATGCATAGCTTAATTGTTTTCCTTTGCATCAACCTAACCCCAGTGTCATGAAACCAGTCATTTGGACCGCTATCCTGCTTGCCGCTACCTTGCTTATGACCGCGTGGCTTAGCGTCTTTGAGAGCCCATCCACTGACGATGCGGATTGGGCTGAATATTTAGGTGGGCCTGATCGAAATCATTATTCATCACTCGCTCAGATCAACACGACCAATGCGGCCCAGCTCAAAATAGCCTGGGAATACCACACGAACGACTCGGGCCAGATTCAGTGCAATCCAATTAGTAAAGACGGAGTTCTGTTTGGCATGACAGCTTCTACGCAGCCTTTTGCGATCGATGCCGCAACCGGCCAGTTGATCTGGCAGCGAACGGATACCACAGCCAGCAATGGGTTTAGCACCAGCCGGGGGGTAGCTTACTGGGAAAATGCGGCTAACGGCGAGGACAAACGAATTTTGTTTACCAATGGTCAGTGGCTGTACGCGATCAATGCGCATACCGGGGAGCCAATTCTTTCATTCGGGCAGCAGGGACGCACCAGCCTGAAAGCTGGATTGGGCCCGCAAGCCCAACAAAAAATGGTTATTTCCAACACACCGGGTACCATCTTTGGCGATCTGATTATTATGCCTCTTCGCGTTTCTGAAGGCCCCGACGCAGCCCTGGGCCATATTCAGGCGTTCAACATCCGCACCGGAAAACTTAGCTGGGTTTTTCATACAATACCCCACCCTGGTGAACTTGGGTACGAAACCTGGCCAAAAAACACCTACATGAATAGTGAAGTAGGTGCCGCCAACAACTGGGCAGGTATGGCTATTGACCGAAAACGAGGCATTGTTTACGTCCCGACGGGCTCGGCAGCATTCGATTACTATGGTGGCAATCGGACCGGTCAAAATCTGTTTGCCAACTGCCTGCTGGCGCTGGATGCCCGCACTGGAAAACGGATCTGGCATTATCAGTTTGTTCACCATGATATTATCGACCGCGATCCGCCCGCGCCACCGAATCTGGTGACGATTACGCGTCATGGAAAGCGTATCGACGCTGTCGCTCAGGTGACCAAACAGGGATTTGTCTTTGTTTTTGACCGGGACACGGGCAAACCGGTATTTCCCATCAACGAAGTGCCAGCGCCTGCTACGGACGTACTAGGAGAGCAAGCCTGGAAAACGCAGCCCATACCGACCAAACCAGCCCCCTACGCTCGTCAAACCTTAACCGAAGCTGATATCAATCCAGATGCTGTTGATAGAGACACACTGGTTGCTACCTTCCGCAAACACCGTTTCGAGGGTCCGTTTACCCCACTAACCCAACGAGGTACTATTGTCTTTCCGGGACTGGATGGTGGGGCCGAATGGGGCGGGGCCGCAGCAGACCCCGACGGAATTCTCTACGTTAACAGCAATGAAATGGCCTGGCTCCTCAAGTTAACCGATAAGCAGACAGATAATCAATTGGCGGCTCTATCAGCTGGCCAGCGAATATATTCTGTTACGTGTGCAGCCTGCCATGGAGCCGGCCGTACCGGCAATCCGGCCAGTGGTTATCCATCGTTGCGGGATATCGGCAATCGCCGGAACCGTGATTACGTCGCGAGTGTCATCTCAACAGGCAAAGGCAGGATGCCCGCCTTTACGCAACTGACCCCTCAGGACAAACAGGCCCTGCTTGCCTTTCTGTTCGGCGAAGAAAAGCAGGAGCCAGGCCTAAACGTTTCCAGAGAGTCGAGACCAGTCCGCCGGACGGACCCATCAGCCCGAACACCCGGAAAATTAACGTATCGAATTGGTGGGTTCGCCAAGTTTCTGGATAAAAACGGCTACCCGGCTATTCGCCCACCCTGGGGTACGCTGAACGCTATTGATTTGAATACAGGTGAGTACATATGGAAAAAACCGTTTGGTGAATACCCCGAACTTTCCGCCAAAGGTATAGCGCAAACCGGCTCAGAGAGTTATGGAGGCCCCGTGGTTACGGCTGGGGGTGTGCTTTTTATCGCAGGCACCAAAGACCGGAAATTTCGGGTGTATGAAAAGAAAACCGGGAAGCTGTTGTGGCAAACGGAACTCCCGGCCGCTGGCTTTGCTACCCCAGCCACGTACCTGGCGAAGGGCAAACAGTACGTTGTGGTGGCCTGCGGAGGTACTAAGCTGGGCGCCAAAAAGGGGGACAGCTACGTTGCGTTTGCGCTTCCTTAAGAATCAGAAACTGAAATATGCCGGAACAAATCAACGCAATGATTGATTAGATGCTTATCTGGTATCGGTAATAATCCTGCCCAGACACACACTCCAGAATAATCCGATGACTGTTGACGTACTGGCCATTGCGGCCCACCCCGATGATATTGAAATGACCTGTTCCGGCACGATTCTGTCGCTGATTGCACAGGGTAAAACGGTAGCTGGCATTGACCTGACCCGAGGAGAACTCGGTACCCGTGGCACTCCCGAAATTCGGGCGCAGGAAGCTGCTGAAGGCACGCGCGTTATGGGACTGTCAGCTCGCGAGAACATGGGGTTCCGGGATGGTTTCTTCCGGAACGACGAAGAACACCAGATGGCGCTGATTCCGCTGATCCGGCATTACCGCCCACAAATTATTCTGACCAATACGCCGGATGATCGCCACCCCGACCACGGGCGGGCTGCCGAACTCGTAGCTGAAGCCTGTTTTTATTCGGGCCTGCGGCAGATAAAAACCGTCGGGAAAGATGGGCAGCCACAGGAAGCGCACCGTCCAATCTACGTCTATAATTTCATTCAGGATCGGTCGCTGAAGCCTGATTTTGTGGTGGATGTCAGCCCCTACTGGAGTCAGAAACTGGACGCGATCAGAGCCTACAAAAGTCAGTTTTTCGACCCGAACAGCACGGAGCCACAGAGCTATATTTCGGGAGAAGCATTCATGAAATTTCTGGAGTCCCGCACTCGCGAACACGGCCATATGATCGGGGTAGAGTTTGGTGAAGGCTTTATCAGCAAACGGATGCTTGGGGTGACGAATCTGTTTGAGTTAATCTAGTCGTCTGCAAAATACTTTTCAAATTAACCTGCCTAATGAACGTGAACTCATTCATTAGGCAGGTTAACATATGAGTTAACGGGCGATTCGTCCTCAGCCTGATCGAAGAAACCATCTTTCAGCATAAACGGCAGTGCGATTGCTAACCCAAGCCCAAAGAATGCCCAGACGGCGATGACAACGTATCTGATGTGCTGACTAATCAATTGAACCATCGGCAACCCTGAGTTGCCAATTTTGTGCTGTGCGATCAGAAACCCTTTTAGCGAAATGGGGACCAGCGCGGCCGCAAACAGAATAAACAGGGCAAAGGCGATATAAGGCCCTGCCTTTAGCCAGAATGGACTACTCACCCCATCCGGAATGACTATGTTGCCGATCAGCCCGATCAGCACAAACGTTATCACAACGCCGAGCAAAAGCCAGTAGTAAGGTTTTAGATTGAGATCCATACGTATTGCAGGCGATTTTTCCAGGAAAACCTCCTGGCTTATACTAATTCGGTTCGTCTGCCAGCACAAAAATGCGTAGCCCTCAGAAAGTCTGACAGCCCAAATGAACCGGAGGAAACGTTCGGTGAATAATCGGTAGGGTCTGTCTGACAACTTACCGATTACGAGAATCAATAACTTATTGGCTGATAAACGGCAGTTGGATGATCACACGGGTACCGGTCGACTGCTGGTCTTCATCATATTTGTCAATGATTACGACGCTCGCGGCCTGACCGCTACGTTGCCCAATCAATTGAAGCCGGTCTTCTGTTACGCGTAAGCCTACACTTCGGTGTGTTGATGATTGTTTCTTAAGTGCCTGCGCCCGCTCCCGTCCAACGCCGTTATCATCGACAGTGCAGCTCAGGTGGTCGGCTTTACGTTCGATACTGACCTGAATGCAGCCTTTGCCCTGTTTGTGAGCCAGCCCGTGCAGAATGGCATTCTCGATGTAGGGCTGAATAATCATCGGCGGAATGGTGGTTTGCTCAAGCGACAAATCGGGGTCGGTTGTGATCGAAAAATCAAAGAGGTTGTCGAACCGAAGCTGCTCCAGCTCCAGATACAAACTCAACTGTTCAAGTTCGCTGGTGAGCGTTACCCATTCCTGTCGGGAGTTGTCCAGAATCAGCCGCATCAGACGGGCAAACTTGACAAGGTACTTATCGGCGTTATCGCTGTCGTTTTTCAGTACGAATAAACGGATGGCGTTCAGCGAGTTATAAAGAAAATGGGGATTCATCTGCGACCGCAGCGCTTTCATTTCCGAAGCCGCAATACGTTCGCGGAGCTCGCTTTTTTCGCGCTGTTGATCAGCCCGTTGTTTCTCCCGCCAACGCGCCACATAGGCGGTCAGGCCAAGCAGGATAAACAACGCCGTTATTCTGAACCACCAGGTTTGCCAGAATGGGGCCAGAATAGTAATCGGCAATCGATACCCCGTCCGGTTCCAGACGCCATCGTTGTTCGAAGCAATCACATGCAGTACGTAGTCGCCGGGAGGAACGTTGGTGTAGCTGGCAAATGATCGATTGCCGTTCTGATTCCATTTCTCATCAAAGGCTTCCAACTGGTAGGCGAACTGGTTTTCGGTTGGATTGTCGTAATTCAGCGCAGCCATTTCGAAGGTAAACTGGTTTTGCGTGTGCTGAAGCGTGAGGCCAGCGGGAGCCGCCAGCGGATTACCCAGCAACTCCTGTGAATTGACCCGAAAGGAAGTCAGATAAACCGGAGGCACGTAGCGGTTTCGCTGAATCTGATGCGGAGACGCATAGATCAAGCCGCGCATAGCACCGAAATAGAGTCGCCCCGTTGAATCACGCGCTACCGAAGCCGACTCAAATTCGGACGACGACATACCATCCGTTTCATCAAATGCTGTAATCCGCAACCGAAGCACGTCCATACAGGCTAACCCCTGACTCGTGCTGAGCCAAAGCGTATCACCTACCATATGCAAGGCCGAAATATCGTTCTGGGGCAGTCCATGCCGTCGGGTAAACACCTTGAATTTCCCGGTTTTTTCATTCAGCAAAGCCAGGCCATTGTCGGTACTCACCCACATTCGCCCAAACCGATCTTCGGCAAAATCCGTAACGCCATCGTCCGGCAAACTCTGCGGATCATCGTCGTGCGTGTACTGAGCGAGCAGCTTTAAATCAGGGCTTAGTTTATATACCGGCCCCAGACCGGATACCCACAGGTTATTATGCCGGTCGAAATACAGCATATTGTAGTTTTTGCCGGGAAGGTTCCGAAGACGAGGGTCATTCAGCTGGTGCGTGAAACGATCCGTTTTGGGGTCATAGATCGTGAGCTTTTCGTTGGTACCAATAAAAAGGCGTCCGTCGGGCGCATGCACCAGCATAAATACCTGATTACCAACTATACATTTATCCAGGCTACGTCTGTTGTTCAGCTTAATTGTGGTATCATCCGGTACCGACAGGCTGGGTATATGTTCGATTCGGCCCGTAGCGGGATCCATACGGTTCAACCCCGTATTTGTGCCACACCAGACCCGGCCACGCTGATCGTTGATGACAGAAAACGTATGATTATTGTCCAGACTCTGCACATCCCTGGGGTCATGCCGATACTGCCTGTACGAGCGGGTTTTGGGATTAATGTACACCAATCCATCGCGCGTAGCCAGCCAGAGGGCGTTAGCCTTATCAATATGAATAGCTCCCACATCGAAGCCACGCGAGTTGACCGGCTGATAATTGACTTCATCAAACAACGAGTGAAACTTATTGACAGTGGGATTGAACCAGCAGACACCAGCATCGTCGGTAGCCACCCAGACAACGCCAGCCCGGTCTTCAAACAGAGCAATGATGGAGTTCGAAGCCAGGCTCCGACCATTATTTTCGTTGTTCAGGTACGTGGCGAACTGCTCCGTCTGGGCATTGTAATGATACAGGCCACCGCCATTGATGCCCACCCACAAATCACCCGAGCGGGTGAATAACAAGGCCGAAACGGGCTGATCGACACCGGTTTGTGGCGCTGGCTGCAATCGGTATGTTTTCGGATTCACCCCAACTAGCTTCCCGCTATTTGTACCGACCATAATCTCGCCGGTTCGCGGATTACGAGCCAGCGATGTTACGTAATTATGAGGAAGCGAAGCCCGATCCAGCGTATCGTGCTGGAAACGACGTATCTGCTTTGTTGGCAGGTCATAGGCAAACAACCCACCCTGTGTACCAATCCAAAGTGTTCGGCCATCGATCAGCGTTCGCCGGATTGCCTTTACCGATGATGCCAACTCCGTACCCACGGGTAACGTAATCGGAATGGCTTTACCTGTAGCCGGGTCAAATTGCAGCAGGCCGCCCCGCGTACTGAGCCACAGGCGACCATCGGCGTTTTCGGTTATATGCCGGATCAGATTACTATTCGGGCCCAAATGGGCAAAGGAAAACCGCTGAAAGGTTTGAGTAGCTGGCTCAAACCGATTTAACCCTTCCTGCGTACCAACCCAGATGGTCCCGTTTCGGCTCGTAAATACAGTACGTACCACCCGATGCGAGAGCGATTTAAGATTGCCCGGCTGCCGAGTGAACGTAAGACACCGAAGCCCATCGAAGCGATTAAGTCCGTTTACGGTAGAGATCCAGATAAATCCGGCCGTGTCCTGCGTGAACGCCGTGCTGTAGTTGGTAGCCAGTCCGCCCTGCAACGTAAGACGCTGAAACGACAGTGTAGGCGCCTGTGCCAGCCCTTTCCACCTGATTGACCACAGGCTGAGTAAAAGCAATAAGGTCAGCAACTGGTGTTGCCGTTTCTGCACGCTATGTCGGTTTGTTGTTGGTATAGCTTGGCTACACAGACCAGATGACATACTTAATTGACGGGCGAAGAGGAATATACGGTGGTAAGTTAACAAGCCATTGGTAAAGTCGCGCCAACATCGAAAGGAATGTATTTATTGCCAGACTACCAACGGGTTATTGATGCAAAGAACCAGTTATTTAGTCAAACCTACTCATTATTGATTACACCTATGTTGCGAAATACGGTCTTTGTTGTTTTGCTTATCCGTTCCCTGCACCTGGCTGGGCGGATAACCGATTTCGTCGATTTTGCTGCGTAGACAGACGATCTCTTTGTCGGGACGATGAAATTGAACCTAACCTAAAGATGCTTACTTACTTATACAACCTTGCCCGTGGCACGCGATAAGAAAACCATTTCACGGTCTACTTACCCGAAGTCGATAAAAAGCGAACTGGCTTATCGGCGGGCACAGCAACAATTGCTGGAAAGTAACCGACGAATTGCCGAAACCAAATTACTGGCCCTCCGGATGCAGATGAACCCGCATTTTGTGTACAATAGCCTGAATGCAATTAATAAATTTGTTTTAGAGAATGAAGCTGAACAGGCATCGCTTTATCTGACAAAGTTTTCGAAGCTGATGCGGCAGGCCATGCTGAATACCTTATCGGAATGGGTGTCGCTTAGTCATGAGCTGAAAGCGTTGCAGATTTACATAGAATTGGAGTTATTACGTAGCGATAATGCGTTTGAGATGATACTGAATGTCAGCGACTCACTAAAACCAGATACGGTGTGCATACCGCCGATGATTACGTATCCGTACGTTGAAAATGCTATCCGGCATGGATTGTTGCAGCAGCATGTACACAAGCCGACCTTACGTATCGACTGCTTTGAACAGGATGGTAATCTGCTGATTCAGATTGCCGACAATGGCATCGGCCGGGCGGCTTCTGCACAGGCCCAGCTTGACGGTCTGACGGCTCATAAATCGTATGGACATTCCATTACGGTTGAACGACTCCAGCTTGTCAATGAAGTTTACGATGTTGGTTCACGGATCGACTTTACGGATTTAAACACCCCATCAGGAAATCCGGCCGGTACGTGCGTCACGTTTACCATGAAACTCAAAACCCTGTAGATGTACGACCTGTGACGGCTGGCCTGTAAACCTGATATACCTCAACGATTTACCAATTATTCCTCTCCTTAACAACCATGACTGCCCTCATCATAGACGACGAAAAGCATTGCCGGGATGTGCTGACCCTGCTGCTGAACCGATACTGCCCCTTTGTTCAGATACTGGCGACCTGCGCAACGGGCGCCGAAGGAAAAACCGCGATTGAGACACTACGTCCTCAACTGGTGTTTCTGGACATCGAAATGCCGGGCATGAATGGCTTCGAAATGCTGGAAGCCTGCCGCTTCAACGATTTTCAGGTCATTTTTACAACAGCCTTTAACGAGTATGCCATCAAGGCCATTCGTCACAATGCACTGGATTATATTCTGAAACCCGTTGATAAAGATGAACTGGTGCAGGCTGTTAATAAAGCGGAGCAGGAACGGGCCGCGCATGCCCCTAAGCCCGTCGAACAACTGCTGGGCTATCTGCAAAACCAGCGCGCCGGAGGACGTATCGCGCTACCTACCCTCGAAGGACTCCAGATCATCAACAGCGAAGATATTTATTATTGCGAGTCCGACGGCGGCTATACGCACTTTATGCTGAAAACCGGTCAGAATATATTGATTTCCAAAACATTAAAAGAAGTCGAAGAGGTGCTGGAAACGAAAGGATTCTGCCGGGTGCATCATAGCTATCTGATCAATCTGCATTACGTTCTGCGGTACATTCGGGGTGATGGTGGCGAGGTTGTGATGGCCAACAACAAAGCACTGCCCGTTTCGCGTAATAAAAAACAGGAATTTTTGAGTTTACTGGAGAAAATCTAGCGGGTCGTAATTCGCTTAAGCCCCTTATTTCTCGCGGCTCCAGACTTCGTTGACACGGCCGCCCGTTGAGCTTTGCCCGGTATGATGCCACTCGTTTGGCTGCACGTCTGCCCCAAAGGTAAGTGAGCGCCCTACGCGGCTGTTATCACGCGAAAAGAAATCAATTGTTTCGGTGTATTTGCCATCCGTCAGCGTATACGTACCACCCCCGGTACCAAAAAACTGTTTTGTCTGGGGATTAATGGCCGCCCACTGAAACCGACTTCCTGTCAGCAGTTTTATCGTTTTGCGCGGACCTCGCTGCATGGTTACCAGTTGACCGGCATCGTTCGCCCGCCCGGTAATTCGCCAGAGCCCCGTCAATGAGGTTGGTGTCTCCTCAATCCGGCTAAATGTCTGGCTGCCCGAAGCGTTATTGATCCGCAACTGATTGCTGCTGACGGCCAGCTGATACGTTTCCGATTGGCCCACCCGACTGCTGTCTTTCGTATCAAACTCGACAAGTAAGGTTAACGTACCGTCGCTTTGCCTGCACGTTCCGCCCCGGGTGCTGATATAGCGGTCCGGTTCATACGTAGTCTGCATCAGATAATTGTCGGCTATCGTTAGTGTGACCATTGCTCCCGAGGGGTCTGACAACCGCCAGGCGCCATCAAGTTTTCCCGTCTGAACTGGGCGAAACCCGACTAGCAGACCAACGGTTAACCCGATCAGCAGCTGATAGTATGAGGGAATCCTTGATTTCATATCCGGTTGGGGTTTGCTTCATTCTGTCAAAAAGCGTAGCCGGTACGTCCGTTACTCAGAAGACACTGATTATCACACTAAACCCACGTACTGTTAGTCCGAATCCACCTACTGTCTATTTCAGATGGTCTACGTTCGGATTGATGTTCAATTTCGCATCATGAAAACACTGACAACCCTCAACTGGACCATCATCGGTCTGTATGGTATTCTGGCTATTTATCTGCTTATCGTAAGCAACGGTCCCAACAGCGACCCGGCAGGTAAAGGCATGATGGGCGGGCTGGTTTTAATTCTGCTCATTTTTGCGGGCCTACTAGTTTTTCTGAACCTGAGAGAATCCCGAACGGCCATAATTTCGGCGGCAGTGCTTGGTGGGTTGCCGTTACTGTTAGTAGGCACAAATCTCATTCACGAGGGTATCGTAACGGCCCGAAACGAGAAAGAACTTAGCGATCAGGAAGTCAATCACGAGCCTTATTATACGGCCAACACGTCTGTAGCAGATAGCGATTCCGCAGCCGCTACGCAGACCGTACTGGACTTTCTGCAATGGTACAAAACCAACCTGAGCCTAATCAGCCAGATTAATCTGGTGAATCAGGAACCGGGCAACGTCTATTCGGTGAACGAACGAAATACCGAACGATATCTGATCTACCTGAGGAGCAGTGAGTTCCTGACAGACCACTATCTGAACGAATGGGAAACATTTTTTCGGGAGCGGCAGGCTGGTTTCGAGGCAAGTCCGCAAAATGAAGGACCGCCCACGGGTTTTGAGTACGATCTGGTTATGCTTACTCAGGACGTCGATATGCAAATGGATTCGCTCAACCAACTGAAAATCAATTCGACAACTGTTCATCAGGATAAAGCTTCGGTGCAGTTTTTTCTGCTGGAAGATTACGAGTTTCGATTAGTAAAGCAGCACAATCGGTGGCTTATCAATGAAATTCTGAACCTGAGCGCTGAGTGACCATCTGCGTTGATTACCAGGCCGTTTTTTCGTTATTTCGGCATATGCAGACCTACCTTTTCCTTGTTTTATTCATGTCGGGTTATTTCACAACAGGTCGGGCGCTTTCCGAAACGCCCCAGCAGGCGCTGAATCAATACGTATCGTTCCTGAACCAGTCTGTTGATGAGGTAACTGTCCGCTTACAACAGATTCAGACCTACTACGCTGATATGGGCTCGTACCAGCAGTCTAGCCGGGCTCCGCTGCGGCTTTCGCCATCGGGTACGCTGGAAGTGTATTATTACGAAAAAGCCATAGCCAGTAACGCCCTGACCGACGCCGAAAAACCGCGACTGAAAACCGGCGCACAATCTCTCTGGACGTTACTGAACAAAATTGATCAGACCGTTAAAGCGCTGGAAACCTACAACCGCCTGAAGGATTATGAACGGGATGACTTCCAGAAAGCCAATGCTCTGATCGCCGATTTAAAAGGACAGTTTGAACAGTTTAGTCGGGATAAGCAGGCTTTCTACAAACAGATTCAGCGGATTTATCACCGGTATCAGCCTTATCGCGCTACCGATGCGTACCTGTTTACCGAGAATGAGATGGAGCAGGTGCTAACCCGCCAGCAGCAATTATTCGATACGTTACGCTACTATCTGAACGAAAAAAGTCCGTCGAACTGGCCGGTAGAACTGGTTCAGCAAAGTATTCGAAATGACGAGAAAACCCTCGCCGAATTTGGTCAGGCTAAACCGCATATCGATTATCCAGCCTCGGATATGATTGGTTCCTTCAAATCAGGCTTGCAAACAATACAGGCTCTAAAAATGCAGGCTGTTGATAATTATACCTTTGCCGCCCGGAAATCGAGCCGACACGGCAATGAGTTCTACCTTTCTTTTCTGAATCACTACAACAACGATCTGTTGAGCTGGTACCAGAATTTCGTCAAATACAGCACAACCGTCAAACAGTTGCTGGACTACCCCAAATACGTTCCTGTTTTTGCGATTACCCCGCCCGAACTTACGGCAACCCAGACCAGCCAGACCCAGCCCTTCCGCGATGCAAAACCCATTGCGTTTACCATAAAACCGGCCACCGCACCAGCCAGTACAGCTACGTTTGAGGTACTGAACGCTTACATCGATTTCATTAACGAGTCGTTGCGGCAAATGAATACGTTGCAGCTTGTAGTACGCAACTACCAGTCATCGGCCAAGTACTACCGCGATCCGGCCCGTAGCAGTCGACGAAGCAACCTGACGTATTCGCACGAAGAGTATAAGGTTCCCCTTGCCGAACACCAGCAACTGGGTTTGAACAGCCAGCACATTCCGTCACCCTACCGCGCTTCCATTTTGGGACAGGCAGACGTACTGTTGGCTATGCTGAAAGAAATGGACGGTCTGAGCATTGAGCTGATTAATTACACCAGCGAAAAACAGTATGAGCGCGATCATCTCCAACGCTCCGACGCCATTCTGGATCGTTACGCGTACCTGTTTGATACGTTCGACCAGAAAAAGGAGCGTCTTTACCAGGATGTTCGGCGTATTCACGAAAGCTACCCGGCCAGGAAACCAGCCGACTCATGGAATGTAGCGGGCAAAGCCCTGCTCAACCTGATTGATGCGGACAAGGAAGCCCTGTTTGGTGTACGGGCTTTTTTCAAAAATGAAGCGCCTGCTTTACCAGGTACAGAAAAAATAAAGACCGATGCCCGCACATTGCTGACAAACGAGTTTCAGAATCTGACGGGTTTAAAACGGCTTGGACGTAGCAATGGATTATGTCCCTATTCGCCTTACGAAGACCTCGCCGAGCAGTCGATCCGCTTTGCTGACATGACGCAGAAAGTGCCTTCGCGGTCGAACGAACACCCGTACGAATCCTTTTATTATTCCTTCAATGAGTTGGCGTATCACTACAACAAATTCAGTGAACTAGCTAAAGAAGGACTCCTCAAAACGGTTAACGAGCCAAACGTATTCGCCTTCCGCCGATCAGCCTCTCCCCTGCCCGTAGCGTCTGTACAGAAAAAAATTACCCCGCCCGAACCTGCTCCCGTGCCTAAAGTACAGCCAGCCGATACGTACAGCCCGGTGTCGACTTCCAACACGACTCCCGCGAACGTACCAACGCCTACATCGACCACTTCAACCACGGTGCGACATGATACGGTGTATGTTGACCGAACCAAAGTAGATACCGTCTATATCAATCAGGGTCGGCAGGAAGTGGCTACGTCGTTGACGGGATTTGCTCCGAACAACATGGTGCTATTGCTGGACGTATCGGCTTCCATGGATTCGCCGTTTAAATTGCCCTTGCTGAAAAAATCCATTAAATCGCTCCTGACACTGCTTCGCCCCGAAGATCAAATCTCGGTTGTGGTGTATTCGGGTAAAGCAAAAGTTGCGTTAAAGCCCACTTCAGGGAGCGATGCCAGCGAAATTGCCCGCGTCATCGACCAACTACAGTCTGATGGCGATACAGACGGAAACGGTGGCATTCGACTGGCCTATAAACTAGCCGATAAGCATTACATTCGGGCAGGCAATAACCGGATTGTGCTGGCTACCGACGGTGAATTTCCGGTGAGCGACGACGTTTATCAACTAGTGCGCGACGCTAGCACTCAGGATATTTACCTAACCATTTTCACCTTTAGCCGAAAGGAAATCAACAGCAAAAACCTAAAAAAACTGGCTCAGTTTGGAAAGGGCACGTATGCGCACATAACGGCTGAAAATGCGAACCTGCAACTGATTCTGGAAGCACAGGCTAAAAAACAGCCATAGAACTGTAAAGATAGTGGTGTCGGTTTTGAGAAACCGACACCACTTACTAAGCCTTACGGGCTAAATATCCGGCCATTTCCGTTTGTAGCGTCTGGGCTTCGGCTCTGGCCTGTTCAGCAAAATCGGTGCCGCCAGACGCATACAGAATGCTGCGCGACGCGTTGACCAGCAACCCACCTTTGCTCGTTAGCCCCCAACGCGATACGTCTGCCAGGCTACCCCCCTGCGCCCCCACGCCCGGAACCAGCAGAAAATTATCGGGAGCCAGTTCGCGGATCCGGCTCAGTTCGGCAGCCTGCGTCGCCCCAACGACAAACATCAGCTGTTCGGGACTCGCCCAGGTCTGCGCCGTCTTGATAACGGTTTCAAATAAATCCTGATCGCCAACCGACAGTCGCTGAAAATCGGCGCTACCGGAGTTTGATGTTAAGGCCAGCAGAATAACCCATTTGCCTTCATACTCCAGAAAGGGCGTAACGGAGTCATGGCCCATATAAGGTGCTACGGTCACAGAGTCGAACGAAAGCCCGGCAGCGGTCGGGTCGAAAAACGTGCGGGCATACAGCCCCGACGTATTACCAATGTCGCCCCGTTTGGCATCCGCAATGGTAAAGCAGTCTTTCGGAATATAATCGAGCGTTTTTTGAAGACTATCCCAACCCCGTGGCCCCTGTGCTTCGTAGAAAGCAATATTCGGTTTATAGGCAACCGTAAGATCGGCAGTAGCGTCGATAATCGCTTTGTTGAACGAAAAAACCGGGTCAGGTTCGGCTAACAGATGGTGCGGGAGTTTGCGCGGGTCAGTATCTAAGCCCACGCATAAATAGGACTGTTTCTGAAAAATCTGTTCGCTTAATTCCGAATATGTCATGCTAAGTTACCGAATCGCCAAATAAAATGATTTGCCCCAAAAGTACGACTTACCACGCCGGTTTCATAAATTTGTCAGTAAGAGTAACTATTCGTACGAAGCAATCTTTCTTATGCAAGTTCGGCAAACAGCCATCGAGGGCCTTATTGAGCTTATTCCACGTATTTTCGAAGACGAGCGCGGTCACTTCTTCGAGTCGTATAACAAACCGCTATTTGTATCGCTGGGCCTGCCGATGGATTTTGTGCAGGACAACCAATCGTTTTCTATAAAAGGCGTACTACGTGGGCTGCATATGCAACATGAGCCCTTTGCTCAAGGCAAACTGGTTCGTGTACTGACCGGACAGGTTCTGGATATTGCGGTTGACCTACGTCCTGATTCACCTACGTTCGGTCAGTACGAGAGCTTCCTGCTGGATGCCCGGCTTGCCAATATGGCGTATATACCCGAAGGCTTTGCGCATGGTTTTGTTGCCCTTGAAGACAGTATCTTCAGCTATAAATGCACAAATGTGTATAACAAAGCATCTGAATCGGGCATTCGGTGGAACGACCCGGATTTGAATATCAACTGGGGCGTTACCGATCCTATCGTTTCTGAAAAAGACCAGGAGTTAAAATTCTTCCGCGACCTCTATCCCCAGGCCGTTGTGTAATACGAGCCTGAACGACGGTAGTTCCCCTACTTGCTACTGTCTCGGCGAACCGTACCAGGACTATCGGAGAAATTCGTCTCTGTTGATACTGGCGCGGTTCGCTTTACTGTTTTTAGGCTAAAATTGTGGAGTTTTAGGTTGCTTAGGGACAACTATTTACCCATCCGTCGGCCTAACGATATCCTAAAGCCTGCCCCTTACTATCCGGCCAACTAACAATAATACTAACAAGCTGCCTCTCCTTATTGGTAAATTTTCCAGAATAGTCGTATAGCTATGGTGGCTGTTGCAAAAGTCAACAGGGTTATGGTAACCCCTGCCAAGTAAGTAGGTTTTTCCTTATAAAAAAGGGGGTAGAATTGACGAATCATTCAAGACCAGCACACCCGTTTCAGGCTTTTTGCTACAGCCACGCCACTTAAACAACAGCCTTGCAGAACACTTACAAGACCGATGAGTTTTACTAATTACCTAAACACTCAACAAGATGAAAAAGCAACTTATCATTTTGGGAATTACTTTGTGTACTGCCTGCAAACACGAGACTTCACGTGTTCAACCGGTAATTGCTCCCGATGCGGCCACAGTCATAGCCGGTACCTACACAGCTAACATATCGCGTCTTCCTGATGTGAAACCCTATCCCATCAATGGCAAGACGATAACGTTTCAGATAGAGCGAATTTCACCTGACACGGTACGAGTCAAGGTGCAAGCTCCTGCGAACGGCTTCTATTCGCCTGCCAGGGATACTACCTACAATAAAGTTTATGTGCTGACAAAACCACAGGGTTACTATTTGACCTTAGAAACAAGCACGGTTGAACCAAATAATCAGTTGGGAAGCGAACTGGTAATTGCACCGCCTGTTGCCCCGGCTACCTCACCGATCTGGGCTTCATATGTATTTCTTCCTCCAGGCTACCAATTAGGTCGCGCATCGGCTGAGTTTATTAAAGTCAATTAGCACTAATCAAAGAGAAGTAAAGCAGTCTCAAACTCAGCTTACTTTTTAGGCTAGGCAATTAGCCTAAGTGTAGTGGCAGTTGCAAAAGTCGATATAGCTATGAACTGTCTCCTGAAACGGGTAATTTTCAGCCGCTCATTGAGTGCTTAAAACCTTATGGTTTATAGGCATCGGATAAGAACCTGACTTTTGCAATAGCCACTATGAATATGTTAAGAGAATGATCAAAGAATTGGTGCTAGTGTATGAGATTGCCAAGTTCTTTTAATAATGCAAATCTGTTCCCTGCTTCACGGTAGATTATGTTTGTATTTGAGTTTATGACTATCCGGTAAAGATTCAGGATGGTTTCGGGTTGAATCCTTACTGGGCCATTGACCTGGGCTTATTTGAATCCGTAGCCAACCTTCTCTCGTTTTGAAAGGGTGGTAGATAAACGTTTCGGGTCCTGAGTCATCTCGATTGTAAACCAGCGAGAATTTGCCTTTCGGTAGTTTTATGACCCATGTGGAGCTATAGCTTGAATCGGGTCTGTTTACGTCTAAAGGAAACATTTGGGTTTGCGCTTCTAAGCCAGCATCCTCATCTAACTCTCCATCAATCAACACGTAGTACATCCGCTCACCGATGATTGGTGGTGTTACGATGTCGTATACCCATGTTGTAGGCTGACTAACCGGATCAATCCGGATATCCTGTCTTTCACTGTAACAACTTTGCACGAAGTACACAACGGATAGGGCTAGAATTAGCCAAGACCCTATCTTTAATTTACGCACTGACATTGAAAACGTGAATTCAGAATATTGTACAAGCGAGCGTATGTTGACTAGGATGATTTACGCTTCCTCAGAAACCACCAAAGAGCTATTGCAAGAATAACTATCACCAAGATTGGCACAATAAGGCCGCCTTTGTACACCGTTCCGTAATAATCACCTGGAAGTGGCTGGGCCTGTCTGGTCGTGTTCATGCTATTTGAGGTCGAAGGTGTTGCAAATCTGTTTTAGATTAGTCTGACACCAAAAGCGCCTAATTTATCACTTTTCTTCAGCCAATAGTTTTAGGCCCGAATCCTTATCCAGGAAATAATGGCGATACGTACCCATGCCCGAAAAATAGCCGTTCAGCCAGAAATCCTCTTCCGAACAGGCACTTAATATTGCGGGAGCATTTACCGTTGCGTAACTGCTGATGATGCGACGAAAGTAGTACGTACGACCGGGCTGTAGGGGAATATAAATCGTTCTGTTCTTGAAAATCTTAAGTCCTAAACTATCCAGAGTCGTCTCCACCAAGGTACATCGACTGATCCTGATGGGGTTACCTGAATTGGCTACCGTCGAAAGTTCGGTAGAAGGATCACAATAGAAATACAGCTTGGTCACCGATTTTTTCTGGCCAAATGCAGTGCCTGTCAGACACAGGCAAAGCAAAAGTAAACAGGATGTTTTCATATAGTTGAGTTGTATAATCAGCTTTACACCAGGTAAAATTGAACCAGTAAGCTATCCCACAATTGACAGGAGATTATTTCTCGTACATTTCTTCCATTACTTTACGTCCTACTTTGCGGGCGGAAAGTGGATTCTGTCCGGTTACCAGGCGCTCATCGACTTCGATATACGGCAGAAAAGGGATCATCCCCTTGCTATAAAGCGCATTTTTCTTTCGAAGGGCATCTTCAAGCAGAAAAGGAACTTCCTCGTCCAGCCGGACAATCTTTTCTTCCATGTTCGAAAAGCCCGTTATCTGTCGGTTGGCAATGAGTGAGGAACCATCCGACAGCGTTACGTTTAGTAGCCCGCCGACGCCATGACAAACGGCCGCAACCATCCCTCCTTTTTCATAAATCTGTCGGGTGATACGTTGCAGGGTGGCATTGTCCGGGAAATCCCACATGGTGCCGTGCCCACCCGTCAAATACAGAATCTGGTAATTGGCCGGATTTACGTCGTCAAGCTTGAGCGAATTTTCCAGTTTATCCCGAAAAGTAGGGTTGTGATACCATTTCTCGTTAATTGTATCCCGGCGATCCATACTACGCTCGTCAATTGGCACAACCCCGCCATTTGGGCTGGCTATATCGTACGGCAATTTCCGGTCAGCCAATTCATCGTAGAAGTGTGTAGCCTCACTCAGCCATAGGCCGGTTTTGTGCGGTTTGGTCGGATAATCGGTATGGTTTGTGCAAACAATAAGGGCGCGATAAATTGGGTCCATACATAAACCAGGTCTTCAGATCACAGGTGGCGTTGTCGCTTGAATTGGCTGATACGGCACGAAGATAGACGGTTTTCATCAGACTGGCTACTGTCGTCTATACGCCACTCATTTTCAATTTTTTTACGTCAAAATCGCCCTTCACATTTCGAACAATACCGGACTTCAGACTTATAATTGTAGATTATTAAACTTTTTCGCCTAGATTCAATCCAATAATTGGTTCTAAGGCGCTTGAACAAATTATAATTTGCCCAAAATAAGTCTTGACCTGTACAATAGTTTGTGTTTATATTTGTTAGCAAACCGTAACATACAGACCAAAATGAAAATCGTTAGTTATGAATCAATGCAGGCTGAACATGCCTGGATAATTGTCTCTGACCAACTCCAGCAACGTAATAATATGCTGGCAAAGGGTATATCGCACATGGAACGTAACCCGCGGCAACTACCGATGGCCAGCCGGCTGATGATGTTACGTTACCACCTGAAAATGAGCGTTCGTCAACTTACACAGGAAGCTCATAAAGAACTTCGTTCGGCTCAGGCAGCCAACCGGTTAGCCGATCAGTGGCGCCACGTTCACCAGCTCCTTTTCCTGCTGCGCCAGATAGACAATGAGCTAGGACGAGCCACTGACGAAAACGAATCCCTTCGGCAGTGGCTGGCCTCACTCGAAGGGCGTGTTTATCGGTCGGCGCTTGTGCATTTGAACTAGTCTATTCGCGGACTTATAACCTCTCTACCATTGGTTCTGTTTGGCGATGTTGGCATCCGATACATCGCCAGATTGAATCAGCACCCGGTAGCGAAACGTAACAGACTGCCCCGCCGGTAGTGTGTAGTTCATGGCAGGTGCTTTACCATTGCTCAGTACAGAGGGTCCTAGTGGATTAGCAGCAAACAAGCCATACCCCCGAGCATGCCAGTACGTAGGATAGCCAACATTTTTGGGGTGGTCCATCATAATCACCGAAACAGGTTCATTGCCCAGCTTACCGGTTAATTTTACCCACTGCGCCCGAGTTCCCCATACGGCATCGCCTTCAATGCCCTCACTGCTGTGGTATAAGCCTGTTACGCCCTCGTTGTTCATGGCGGGCACCTTCGTCGCTACGCCCTGCGCATCCGTGAATACCTCAGGCTTGGTTGATGGCTGCTCAAGCTGCCGGGCCACCCGCAAAGCAATCATGCCTTCTTTGTTATCTTTGAAAACAACGTCTTTATCAGCCGCTTTCAGGGTAGTAATCCGATTAATCGTCCGGCTGCTGGCGCCTGCCTGGAACTGATACGTAGTCGTTTCCTGAAGCATCACCTTGCCATCCTTGTCGAGCCAGTCGGCCGTAACGACCAGGTCCCCCTGCCCTCTTCCGCCTTTCATGGATTTGACACCCGTATGAACAATCGTTCCGAAAGGGCCTTTGTGTTCCGGTCCAATATCAATCGAGTTGTTCCAGAAATCATGCCCATTTACATCGCCATAGTTGAACCACATCCCAACGTGGTGCGGATGGTCAATCCGTTCGCCGGGCCGGGGGTCAAGCGGCCAGCCCCGCGTAATGAAGTTTCCCCCGCCGACAGAATTGGATACAATACCGGCTTTTTGAGTACCGTTGGGCCAGGGTAGATATAGGCCGTAAATGGCTTCCCATCGACCGTTACCGAAACCCGTTTCTGCGCTTCGTCATGAGCAAACTGGATCGTATTGGATTGTGCCTGTGCTGAAAGCATGAAACCCGCCAACAGACTGGTAAGGATAAAATAGCGCATCAGAATATGAGTTAATGGAACAAGCGTCGTGTATCTCAGTAGGCAAATAAACACATCGCCCCGACCTGAAAAAGCCGGGGCGAATGAAATGCTACTGAGTTCGTAGCCTTGAATGTTGCGTTTTGCTTAATTTCCCAGTAAAATTTTGTTGGTCACTTCCTGATCAATGGTAATGTAACCGGGATAATTGATGGCTTTATTTCCAAGTGCCAGCGTCGGTTTGATCTTGATGGTCAGCTTCGAGGGCTGTGTATTGGCCGCTCCCGACATATTCTGGACCAGTTGCGTAAAAGCATCACGCGTTTTGGCATCTGTAATTAACTGATACGCATTGGTACTCAACCGGATCGGTACGCGTGTTTTACCACCTGGCTGCACTTCAATCCGTTGGTTCAAAAATCCATTAAACAATTCCTGTCCTGTCAGCAACACCTTGTATTCCAACTGATTAATACCCGCTAGTTTACCCGTTGGGTTCGTTATATCAAGGTTGACGCGGGCATCCAGCGGTACGTTACGCGTCAGCAGGCCAGCCGCCAGCCGGGGAAACCGGGCCAGATTCAGGTCTTCCATTCTGCGAAACTCGCGTACGTCAATACCGGCCAGGTAAATACTGTCGGCAGAAGCAAGCGTATAGCGACAATCGCCAAGAGTCTTTGCCTGCGAGAGTTGATTGTTAACACTACAGCGGCTAAACAACAGCGGCAGTGCTATGAATACGAAAACAAGTCTTTTTGTCATGATTGGTTGTATGTCGTTCTTCTATAACGTTCGACAGCGGGTAAAGGGTTTAGTTTAATTACTTTTAACAAATACGAGCTGCATTCGGTCGGCCTTTGCCACTTTTTTTCGAAAATCGACCCATTCGGTATACGCGGCTGCTGGAAACGTTCCGCCATGCATGGTAATATGACGGGTATAGATCACACGGTCACCATCAAGTTTCAACTGCGCGGTATACTGCCCAAATTTTGAGCTTATCGTTACGGGTTCAATCTGGTATTCAGGCGTGTAGCCTTTAGGCAGCTGATACGTAACGGTGTCGCTGTCGTCATAATCGTATTCCGTACCAAGTTTGAGTGGCGCTTTACGAGGATGCGTCATTGGGGCAGCAGGCCCAAGCGCCGACATCAGATTAAGCGGCAAAAAGAGCCGCGTACCGCTAATGGTGGCCCAGCGCCGAATGGCTAGTTTTAAGTTTGCGGTAGCGGCAGGTATCGCTCCGGGTTCTTCTGTCAGCGCAAATGTATTCAGTTCAAAAGCAGGAATGGACGTGTGTTTGATCAGCCAGCTTCGCTGTTCATCGCGGCTCATGTTATGAATAATTGCGCTGTACTTATCATGCTGAAGACCCGTAAACCGAGTTCGTGCATCAGCAGTCGCATCGCCTTGCTCAGTTACGTTCACCACAATTTGCCGCAGTTGGCGATTATCCGTAGGTTGATAGACCGGAGTTTTAATCAAATGACTTCCGGCGGGCAGAATCAGCAGAGCATGTCGGTTGCCCGTAAAATCACTAAGGTACCCCATTGGATTATGCCCATCGGTACACTCCAGAAAGAGCGTATCCCGCTTATCAGGAACACACAGAATAACATGGTTAAACTGAAAGCTTGGGAAATCGATCAGGGCATCCGGTTCCGAATCGCCAGCCCGTACCAACGCCGGATAAGACGGAACCCCAACTGTTTTGAGCAAGGCTTTCATGTAGTTGGTGAGGGCTTTACAATCACCGTATTTATTCATGGCTACCTTCTCAGCCTCAATCGTTTGCCACCCCCCAATACCGAGCTGAATGCTGACATAACGCGTCTGGCTCTGCAAAAACGAATAAAGTTTCCGAACTTTCCCAGCAGTTGTTGTTTCGTTTTTCGTCAATTCAATGACCTGCTGCCGTAATGCGTCAGGAATACGGTCGCGGTTGTCGTTAAGGCTGTTATAGAAGGCACCTAAATCGCTCCAGGTAGTTAATTTTCCTTTATAATCCTGAACTTCAAAATCCGTAGGAGCCGTATACACAACTGGCAACTGTTCCTGAACCGGGGGCGAATGCGGTTCAAATTCTACGGCCGGAATGTTACTCAATTTCCAGACGAACGTTTTTCCGCCGTCGGTGGTGGTCGTCACAACTGCTGCATTCGGGAGATTCCTCTCTTTATACCGCAAGGCCAGATTAGCGGGCATATTAACAGTAAACGTAGCGTGTTCGATGGCTAGAAACTCCTCGTTCTGAGGTGCCCAGGTCGGATAAGCCATCAGGTTACGTTCTGTTGTTTCAACAATAAATTCGACTGTATACGGATACGATGGCTGTTTTGGAAACGAAGCTGTTTTGTATCGATCATCGTCGAAAAAATTATAGTCACTATACGTACTATAATCACTGATGTCCGCTTTTTTAAGCTTCCTGATTAATTTACCACCTGCATCATACAGCGCCCCTTCGAAGTTGGTAATTTTCGATAACTTATCGTACCACTCCGTCCGTTTGGCCTGACCGTCGCCCTGTTCGTCCAGGACCGTTATTACGGTACGGTTGTAGGTCTGGGCCTCGCCAATTGACTTTACGGTGAATACGGTTTCATGCTCCCTTACCACGGCGTGGGCATTCTCTTTAAGCGTAGCGGGTATGGTAGTGGCTTTGTAATCGGTTTGTGCCCAGGCCGTCTGTATCGTACAGAAAGCCAGCAGAACGATATGTTTCATTCGTTTTATTTTTTCTCAGCGATAGTTCCCCGTTTGAGTACAACCTGTTCGGCATGTTTCGCCACTATGCGGCTAAAGAATTCACGTACCGCCGGGTATTCCTCCGCAAAGTACCGAGTCCGACGTAGCATGAGCCGACTGACCACCTGAAGCGTATTTTCGTTGAGAACAGCTACCTGGTACGTAAAACGACCCGTACCTTCAGGCAATGTCACAATAGCGGGCTTGGGCATTTCTTCTACCTGAAAACCTTTCGGCAGCGTATAACTAGCCATAAACGTTTCTTCAATTAGCACGCCGAAGTCGACCGGGTACAGCCGCTGTTCTTCTTTAAACGGATTCACTGTTCGGGCTTCGGTTAGCATTGGATGGAGATACAGGCGGTCGCCAGCCCGCCCAGTGGCCTCAGGAATGGTGATGGTATAGCCGACGGTAAAACTGGGATCGTTCAGTTCTGTTCCGCTGAAGTCTGTTTTTTCAATTTGCCAGGCCGGGCGTTTTTTCTGGATGGTTTCAACGTACTTCTTCTGGCCGCTCGTAATAAATTCCTTCCGGGCGCTCCAAGCACTGTATCCCTGGTGCATATGCCTGATCGTACCCGCTAGTTCGCCATCTTCAGTAAGCGTGAATGTACCCGTTTGGGCCTCCGTATCTTTTTCGGTCGGAGCCAGCGATATGAAGCGGGCCTTTGACGGATGCACCAGTCGGCCCGTTCCATTCAGACAATGCGTTGGCAGCATGCCCGGCACCAGATAGGGGTCCGTCGCATCGAGCAGCATGTCTTTTCCACCAACCGTAACCTGGGCCACTACGTAGTTAAACTTTCGGATCAGCGCATACAATTCGTTGATCTGGCCATTTTCACGCGTACTCAGAATAACCGGATTTGCCTCGATGTCCATCTCTCGCAGGAGGGCTATCAGCAAAAGGTTTATATCGCCAGCCGTTCCCTTTCTGTCGTCAAATGCCTTCTTTGTGTTATTCGACCACCAGGCAGTCCGCTCATCCCATTTGACTGTTCGCCGAACGAAGTCGTAGGCCGCTTTGATACGTCCAAGTGAGTCAGGGCTTTGAGCCAGTAAGGTTTTCGCCGTTTCGCGCAAAAAACCACCTCGTTTAATCTGTCCGCCAAAATCAGGATCAGCGAGGATGGTTTTGTCCAGGGTTTCCCAGCTCACCGAAAAATCATGCATGCGCATGTCCGGTCCCTGATAACGGGCCAGTTCAAACTCGATTTTGGCCAGATAATCCTCATCCGTCGTCATATAGACTTCTTCCCGAAAAGCCGGCAGATCTTTCATAGCAAACCGATAGGCCGAAGCCGAAGCGCCGTTCTGACCGGGAAACAAGTCGACAGACGTTGTTTTGTTTTCGTTTACGATCATAGCCATATACCCGCTCTGCAACATCTTGTAGTAAAAGTAGTCGGGAATTGTGATCCGGTATTCGCTCCACTTTACGGGGACTTTTTGCTGAAAATACCAGCTTTTGGGCGTGTGGCTAACACTGAAGGGCGTCTGAACGGTGTACTCATACTCGATGATGGAGCCTTCCCGCACATTGGGCAGCGTATACTTTTCAATCCAGACCTGGTCTGATGCCCGTTCGGTAAAATGGCCGCTTTTAGCCAATCGATCAATCGATACGTTCCCATTGATGAGGTTGTAGGTGTACCCATCAAAGCTCATGACCATCTCGTGCTGACCCGATTTCCCCCGTCGCACCGGCAGTTGGAGCGTAGCCAGACCATCCGCTGACTTCTTGCGAATGTGCTTCCGGATATGGTAACGGGTACTCATCCATATCTCATCACCATTTACAAAAAAGGTAACTTCGCCATAATCATACAGCACAACGGCGTCGGCAGTGGTGTCTTCCAGGGCGTACGTAAACTGGTCGGGTGAAATGGAGCCAAACTTTACCGCTGGAGCAGGATTAGGAGATTTCTGGCAGAATCCTATAGTTGCGCCTAAAAATAGACAGGCAATTACCAACGCCAACAAACGCTGGTGGGGCAGGGAAGAAAACATGAACGGTGGGTAAGTAAATTATTATTGATCTGCAATTTACTTATCGCAAGTTGTTCATCAAAACAAAGATCATATGAGAAGTAAGAACTATTTACTTTTAGGTAGTCATGCCTACTTTGTTAATTGTGTTTAAGAACAACCTGCTCACTGTGTTTGGCCACAATCTGGGTAAACAATTCACGTAATGCCAGGTACTCATCAGGCGAATAAACTGGCTTACGAAGAATTATTCTGCTATTCACCTGCAGTTGGTTGCCACTAACCGATACTTTATACAAAAACCGGCCACTATCTTTCGGCAAGGTCATGGATACGGGTTTAGGTAATTCTTCTACCTGAAAGCCGTTTGGCAGTGTATACGTTGCCGTGAAGGTCTCATCCATTGGAAACGCAAAATCAATAGGATATCTCCGGTAGCTTTCTTTGAACGGGTTTTCTGAATGGGCTTCCGTAAACATAGGTTTGAAATACAACCGTTCGCCTGCCTGTGTACAGGCATCTAAAATAGTAAGTTTATAGTCGACCGCGAAGGCGTCGGATTGATCTGTCTCCGGAAAAGTAACATCCTGTATTTGCCACTCCTTATGAGCTTTGTGAATGGCGTCTAAATATCCTGTTTTACCCGCCACACCAAACAGTTTGTTATTAATCCAGGCTGCATATCCGGCGTAAGAGTTGACTAACGAACCACTCAGCTTACCTGATTCGTCAAGGGTAAGTTGTGCCGTTTTTACTTCTGCTAATCGATCTTTTGGCAGGAGTGATACAAACCGACTGTTGGGCGGATCAATCAATCGCCCTATCCCGTTCAGGCAATGAACAGGCAACATACCAAGGGTTAAATATGGGTCTGTTGCATCTAAAAGTAAGGTCTTCCCACCAATGGTAACCTGAGCGACAACGTAATTGAATTTCCTAATTAAAGCTAGTTCTTCGGTAATCTGCCCATGCGACCGGGTACTAAGGATGACCGGATAAGCCTCAACATCCAAGGCGTGAAGCAGCGCGATCAACAGTAAATTAATATCGCCAGAATCGCCTTTCTTATTTGTCAATAAGCTTTTGAGGTCGCTAGCCCAAATTGAAGATTCGCCGTTCCAATTCATCGTCCGACGGACATAATCAAACACAGCTATTACACGACTAAGCGTATCGCTCTGCCTGTCGAATAGCTTTTCTGCCTGTTTCCGTAACCAGTCAGTTGGGACAAGCGTCTTTCCAAAACTGTCATTGGCCTGTAATCGCTTATCAAGAGCTTCCCAACTAAAGGCATGATCGATTCCCTTTTTAAATCTACATCCAGATAATTGGGGCGTTCAAAATCAATTTTTGAAATATAGTCATCTTCGTTAGCTACGTAGTTTTCGTGTTGAAAAGAAGGCACGTGCTTTATAGCATATAAACTCTCTTGTGCATCACTTTTAATCTGACCAGGAATTAAGCTGATTTTCGTGGCCTTAATATCTTCAACCGTCAGTTTGAGCGAACCACCTAGTATTAACCTGTGCGGAAAACCATGTGGAAGTACAATGTGTAACTGGCTCCAGTCGACAGGAATATCGCGTTGAAATCGCCAGGGCTCGGGGCTGCGGGTTATATAGAATGGCGTTCGTAACGTGTACCGGTATTCGATCACTGAGCCTTCCCGAACATTAGGCATTGTAAACTTTTCAATCCAATATTCTTCTGCTGCTTTTTCCGTGAAGTGAGCTGTTTTCAGGTCTAACGGATCAGCTACTACATGACCATTAACCAGATTATACGTACGCCCTTCCAGGTCGCTCATTTTTTCGTTAACCATTCCATACCCCCTACGAACGCTGGTTGCCACTGTAGCACGAGTGTAAGCCGATTTCCGGCGGATAAGCATACGAACGTAATACTTTAAAATTATCTGGTCTACCTCAAAAGAAATGTCTCCTGATTCGTAAAGCACTACAGCCTCAGAAGTTGTATCGGTCGAAGAGCTTAGAAATTCGGCAGGTTTAATTTCTCCGAATTTAATTTTAGGTATCAGCACATCAGCGCTCTGGGCAAATCCTATCGCTATCTGTATCCATATAAAGATGCTTACCAACACTGGCAGACGCAGAGTAAGAAAGGAAGAAAACATGAATGGTGGGTAAGTAATTTGTTACTGATCTGCAATTTACTTACAAGGCACATTCAATCAAAAAAAGCATCATGTGATGGGCTGGTAATTGAATAAACGTTATGTCGATTAGCGCCTGAGCAGTTCTTCCTGGCTTTTCTAGAATGCGGCTTTCCAATAATTAAAAGAGGATTAGGCAATAGAGCAATTACGTATCTGTCCGTAACTATTTTTATATTTGTTGCAGTACACTCCTCATTTTCATGGATAAATTAACCGCCGACGACCTTATTTACGGGTACATCAACGGTATTTTCCCAATGGCTGACTCCGACGGTACGCTGTACTGGTACGCTCCCGACCCGCGCGCGATTATTCCTATTCACACCTATAAGCCCGCCAAATCGCTCCGCCCGATTCTGAACCGCAACCAGTTTGAGATACGTATCAATACGGCTTTTACGGAAGTCATGCAGAGTTGCTCAAAACCACGTTCGGAAGACGACAGTGTCTGGATTTCTGACGAAATTATTAATGCGTATACCGAACTGCATCATATGGGACTGGCGCACAGCGTAGAGACGTATATAGATGGCAGATTGGTGGGTGGGTTATACGGGGTTTCGCTGGGAGCCGCTTTTTTTGGCGAATCCATGTTCCATCGGGTCAGCAACGCGTCGAAGGTGGCCTTTCATCATCTGATTCTGATTCTTCGTCAGCAGAAGTTTATTCTACTCGATACGCAGTTTATCAATGACAATGTCCGACGGTACGGCGCCATTGAAATTCCTAAGGCAGATTACCTGAAACAGTTGAAAATGGCTCTCCGCCACAAAGCCCGTTTTACAGACGCTACGTCTGAGAAAGTGTAAGTTGCTGCGACATTGGCTTTATCTATTCAGGTCGACTTGTCGTGTACCGAACACCGTAAATCAGGAACCTTAATCCGAATCTGCCTATCTTTGCCGGCATGTCGAAGCCCGTTCTTGTCCTTAAATTCGGTACTGCATCCATCACTAAACCTACCGGCGAACCCAATGAACCAATCATGGTAGACATTGCCCGGCAGGTGGCAGCCTTGCATCCACACTATCGTATTGTGCTTGTTTCTTCGGGCGCTGTGGGTGCGGGTAAAGCCCTGATTCGAGAGTATAAAGGTGATATCACCCAGCGCAAAGCCGCTGCTGCAGTGGGTAATTTACTGTTGCTCAACCAGTATTCGCGCTTCTTCTCCATCTATGGCATTTCTATTGCGCAGAGCCTGTGTGAGCGCCATCATTTTGCCAACCGCGACCAGTTTCTGCAACTCAAGCAGACGTACGAGGAACTCTGGGCGAATGACCTGATTCCAATTGCCAACGAAAACGACGTAGTGAGTAATCGGGAATTGAAATTCTCGGATAACGACGAACTCGCTACGTTGATTGCTGTAGGTTTCGGGGCCGAAGCCATGATGCTCTGTACGTCGGTTGGTGGGCTGCTGGATGCCAACGGACAGATTATCCGGCAGGTGACCACCTTCGATGAACGCGTATTCAGCGTCGTCAGAACGGATAAATCGTCGTTAGGGCTGGGGGGTATGGCTTCCAAACTGACGTTTGCCAAACTAGCGAGTCGAATGGGCATTCGAGTGGTTATTTTTGGGTTAAACGAACCGGATAGCCTGGGCCGGGCGTTACGGGGCGAAACAGGCACCGAATTCCTGCCCCAGCCGTCTACCCTATCCGCCCGAAATCGCTGGCTTGCCAGTGGTAGTCTGATCGTCGGGCGCGTACAGATTGATGCGGGGGCAGTACGTGCCCTGCAATTGCGTCGGAGTTTGCTGGCAGTGGGTATCCGAGCTGTACTCGGCGAATTTTCGACGGGCGAAATGATTGAGATTCTGGATGAAAAACAGGAACCCGTAGCCGTTGCCCGCGTGCGCATTGCGTCAGAGACGTTAGCGCAACAGCTTAATCAGCAAAACGTTGAGGTGGCGAATGCGAATGATATTGTACTTTTGTAATTATGACGCCTATTACGCCCCTGCTTCAAGCGGCACAACAAGCCGCTGCTGCCGTTCGCCGACTAACTCCTGCGCAAAAAACAGACCTGCTAACTAATCTGGCGGATGTTCTGGCAGCGCACACAGCCGAAATTGTGGCTGAAAATCAGAAAGATCTCGACCGTATGCCAGCAACCGATCCGAAATACGACCGGCTGAAATTGACAGAAGGCCGGGTGGCTGATCTGGCTAAAAGCCTGCGCGACGTAGCTGTTTTGCCCGATCCGGCTGGGGAGGTCCTGTTAGAACGGACGATTGAACAAGGGTTACAGCTCAAAAAAATTGCGGTGCCGCTCGGCGTCGTCGGTGTTATTTACGAAGCACGTCCGAACGTAACGGTCGACGTAGCGTCGCTGTGTTTGCGGTCGGGCAATGCCTGCGTATTGAAAGGCGGCAAAGAAGCCGATGCGTCGAACCGGTATCTGGTTGGCCTGATTCAGCGTGTACTGGCTGACTTTGGCGTTCCGAAAGCCGCCGTTACGTTGCTGCCCCCGACCGGGCAGTTGTCAATGAGCTGCTAACGGCCACGCGTTACGTTGATATTATTATCCCTCGCGGATCAGATTCGCTGATTCAGTTTGTTCGCAAAAACTCGCTGGTGCCAACCATCGAAACGGGCGCTGGCGTATGTCATGCGTATGTTGAAACCTCGGCCGATCTGGACAAAGCCGTTGCCATTGTGGTGAACGCCCGGGTTTCTCGCCCATCGGTTTGTAACTCTCTCGATTGCGTACTGGTTGACGAAGCCATTGCGGAGCAGTTTCTGCCCATGCTTACCGACGACTTCAACAAATGGAACGTAGAGGTTTTCGCCGACGAAGTTTCGTTTGACATTTTTGAGAAAGCCGGCTATACCAATCTGCAACATGCTCAACCAGAGGACTTTGGACGCGAATTTCTGGATTACAAATGTGCGGTAAAAGTGGTGGCTGGGCTGGATGAAGCCTTATCGCACATTCAAACGTATTCGTCGCGGCACTCCGAAGCGATTCTGTCACAAGACCAGCCACTGATTGACCAATTCCTGCGCGAAGTCGATGCTGCCGCTGTTTATGCCAATGCATCTACCCGTTTTACCGATGGTGGCGTTTTTGGCTTAGGCGCTGAAATAGGCATTTCGACCCAAAAGCTTCACGCCCGTGGGCCGTTTGCGCTTGAGAAACTCGTAACGGAAAAATGGATTGTAGTCGGCGACGGACAGGTGCGCTGGTAATTGGTGGTTGATTGGCGATGTCACTCGCTGGTATGGCCGGTCAGTATTGATCGGCCGGAGGCAGCGTAACCGTTTCTACCCAGTACACACGTAGCATGTCGAAGTAATTTACCCACTGCTCCATAGTAAGAGGTTTTGCAATGAACGAGTGTACTCCCAGATCATAAGCACCCTGTATATCTTCCGCCAGTTGATGCGCGCTGACCGCAATGACGGGCAAATGTGGGTAATTTAGGCGAATAGCTGCCAGAAGCTGCCACCCTATCTCGGGTTGTGGCAAATAAATATCCAGTAATATCAGGCGAACGGAGGGGACTTCTCGTTTTGAACTGGCCTGCAGATAATCCAATGCCTGAGGAGCTGTCTGGACAAAAACCGGCCTGGCTTGTGGAAACCGCTGACTCATGCTGTGAACAATAACCAGCTGATGCTCAAGGTTGTCTTCAACAATCAAAATAGGAAACGTACTTTCTGAGCGGCTTGTTGAGTGAGTATCAGTTGCTGGCATGAGCGTTGTATGAACCAGATCGATAAATTGTAGTTAAAGGTAAGGAGTTTCATTCAATTGAAGGCTAAATCCTACCAACTCTACCGTGGAAAATACCCAGACTCTTAAATCGCCCTTAACTGCCGTTGCTACCTATCTGCTTTTCAAACGGGAGGTCATTCTCAATGGCTGGCACACCCGGGTTAGGCAGGACCCTACCTTATTGACAGTTGCCAGTTTAACCCGTGAAGAGTTTAATGATCAGGTCCCGGTTATTCTGGATATCCTGGACAAACGCTTGCGCCAACAGCCTCCAGCCATCGATCCTATAGTGGTAGCAGCTGAGCATGGGTTACACCGATGGCATAAAGGCTATAAATTAACGGAACTGCTTCAGGAAATAGCTCACTTGCACCTCATGCTCGCGAGTGAGTTAGAGACGTATAGCGCTTTTTATACCGACACCGAACTTAGTGTTCTCTCACAGGCTCATAATCAGATCAATACGTTGATGCACGAGGTTACACGAGGCAGTGCGGCTCAATACAACGAGCTACAACGACAGGATGCTACGCAGCGCGCAACCAATCTTGAGCAGGCACTGCAGGCGCTAAGCGAGCTGACCCGACAGCGGGGAGAGTTACTCAGAAATGCTTCCCACGATCTGCGTAGCCATTTTACATTACTACGTGGTGCTGCCTGGCTCCTCGATCAGCCCGGTACGGAGCAGGAACAAAGTCAGTGGCGGGATATGTGGCAGCGAAATCTTGACAATGCGGCTACCTTACTCACAAAACTCATGGACTTGGCTCGTCTGGAAGCTGGTCAGGAATTGTTGCAGATCGAATCATTTAACGCGGGCGCGCTACTCCGTCAGATTGCCGAAAGTGTCCAGCCTCTATCCGAACAGCGACAGCTATCGTTCGAGTGGACAGGCCCGGCGGATTTACCTGTTGAGGGCGATTCGGTCAAGGTGCAGCGGATTCTGCAGAACCTGTTGATCAATGCGTTAAACTACACAAAACAAGGCTGGATTACGCTAAGCTGGAGTCAGGAGGATAATTTCCGGTGGATCGTGAGTGTGCAGGACAGCGGGCCAGGCTTACCACCAGAAATAGCCGGGCAGTTGGGACAGGCTCTGGCCCCGACGGTGGATTCGACGGCGGCTTTTCCCGACAACAACCATTCCGTATTTGTACCACAGCAAGTAGTGTCTGCTGAACCGGTTAAACAGAAAGGCGAAGGCATTGGCCTGCTAATTGTGAAACGACTCTGTGAATTATTGCGGGCTAATCTGGATGTTGAAACCCGCCCAGAAGCCGGTACGCTCTTTCGCGTCCGTTTCCCAATGCAATATGCCAAATCAGAGTAGTCTACGTTTAACAATTCGCTAATGAGTCATACGCACTGATTCGCTTTCTTTTGGATCAATAGCCGTACCACTCTCCCCACCATTTCTGCAAACTACGCCGGATTTCGGCTTCGCGTGCATTGTGGCCGGGTTCATAGAGTTTGTGCCCTTTCAGATCATCGGGCAGGAAATTCTGCTGCACAAAATTGCCTTCGTGCGAATGGGCGTACTGGTAATCTTTGCCATACCCGATCTGCTTCATCAGCTTTGTAGGGGCGTTACGTAAATGCAGTGGTACGGGCAGATGAGCCGTTTGTTCGGCCAACGCCAGCGCATCGTCGATGGCTACGTAACTCGCATTACTTTTGGGTGAAGTCGCCAGATACACAGCAACCTGCGACAGAATAATTCGTCCCTCTGGCATACCGATAGCCCGGATCGCCTGAACCGCTTCCGACGCCATAATCATGGCCGTTGGGTTCGCATTCCCAATATCTTCCGACGCCAGTATCAGCATCCGCCGGGCAATGAAAACCGGATCTTCGCCCGCTACTATCATACGAGCCATCCAGTACAGAGCTGCATTGGGGTCGGAACCACGTAATGACTTGATAAAGGCCGAAATAATATCGTAATGCTGCTCGCCTGATTTATCATACCGGGCAATATTCTGTTGCGCTACAGCCGTTACCAGTTCATCGGTGATGACCAGCGGCTCGGTCGATATGTGCGCAGAAGCCACTAACTCCAACAGATTCAGCAGCTTCCGACCATCGCCACCCGACAGTCTCAGCAACGCATCGTAGGATTCAACCGTAATTTTCTTCGTTTGCAGAAACGCATCCTGCGCAATGGCCCGATCCACCACCTGAATCAACTCCTCACGGTCGAGCGCTTCCAGAATGTACACCTGGCAGCGCGACAGCAACGCACTGTTTACCTCAAACGATGGATTTTCGGTGGTGGCGCCAATCAGGGTAATCTGTCCTTTTTCAACCGCACCGAGCAACGCATCCTGCTGACTTTTATTGAACCGGTGGATTTCATCAATAAATACCACCGGCGGAAACATCCCTGCCGGACGGCTTAATACGTCCCGAATTTCTTTAACTCCCGAATTTATGGCGCTCAGGGCAACAAAAGGCCGCTTGACCGCTTCGGCCAGAAGCAAAGCGAGTGTTGTTTTGCCAACACCCGGCGGTCCCCACAAAATCATGGACGGCAGCCGTCCGGCATTAACGGCCCGACGTAAAGCGCCCGTTGGGCCGATGAGTTTACGTTGACCAATTACATCATCGAGGGTACGGGGGCGAACCCGCTCAGGTAGGGGCGTTGAGTCTGTATTCATGTGGCGAAGTTACCAAATTGAGGAGAAGGGAGGAAGTAGCAACAGCTTGTGTTCCTTTCTTCCCGCTCCGCCCCTTCCTCCTTAACAAAAAACCCGGTAGGCTCAACAAGAGCTACCGGGTTATAAGAAGGGTTAGGAACAGTCAGCGTCAGAGCGACACATTTTCAAGCGTAACGTATCGCTTGAGGTTGCTCATGGCACCGAAAATTAAATTGTAAACGGACTGAATATTGATTTGCATGAGGGCCGAAATTTCTTCGTTGCTCATATTCTGAAAATACCGAAGGTGAACCGCTTCCCGCTGCCGACGGGGCAGTTTGTCAAGCGCCTGATGCAGGCAATCATTCATGAATGAATCCTCTTCGTGGGCAATCAACAGGTTTTCGTGCGATGGATCAGCGCCAGGAAGCATATCCCCTACTCGACGGCCATTCGTCACTTCATCCTGACTTACTAATTTTTGCTCAGCCGTCAGATGGCGAACCAGTTTACGCTTAATCGAAGCCATCAGGTAGAACCGTACAGAGGTCGTTGGGCCGATAGTGGTACGGTGTTTCCAGAGTTCAACGAACAAGTCGTGAATGCAATCTTTAATCAGCGCCCGGTCAGTAGCGAAATGGGCGCAATAGTGGTAGAGGGTTTGAACATAATTTTGATACAATCGGGCAAACGCATTTTCATCGCCACCGCGAAACTGATTCCAAAGGGTTTCGTCGTCGGGGCCGTTTTGAGTACGAGAGCGAGCCATGTGCGGGTGAGTAAAGGTTAGGAATAGCCTTGAGGTCTGTAAACTTACCCATAAAAAATAGAATTAAAAAAGTAAAGTACTAAAAATTTTTTTTGTCACTGTTTAATCGATTGCAAGGACACAAAAGTGAACTGTTTTCCATCAAATAACCCCTTATCGCTTAGTTTCAGATACGGAATAACAAGCAGTGCCATAAACGAAAGGGTCATAAAGGGGGCCGCCAGGGTACTTTTCAGCTCCTGTCTGGTAAATTGGTCAAGTGACGAATAGCGCGTAGCTACGTCGTAGCCCCCAGAATCGGTCATTAAGCCCGCTACAGGCAGAGGCAGTAGCTTATCGACAGGTAACGCTTTTTCGTTGTTTGCTCCCCCAACGGCACTTAGTCCGCCTTTGGCCTCGATAACCAGATTAATAGCCCGACAAAGACTTTCATCGTCGCAGCCAACAGCCGTGATATTGTGCGAATCGTGCCCGACGGACGAAGCAATAGCCCCCTGTTTCAGCCCAAAATTTTTGATGAATGCAACGGCTGGCGGTACGTTCTGATACCGATTGACTACGACTAGTTTTAAAATATCCCGCTCCACATCAGCAACAATCCGACCGTTTTCCTCTTTTGGTTCCAGCAGCAATTCGTTGGTGATTAACTGCCCATCGAGCGCTTCAATGACGCGGATTATACCGGCCGAATCCGATTGATCGACGGTTACAAGAAATTCCTCCGGTTTTTTGGGGGAGCAATGAAACTGGTTTACGTGTTCACTACGCAGATCGGGAATATTGGATTGACCATTCTCGGCCACAATCTGACCGTTAATGACTGTTTGCTGCACCCGAAAATCCGTCAACGTATCAACCACAACGTAATCGGCCGGATCGCCTTCGCGTAACAGGCCGACCGGTAGCCGATAATGAAGCACCGGGTTCAGGCAAGCTGCCCGTAGTACGTTCCAAAGGGAGTGTCCTTTATCCAACGCCCGAACTACCAGTTGATTAATATGGCCTTCCGCCAGCGTATCCGGATGTTTATCGTCGGAGCAAAACATTATTTGCGTCGGAAACTGGCTCAGCAACGGAATTAGTACTTCGAAGTTGCGGGCTGCGCTACCTTCCCGAATCAGGATATGCATCCCCCGGCGCGCCTTATCCAGCCCTTCTTCATACGTAAAGCATTCGTGATCGGTGCTGATCCCGGCATCGATATACCGTTGCGCATCGTCGCCCATCAAACCCGGAGCATGACCATCAACGGGTTTGTTGAAGGCTTTCGCCAGTGCAATTTTGGCCAGTACGTCGGCATCCTGATTCAGCACGCCCGGAAAATTCATCATCTCGGCCAGATAGCCGATTTCTTTCATAGCCAGCAATTGCCTGACATCCTGAACACTAATGGCTGCCCCGGCCGTCTCGAACGTAGTAGCCGGAACACAGGAGGGAGCGCCAAACATAAATTTGAAGGGAACCCGCCGGGCTTCCTCAATCATGTAGTTGACACCCGCTACGCCCAATACGTTGCCAATTTCGTGGGGGTCCGATACGGTCGCGACGGTACCGTGAACCACTGCCAGCCGGGCAAACTGCGGAGGAGTCAGGAGTGAGCTTTCAATATGAACATGGGCGTCAACAAAGCCGGGTAGTACGTAAGCTTCACCGGGACGCTCGGGGCCGAGTCGCTGAATGTGAGAAATTCGTCCGTTGGCAACTGTAATCGTTCCGTAATAAATGGCCTGATCGAACAGATTCAGAATATTCGCAGTAATCATAAAAGGGGCATTGATAGACATTGGTTAATTGTCATTCGTAGTCCTGTATGGCAAACGACCAATAGCCACAAACGACAATTATTTAGACGCGGATAAATAACTTTCGGTTATACATCCACCGAAGAATCAGGTAAAAGACAGCCAGCGTAACGAAGCCGATCAGCAGTTGTTCGTAAGCTGGGCCAAATATCTGGAAAGGGCCATGCCCCAGGTGTGTATATAAGGACGTAACAATGAAACGGTCGATCAGGTGTACGAGGCAGTAAATCGCGATGGAATTCATACCGACCACCACCAGCGGAAACGCCCAGACCCGGTTTCCTGCTACGTCGATCAGGTAATAAAATAAAGCCAGTAGCCAAAAGCAGCAGCCTCCGCTAAACAGCACCCAGGCGGGGGTCCAGATTCGTTTTACGATTGGGCAGATGCCTAACGCATGGAGTAATACGCCTGAGGCAATGCCAATCGCTCCGGCAATCAACAACTGTTTCAACAGGGCCGACGGAGTACGGTCAGACCGAAGCCATCGGCCTGCCTGCAAGCCAAGAACCATCGTACCAAGTGTGGGAATAAAACTAAGCGTAGCGTAACCACCCCGTTAAACAAAAAAGGTTTTGCGCGCGGAAACAAATTCAGAAACCACGTATCGAACGCCCATGCCAGGTTACTGTTCTTATTGAAATGTGCCATCAGCCCCGTATAATGCTCTGGCCAGTCGGGCGGAACCCCGACCGCACTGTAATCAAAAGCAGGGCCGGGCAGCGGATACAGTTCAAACGCCAGCCAGTACCCGACCAGAATCAGGCCAAACGCAATCCAGGTAGTTCTGGGGTTGGCATGCCCGAGTAGAAACAAAAATGGATAGCCCAACCCGATTTGCGTGAGTGTATCCTCGAACGTAAAGTTCGTTTGTTCGGCATGGGTGGAGCGCAGAAAAATACCGAGTAGAATCAGAATCAGCGACCGACGTAACGCCCGTCCAAACTGCTTTCCGAAGCCATGCCCCAGCGTAGCGCGACTGGCTACCGAATAAGGCAACGCAACACCAACCAGAAATGAAAAGGAAGGCTGAATCAGGTCATGCAATGAACAGCCTGCCCAGGCCACATGACTCTGATTGTGCGCCAGAAATGCCCAGAACTTACTGGTCGGAAACGCTTCATGCAACCGGTCGAATTGCAGAATTTCGGCGGCCATCAGGGTCATCACAAAACCCCGATAAGCATCCATCGACGTCAGACGACCAGCCGGAAAGGCATTTTGAGCAGCAGTTAAAGGTTGAGGCATAAAGAAGGTAGGATTAGGATGTCAAAACTTGGGACTGACACGCACATTCGCAAGCCCGGAACACAAACTTTTTTGGGAAAGGCTGGTATATTTAGCCCAGACACGTCTCTTTACCTCTAAAATCAGTTTTTCTAATGTCTGCTCGTGTATTGAAAGTTCACCCCGCCGATAATGTAATTGTTGCCCTACGGGATCTGTCAGCTGGCGAACGAATTGACTTCGAGAACGATACGTACGATCTTCCTTACGCCGTTGGTGCCAAGCATAAATTTGTGACCGAAGATCGGCAACCCGGCGATCCGATAACTATGTATGGTGTATTGGTCGGTAAAGCTACGCAGCCTATCCGGCGGGGTGAACCCATCACAACATTTAACCTGAAACACGATGCCGATCGCTACGGTCTCGATAAAAAACAGCCGTATTCGTGGCAATTGCCGGATGTTTCGCACTGGCAGGGCCGCACTTTCATGGGTTATCACCGCGCCGATGGCAGTGTCGGCACCCGCAATTACTGGCTCGTTGTACCACTGGTTTTTTGCGAAAATCGTAACGTACTGATTCTAAAAAGTGCGTTCGAGCGCGAACTCGGCTATGCCCAACCCGAAACGTACCGCGATCAGGTTCATGAATTATTGAGTCTGTATAAGGCTGGTGAAATGGATGTGATCAAGAAAATGGAGCCGTTTGTGGATGAGTCGCAGAACAAAACCCTGACGCACAATGAAAACCGGCAAGCGGGAAATCGTCCGTTTAAAAATGTCGATGGCATCAAGTTCCTGACGCATGAAATGGGCTGTGGCGGCACCCGGCAGGATTCGGCCTATCTGGGTTCGCTGCTGGCTGGCTTCATCAACAATCCGAACGTAGCGGGCGCAACCGTGCTTAGTCTTGGTTGTCAGCATTTGCAGGCCGATATGATTTCGGCTGAAATAAAGCGGCAGAATCCGAAGTTCAACAAACCCCTTCTGCTATTTGAACAGCAGGCCGGTACTGAATACGCACTGATGGCGCAGGCCGTAAAAGAAACCTTTCTGGGTCTGATTGAAATCAATAAGCTCGTACGTCAGCCAGCTCCGCTCAGCGCCCTGACGGTTGGTTTGAAATGCGGTGGCTCGGATGGTTTTTCGGGAATTTCGGCAAACCCCGTTCTGGGTCATCTCTCCGATACGCTCGTTACACTCGGTGGCAAAACCGTACTGGCCGAATTTCCGGAATTGAACGGGGTGGAACAGGAACTCATCAACCGGACAGCGGACAACGAAAAAGCGCAGAAATTCATTACGCTGATGGGCGACTATTCGGCGCAGGCTGAGGCCGCCGGTTCTGGCTTCGACATGAACCCATCGCCCGGCAACATCAAAGACGGTCTGATCACCGACGCCATTAAATCGGCAGGGGCCGCGAAAAGGGGGAACCGCCCCTGTTGCCGACGTACTGGATTATGCCGAACCCGCCGTAACGCCCGGTTTGAGTCTGCTTTGCACGCCTGGCAACGACGTAGAAGCCACAACTGGCATGGCCGGATCAGGTACCAATGTCATTCTGTTTACAACGGGGCTTGGTACGCCTACCGGAAACCCAATTTGTCCGGTTGTAAAAGTATCGACCAATACAAAACTGAAAAACCGGATGCCTGACGTAATCGATTTCGACAGCGGCCCGATCATTGACGGCGAACAGAGCATTGCCCAAAATGCAGACGCCCTGCTCGAATACATAATCCGGCTGGCATCGGGTGAGATCATTACGCAGGCCGAACGGCTCGGACAAGACGATTTTATCCCCTGGAAGCGGGGGGTGTCACTTTAATTTTGAATGATTGAGTGATTGAATAGCTGACGCAAACTTTATTCAATCATTCAATTACTCAATCATTCAATCATTTAAATTATGTTCCAACTTACCAACAAAACGGCCCTCATCACCGGGGGAGCCAGCGGAATTGGGCTGGCGATTTCTAAAACATTTGCACAGGCGGGTGCTTCAGTTCATATTCTGGACCTCAACGAGCAACAGGCCGAACAGGCTGCTAGCGATATTCGTCAGGCGGGGGGTCAGGCGACCAGTCATGGAGTTGATGTGTCGAATCAGCAACAGACAATTGCGCTTATTAATGACATTGCCGCTACGGGACCCATCCATATTCTGGTCAATAATGCGGGAGTTTCGCACATTGGCAGAGCCGATAATACAACCGAAGCCGACTTCGACCGGATTGTTCGCATTAATATCAAAGGCGTTTACAACTGTCTGTTTGCTACCATCCCACATCTGAAAGCAAATGGCGGTGGGGTAATTTTGAATATGGCGTCGATAGCAGCTACGCTTGGCTTATCCGAGCGTTTTGCGTATTCCATGAGCAAGGGCGCGGTTTTGAGCATGACCCTGTCTGTTGCTAAAGATTATCTGAAGGAAAATATTCGCTGCAACTGCATTTCACCGGCGCGGGTGCACACGCCCTTTGTCGACGGATTCCTGGCCAAAAACTACCCCGGTCAGGAGGCCGAAATGTTTGAGAAACTGTCGAAATCGCAACCCATTGGCCGTATGGCCAAGCCCGAAGAAGTAGGTTCACTGGCGCTTTATCTGTGTTCCGACGAAGCCGGTTTCGTTACGGGTTGTGACTACGTACTGGATGGAGGCTTTACCCGATTAAACAGCTAAAACAGGCCGAATCACTTTTTCAGACTTGACAACGATGCGATCAGCGTAGGGAAAAACGCGCTGAAGGTCGGATACAGTTTGCGGTTTTGTTCGTACCGTTCAAGCTGGCTTGTAAAATGGGCTAAATACCGCCAGTTACTATTTTGCTGCTCAACGGCTTTGGCATCGGCGGTATTGTGCATACGTAGTGCCAGTCGAATTTCACCGGCCCGAACTACGTATTCGCAAAACTGGGTATGCCAATCGTGGTACTGCTCATCGCCTTTGATCGGTTCATATAGGATATTGAACTGTTCAATTTGTGCTTTGTAAGCCGGTTGATTGGCCAGCGGATTGACAAACGAATGCCCAAATTCGTGAACAGCCAACCGCCGGACACCCTCACGGTTATCGAATCCCGGAGAGCTGATTCGCCCATCTTTTCCGCGAATGGCTTTACTCAACGGTGAAGATATATTGAAAATATCCGTACCCGTTCTGGAAATAACTTCCCAGCCCATTCCCCATCCCGTCTGAAAAAAGGGATTGATCAGCAGATGGTACCCGTTCTTTGTTTCGCCGTAATAACTTTCCATCGTAGGAATGAACGTAGCTGCCGGTAAATTCCTGCTGACCTCAACCAGCGCCTGTCGATAAACAGCCTCGTTGTCGGATAGAAAACGATCAAAATGAATGGCTTTGTAGAGCGAATTAAGCTCTGTGAAGAATGTATCGATTGCATTCAAAACGGAATCCCGATTCTGACTGACAGCTTCGGTCAATACATTGGGTAAATCGGTACGTCGTTTTGCCTCGGGCACTTCGCTATAGTACAAACTTAACAGGTACGTGCCGGTTCCCAATCGATCTTCCAACAACTGATACGTCCTGTAAATGGGCAGTTGCTGCACCTGCCTGAACCGATGAAATGATATTCGCATCAGCACACTATTTTCTTTATACCACGCATTGGTCAGCGTATCTTTCAACAGGCCAGCCGAATTTTGCACGGCCAACATATTGATCAGTTCAACGTTACGGTTGGCGTCAACCTGAATTTGTTTCTGGGCAACAGAAAACGATGAAAGCGTGCCGAATAAAAGTAAGCCGACGAGAATTTTCAACCGATTGAGTTTTTTGTAAATAAACCGGATTTTCGGCAAAAGTAAAACGACAGTCTTTGCAGCGAAGCAGCGTGGTGTCAGGTTCTGAACCTGACACCACGCTGCTTCGCTGCAAAGACTGTCGATACTACGTGAATACGTATTGACTCGTTAAATTATACTACCCAGTTGCCTCCAGTAGCGGTATCGTTGCCCGAAGTTGTCCGGGTTGTACCACTGGTTGTTGGATCTTGATAGCGGGTACCGTCTGGGTTCACAACACCATACCGATCAAAGTCATTGGACTGATTTTGGTTATCCCGGTACGTATCGTCGTTATTCCGTTCGCTGGCCGCCCGATCATTGATGAATGATTCTGCCAACGCGGTCAGCTTCTTATCGGCATTTTTTTCTTCTTCCAGCGTCTGCTCCAGCAGACGGGCGGCTTCGTTGTAGCCAAGAACTTTGGCAAACGTAACGACTGAGCCATAGGAAGCAATTTCATGGTGCTCAACCTTCTGACCGGCAATAATCAACCCGGCGTCACGGGTTAATGAACCAGATTCCGTGTTAGCCACAACCCGTTGGGCATCATCGGCCAGGCCATCAATGGCATCGCAGCTACCCTCTTCTGCATCCACACCTATACTGCTGAAAACCTGCTCGAGCCGGGCTACCTGATTACGGGTTTCTTCCTGATGCTGCAAAAATGCATTACGTACTTCATTCGTCGTAGCGGCATCGGCCTGTTCGCCTAAAGCATCAATGGCCTGTTTTTCAGCATAATAAATATCCTTCAGTTCCGTAACAAACAAGTTGTTAAGACCTTCCTGAGTTTCGGCGTCATCGCCACCGAAAAAATTCGCGATGCGTTCTCCAAACGTTGCCATAGCTTTACTGTTGGTTTTGAGGTTATAATTTGTTTTTCCCTCCTACTAACCAAATTCAGGCCAACCACTGATAATCTGTCGTTTACGAATTTGCCATAAGCACTTGTGTTGTCATTTTTCTACAGAATCTGTAGATTATCCCTACTACAGCTTTATACCAGCGTCGATCCGGCAGTTGAGAAGTTTAACACAATCTTTACATTGGGAAGAATTCAGTTCTGATCGTCAACTTACTGCGCCGACCGATTGATAAACTCGTTTACATTTTCTTTCGTGATTCGCAGCAGACCCGTGTTTACTGCGGTTGGTACGTTAGTAATTCCGACCTGAGCATCGCGGGCCGACAGGTGATTGGTCTGATGTACCATATCATACAGAAACTGCGCGCCATACCACGTAAAGAGTTCGCGTTTTTGCCCGGCCAGCATCTGAATCACCCCGTCGCGAACGAGCTGCAGATGCTCCGGCTCCCAGTCGACGGTTGTTATTTTTACCTGCCCGACCCGCTTTGCTTCTTTCACGGCCAGCCCAATTCCCGGTCCTGAATTGGAATCAAACCCGCATAAACCCGCCAGGTCAGGATGAGCAGCCAGCAGATCAGACGTTATGCGAGCCGCTTCTTCAACATTGGCCTTGTCATCAAATTTACCAACAACCTCTATATCGGGGTATTTTTTAATGACATCCAGCAAGCCCTGAAACCCGGCTTCCATATTCGTCAATCCCAGAATTCCCATGTAGGCGATTTTGCCTTTACCATTCAGCAACCGCACCATTTCGCGCCCCTGCATCTGCCCGATCTCATACCAGTCCGTACCCAGAAAGGCGTGCCGTTTTGAGTTGGGAATATCGGAATCGTACACAACCGTTGGAATACCGGCAGCTACAGCTTTGTCGATAACAGGACCAATAGCGGGGTCGGTGCCGTTGATGAGTAGCCCCGACGGACGAGTTCCGATCACTTCCTCAATGACGTTGATCTGTGCTGGTACGTCCCATTCAGCGGGTCCAAGAATCGATACGTTTACGCCCATTTTTTCTCCCCACCGTTTGAAAGCTGCCTGATCGTGATTGACGTACATCGGCATAGTTACGGCTGTTGTCACCATAACGTATTCTTCAGCCGCACTCCGGTTAGTTGAATCCGAAACTGTGTTGAGCACGGCCGACGTACTCGCCTGACGTGGGGGCAATTCGCAGGAAAGCAGACCAAGCAGACCGACAACCAGCAGTTTTTTCATGACATACAGTTTCGATAGGTGATTTTTCAGGCACGTAACGCGCCCCGCTTTTGCAGTGCTTTATCGCTCCAGACGGCGGCAATCAGAATCAGCCCCAGAATGATATCCTGCCAGTAACCCGACACCCGCGCCAGCACCATTACGTTACTGACCAGGCCCATAAACACCGCTCCCAGCAACGCGCCCATAATTTTACCATGCCCACCTGACAGGCTTGCTCCACCCAGAATAGCCGCCGTAATGACCCGCAATTCCAGACCACGCCCGGCAGTAGGCAAGGCCGTACCAAGTCGCGATGAAAGGAGTATGCCCGCTACGCCCGCCAGTAAAGCGGTGAGCGTAAACCCCCAGAGTTTCATTCGTCTGGTACGTATCCCGGAGAGTTCGGCTGCGTGTTCGTTGCCGCCAATGTAATAGTAGCGCCGAAAAAATACCGTTTTGTTCATCAAAAAAGCAAACGTACCCACTGTAAACAGCATGTACCAGACCGGCATCTGAATACCCAGCAACCGCGACTGGCTGATGGCATTGAACCAGTACGGTAAATTCTGAATACCTGATCCGCTGATGAGTAAAGCGCCCCCCGTACGATACCCATTGCGGCCAGCGTTTGAATCATGGGATTGATGCCTTGATACGCAATGAGATAGCCGTTAACAGCACCGATTAAACCAGCACTGACCAGCGCCAGCAACAGCGCAAACGGCACAGGCATGCCAAACGTCATCATACCGTAAGCCGCTACGCCCCCCGAAAAGGCAACGACCGAACCCACGGATAAATCAAAAACGCCCGATACCAGCAGCAACATCATGCCCACCGCCACAATTGTGTCGATGCTTAGGTTGAGCAGTAGCTGGCTCCAGTTGCCGAACGTGGGAAACGTTTGCGGAAAAACCATAGCTGCTACCAGGCCAACCAGTACGATGGTGAACGTCAGCGAGTAGGTTCGTTCCTGAAAAAGTAGACGCATGAAAAGAATGGCTGATGCCTGTTGTATACTACTGAGAATGAATCACGCATTCTACAAGATTCATTTTTACAGAGCTGGGTAATTCTTTGTGGCATCGTCCAGCACCAATACCCAATCCTGCCCATACCCTTTTGAGGGAGGAGTAAATAGCTGCGCCTGCTGATTGCCGAACGTACCGGCGGGCTGGGTTTTTCCCGAACGGGGGTCAAACCAGGTAGCTGTAACACTTTTTCCGGTAATCTTACCCGGATTCACGGTAAACGGTTTCCCGGTTGCCGAATAGATAAATGCGTAATCGGCCCCTCGTGTAGCCTGAATCCGTTCGGCAGAGCTAAGGTTATTTTCGACGATCAGCGATTGGTCGGGAACGCGGTCGAGCAGAGGGCGGGCCGTCAACAAATGCCGGACGTGCTTCATCTGGTTGGCACCGGGTAGTTCCATAGCTTCCTGCCAGTAAAGGTGTGGGCCATTGACCGACGGGCGCTTGGTACTGTACATCTGCCAGATGTCGTGGCAGCCATAGGTATGTCCATGCGCGCCAGCAAACAGATCCAGGTAAGCGTAAACGCGTATGTCATAGGCATTCGACGTACCTAAATCTTTCGCGTTGAAACAAACCGGATGGTCTTCGTAAATGGGCTCGGCATCCATGGTGGGCCGGACTGGCTGACTCTTGTATGATACGGCAATATGGTCGTACATGGGGGTAAAGCGGCAATGCCCGTTCTGGTGCATGTTGAAGTCGAACCAGGCTTCGTCCTTAAACCATTTTGACGATCCTCCGTCGAGGCCGTTCGGCTGCGGATGATACGATATCAGCGCTTTATCGGCTCCCCCAACGCTCTGCTGAATACCCTCGGCCATAGCCCGCCAGATGGCCACATCCTGCGACCCATCGCGCGGGTTTCGGTCGCCCCCCAGAATCCAGATGATGTTTTCGCGGTTTTTGTAACGATTACCCAGATAGCTCCCATACACCTTCGCATTGGTCGGGTTAAAAATTTCGGGTCCCTGTCCCCAGGTACTCTTAAAAACCTTGTCACCCCAGGTGGGCAGAAATGCAATCACAATACCGTATTGAGCCGCTTTATCGATTACGTAATCGACATGCTTGAAATAAGCGTCATTCGGTTTGGTTGGGTCATTATCCTGGAGTGGAGTATCGCCGTAAGGATTGGGTTCTTTCAGCCCGTCAAATTCGGCCAGCGCGACGGCCTGTACAACTGTAAACCCCTGTTCGGCCCGTCGTTTGAGGTATTGGTCTGCTTCTTCCCGATTGAGCCGATGAAACAATTCCCAGGCCGTATCACCCATCCAGAAAAAGGGTGTGCCATTCTGATGAACCAGATATCGTTTGTTATCGGAGACCTTCAATCGGCCATTGGAAAAGGGCTGTTGGGCCATAACCAACCCCTGCCAGAGCAACAGGCCAGCCAGAAGAATGCGTTTTTTCATGAGCGATAAGGATTTAGTGGAGTGGGTGGGCTAATCAAACCGACAACTTTTACAGTCGCTGTAGCTCGACAATCATCGAGCTGTAATGTCTTTGACCTGCTCACGAATGTCGTCCATGTCGAAAATACGTTGCCAGCCTTCGCGGAATAAAATCGGTTTGGCCCGTTTCGAGATTTTATAGGCCGCGTCGGAAAACGTACCGTTGACCTCTTTGAACAACACCGCAATCTGAATACGCAAATGACCCAGCACAAAATCGCGGGCAGCCGCTTCGGGTACGCCCAGGGTTACGATCCGGTCGTAACCTTCTTTCACCACTTCCATACAGGTTTGCGCCAGAGTTTCTACCATCGCCGGTTCCAGAATGGCCATCTGCTCGAGCGTGATCCGGTGCGTATCTTTCACCGGCCCATACATTGCCTTCGCCACGCGCTCGCCAAGGGCGTAATCCTGCTCGGTACCATACATCAGCGCAACCACAATCGACTGTTTTGCCGATATGCCCCCGTAAAAATCCCGAAAAGCGGCTTCAGTTGGCTCCCAGTTGAACACCGACGGATGACACGGATGCGCAATTACGTAGCCAAGATCGTCGCGGTGAGCAATAACGCCATCCAGCGGAGCTGCCGGGTCCAGCGTCAGTACCAGCGACCCCGTTTTCATTTGCGGAATAATCTGTTCCGACAACTTACCAATCGCAACATCGGGCAACGCCAGTATCACTACGTCGGCATCAGACACGGCAGCGTCTGGTTCGCTGACCGTTACGCCCCGTTTCTGAAGATTTTCAATCCCCTGAGGAGCAACTTCAAGGTACGAAACTTCATACTCAGGCAGTTTCAGAAAATTATCCGTCAGTCGGCAGCCCATTTTGCCACCTGCGCCTACTAAAGCTATTTTAGTCATGATTTATGGGTTAAAAAGGCAGGGCGGTTTAGAACAGGCCAGACGCGGACGTACCATGCAAAGCCTATTTAATTGCTACCCCGTATACCAAACATGGCAAACTAAAAACAGAATAACTCACTATTTTTCAGGTACGTAATACTCTCTTCTGCCCAGGCAGCCTCTTTCGTGATGGTGTCAGTCAGGTCTGGTTCCGGAACAACCCATTGCTCCAGAATAGCCGTCCGGCAGCGTCCATACGGGTTTATCTGTTGTACGAGCCAGGGGATATTCAGCATACCCTGTCCGGCAGGTCGCCCGTCGATCTGAAAACCCATCAGATGCGGCAGGCGCCGAATACCAAAGTCTTTCAGATGCAGATTAACCGTGTAAGGAGCCAGCGTATTTACCACGTCAGCCAAGCCTTCGCCCGCCCCCATCGAATTCACAGAGTCCAGACAAATACCGATCTGCAAACTGCCTACGCGCTCCATTATCTCCGCAAATTCGCCCGCCAAAAGCCGGTCGTGATTCTCGATTCCTAACGTAATACCCATTTTCTCCAGCGAGGGTACTGCATTTTTAAGTATGCCAATCACTGCATCGATAGCGGGTTTGTAGGCTCCCTTATCAATCACAAAGCGTAACAACCGGCTTTTCAGGTAAACACTCAGCTCGATATACCGACTAAGGTGTTCATCGGTTAAGCCCCGCGCGCCAACTTCCAGCTGAATACCTCGCTGCCCGGTTTCCTGCTTTAATGCAGCTAACCGTCCGACCGACAACTCATGCAAAGGCAAGTTATCGCCAAACTGCACCAATCTGACACCCAGCTGCTCAGCCCGACTCAGCAATGTCAGTTCATCAATCGGCTTTGGCGGACAATGATTTCCCGGATCGCCAACAGCCCAGCCGAATGTGTATGTGCTGATACCCAGCTGCATAGGTCACAGTGAATGTCGCAGCGTCAGGCCGCCGGGGTTAGCAATCTTCGCGCGCTGTCGGTTTGCCAGCAGTTGCCCGGCAGTTTGGCCCATCTGCGAAAAATCCGTGGAAATAACGCTGATACCTCCTGCCAGAATTTCTTTCATTGGTGTATCATCGTAGGAAAGCAAGCCAACCTGTTCACCGAGTATTAAGCCCAGCGCGTCAACGTCTTTCAAAAACGAAACCAGATCCCGGTCGGCAAAAAGCAGAAACACCTCCCCGACTTTCACCAGGTCAGTTGAGTACGTATCGACCACCCGACATGCGAAACCAAAATCCTCACTGAAGCGCCATAGACCACGTAAAAGTCCGGCCGGTACGTACTGAAACCGGTCTTTCGACAACACCAATGTTAGTCGATCATACCGCCGGAGCCGCTCGAAAGCCGCCATCAGCGCACTGTACATATCCTGCTCAAAATCTTGATAAACAGCGGAGTAATCGCCCGGCAGCGTTGGTAAGGTCTGATCGAGCAGCAGCAGTTTTTCAAGCGGAATCAGCGCGACGATATCCGATACGTCATCATCGAAATGTGGCATCAGTACGTAGGCGTTGAAGCGACCGAGGTTGTTCCGTACCAACGTTTCAAAAACGGCCGGGTTATAATGATGAAAGAATACGCTCAGGGTCGAATCATCCGGCAAAGCCGCTTTCAGCGCATCGTACAGCGTTTCTTTGTAAGCGTTGAGCGTATCAAAAATGACCAGTACGTTCAGTGACGAACGCACGTTGGTACTGGCTACATAAAATCCTTTGCCATGCTGTGAACGCACTATCCCGCGCTGTCGTAAATCTTCATAGGCTTTGGCCACTGTTACTTTGGCTACCCCCTGCCTGCTGGCCCATTCGCTGATCGACGGTAATTGCTGACCAAGCTCGAGCGTACCCTGCTCAATATCAGAGAGCACAGTTTCAATCAACTGCTGGTATTTCGGCTGATCAATTACCCCTTCTCGCATCAACGTATTACTTTTTCCAGAAATTCTTGCAAAGAAATGAAAAGGATTTACTTTTGCTTTACAGTTAGCTAGTACAGTAGAGTACAGTAGAGATGGTGCAAATGTACAAAGTTGGTTTTGAAATAATCAAATAAATTCTCCTAAAAAGTAAAAAATAGTCGCTCGTAGTTATGGCTCCAGAACCCGTCAACCTGATGTTAAAACTAGCCGTTAAGAGTGTCGAGCTGTTGCTGCTACGTTCGCTTATAGGATTCTTTCGTTCGCTGAATAGGTCTTTCGCCTGTTAATCATGCTCAAATTCGCTGTAATTGGTACGGGTTTTTGGGCTAACTACCAGATCCCGGCCTGGTTTGAGGTAGGTGGAGTGGAATTGGTGGCGCTTTACAACCGCACACGTTCCAGGGCTGAAGGTTTTGCCCAGCAGTTTAACGTAGCGAACGTATATGATGATGTCGATGAACTGCTTGACCAACATGCCGCAGAACTCGATTTTGTCGATATCATAACCGACGTAGACACTCATTCATTCTTCACAGCGAAAGCCGTAGCGCGTGGGCTTGATGTGATTTGCCAGAAACCAATGAGTTCTGGTCTGGAAGCGGCCCGCCAGATGGTAGAAGTCGGGCATCGGGCGGGTGTGCGTCTATTTATCCACGAAAACTTTCGCTGGCAGGCCCCCATTCGCAAACTCAAAGAAATCATCGATTCGGGCGTCATTGGCCGCCCGTTTAAAGCGCGGGTTAGTTTCTGCTCCGCCTTTCCGGTATTCGACAATCAGCCGTTTCTGGCCGAGCTGGATCAGTTTATTCTGACCGATATTGGCTCACATATTCTGGATGTTTGCCGCTTTCTTTTTGGCGAAGCCGAATCACTCTATTGCCAGACGTCGCGGGTCAATCCACGAATCAAAGGAGAAGACGTAGCAAACGTTCTTTTGCGTATGCAGAGCGGCCTTACCTGCTACGCCGAAATGTCATATGCATCGATCCTCGAACGCGAAGCGTTTCCACAAACGCTGGCGTTGGTTGAAGGTGAAAACGGTTCGATACAACTGACGCATGATTTCCAGCTCCGTATTACAACCCGAACTGGTACGGTCACCACGGAGGGACGCCCCACTCTGTATTCCTGGCTTGATCCAGCCTATGCGGTTGTGCATGCATCCATCGTAGATTGCAATAGAAATCTATTGGCCGGTTTACAGGGAACGGGCCAAACCGAAACCACCGCCGACGATAATTTTGAAACCATTCGACTGGTCTATGCCGCTTACGACTCCGCCACCCGAAACAAGGTTATTTATTTGAACAGGTAGAAGCCATTGACGTCTATGCTCCAGCTACTTGGCCTAAGCAAGCAATTTCCCGGTGTAAAAGCCCTCGACAACGTATCACTCAGCATACATGCGGGCGAAATCCATGCTCTCTGTGGCGAAAATGGAGCCGGAAAAAGCACGTTGATGAATATTCTGACCGGAAACCTGCAACCCGATACCGGCCAGATTCTGCTAAATCAACAACCCATCCAGATTAGCGGACCAGCTCAGGCAACCGAACTGGGCATTGCCATTGTCTATCAGCAGCTAAGTTTGATAGACGGCTTGACAGTAGCTGAAAACATTTTTGCCAACCGACAGCCACGAACCAGCCTGGGTCTGATTCAATACAAAGCTTTATACCAACAAACGCAACAGCTCTTAAATCAACTTGCCTTAACCGATTTACACCCGCAAACTCGCGTTGCTGACCTGTCGCCCGGTCAAAAACAGATGGTTGAGATTGCCAAAGCGTTGTCGCAAAACCCGGACATTTTGTTGCTGGATGAACCGACTGCTTCGCTCACCGGGCGCGAAACCGACATTCTGTTCTCGCTGCTACGTCAGTTGAAAGCTCAGGGCAAGGCTATTGTTTATATTTCGCACCGCTTAGCCGAAATTTTTGCGCTGGCCGACGTAGTATCTGTCCTGAAAGATGGGCGTTATCAGGCAACCGAGCGAGTAAGCAACGTAACATACGACTGGCTCATTGGTCGCATGGTTGGCCGAGAGATCACAATGGATAAAAGCGCATCTGTAGCAACAAAAGACGTTTTACTGCAAGTAGAAAATCTATCCGGCGAGCGTTTTCAGCACATTAGCTTTCACCTGCACCGGGGCGAAATTCTGGGGCTGGCGGGTTTGGTAGGTGCGGGTCGTACGGAGATAGCCCGAGCGATTTTTGGTATCGATGCGCACTCATCAGGAACGATCCGGCTGAAGGGGCAGACCGTTCAGATAAAGCATCCGGCCGATGCCGTACAATTGGGCATTGGTTATTTGCCTGAAGAACGAAAGCGGTTGGGCTTGTTTATGGAACAGTCTGTAGCACAGAATATTGTTACGGCATGTCCTCCGGCAAAAGGGCTCTGGTTCGACGCTGGAAAGGTGAAGACCGTGTCCGAATCGTTTCGCGAACAGCTGGGCATTCGGACACCGTCGGTTCAGGAACGGGTTGGGAATCTGAGCGGAGGAAACCAGCAAAAAACAATGCTGGCCCGCTGGCTACTGGCGAATCCGGACGTACTGATCGTGGACGAGCCAACGCATGGAATCGACATTGGTGGTAAAGCCGAAATCTATGCACTGCTTCGTCAGTTGGCGGCACAGGGCAAAGGAATAATACTGATTTCCAGCGAGCTACCCGAATTACTGGCGTTGTCGGACCGCATTCTGGTCATACGTGAAGGCGAATTAGCGGGTGAACTGAATGGTGCAAACGCCACTGAAAAAGAAATTATGACGCTGGCAACAAAATAGCCTGAACCGATACCTGTAAACCATTGCTCCATGCCCCAACAACCCTATTTTCTGCAGGCTGGCCCCGTTGAAGCTCGCTACGAAAATGGTTTCCTTCGGTACCTGACCGTTGGTGATGCAGAAATTCTTCGGATGATTTATTTCGCCATTCGGGACCATAACTGGCTTACCGCTACGTTGACGATTACCGACGAAGTAGTTACGCAAAATGCCCGTTCATTTCATATTCAGTACAACTGGCACATCGACGATCTGGGGATTAGGATGGCAGGTCAGGTTACCTTTCAGGGCGACGAAGCAGGAACCATTTCAGTCGATTTCTACGGAAAAACACTCAATTCTTTTCAGAAAAACCGGATTGGCCTCTGCATTTTACATCCTGTTGAGGGCGTACTGGGACAACCCGCTGCCATAATCGACCCCGCCGGCAACGTAACCAAAGCCCATTTCCCGACGTTTATCAGCCCGCATCAACCCTTTTTGAACATACAGACGTTACGTTGGCAACCAGCCTCCGGCCTTATCTGGCAGCTTGATTTCTCAGGCGATGTATTCGAGACGGAAGACCAGCGAAACTGGACCGATGCGTCGTTTAAAACGTATTCGACGCCACTAACCCAGCCCAAACCCGTTACGGTTTCGGTTGGTGACGAGTTTCAGCAGCAGGTAGTATTCAGTGTTGCCAAACAGCCTATATCTATTTCTGTCGATGCCAATGTAGTTGGCGAGATGGAGCGGGAAATTGCCACCATGCAACCAACGCATCCACGAATTGGTGTCGGGCAATGGGCAGGTGGGCCGCCCCTGACTGAATCCGAAATTAGGTTACTTCGCCAGCTGGATTTGTCGCATTTACGCGCAGACGTATTCTTCAGCCTGCCCAACTGGCAAACTTATTTGAGCAATGCCATCGCTGATGCGCAAAGTTTGGCAATTCCGCTTGAGCTAGCCGTTTTTTTCGGCGATGATCCAGCAACCGAGCTAAAAACCTTGCAGGGCGTATTGCAGTCTCAATCTGTCACGATACGTTCTATGCTGCTCTTCAATGCGGCTACGTTGAAAACGTCGGATAATCTGTTACAAGCACTAGTGCCGATGATACGTAATGACTGGACTAACCTGGCTATTGGGGGCGGTACGGATGATAATTTTGCGGAGTTAAACCGTAATCCTTTTGATTTTGAGCTAGTTGATTTTGTTACGTATTCCATCAATCCCCAGGTGCACGCCTTCGATGATCTGACGTTACGGGAAAACATAGCCGGACAGGCAGATACCGTCGTAACAGCCCGGCACATAAGTGGTGGTAAACCCGTTCATATCTCACCCGTTACGCTCCGCCCTCGATTCACGACTGTAGCCGGAACCGCAACCGAGCGTCTGGAAACAGCCGCTGACCACCGGCAGCGCACGGATTTTGGCGCTGAATGGACGTACCAGAGCCTTGCTGCTTTAGCGAAAGCCGGAGTGGAGGCCATTACGTATTATCAATCGCACGGACCGGCCGGTTTGGTAAGTGGCAGCACAGCCTATCCGGTATATGACGTTTTAAAGAATTACAAAGGCTAAGTGCTATCTCACTGCGGCAATACTATTGTCAGCCAGTTGACCAGCGCTAATGAAACCAGCGTTTGATTACGTACCCTTTCCACAGCCAGAAACCCGACAGAATCACAGCGGGTAAAATGATGGCCCTGACGGTGAAAGCAGCCTGCGGTATGCTGGCAACTGGCCCGTAGATATAACCAACAATGGGAATGCTGGCCAGAATATGAAACCAGCGAATGAGACTTCGTTCGGTAGACGCTTTCATGGACGAGTGAACTAGCTGACTGACCAAAATTACCCACAAAAAGCAACACAAATATCAACGCCACAATACCCACGTATAGACTTGGATGAGTTGTAAGTTGCGTTTCGGTGTACATGATCGTTTGCTGGTTTATCTGTCCGTTGACTAGACTACCGCGACTAACCTCTATGAATGTGCCGACGAACAGGATTCAGGATAATTTCCGATGCTCACTAAGGAATTTTTAATCTGCGCAAACACTCGATTTCCGTCGGCTGTTATATCCTACATACATTGTCGAATTCAATCCTGTCTTTGTCGGTTCTACACAGAGTACGACATAATTTTTTCACGGCATTTTTGCAAAAAATCAACGGCAAAAAAATGAGAAAAATCATTCTGTATCTGCAACTGTCGCTTGATGGAGTTGTTTCAGACCCGGACAAATGGGCGACGATAAGCGATGAAATTATTGCGAGTTCACTGGAAGCGTATAAATCGCTGGATACCATACTTGTAGGCAGCAATGGCTATGCATCATTGGCCGAATATTGGCAACAGGCTGAGCACACATCTGAGTCAGAAATTGAGCGTCGGTTTGCCAAAGAAATAAATAACATAAAAAAATATGTTATCTCCCGTTCAAATGTCGATCTTGTCTGGAAAAATTCCGAGCAATTATTTATAAACGATGAAGCATCCCTAGTCAGCGAAATTAACAAACTCAGACAAACCGAAGGCAAAAACATCTCTGTTGAAAGTGGACTGAAAACCTGGCAGTTATTCCTGAAAAACGACCTTTTTGACGAGTTAGCCCTATTCTTCCATCCAGTTATTGCCGGTCATGGCGACAAACTGTTCACCGATCTCAACAAAACAAACTTAGAACTAATAAACACCAAAAAACACGAAAATGGTGTAATAAGTCTTCATTATAAAAAAGCGTAAACATAACTTTTTAGCGTAGCAACTATAATTCTTTTTTAGCGTTGTGTAGGTTAATATTCACACACAAAAAACGACTCAATCTATTTGATAATTTAGCAAAAAAAATCACATCAATATTTTTTTATGAATCTAAGAATTATCTATTTAAATTTTACGGTTATTTTTTGGTTATTACGTCGTAATTTACCCCCTATTTTGTCGCTTTCATACGCTGCTTCTTTTAGCGAATCCATTTACCTTTGATTATAAACCAATCGGGTAAATAACATGCAGAAAATCACAACATTCCTGACATTCAACAATCAGGCTGAAGAAGCCGCGAATCTGTACACGTCGGTATTTAACAATTCAAAAATCGGAGCCATTAGCCGATACGGAGAGGCTGGCCCGGCAACGGCTGGAAGCGTAATGTCTGTTTCATTTCAACTCGACGGTCAGGAATTCATTGCCTTAAACGGTGGACCACATTTCAAGTTTGCTGAGGGTATTTCGCTTTTTGTCTACTGCGAAAATCAGGAAGAAGTGGATAAATATTGGGAGACGCTTTCCGAAGGTGGTGAACAGGGTCCTTGCGGCTGGCTGAAAGACAGATTTGGAGTATCCTGGCAAATTGTTCCGTCCATCTTAAACAAACTCCTTCAGGACAAAGACCGCGAAAAATCACAACGGGTTATGCAGGCTATGCTCAAGATGTCTAAACTGGATGTCGCTACGTTGGAGCAGGCCTATAACGGCTAAGCCTGCTCCCTGAATATCGGGTGGCTTTATTATAAAATGGTTGCCAAAACCCACATCAGACCTTACTTAGTCCTGGCAACGGGGTTGAGTAAGGTCTGATGATTTATAAGCATATAGATAATCTATATCAGTGGTTAGTTTTAAATGGTCATATATATTATTGGTCTATACAATATATAACTTTAGCCGTGTTTAATGGTATTCCGCCCTACTGATTGGCCTTATCTATGATAAAACGGTTTATACGCGTTTTCTTGGCATTCCTCATCCTTTCTATATGTCTCTGGATCATTTCACGATCCAGAACCTTTCAGTTTTTCGGTGAGATTTATCCCGAATCGATACCCCTAAAAAAGTAGTTGCGCTGACGTTTGACGATGGCCCGACTGGCAAAACCGACAGTATTTTAGCCATACTCGACCGCACGAATGTTAAAGCAACTTTTTTCGTGACAGGCAAAGACCTCGAAAAAAATAGAATGCAGGGGCAGAAGATTGTTTCGGCGGGGCACCAGCTCGGCAATCATACGTACTCACATACCCGTATGGTCTTGAAAACAATGAGCTATATAAAGAGGGAAATCGAAAAAACGGATTCGCTGATTCGTTTAACTGGTTACCGCGATGAAATCCTTTTCAGACCACCAAATGGAAAAAAGTTGTTTGTTCTTCCTTATTATTTGAAACAAACCAATCGAAAAACCATCATGTGGGATGTGGAACCAGAATCCTATACAGAAATAGCCAGTGGCTCGGAAGCAATTATGAAACAGGTTCTGGAGAAAACCCGCCCTGGATCTATTATTCTGTTACACCCCATGAACGACGGCCGAAACGAATCCGTAAAAGCCATAACAGGTATTGTAAACGGCCTAAAGCAGCGCGGGTACACGTTTAAAACCGTTACTGAGTTATTTCAGTACGCTGAGCAGTAGTTAAGTAAGAGCATTTCGGCATAACGGCTAGTCAAAAGCAAACTAACCACAAAGCCCTCTAATCGAAGTAACTCTGTTATTTATTTTTTCACAAAATGGTAAACAAAACAAAAGATACTAGAAGACTCCCTTTTGAAACTAATATTTGTAAATCGGATACAAAATCAACATATTTCAAAGAATGCTGAAGCACAGGATTTGACTGATAATAAAAATAAAACGTCTGTTCAATTCACTTTACAATTAACTATTAATTAACACTTTATAAATAAATACCAGGTATTCTACCTGGCTAAAATGTGAGAAAGAATTATTAAACGCGACGAATATTTTCAATAAATACCCATCTATAGGTACGCGAAACAGGCCCAATTTTCCATCATACTCACCATTAAACGGCTATTAAAATTGAGACGTTTTTTTACTATTGTCACCTCAAAAAACTTTTTTTAGATAAAAAATTATCATTTTAGCAAGTATATTAATAATATCGCACAATCGGGACTGGTTTGATGACTGCTCTACCTATGAAATGTGTCGTTGACCGTTAGGCTTTTCCCGGCATTACGTTATCTAACTATTATTTTCTTCATGATGCATTTTTTATCGCATTATCCTTTTGTACGAAGGAGAGAGGCCGTACAATGGGTTGTCATCCTGCTTGTTGGTTTATTGTCCCTCAGCAACCAACTTTTCGCTCAGCTCCCGTCTGGGTTTTCCAAAAGTATCATTCAGGAGAATTACACCAATCCGGTTGGTATGGTTTTCTCTACGGATGGAAATCAGTTTTTCGTCTGGGAAAAAAGCGGAAAGGTCTATGTGTCAAACTGGAATGGCTCTTCGTATGTCCGCCAGAGTACACCTGTTCTGGATATCAGTGAGGAAGTTGGCGAATGGAATGATTTCGGCTTACACAGTTTCTGTCTGGACCCCAATTACCAGACCAACGGCCTGATCTATCTATTTTATGTTGTTGACCTGCATCACCTGCTATACTACGGTACACCACAGTACAGCAGCTCAGCCAACATGTATCGCCATGCAACAATCAGCCGGGTTACACGGTATCATCTTCAAACGTCGGGAGGTAATCTGACTACCGATTATTACAGCCGGAAAGTATTATTCGGAGAATCCATTTCAACAGGCTCTCCCATTACCTATGAATCGCACGCTGGAGGTAGCCTGCTTTTTGGTCGTGATGGTACGCTCTTGCTATCTACGGGCGATGGTGGCCACCACGATGGTGTGGATGTTGGTAGCCGCAGTGAAACGTTTTTTCAGGAATCACTCAATTATGGCATGATGCGGCCCAACGAGAATGTTGGGGCTATGCGTGCCCAAATGGTCAACTCGTTTGCCGGTAAAGTCTTACGTATGGACCCGGCTACGGGCGATGGTATACCCAGCAATCCATTTTATAATGGTGCAAGTCCACGGTCTCCCCAGTCGCGGATGTGGACAATGGGACTAAGAAATCCGTATCGGATGAGCTTACAGCCCGGTACAGGCAGCACATCGGCGAACGATGCCAACCCAGGTAAACTTCTGATCGATGATGTTGGCTGGTTTAGATTCGAAGATTTTCACGTAGTAGATAAAGGCGGGCTGAACTGCGGCTGGCCGTTGTATGAAGGGCTGGACCCAACCATTGCCTACTATGGCACGAACGTACGTAACAAAGACGAACCTGGCGAGCCAACCTTCGAAAGCCTGTGCCTACAGCCGACGACTTACATCGATAATTCGAACGCGAAACTCCGCCGTTTTACCCACTCAAGACCAGCTCTCGAGTACAACCATAGCTCTCCGGCCGCTACACGGGTACCCGCTTTTAGTGGAACTACGCCAATTGCCCGAACCATCGGCACAACCGGCGCACCATCGGGCAACTCGTTTTTTGGGCTGTGTATCATTGGCGGTATCTATTACACAGGCAATCAGTTTCCGGCGATGTATAAAAACACGTACTTCCTGACGGATCACAGCCAGGGATGGCTGAAAAATCTGGAGCTACACAACGAAGGAGACCATGTCGTTGATGAGGTCCGCGATTTTGCGCCAACTAATTTCGACTACGGCATACTGGATATGAAACAAAATCCCCGCGATGGATCAATTTACTACGTCCGTATCCAGGGAACCATATCACGGATCAGTTATGGAGGAAACCAGCCACCCGTTGCCAATGCAACCTCAAATGTAACATATGGCACTTCACCGCTTACCGTTCAGTTTACAGGGTCAAACTCGGTTGATCCGGAAGGACAGGCGCTTTCGTACCTCTGGAATTTTGGCGATGGTACCACCTCAAATCAGGCTAACCCAACTCACGTATTTACCGACCCGAGCGTTCGAAAATTCACGGTTACGCTGGTCGTTACAGACAATCAGGGGCAGGCTTCTACGCCAAAAGAGATTGTTATTTCGGTGAACAACACCCCACCAACCGCGCAGATCACCAATCCTGCGCCGGGTACGTTGTATTCTATGAGCCAGGCGACCAACTATACGCTACAGGCTAATGTAACGGATACAGATATGAGCAATATGGCCTATGAATGGACCGTAATACTTCAGCATAACAACCATACACACCCGGACCCTGTGCTAACCAGCCCCAATCCAGTCATTTCGATTTCTCCGGTAGGCTGCAGCCCCAACGAATCCTATTCGTACCGGATTACCCTGAAAGTGACCGATAAAGGTGGACTGACAGCCACGAGTTCGGTGGTACTTTATCCGGATTGTGGCTCTGCCAGCTCATTGGTCAGCAACGTAACGGCCACCCGGCAGTTAAATGCGGTTCAGGTCAATTGGATCAATCCAAACATTATGTTTGACGAGATACTGGTTGCGGCTAAAACAGATATAGGATTTACAGATAAGCCCAATGGTGCATCGTCCTACACGGCCGATGCCAATTTTAATGGAAATGGCAGCCCATTTGAAGGCGGGAAAGTCGTTTATAAAGGAAAAGGCACTAACGTTACCGTAACCAGCCTGAATCCCTTGTTTCAGTACTATTTCCGGGTATATACCCGGGTAGGCAATACCTGGAACGGTGGCGTAGAGGTGAGTGCGATTCCGAATCTGGCTCCGGTAGCTCCCGCTATCACACTCCCGTTTGCGATACAGGGCCAGGGCTATAATTTTACCATCCCCGCCTTTACCGACCCAGAAGGTCAGTCAATCACGTATTCAGCTACGAACCTGCCGGGCTGGCTGAGTTTTGATACGCAGGCACGGCGATTAAGCGGAACGCCCACGCAAACAGCCAGTTACACGATCAATGTTACGGCAACAGATGGAGGCAATTTGGGCACCACGGTTCCTTTAGTGCTTATGACTGGGCCAAACTTACCGCCGGTTGCTCCTACACTAATTACGCAGACAGCCCAGGTGAATAAGCCTCTCAGCTATACCTTCCCCGCGTTTACCGACCAGCCGGGCCAAAACCTCACGTATTCGGCAAACGGCTTACCGGGCTGGCTGAGTTTCAACAGTTCGACGCGTGTGTTTACAGGAACACCGCCCCAAACAGGAAACTATTCGGCGTCCATTACAGCAACCGACCCATACAATTCCTCGGCCTCGATTACCTTAAATATTACGGTTATCAACGTTCCGCCAGACTTAACGCCGGTTATGTATGCTCGTTCCTCGGGATTAAATGGGGAAAAGCCCATCACCATTGTCGTAGATATTTTTGAGCTGAAAGGTGTATCCACTAGTGGATCGATCACCGTTAAGGTCAATAAAGATCCCAAGTACAACTTAAGCTTTTCAAATACGGCCACGTCGATAGGGGGACGTTCGGTACAGAACAACGTGTGGAGTTTTCAGGGCGTCTCGGACGAAGATTATTATGTGCTTTCCACCAATCAGTCGATAGCAGGGAGCGGCACTCTGTCGTTTGGATTAACTGGCATATTAACCCCAGGCTCAACGTCAGGGAGCCTTACGCCCACGGCAGTCATCATGGGGGGAAGCGGAGGAGAAGTAATCATCAACAATAATTCTGATGGAGACAAGATCGAGTATTTTCAGCAATGAGTAATGCAGGCGGGATAAGTGAGCCATTTAAAAATAATTTGGCCGACGAGTCTGCGGGAGAAATCCTGCGCTAGATTCCCTGTTTTCGCTTATTTTTAGCTGATTTTTCTCCAATCCTCATATCTGAATCGTACATGAAAGACAAAAAACGGTCGGTCGCGTCAGCTTCTGGTGAAACCAACTCCCGCCGTCAGTTTCTTAAAACGCTGGGTATCGCCAGTACGGCCGCTGCTACGGCACCCGTTGCACTGGCCGAAACCACGACTTCTCCTCTGCCCCAATACCTGGATCTGGTTCGCAGCCACAGCAGTACGGCCGCCAACGACAAGGTCCGCATTGCCCTGATCGGTACGGGGGGCATGGGTATCGGCGATACACAGACAGCGTTGATGGTGGATGGCGTTGAAATGGTAGCCGCCTGTGATCTTTACGACGGCCGGTTGCGCCGGGCCCGAGAACTCTGGGGCGAGCAACTGCCAGTGACCAAAGACTACCGGGAAATCCTGGAACGTACGGATGTCGACGCGATTATCAATGGTACTACCGACCACTGGCACCAGAAGATCTCTACCGATGCCATGCGCAAAGGCAAGCACGTGTACTGCGAGAAGCCTATGGTACAGAAGTTTGAGGATGGGCATACGCTGATCAAAGTAGCCAAAGAAACAGGTAAAGTGTTTCAGGTAGGGAGCCAGTTTGCCAGTTCATTGCTCATTGCGAAAGCCCGTGAGCTGATGAAAGCAGGCGACATTGGCGAATTGGTTTTCGCAGAAGCTATCTACGATCGTCATAGTGCGATGGGAGCCTGGCAATATTCGATTCCGCCCGATGCATCGCCCCAAACCGTTGATTGGGATACGTATCTGGGAACAGCACCCAAACGCCCCTGGGACCCGCTTCGCTTTTTCCGCTGGCGGAATTATACCGACTACGGTACGGGTATTGCCGGTGATCTGTATGTTCACTTACTTACCTCGCTTCATTGCGTTACCGGCTCGAAAGGCCCTACCCGGATTTACTCAACGGGCGGCACCCGGTACTGGAAGGATGGACGCGACGTACCTGACATTCAGCTCAGTATTTACGACTATCCCAAAACGGCCGAGCATCCCGAATTTAACCTAACTACCCGTTCAAACTTTGTGGATGGCGGTGGTGGTAACTATCTGGTTCGGATTGTAGGCACAGAAGGTGATTTGTCCCTTGGTTTCGACAGTCTGACTGTTCACCGGAATAAATTCCCGAAAGCGCCGGGTATGTCAATTGACAATTTCCCCAAAGATCAGAAAGAGCTGTTTGTGGCTGAATACAATAAACTGTATCCGCAGACACCCGAACTGGTTGGCCCTAAGGAGTTTAAATACACGTTCCCAAAAGAATACAAAGGCGACCGTTACGAGCACTTCGTTAATTTCTTCAATTCGATTCGGACTGGCGCGCCGAACATTGAAGACGCTACGTTTGGTTTGCGTGCCTGTGGGCCAACGCAGTGTGGCAACATGAGCTATTATCAGAAGAAAGTGGTCGGTTGGGATCCAATTAACATGAAAATTCTGAATGCTACGTAGCAGGTAGGCCAATAGATTCTCCGTGTAAATCAGAGGTATTTCATTAAAAGGTGGGCAAAATCGATACGTATTTTGCTTACCTTTTTTGTTTGGCATAATCACTACGCGGAAAACTATACCAAATTTCGCCATAATAAAAAAATGCCATATATTTATGCAGCACTTTCTAAAATATCCGAATAATCATTAACCTACATGATAAAAAATTACATAAAATTAATTACTGGCATACTCCTCTTGCCTACGCTACTCCTAGCTCAAAGTAAACAGACGAAATCGACTTCTGAGAAAAATCTGGAGCAACTAAAGCAGCAGGCAGTCGTAGCTATTGATCAGCGGAAAGATCAGGCGCAACAGATTAATGACATGCTCTTTAGCTTTGCCGAATTAGGTTTTCAGGAAGAAGAGTCATTCAAGTATTTAACCAATATTCTTGAAAAAGAAGGGTTTACGATTCAAAAGGGTATTGCCGGAATGCCAACCGCCTGGATAGCAACCTGGGGATCTGGAAAACCTGTCATTGCTATCGGCTCCGATGTCGACTGTATTCCGAAAGCGAGTCAGAAGCCCGGCGTTGCCTACAAGGACCCTATCGTTGAAGGTGCTCCCGGTCATGGCGAAGGGCACAATTCAGGGCAGGCGTTGAACATTGTGGCGGCTCTAACGGTGAAGCAGTTGATGGAGAAAAATAAGCTGTCGGGTACATTAATGCTCTGGCCGGGCGTTGCGGAGGAACTGCTGGGTGCGAAAGCGTTTTATGTTCGAGATGGCTATTTCAAAGACGTTGATGCCTGTATTTTCACCCACGTAGGCGATAATATGAGCGTTGCTTACGGCGATGCGGGCTATAACGGTATGATTTCGGTTAAGTTTACGTTTGAAGGGCAGGCCGCCCACGCAGCCGGAGCCCCCTGGCGTGGACGTAGCGCGCTGGATGCTGTTGAGCTGATGAACATCGGCTGGAATTATCGGCGCGAACATCTTGAGCTTACCCAACGCTCGCATTACGTGATCTCCGACGGTGGCGATCAGCCCAACGTAGTACCATCGAAGGCATCGGTCTGGTATTACTTCCGGGAACGTTCCTACCCTAAAATTAAAGCCCTGTTTGAGAAAGGTATTAAAATGGCTGAGGGTGCCGCCATGATGACCGACACAAAGTTCACCTATGAGATTCTGGGTTCGGCATGGCCCGGGCACTTCAATAAGCCAATAGCGGCTACCATGTACCAGAACATTAAACGAATTGGCCTGCCAGGCTGGTCGCCTGAAGATCAGATGCTAGCAAAAGCAACGCAAAAAGAACTCCAGTCGCCAAACCTCGCTGGTCTGGATATCAAGCTGGATACAATCGGTACGCCCGTTCCCAGTGCCCCAACCATGATGATGGGCGGTCAATCGATGGTGCCGCTGACGGGTGGCTCCGACGACATTTCGGATATTTCGTGGTCAGTACCGACGGTCGTTCTGGTTTACCCATCCAACATTCCTGGCCTACCGGGCCACCACTGGTCCAACGCCATTGCGATGGCAACTCCAATCGCCCATAAAGGAGTAGTTGCCGGTGCCAAGGTTGAAGCTATGACCTTGCTGGATATGATTCTGAAACCCGAAATTATTCAGGAGGCCAAAACGTATTACACCGACGAACAAACGAAAGAGACGAAATATACGCCACTGATTTCCTCGAAAGAGATTCCGGCTATCTATCTCAACAAGAAAATAATGGCTGAATTCAAACCCAAGCTTGAGAAATTCTATTACGATCCGACAAAATATAAAACCTACCTGGAGCAGCTTGGCATCAAGTACCCAACCCTGCGGGAAGATCAGCGGGCTGAGCTGATGAAAAAGTCAGAAACAAAAGGAAAATAGCATACCAAAAGCAAAAATCAGCCCCGACAAGAGATTCTTGTCGGGGCTGATTTTTGCCGAAAAATGGCGAAAGAATACTACGTAACTCTTCCCGAATTGGGTTAAAGTATTTGAAAATTTGCACCTTTGCCGACGTACCTATTGCCCTAAATATGAAAATCTGTTACGCTTTATTATTGGGCTATCTTCTGGCTCAGCCGGTTCTGGCCCAAACGAAACCTTCGACCAGGAAACCACTCAAACCTACCCCCGATTTGATTGGGCTCATTACCGTAAATCCAGAATCCGTTCATGGCTCGACAACGCTAACGGCCTTTATCGATGTCATCGAAACAAAAAAAGTCCCTACCTCGGGAGTCATTACGGTATACGTTTTAAAAATAAGCTCATTTATCGACTTTACGTTCGACCCGAAAGCGACCGCTGTTGGCGAGAACAACGTGCAGAATGCTAGCTGGAGCCTCGACGCGACCACGAATCCCGATTACTATATTTTTACTTCAACGAAAACCATCGCAGGGGGTGCTGTATCGACGATTGGCCTGACTGGCACGTTTACCCCTAGCACGGCAGGAAAAACTGGGTTGACTATGAGTATATCACAAGGCAGCGGGGGCGAAATCAATCATGGAAACAACGTAGCCAGCACAGCGATTACGTATTGGCCCAAATAATACCTTTTCAAAAACGACCAGCACCTTATTTACTCAATCGACTTCGCAGTTCGTCCAGTAGCTGGCGGACTTCGTCGATACGTGTCTTGAGTCCTTTTTTGTAATACCAGGCTCGAAATTCAGGACTATCGCGATGGGTTTCTAACTCCTGCTCCAGTTCCTGAAGGTATTGCTCACACTGTGCCAAATAGTTTGCTGCCGTCTCCGGATTATGAAACCCTCCCCCATCGACCGTTATGTAGATGGGCGTTGTATGTGCCGCCTGGTTAGACGCCCCGTAGCAACGGGCTGCAATCCACATGCCATGCGTTACGTCTTTCAGGTTTAGTTTAATGGCTAAATGGGTGGTTGACTGCCCTGGGTCATTTTTTGATACGCGACCCAACACCCGCCCATGCGCCACCAGTTCGATGGCTTCAAGTGGAATCTGCTTGGCATGGCCGTAAGCCTCTGCAATAATAGCCAGCGTGTCGCCTTTTTTCAGGGACAGCTTACCGCCAGGCAGTGCTTTATTTACCGTCAGATCGAGTATTGGGCCGCTGGTTACAAACGTATGGCCAGCCGCAATAGCCAACTGCCAGGCTGCGTGACTAAATGGGCCGTCGACGTAGGTATAAAAGCGGGCGTTCCCAATTTGAGCGGAGTGTTCAGGTGGGCCATGCTCGTGGTCGTGCCCACACCAGGGAAAATCGGAACCAGCCGTAGCCGTCAGCGGAAAACCGAGGTCCAGCATACGGTAATAGTGTTCGGTACGTAAAGGCTGTGCTGACACGCAGTATTGAAGGATTTCCAGTACGTCTACTTTATTACGGAGTCCGTCGAGTGTCAGTCCCCGGTAGCCATGAAACGACTCAGCCTGATGGGCATACCCTGTAAGGCCACCGCGATTATGCAGCTCATCGAAGACCTTGTCATAATAATAGTAATCGCGACCATACCGTACAGAGCCTGTTGCACCGAAGCCAAGCGCATGCCCCAGTTCAGGCGTTCGTGGATCTTCCTGCCCTGGTGACAGGATATAATTACCCTCTCTATACTGCCCCTGTTCACCGAAAGCATACTGCGGGTAATACGTTTCCCAGAAATCGCCCATTTTCAGCAAAACACCCACATGAATATCTTCTGCCTGAATCCAGCTAAGGAGTGGTTTGTTCTCCCGTATGGAACGCCGAATGTGAATATGGTCATCGGCTGAATACCATTTCCGCGCGGCCATATTGATCCAACGGGTCATTCGGTACGTTTGCCGAAGCTGAGAGTTGGGTATAATTCGCAACTTATGCGTCTGACTTACGTATTCGTTGCCTTTTGATAAGGTCAGGTCGTAAACACCCGCTGTTAGCGTCAGGCTGAACGCGCCCGCTACGTAGAAAGAGCTGTCAGGTTGAACCGCATACCCATCGGCATGGTCCCAAAGCCCATACGACACGGCTACTGCTTCATTCGGCACAGCCGGAACCGGTTTACCGGATCGGGTAAGCCGTACTCGCACGGGCGTAGGTTTGCCCGAGTCGGCATCGAGCACCGAAACGTACAGCCTGCCAGGTCGTTGTGCCAGCCCATCTGCAACTCCGATTACCCAAACAAACAGCGCTAAAACGAAAACTAGTCTTGGATTCATCCGTAAAAGCTCCTGGCTCTATAAATGTTAGTCTACTCGTATCTTTCCCGGCCTATACCAGGCATTCCGCCTGGCGTTACGCCTTCAGCCTGCATACGAAGAATGGTTTTGGCGTCAGAAGCAAAGAATGATACTGCTGCTTTACCATCCGCGCCGGTTTGAATGGTCAGGGGCCCAGAACAAAGTAGTACGATAGTCGGGTCTGGCGTGCTCCGGCTTTTTGACATTGTATTGCGGTGCGTAAAACTCACGAACGGGCGTGTAACCCGGCAGTTTGGCAACCAACGTACCAGGAGCAACTTCTTTCGAAAAATCATAACTAGGCCCTCCGCGCTTCGTCAGGATGGAAATGACGCCCCCACTGGCCCGCGAACCGTAAATGGCTGCCGATGCCCCTTTGAGTACGTCGACCCGATCAACATCCAGCACGGAAATACCCAGTATAGCCTGCAGGTCCATAGGCATGCCATCCAGCACAAAAAGCGGTTCGACAGGTCCATTAAAATTAGCGGCTCCGCGAATTTGTACCCGTGCAGAAAAGCCGTTGCCAATCACCTGAACGCCAGCTACCTGCCCCTGAATCACATCCAGGATGGTCTGTCGGCCCGACGTATTCTGTGGCGTAAATTTCACACTCGCATCAGGCGTTCCATAAATCACCCGCGAGTCGATTTCCCGTTCTTTTCTGGCTTTTACCGTAACAGCCTGCAACAAAATCTCGCCGTTACGTCGAATCTGCCGCTCTATTTCCTGATATTCCCGGGTACGTTTCATGAACTCCGCTAGCTCATCGCGCCGAAATTCCAGTGGATTATACGGAACCCGCGCGATGGTTACGGTTGGGGTGAACAGTTGGTCGAGGGTGATAACCAGGTTCCGATTGGCGGCCCCCTTAATACCCTGAATCAATATGGACGTACTATCGGTAAAATCGAGATCATAAGCGCCAAAATTTCCAGCCTCGTCCGTCTCGCCCGCCAGAAAAACACGGGAGCTGTCCCGTTTTACCAGCATAAATGTCAGGTTTACTTTTCCTCCAATGCCCTTCTGATTCGGCCGAACTACATGGCCTGTCAATGACAAACCTCCTTCAGCCGAGTACTTGACGGGTGTGCTGGTTCCAGCCAGTACGTCAGGCCAGGCAAAGCGTCGCCAACCCTGCGTCATCAACAACAGGTCCAGTTGCATCCAGCGGTCCTTATGAATTGAATTAAAGTAATAATCAGGCTGCTCAATTGTTCCGGTCAGGTCAGACGAAAGCAGTACGTGCGAGACAATCGTTGTGCCGTTCGAATCCGCTTCGGGAGCCAGACGAGCATCAACCACGGCGAGTGATACGTTGGCGGCTACCGGTTTTCCGTCGGCAGTGTTTGTTGAAATTGACACCTCAATTTTCTCCCGATTTTTATAAAGAGGCTTACTGGCGCTGAGCACTACGTTGATCTGCTCATCTTTATTGATAAAGACCAGCCGTTCGCTAACAGGCTTATTGGTCTCATCGAACAGAGTCAGTTGTGCAATTCCTTCCGGAAATCTGCTTTTAGGCAGTTGGATTAACGACGCTTTTTTGGACACGGGTATTTTAGCCGCCTGCACAACCTGCCCACGGGTTTGAGCAACTAGCGTCATTATGGCAGCGGCATCAGTTGTGGTTTTGTTATGATACAGATACACTTTGATATTGTCCTTGTTTGATAGGTTATCTACCTGCATCACAACACCTTGCGGTTGCACAGCGGGCAACGGATAGGCTGCAGCAGAACCATCACTGAGTTTTACAAAGGCCGTATACTGCTGGTCTGCTTCGGGTTTGAATATGAGGTAGCCCATACCCAGAAACGTACTGGAAAAGCCCATAACCGTATCTTTTCTAGCGTTCAGGATAAAACCTGCTACCGACAGGCTTCGGCCTGACGCATCCACACCTTTAAAAGCAACCCGATTGTCAATGGCCGCAATTAATTGTCCCCCTTCGGGCAAAAACTGCACATCCGGCCGAATGGCCGCGTTACTTGCTGGAGCGGCTCCCGTTGTTACGTTATTTGCGCCAGAAAGACTCTCACTGTCTGGCCGTAAAATTGTGAGTGTTTTGATGAAATAATACGCTTCGGAATAATTACGCATAAAGTTGGTATATGCCCGAAGTTGATACGTACCGGCAGCCAGTGAATCAGGTATAGTAAACTGGCCGGGCGCATAACTATTCGTTGCCCTGAGTTGGGCACGAATCCGTATTCGTCTGGCAACCGGGTCTACCAGATCCACATAAAGCACCCGGCTGACGGTATCTGCTTCATGGGTTGTTCCATTAAAAATATAGCCTTTCATCCAGATCGTTTCGCCAGCCAGATATGCAGCACGGTCTGTCTGCACATATACTTTCTCGGTGGGATGTTGCTGATTATAAGTGTGTATCTGACTGAGTAGCCGTTTGATAAAATCGTCGTCGTTAGGGCGAAAGGCGAATAATGTCGTAGCTACAAGCACTACGCATGCGCCAGCAAAGCGAAAAAAGGCAGGGTGCATAGGATAGAAATCAGGAAGTGGTGTCTTCAATACAAAATGATGTGGCTAAATTAGCAGAATTACCCCTATTACATTATGACTACACCCACCTATAAAACAGCATTAGTATTGGGTGCTACGGGCCTCATTGGTGAGTCACTTACGCATAAACTGGTCGATTCGCCATTTTACGATAAGGTTAAGGTGCTTGTCCGTAAGTCTTTGAACTGGCAGCATCCCCGATTACAGGAAGTTCAGTTCGACTTTGAGCATCCGAATGGCTTACTAACGCAGGCCGACGATATTTTCTGCTGTCTGGGAACAACCATCAAAAAAGCAGGGTCTAAAGATGCGTTTCGTAAAGTCGATTATCAGTATCCACTCGATATTGCCCGCCTGGGCTTAACCAGTGGAGCCCGGCAGTATGCTATAGTGACGGCCATGGGGGCTAATGCCGACTCATCTATTTTCTACAATCGGGTTAAGGGCGAAATTGAACGGGACCTGACCAATCTGAATTACCCAACGCTGTTGATTTTTCGCCCTTCGCTCCTGCTCGGCAATCGCTCCGAACCTCGATTAGGCGAGCGAGTTGCAGCGACAGCCATGCGTCTCTTCAACCCGCTTATTCCGGCAAAATATAAGGGTGTTGATTCGGATAAAGTGGCCAATGCGATGCTACAGACCACTCAGCAGGGATTAACCGGTAAGCACATTTTTGAGTCAGATACGTTACAGAACTATTAACATTTCAACTACTTTACCTCCCTTTCAGCATCTCCAGATCCGTAAGCAGCAGTCGTTTTGCCAGTTGGTTTAATTGGTCTTCAGGTCCCTGTACATGAAACGTTGTATGCCGGTGCCTCATTTTGGCTCCCGGTGCCAGATTTGCCGCTGGCGACGAGGATTCCAGTTCATAGAACTGCCCCATCTGCGACTGACCCGCCTGCATTGGGCCATCGTTGTACGCGTTGATTACATCGCCCGCAAATGGATCTTTCTGCTGCTCCCAGGCCGAATTAACGTACTGCCGGTCTTTTGAATTGAAATCAAACGTAACAAGAGTTAACGTATGGGTAGACGGATCATAACTGCCCACCCAATTGGTGGCCCGGTCGGGCGCAACGCCGATTTTGCTACGGTACCTGGCATCGGCTTTAAACAGAGCGGATGTCTTGCCAATTGTCAAGCGGTCGGCGGGTACCTTACCGAAATACGCATCGTTCACCGGCTGTCCGACCCCGGCTCTATAAGGCACAATAATTGTCGCTGCTGGCGAAGCATTCATCATCCCCAAAATCCAGATAGACGGCATTCCGGTCTGGGCTGTCCAAGCATGTGTTCCCTGATTGGCAATCGTATTCTCAGACTGAATACCAACGATTTTAAGCGCTTCCGAATCAATTGTCAACTGACGGTTTATCTCCGTTTCGGGCAACAACGTAATGATCCGTTCAATGCCAATATCCAGCCGGATGCCGCTATAATTTTCCAGCGAAACCGTTTGAGCAAACGTAGCGGATGTCGGGGTGCTAGCTATCAACTTAAACGGATCGGAATCGATGGCAGCTGGCGTCTGCCAATGTGCCGCATCAAACGGATCGCCTTTTTTGAAATACAACGCAAACTGTCCGCCTTCGGGCCCCAGCCAGAAGCGGTCCTCGCCCCCAAAGGCATTCATGTGCGGAAGAATTTTCCCGGACCGAATCAGGTCATAATTGATCCATCCATAGCTTGCTTCTCCGTCGGCCGTGGTGGTCATTACGCGTCCCTGATAGGCCGGGCAGATCAAAGCTTTTGCGTTGCCCAGTTGCAGTTCAACAAGGTCGGGGTGATGCTGGCGCAGAAACTGCTGATCATGCTGATAATTATTCATGACTGATACGGTAGCGGTCGAATCCTCGTTACTGGTTTGCTCACGGTCATTGGTAGAATTTCGACCCGAACAGGCAGCCAATGCCCCGAGAAAAGCCAACGTAATAATTTTGTTCATAACAAGACGGATGGCAACCTGAAAAAGGCGAACTTAATCGCGTGATCTGTTCCAATAAATGTATCCTATAAATCATCGTGTCTCCTCATTCTACTTCCATCGACACCTTACAAATCCGTGCCGCTACCTGGAACGACGCACCTACCATCTACGCTTTTTTATGCGCGCTCGAAGACCTCCTCTTAAATCAGGATGCTTTTCTGAACATTTTCCGTCATAATCTAGCCGACCCGAATGTTCATTATTTAGTTGCTGAAAAAGCGGGAGAAACAGTAGGCTTTGTGAGTTGTCATGTGCAATTGTTGCTGCATCATGGCGGTAAAGTGGGTGAGATACAGGAGCTATTTGTTCGACCCGATGTACGTAATCAGCGCATTGGCCACCAGCTCGTTGCGGCACTTGATACGTTGGCCAGGCAGGAAAATTTTATCAATCTGGAGGTTACAACCAACCAGAAGCGAAGCGATACGATCCGGTTTTACGAACGTGAGTCATTCAAACGCACGCATGTCAAGCTGGTTAAGGCCTTATGAGCAGCTTCATGCACTCCTAAACAAAAAAGCCACTGCTCCTTTCGGAAAGTGGCTTTACAGGTATGTATACGTGTACCGTATTAATTCAAAAATTTCAGTCGCAGATCATTTAACTGGCTACGAATAGACCCATCGATTTGCTGGTCACCAACGCGCAGAATATAACCACCGATGAGTTTTGAATCTATTTTTTCTTCCAGTTCAACCGTTTTGCCATTCGTCGCATTCATGACCATTGCCGTAAATTTCTTACGTAATGCATCGGTCAACGGTACGGTTGTAACAACGGTTGCTCGTTCTACGCCTTTCAGCCGGTCGTACTGATTGACAAATTCATCAGCAATGGCATCCATAATCGACTCCCGATTCTTTTTGGCGATTATCTGGAAAAACGCCATAGTTACCGGATCAACGCGCTTGGCGAATACGGCTTTGATAATTGCATTTTTTTCTCCGCCCGAACAATTGGGTTCTTAAGCATGAGTAATAATGGACGACTTTGTTCTACTGTCTTCTTAAAAAACAGCATATCCTTGTACATCGTCTCTGTCAGACCTTTTTCCTGCGCCAAATCCAACAACGACTTGGCATAACGGGCGGCAACAGTAGCAACTGCCATAATTTTATTCAGTTAGTGAATCGTCAGTCGAAGAGTCAGTACGTACGTATACCAGTTGGCTCAACGGCTAACCAATCAGGACTAATTCAAGCGGGATTGAGATACGAGATCAGTTACTAATTTCTCCTGTGCGCCTTTATCGCTGAGTTCTTTGCGAAGTACTTTTTCAGCAATTTCAATCGATAGCGAAACAACTTCTTTTTTCATGTGCGCTACCAGTGCCTGCCGTTCATTCTGCATCGACTCACGAGCCTGGTCGAGAATCCGCCGACCTTCGGCTTCTGCCTTTTCACGCGAATCGGCAAGCATTTTGTCTGCTGTTTCCTTGGCACCGCGTAAAATAACTTCACGCTCAGAACGGGCTTCAGCCAGCAATTTTTCGTTATCAGCTTTCAGCGCAGTCATTTCTAACCGGGTTTTCTCGGCCAGATCAAGGGCGCTTTGAATGTTGTTTTCGCGTTCGTTCAGGCTTTCCGTAATGGGTTTCCAGGCGAAAGCGCGGAGAATGAGAAACAGGCCAAGAAATACAATTACCTGCCAGAATAACAAACCAAGATCGGGAGTAAGCAGATCCATTTTTGATATGTGATTTTTGAATTCGGATTTTCAGAGAAGACTTACGATAAGGGCTTTCTTCAGCGTATCATAAATCGAGATCAATCTTTTGTTTGAGAACCTTTGCCCACCGGCAACCCCAAGTGGGCAAAGGTTTCTCGGAAATCGGGTGAGTAGTGCAGCCAGCACCTAATGCACAGGCCTACTCAAACTTTAGATGCTACCTGAGCCGGGTGGATTAAGCCGTAGCTACAAGTAGACAAATAACAGCTGCGAAAAGAGCCACGGCCTCGATAAGAGCCGCGATGATCAGCATGGCGGTTTGGATACGACCAGCCGCTTCTGGCTGACGGGCAATACCTTCCATAGCACTACCACCAATCCGACCAATACCCAGACCAGCACCGATAGCGGCCAGACCAGCGCCAACAGCGGCACCCATAACCGATACGCTACCCGTAGCTTCTAACAGCAGAGCAAACAACGTTGCGAACATAACTTCAAACAGATTTATTAGTGAAACAAAAGATTGCAAATTAACCAGTTAGTCAGACCGTTGGCGAGATGATGATCCATTGTGTTATACCCCACCAGCCGGTTCAGTCGCCAACTGAATTAGTGCGCTTCCGCACCTTCGAAACCGATACCATGATCCGCTTCGTGGTGTTCCTCAACGGCGCTGCCGATATACATAGCCGTGAGCAACGTAAAAATGAACGCTTGCAGGAATGCAACAAGCAGTTCGATCATATTTAAAAACAGGGTAAAAAACAGAACAACTGGGCTGATGGCAACACTCGTAGTGGCTCCGCCCATGTGATTGGCCATAAAGATGAGCCCGAGCAAGCTCAGAATAATGATGTGACCAGCCGTAATGTTGGCAAATAATCGGATCATCAGGGAAAGGGGTTTCATAAACACACCCACAATCTCAACCGGAATCATAATCGGCAGCAACGCAATAGGAACACCCGTTGGCTTCAAAATATGCAACCAGTAGTGTTTGTTACCGCTGAACGTAACAATAATGAATGTCAGCACTGCCAGCACCAACGTAACGGCAATGTTGCCAGTCAGGTTAGCCGCTCCAGGCAACAGCCCTAACAGGTTGTTAACCAGAATGAAAAAGAACAGGGTCAGCAGATACGGTAAGAATTTGGTGTATTTCGGACCGATGCTTGGCTTGGCGATTTCATCCCGCACAAACAGGATAATTGGCTCCAGAAACGATTGAATACCCGATGGCGCCTTGCCTTTGTTTTTGGCATACCCCCGGCTAACCGCCGAAAACACCAGCAACATAATAATGGCGCTCAACAGTAATGAAGCCACATTTTTGGTAATCGAAAAATTGTAGATTTTGGCTTCGTGATCAGCATTGCCAGCGGCATCAACACGGTGAATTTTACCATGCTCATTTTTATAGCCATTGTATACTTCGCCATGCGCCAGATGCGACGACGAAAATACTTCCAGACCCCGATCGTTTGAGTAAAGAATGACAGGAAGTGGCAACGTAACACCGTGCGCAAACTCCCAGCCGTGATCATCTTTAATGTGGTGCATAATCATTTCACCTACATTAAATTTTCCTTTTTCGGCGGGCGCGTCGCCTTTGTGCTGAGCGTGTGATTCACCTTCCGGCTTGTGTTCCTGCGCCTGAATACTTACTAACGAACTCAAAATGAGAGCCGTAGCTAACAAAAGTTTATTGATAACTGAACGCATCATCTAGTTTGACAAATCGTTTTTACGAATCGCGTCGCAAGTTACGAGTAAGCGTCCAAATCTCAAAGCCAGTATAAAATATATATAGTACAAGAAAGTCCAGAACGAAGACCCGACGCTGTTCGATGTGACGAAACAGGAAAAAACCAATGAAAGCCAGACCCAGAATCAGGCGGGCCACGGTTGCAGCCAGGTAAAGTGGGATGAATCGTTCACGATCTCCTTGTAAACCAGACTCTACCAGCCGATGGGTTAGGAAAGATACACTTAAAAAAAAGATTAAAAGAAGTTTCCACTCCGGATGTACCCAAGGGACCGAAGAATATTTGGTAACTAAAAAAAATACAATTGCTAATAGAGCTGTGAATAAAACTGTCCTAAGCATGAAAGGCAGAATCGTAGTGCAGGGGCCGCTGGGTAAATTAAGTTATTTGTTCTCCGCCCGTTGCTAACTACTTTTTCGTCAATTGTCGAATAAATAAATAAAGCGATGCGCCGATTGCCGTTAGCGACAGAACAATCGTCCAGATCGGTCGAGGATTATGCTGCCACTCATCCAGTTTCATACCTGCCCAAACCCCTAACCCGATCGTACCCAGCATCTGAAAGGCAATGCCGCTATACTCCGCAAACGATTTGGTTTGTTCCGTCGCCTTTTTCATTGAATCATCATCCCGGGTCGGTTTATCTGATTCGTTTGGAGCAGGTTGGTCAGGATCGCTTTGCATAGAATTCATGGAAGGAGTGCAATATACCAGCTAAAATTCGTTAATTTGGCCAACGTTCCATAATGCTGAGCCAACGTAGAACGTTTTAATACGAGTGATCACGCGTTATTTTCGAATGTCCTGCTATTTTCGTTACCCCCCAATTTTTCTACTTACGGTCTTTCTTCTCCTGACCGGCGGGTTGGTTTCCTGTTCCCAATACAGTACAAAACCTCTGAGTAAGGGGTATCATAACCTGAATGCTCATTTCAACGCCTACGTAATTGCCCGCGATGAGATTCAACAGGCAGAGCAGACCTTATTTAAAACAAGACAGGAGAATTACAATCAACTACTCCCTATCCTGTTGCCGGTCGATTCAATGCGCATTCAGGCGGTAAAGCCCCAATTGGATGATGCCATCAAAAAAGCCTCGCTTATCCCTGAGCGACATCAAAACAGTAACTGGCTCGATAATGCGTACAACCTCATCGGTCAGGCACGCTTACTGAAACAGGATTTGCCGAACGCCATTGAGGTTTTTAAATACGTCAACACAAAAGGCACCAACGAAAACGATAAACACATCGCTCTTGTTGGGTTAATGCGGGCCTATGTTGAAGCCAGCGATTATGCCAACGCCCTGAACGTAGCTGAGTATTTACGCACGCAACCTCTCAATAAAGACAATACACGCGATTTCTACCTAACCAAAGCGTATTTACACCAACGCCAGGGCGAGTACATTACGGCCGTAGGTATCCTGGAGGCTACATTTCCCCTGTTGGATAAAGGGGAAGCAACAGCCCGGCTTCACCTCATTGCCGGCCAGTTGTATGATCTAATTGGCCAGCCCGTTAAAGCCGTTGATCAGTATCAACAGGTTCTGAAGTCAAGGCCAACGTACGATTTGTCTTTTTATGCCAATCTATTCGCCATTCAAAGCAATGGGCTGACAGGCGATCAAAAGCGAATGGCTAAATCGTCAGAAACCTTTGAGAGTTTATTAGCTGATCGAAAAAATGTTGACCTGAAAGACAAGATTTATTTCACAATGGGCTTACTCGAAGCCCGGAGTGGTCGAATTGATCAGGCAATCAAGTATTACAGCCAGTCCATTCGGCAGTCCGGTTCAAGTTCAACACAAGTTCCGTTTACATATCTGGAGATTGGGAAACTGTATTTTGAGAAAAAAACAGATTATGCCAAGGCAAAAGTGTATTACGATAGTGCGTTGACACTTCTTCCCCGGCAATCGCCCGAGTACGCGGCTTTATTAAACCGGAAAGCGGCTCTTGACGAGTTTGTTCAATATAAAACGACGATTCAAACAAACGACAGCTTGCTGACGCTGGCCCGGATGGATCCGAACGCCCTGAATAAATTTCTGGATCAGACACTTGACCAACGGGAAAAAGAAGCCAGAGAGCAGGCTGAACGAGCCCAACAACTCACAGCACAGGCATCGGCTGGCGGAGTAGCTACCGTTCCGGGGGCGACTAATTCAAATCTGCAACCCGCCCAACGCTGGGTTTTGTATAATCCGATTGCCTTAAGTCAGGGCAGGCAGGAGTTTCAGGTTAAATGGGGCAATCGTCCTCTTGAAGATAACTGGCGACGTGCCAACAAAGAAGCATCGGAAGCTGTGGCTGGCGCCGGAAACCCGCTGACAGGCGCAACGCCCGCTAATTCAGTGAACCCGAATAGTCCTCTACAACAATCGGATATGTTGAATAGAGTTGCCGGGACATCTCCCGCCGGAAACGTAGCGGCTCGCATGGCGGAGAAATCAGCTTTGCTGCGGCAAATTCCTGTTTCGAAAGAAGCACAGGCCATTACCAATCAACAGATCGAAAACGCGCTTTATCGGCTGGGTAAGCTGTACAAATTTCAGCTTAATCAGCCTGCCGATGCCATACCGACGTTTGAACAGTTACTGACCCGTTATCCAAACACGCTTCAGAAACCTGAAATTTATTATTTACTCTACCTGTCTAATGAACAGTTGGGAAAACCGTCGAACTGGAAAGAGAAATTATTGGCTGAGTACCCAAATACGTCCTACGCTCGTCTAACCGGACGCGTAGCAGCTCAAACAACAGATTCTGAAGCGCAGGCTCAAAAAGCGTATACAGCTATTTATGAACTTTATAAATCGAATAATTCATCCGAAGCTCTTACACGGGCCGAAAATGCACTAAGTCAGTTTGCTGGTTCGCAACTGGAAGATAAACTGGCGCTGTTACGTGTCATTCTGGTAGGTAAGGTCAAGCCACTCGAAGCGTACCAACAGGCACTAGCCGAATTTGTACGTGATTATCCCGCTAGTGAGTTGCTACCGCGTGCAAAGGAGATGTTGGCTGCGGCCGGTCAGGCAACTGTAAATCGAAAATAAGTTTCATCATTTAATGTTTCAGATTTGGGCTTGGTTGGTGTAGAAAAACGTAGAACCCTGAACCTGTACATTTGAAATAAAATCCCCACACATAGCTAATGTTTGAACTTGCCCCGGTCGTTACCGGAAATTAATTCGAAATCTCTGGTGGTTTTCACTGCTCGGAATCATCATGTTGATTCTGTATGTAGCCGCCGTCAGTTATAATTTTTTGTGGCTGTTTGGCGGTATGCCGAGTCTGAAAGCGCTCGAAAATCCGAAAAGCGAAGAAGCATCTGAAATTTATACAGCCGATGGACAACTGCTTGGTAAATACTACGTTGAAAACCGGACGCCTATTGAAATTTCCCAGGTTTCGCCCAATGTAACGTCGGCCTTACTGGCTACGGAGGATGCCCGTTTTATCAAACATTCGGGTATCGATCCGCGCTCATTATTCAGGGCAGTAAGCGGGTTACTCACGTTTAAGGATGCGTCAAGTTCAGGCGGAGGCAGTACACTTACTCAGCAGACAGCAAAGAACCTGTTCGACACCCGGCAGGAAGAATTAAAAGGAGTTCTTGGCCATGTCCCGATTATCAGTCTGGTTATCTCTAAAACTAAAGAATGGATTCTGGCGGTGCGTCTGGAGCGTAACTACACCAAGCAGGAAGTTATGATGATGTACCTCAACACGGTCTCCTTTGGAAATAATACGTATGGGATTAAAACAGCGGCCAAAACCTATTTCAACAAAGAACCCTGGAACCTGAACGTAGAAGAAGCCGCTCTGCTGGTAGGTATGCTCAAAAATCCGACACTTTATAACCCACGTCTGTTTGAAGATCGGGCAAAAGAGCGTCGGAATGTGGTACTGGGCCAGATGAAAAAATACAAATTCCTGACCGAGCAGCAATTCATTACGTATAAGAGTAAGCCGCTAAAGCTCGATTTCAGTGTTGAAAATCAGAACACGGGTATGGCAGCCTACTTTCGCTCGGTCATTAGCGGTGATGTCAGACGGTGGATTAATCAATACAATAAAGAAAATGATGACGACCTGGATCTTTACACCAGTGGTCTGAAAATCTATACCACTATCGACTCCCGTATGCAGGCTTACGCCGAAGAGGCTGTTATGGCCAACATGCGGGATCAGCAGCGGAAATTCTATGAACACTGGCGCGGGCGAAACCCCTGGGTACAGAAAGATCAGCGAACCAAGAAATACGTTGAAATACCGGGCTTTATAGAATCCGTTGCCCGCCGAACCAGCCGCTACAAACAACTAAAGGCTGTTTATGGAGCCGACGAAAAAGCCATCTGGAAGGACATGCGCAAACCTGTCAAGATGAAAGTCTTCGTGTATGGTGGCCGACGTAATGAGAAAGACACAACGATGAGTCCGCTGGATTCCATCAAATATTACAAACGGCTCCTGAATACGGGATTCATGTCAATGGACCCTCGGTCTGGCTACGTAAAAGCATGGGTAGGTGGGATTAACTTCAAGCATATGAAGTTCGACCACGTTCGCCAGAGTCGTCGGCAACCAGGGTCAACCTTTAAGCCCTTTGTTTACCTGACGGCTATGGATCAGGGATTTGTGACGCCTTGCAGTCACGTAACGGACCAGCCCACTACGTTTGCCCACGGCGAAGATAACAACGGTGGCCCCGCCTGGACACCCCATAATTCGAACGGCAAATACAGCTACCGAAGCCTGTCGTTACGTGAGGCTCTGGGCCAATCGATTAATACGGTAAGCGCCCAATTGATCAAGAAGACCCGTGCCGCTGAGGTGATTAAATACGCCCATGATATGGGGATTGAGAGCAAAGATTTGCCCGAAAACCCAACCCTCTGTTTGGGTACCGGCGATGTATCCGTCTATGAAATGGTCGCTGCCTACTGTGCCTTTGCTAACGGTGGTATGCGGGTGAGACCTATGGTTCTTTTTAAGATTACGGACAAAAACGGCAACATTTTAAAAGAATTTCACCCTGACGCCAATCAAGTTATCAGTCCAAACCGGGCGTATGAAATGCTGCATCTGATGCGTGGGGCTGTTGAAGAACCCAATGGTACAGCCCAGCGATTACGTACGCAATACAAACTAATGGATGGCGGCAATGAGATTGCCGCCAAAACCGGCACTACGTCCAATTACTCAGATGCCTGGTTTATGGGAATGACGCAGCATCTAGTGTCGGGTTTATGGGTTGGTGGTGATGATCGGCCTATTCACTTTCGCACTATTGAGTTAGGACAGGGAGGCCGTTTGGCAATGCCTGCCTGGGCTATGTACATGCAAAAAGTATATAAAGACCCAACTCTAACAAGTTATCGGCCAGAGCCTTTCCGCAAACCCAATAACTTCAAGATCGATTGTGGTGGTTACCATATCGACTCTTCGCAACGGTATATTCCGCCTAAGGTTGTACCAGAAGATGAAGATGAAATACTACAGTAAACCACAATGGGGCCGCAATTTGCGGCCCTTTTTAGTAGATATAAATCCGGCAACCTTTACGTATTATCGGTTGTTTTGTAGTACCGGCTGTCTGTGTCGGTCGCTTACCTTTGTTTCTCCTCCAACCCGTCTGGTCGGTACCACAATATGTCAGAATTCGACTACAAGAAAGAGTTAACCAAAGTGCCCCACGAGCCTGGTGTTTATCGATACTTCGATATTTCGGGCGAAGTCATTTATGTAGGAAAAGCTAAGGACCTGAAGAATCGGGTAAGCAGCTATTTTACAAACTCAAAGCAGCATGACCGCAAAACGTTACGTTTGGTGAGTCAGATTCGGAAGATTGAGTTCACCATCGTACATACCGAATTTGACGCTCTACTGCTCGAAAACCAACTGATCAAACGTTATCAGCCAAAATACAATATTCTCCTGCGCGACGATAAAACCTATCCATTTGTTTGCGTAACCAATGAGCATTTTCCACGCGTACTCACAACTCGGCGTATCGACCGTAAACTAGGTACCTTTTATGGCCCCTTCGCCAACCTGAAGCCGATGTATACAGTGCTGGATATGTTCAGTCAGTTATTCACAATCCGTACCTGCAACTACAATCTGGCTTCGGAAAATATAGAAGCGGGTAAATTCAAAGTTTGTCTGGAGTATCACATTGGCAACTGCAAAGGGCCATGTGAAGGCAAACAGAGCGAAACTGACTACAATGGCGACATAGAGCAGATCCATCACATTTTAAAAGGCAATCTGAAACCAGCTCAGGAATATTTTAAAAACCGAATGGTTGAAGCAGCTAGTGAACTGGCTTTCGAGCAAGCGCAGAAGTACAAAGAAAAAATGGACGTACTGCAGCGATTTCAGAGTAAATCGACGGTCGTTAATCCGAAAATTGATGATGCGGACGTGTTCTCTATTGCCTCTGATGAGTCTACGGCCTACGTCAATTTTATGAAGGTCGTCAACGGTACCATAGTTCAGACCCATACGGTTGAGATCAAGAAAAAACTCGATGAAGCAGATACGGATTTACTGGCCATGATGGTCATCGAATTTCGGGAGCAGTATGGTAGTCAGGCTAAAGAGATCATTTCAAATATACCTCTCGACTTTGACATGAAGGCTGAGGTGACCGTTCCGCAGATTGGTGATAAGAAAAAGCTACTGGATATGTCGCTGAAAAACGTGTTATACTTCCGTCGTGAACGTCAGGAGCGCGCAGCGGCTGAAGCGACCGCTAATGCTAGCAAAAAGGATCGGGTCCTTATTCGGCTGAAGCAGGATCTTCAGTTGAAAACGATTCCCAATCGAATTGAATGTTTTGATAACTCGAATATTCAGGGGACGAATCCGGTTTCGGCTATGGTCTGCTTTATAGGTGGCAAACCGGCTAATAAAGAGTACAGGCATTTCTCCATAAAAACCGTTATCGGCCCGAATGATTTCGCCAGTATGTATGAAGTCGTCACCCGCCGGTATACGCGTGTCCTGACCGAGGGTACGGATATGCCCGATCTGATTGTAATCGACGGCGGCAAAGGACAGCTTAGTGCTGCCTGCGATGCTCTGAAAGCGATGGATTTGTATGGGAAAGTGCCAATTATCGGTATAGCAAAACGACTTGAAGAAATCTACTTCCCCGAAGACAACTTACCCCTCTATATTGATAAGAAATCCGAGTCGCTCAAACTGATTCAACGCATTCGCGACGAAGCTCACCGCTTTGCTATAACGTATCACCGGGACAAACGCAGTCGTAATAGCTTAATCAGCGAATTAGAAAATGTAGAAGGCATTGGCAAACGTACCGCGGCCAAGTTACTGAAACACTTTAAAGGGGTTAAAACGATACGTGAAGCTCCTTTTGATGAAGTAGCAGAAATCGTTGGAAAAGACCGGGCCCTGAAGCTAAAGCAGTATTTTGATACAATCGAGAATGGGTAGTTTCAGAACTTAGCGTAATCCAGAACTCACTTAAACACAAAAGGTGTAGCCAATATGGTTACACCTTTTGTGTTTATATTATGCAGAGAACTAAACTCCTAGTATTCCCAAAGGCTATGTTCAGTTTCCATCAGTTCGTACTCAGTCTGATACGATTTGAGCAAGCCCTCCCGATCGCCATACATACCGACTAAATCGCTGTCGCCAGGGTTAGCTACTTTGGTGATCCGGCCGTAAAACAAGCGTAAATCAAACGCATCAGCCAGATTTTTATGCTGTGCCTGGTTTTGCGGGTTATACCAGATGAATTTCTTCGGATCGCTGCGGAACAACTTGTCCAGATCTTTGTACTTAAACGAGGCTATTGGTTTTTCAAACCCAGCTTCGTTTTTATCAGATGGCAATAGTAAAGTTACCGTCTGAATATCATAGTACAGGCGTGAACGTTTCCGATCAAAAATCCAATCTTCTTTAATTTCAAGAATATTGAGTTCTTTAGGGAAGTATTCATCACCCGAAAGCGCTGGGGCAGCAGCTACTGCAACCGAATCTTTCTTTGGCTCTACTACGGGAGCAACTACCGTATTTTTACCTTTTTTACCCTTTTTGGTAGTAGCTACTTTCTTCTTAGGCGCTCCCCAGCCATCATCGGCCGGTTCAGTCGCTGCTACTGCTTTTTTGGGGCTCCCCAGCCATCATCAGCCGGTTTTTTCTTATTGTCTTTTTTAGTCGCGTTATCCCAGCCATCACTGTTCGCGCCTTTACCATCTTCGGTAAAACCAGCTGCTTTCTCTTCAGCCGATAAGCCACCGCCTGTATTTGGAATCAGCAGGTTATCGTGAAATTTCTCAGCGGTCAATTTCGTCGTACACGAATCGTTTGTGTACGCATCAATCAGACCAGCCTTTACCGCTTCCATCAGATACTTTGAAATTTCATTGTTCTTTGAAAACATCGACTGATTCTGTTTCTCCTTCAGGTCTATCCGACGCCAAAGGGTCTTCTTCATCATGATATCGTTTTCATTAACAGGTCGAACTGACAATGGATTAGTGCCATTGCTCGCTTTCTCCTGAGCCAGTACGTCACCGCTTGTCAACGCAAATGCCGCAACGGTCAATGCACTAGCATATCCTATCGTCCTTATTTGTTTCATGGCTACTATTTATTGTCAATTCAGTATGTTAACGGTAAAAAAGCCGCTTTAGTACATCAATAAAGTGAAACCTGCTGAAGGGGGCTACCCATTGGTACATCACTAATCTCACCACGGAAGTTCCGACGCTGTACGCCTTCAACCTGGATAACCAGTCGATCACCCGGCTGTGCTTCAGCTGCTAAGTCAGCAATTGAGCCACCACCCGCTGCTACAGTTGCAAATTTCACACGTCTTGTTCCACGTACCAACGATACGGTAGCTCCTGTTGTGCGGAAGTTTGCATCATCTGGCGAGTACGCAGCAAAGCTTGGGTCAGCAACTGCCTGAATACGTACACTACGAGCCGATGATACGGGGACACCGCGCGGATCATTAGCCCGCGTCCCGCCGACAAAAATTTCCAGAGTTGGGCGCGGCACTTTATTTACTTTAAAACGCTCCGTACCTAGCAGACTACCACTGTTACTGATATTAAGTGCTACCTGGGATGAACTTGGCACTACAGTAATTTTACCCTTCTCTCCTGATGAAATAACAGCGGCCCCATCAGCCGAGAAATTTGGATTCCACAAAGCCCCTAACTGCGGACTCTGAATGCTTAGCTTGTTGGCACAGCCCAGATACAACGGTGGCATTGTTCCTGTCTCAATCTGATAAGATGGCTTAGCAACAAAATATTCAGCTGAAAGAGGCACCGTTTTCAAACCAGCAGGCGTCTGATAAGCAATCGAACCGGTTAGCGTACGGCGAGCCAATCCATTTTTATCATAAGCACCGCCTTGTGCCGTAAATTCGACAATACCCTGTCCATCCTGCATCCGAACGGGGGCGCCGTTTAGGCTCATCCGAGGCTGAATACCTGATGACGAAGCAGCCAAGAACATTTGACCTTTAAACTTGGTACCCGCTACAACGACCTTCGATTCCATGCTGAGCATAGCCAGTATTTTGTCGAATTTCACATCCTGCGCACCAACTTTGCTGGCCAATACGTCCAGTACTTCACCTTCAATCCGGCGAACGTCGGCTTGCTTCTGGCTTAATACAGCCAAAGCTGCTGGCACAGGTGTTTGTGCAAAGTTTAATTCCGCAAAATCTTTCCGGCGTTGATCTGGTGACCGATTGGCAATCGGATCATCCTTCCCGTCAAGCGCCATCGGTGCATACTTTGTATTCGAATACTTAGAGACATTATCGATGTAGCCATTCAATTGATCTTTCAATTTGAATGCGGCTCCATTACGTCCTGTGCCAATCATGAGCTGGGCTACTTTTTCCTCCTCACTCAGGTTTTTGATATTACCAGATTCGTCGCGACCACCGCCTGCTTCAACAATTTGCTCTTTGATTTTATCAAGCTCGCTAACGATATCGGCGGTTAACTTCCGAACATCGTCAGCCTGTTTAACGATAGCCAGGTCAGTTGCCCGATTTCCTGACTTTTCAACAGTAGCGCGAATATTGTCGAACGTTGACTGGTTAACCTTATTAACGGCACCGGTCGACTGCTCTAAACTATTGTTGATCAATACAAATTTTTCCAGAATCGCCGATGTGACTTGAAGAGCCAACATTGCGGTCAATACCAGATACATCATCCCGATCATCTTCTGACGGGGTGTCTCCTTTGAACCTGCCATGAACTTATGGTAGTAATACGGTAAGTGAAGTAGTTTGTAGACTGACGTTCTGCTTATACTAGCATATAATACGCTACAAACGTTAGTCTACAAATTTTTGTTGAATTCAATTAATTGCCACGCATAGCGGTTAGCATGCTTCCATAAACGCCGTTGAGAGACGCTAAGTTACTAGTCAGTTTAGCCAGCTCATTTTTAAACTGTTGCGTATCGCGGCTAGCATCACTCATATTTTCCATCGCAGCCGTCAGGCTACCATAAAAAGCATTCATTGCTTTCAAATGCTTGTTTGTGTCCTGTAATTCCAGTTCATAAACGGCATTCAAAGCCCCCATATTCTTGGTTACTTTCTGGAACTGATCACGATAATCTTTTGCTTCCGTAGTGGCATCGGCCATCGAATTCATAGCGGTGATAGCCGTTCCATACGATTTGTTCATCTCGGTAATTGAGCTGGATGCCGACTTCACATTACGAGCATAATCATTCGTCGCAACGGTTGCTTCTGTAAGATCGGATAGTTTCGCTACGGTATCGTTCAGATTCCGAAAGCCTGATCCTAAACGCTCAAACACTTCAGGAGTAACTTTTGCCTGAGCCAGCATTTGATCCATATTACCTGTCAGGCCATTTGCCTGTGGAGCAGGTTTACGAGCTTCACCTTTATAATCGTCTGCCAATTCAGGATAAACGCGTTCCCATGCATAATCGTCTGCAGCGGTAACGGGCATAGTAAAACTCTGAAATGCATACAAGCCAAAAATAACTACTTCGGTAAGTAGACCGGCGGTTAGCAACCAGCCAAATTGTTCATTGTGGGTAATTTTTGCCCAGGCACCGGCAATTACAACGGCGGCACCGGCACTATAAATGGTTGGTACTAAACGATCCCAAAAGAAATTTACGGACTTTGCTGCTGCCATGATAAGCGATTGTTAATTGGAATAGGTAATTAGTTCTGTGTGGTATACTTCACCACGAGACCACAACGATTGACAGAGGCCTGTGAAGCCATGAGCCAATCGATAACTCATTTAAACTTTCTTAGCGGAAGCTTTTTTGCTGCTTTTGCTCTTGGTAGCGCGACCTCCACGAGCCGATGCGGTACGTCCCTCGAGGTTATCCATTACGCAACGGAAACCAATGTAGGAGCGTTTCTGGTCTTCATACTCATAATAACGAGTGCCTGTTTCCAGATAATAAGCTATATCTTTCCAGGAGCCGCCCCGAACTACTTTTCTGGGTTCGTCAGCATTCTGGTTGTCAGGGTTCATATCCCAAACAATAGCGTTTGTGTTATCAGCGTAAGCATCCCGGCACCACTCAGCTACGTTACCAGCCATGTTGTATAAACCATAGTCATTCGGGCTGTAGGCTGTTGCTGGAGCTGTGTATGGATAACCATCTGCATCGAAATTACCGCGCTGTGGTTTAAAATTAGCCAGGTAGCATCCTTTGCCATTCGCTACGTATGGGTTACCCCAAGGGTACTTGGCACCACTTTTACCACCACGGGCAGCCCACTCCCACTCAGCTTCGGAAGGCAGTCGGAAACCAAATGATTTGTATCCGCCATCTTTTGTGCGGAAATCATCCAGCGTGTTGGTGCGCCATTTGCAGAAATGCTTGGCAGCAATCCAGCTTACGCCCACTACGGGATAAGTGTCAAATGCGGGGTGTGCATAATAATGCTCCAGCATTGGATCCCCATTATGATAGGTGAAATCGTTTTTCCAAACGGTTGTATCTGGGTAATACTTCGCCATTATTTCTTCTTCGCCCAGCGTCGAGACCGAATCGGCCAGCAGTGCGTTAACATATTGGCGGTACTCGTGATTGGAAATCTCGGCATCGTCCATATAGAATGAACTGATGGTCACCTGCCGGTTCATGTTAATCTGAGTCGCTGCTACGTCTTCATCAGCCTGACCCATAATGAACGATCCGGAAGGAATCAGTACCATGCCAAATGGTGTTGGTTGTTTCCAACCCTTACGTCCGGTGGCTGTAATTTCACCATTCGTTACACCGACATCGCCCCCTTTTCCGTCTTTACCGCCAAATTTAGATTTTACAAATCCGCAACCTTGCATCAGCAGTACGACTGCCGCGACCATCACCCCTCGGGTTGCATTGACTGTTAACCAGTTATAATTCATCATTGTAAAACTTTTCTCTTTTCTTCGTGTGCGAGACCAGACTAAAAACGAAAATCTTTTTGGTTATTGTATAGTTACACTTGGGTTCAGATTATTTTCTATCTATACACGATTTTATCGTCTGTTTTTTTCTGTTTAGATAGGTATTTCCCTGTCAATGTACTCTATTTCCCCAAAAATAAGGTACTATAATTAAACTCCCTAACAAGCCTTCTACCAAAATATACACCAATTTTTGCCTTTACATGGAACGTTACAACTTTTTCCTTCTTTAGTACCGGAACCGTGGCGTGCGAATAATTGGTTTTTTTCGAACATCCGGAGTGGGCAATGCGTAAGCTACCAGAATTTCATGCGACGTTGCGCTTTTTGCACTAGCCCCGCTTGTAACAATATCCAGTGCGTAGCCAACCCGTAAAGCATTATTACGCATCAAGTTGATACCAGCCGTAACCATGAGGGCATCATTGAATCGATAGCCTAATCCACCCCAGATGCGATTATCATAGGTTCCTACCAGATTCAACGCTACTGCCGATCCTGGAAAACCTGCCTTTGTACTGTATTGTACCAATAAAGACGGCTGTATGTCAATATTGTAACCAATGCCAAGTCGATAACCTGCCGTCAGATAAGCTTTACTGTCAGCGGGATCTGTCGACCGGTCGGTGATATAGCTATACTTGGCTTTGTTGATATGCGTCAAACTAACGCCGAGCCAATAATCAGTTGTGTTGTAATATACGCCAGCACCGATATCTGGTTTGAACTGATTGATACGCCCACTTGCAATCAGCGGATCACCAGGGTCGGTCGGACGAAACTGCCCAAAGTCGTACCCTCTGTTAAACATGCCAGCCTGTACTCCCACGGCTAATGTCCCATTTTTCAAGGTCATCCGATAGGCATACGATAACTGGACGGCCTGATTGATCGAGGGACCATACTTATCATTAAGCGCATAAATACCTATGCCGCTTTTTATTTTAGCCAGAGGCATATTGAACGATAACATCTGGGTACTTTGAGCCGCGCTGGCATCGCCGTTGCCGACGGTTTGATACCCCAAATACTGCGTACGATGGGTAAGCTGTACTCTCGATACGCCCTCCGATCCGGCAGCGGCCGGATTGTAGTAGAGCGGGTTATACATGTACAAACTAAACTGTGGGTCTTGCTGCGCAAATACGGCTGGGCTAGCCACTATCAGTAGCAAAAAAGCATAAACGTAGAGTGTGCGAATCATATAACTAACCAGAATTCGAAACGGCTGATACGTATCAAAAATGACGTTTCGGTAAAATACTATCACAGTTTATATGTAAACGCCTGCTTGAACAAATTATTGGCCCTAAATAAACACAGAATGCCGGAAAAGAGCGTATAAACGCAGCTCCGACATTCTGTACCGACATAACGATAACACGTTACGAATTGTTAGCTTTTTTGATATACAGATCCAGGGCGCCTGTCATAGAAGGCGCGTTCGGTAGAGGTGCCTCAATATCAAGGGTTAAACCAGCTTCTGTAATGGCTTTGGCCGTAGTTGGACCAAAAGCAGCCAGCCTTGTGCCGTTCTGATTAAAATCCGGGAAATTGCTTAATAGCGAGTTGACGCCTGACGGACTGAAGAAGGCAATGATATCATAACTTTTGATATCAAGATCTGACAGATCAGTAGGAACCGTGTCATACATAACCGCTTCGGTAAAATGCAGGCCACTGGTATCCATAAACTCGGGGATGTCATTCCGGCGAATATTTGAGCACGGAAACAGGAACTTCTCGTTCTTATGTTTTTTGATCAAATCAAATAATTCTGACGCCGTTTTAGTCCCGGTAAAGATTTTGCGCTTCCGAATGACAATGTATTTCTGCAGATAGTTGGCTGTTTGTTCTGAAATACAGAAGTACTTCATATCGGCCGGAACCTCAATACGCCCTTCCTGGCAAATTCGAAAAAAATGATCGATAGCGTTACGGCTGGTAAAAATAATAGCCGTATGAGCCAGGATATTGATTTTCTGCCGGCGGAAGTCTTTGAATGACTCGCCCTGAATTTGAATGAACGGCCGAAAGTCGATCTGAAGATTGTACTTACTGGCTAAATCAAAATAAGGGGATTTTTCGTCAGCTGGTCTGGATTGGGTTACTAACAGCCGGTTAACTTTCGTAAGCCGGTCTTCAGTGGGGTGCATGCTAGTCTCGTTCATTGAATCTCTACTCGGTACAATAATCAGTTGGCAGATTGCAGCGCTCATCTAACAGAATCGAAGCACAAAAGCGGCCTTTACTAACTATCAGGTGTGCACTGTCTACTGAAAACTCCTTCATCAAAGTGCAAAACGCAAACCGATGATGAGTGGAATCAATTCAACGATACAAAGGTACGAAAATAAATAAAGATTCTTGATAGATTCCAGACTACGTATCACGAAGTAAAGTAATACCAGGCGCCCCACGTAAAATCCGATGAGCGGAATCAGCAATGTTTTCTGCGGCAAAGTCACCGACGGTGTGTTGTAAGCAATAACCGTCAGAATCAAGGTCAGGATGCTAAAAAAGAGCAACGACGATTGTATGACTTTAAAATAATGAACATTGACAATACTCTGTAGTTTGTATAATCCCCCGCATATTTCGAGCGCTACGTATTTACCCATCAGGCTAATAAAGGTGATCGCACTTAATACCAGAAATTCACTGGCGACCCACCCAAATCGCTGCTCGCTCAGCAGCAACGTACGCGATGCAAAGACCTCAAGATTACGGCTTTGCGCAAAAATGATCAGATAGGCGATTATAAAACTCAGGTTGAGTGTGAAAAGCATATTAACACTACTCAGCGGACGGTTAATCAGAAACGACTCCTCCTGAGCACGTAATGAAAATAAATCCCGCAGGCTATAAAATCGCTGAAAAGCCCGGCGATATACCGTAAACAGAAAGGCGTGAGTCGCCAGAAGAAACAATAAACCTACTCCGAGAAAATTAGCGTAAACAGCCTGCGGACGAGGGCGAACGCTCAGGTTGTCGTCACTTAGAATGACCGGCTTCTGCGTGGCTGACTTGGGGTAACCAATAAATAACTGCTTATCGGAAAGACCGGGCGAACCATAAATTGTGAGAAAAATTTCGGGTTGACGATAAACCCGATACAGGCTGTCGATGCTTAATACCTGCCATTGGCCAGCGTGGAGCTTTCGTTTGAGGGCAGCATTGATGAACAGATACCCATCCTGCTGGGTCGATATCAGTAGACTGTAATGCCGGTTACTTTCAAGGTCAACATACGTGCTTACCGCGGTCTGGCTGGCATGTTGCTCAACGATATAAGGTATATATGCTCTGGCGCCTTCGTCGTAAACCTGAAAGTCGTCCTGAAAATTATGGACGGGATAATAACGATTGTCGGGGCCGATACCGACTACACGGGATTGTGCAAACGTAACCGACAAAAAAAGAGTGAAAGAGTGAACGAGTGAAAGAGCAACCTTAGGATGTCACAGCCTGTCTGTATAATCACTTTGTTACTCTTTCGCTCGTTCACTCGTTCACACATCACACATTTATTTACCTAGCGCTTTCAGCATGGTATCGCCAATGAGCGCAGGGGATTCAACTACGTGAATACCGCATTCACGCATGATAGCCATTTTAGCAGCCGCAGTGTCATCAGCTCCGCCAACAATAGCGCCAGCATGACCCATCCGACGGCCTTTTGGCGCGGTCTGACCAGCGATGAAGCCAACAACCGGCTTACGATTGCCATCAGCTTTAATCCAGCGAGCCGCTTCAGCTTCCATACCGCCACCAATTTCACCAATCATAACGATTGCTTCGGTTTCCGGATCGTTCATCAGCAGTTCAACAGCCTGCTTCGTTGTAGTACCGATAATCGGGTCACCACCGATACCGATGGCGGTCGACTGACCTAAACCGGCTTTAGTCAATTGGTCAACTGCTTCATACGTCAACGTACCTGATTTAGAGACAATGCCGACGGTTCCTTTCTTAAAGATGAAGCCGGGCATAATACCAACCTTACATTCATCTGCCGTCATAACGCCAGGGCAGTTGGGGCCGATCAGGCGTACATCTTTATCGGCGAGGTAGTTTTTCACCGCCACCATGTCTTCGGTCGGGATACCTTCGGTAATGCAGATAATCACCTTAATCCCAGCTTCGGCGGCTTCCATGATGGCGTCGGCAGCGAAAGCGGGGGGTACAAAAATAATTGAGACGTTAGCGCCAGCTTCATCAACTGCCTGCTGAACGGTATTGAACACGGGCCGGTCGAGGTGAGTCTGCCCACCTTTCCCTGGCGTTACGCCCCCAACAACGTTGGTGCCGTATTCGATCATCTGCTGAGCATGGAAACTGCCCTCCGAACCAGTAAAACCCTGGACGATAACTTTGGAGTCTTTGTTAACTAAAACACTCATGACGGTTTTGGTAATCGTTGGCGATGCGATTGATTAGAAACAAGATTAACAGATAAAACTGGCTCACACAGGCCGCCCTGCGCTGGGGCGAATAAAAGCCGCTTGAAGAAGTGGAGCCCCGTTTCGTTTATTCTGCCATCTTACGTCCGTTAAAAAGTTGGGCAAAAGTAGCCGAAACTTCGTAAATTACGTGATGATTTTTTCACACATCCTTTCTGGCTCTATTCTGGCTGGAGCAGGCATTGGCGTATTTTGGCATTATTTCGGACGCATTGCCCTCTTCAACCGACTACTATGGGGGTTCTTTCTGTTAACAACCTCACTGGCCGCTTTGATCGGAGTTATTCATTTTACCGGAAATGAATCCCTTGAGCCGCTACATCGGTCGATGATTATTCTGTCCGATACGTTGGGGGTTGTGTGCGCTGTGACTGCCGTTTATGCACTTCTGAATCAACGTGTTCTGTCGCTGATTACGTTTGTCAGTACGATCCTTTTTGGGCTCTTCCTCTTCATAAATTTACTGATGCCTGGGGTTCAGGTATTTACCCCAATCGTTCCTTCACTGGGTATTCTTGTGCTTATGTTGCTGGCCGTCTTTTCGCTGCTGCAACGTAATAAACGCGGGCTGTGGGTTGTGCTGGCCGCTATGATGATGGGGCTGGCAACGAAAGCGGATTCCTTTAACAGCATTATGCACCCGACCGATTTCTACCACTATGCTACCACTCTGGCGCTCTGGTTTTTCGGTAAAGCGGCTCAGCCCCGTATCTCCATTCGGTAAACTAAATTTGATCGTTCATCTAACCATTGCCCTACTCTTTCCGTTACGCATTCACGTTAATTTCTGAACTACCCTTATTTACTCAGCAACGTGAATCTATTGCCGTTAATCCACGATCCCGTAAAAACTGCACGAGCCGTGCGGCTTGTGTATGTAAACGATACCATACCGGGTATTTCCCGCCAGCTTAGAGGTGACCATTTTATCTATTACGATCCGCAGGGCAACAAACTGACTGACCCCGAAACGCTGGAACGTATTCGCCGTATGGCGCTGCCGCCAATGTGGGTAAATGTCTGGATTAGTCCAAAAGCAAACAGCCATCTTCAGGCTACGGGTGTCGACTCGAAAAATCGGAAACAGTACCGTTACCACGAAAAATGGAATGCCATACGAAGCGAAACCAAGTTCTCGCGAATGGAAGCGTTTGGCGAAGCCTTACCCCTACTGCGGACCCGGCTAATGAAGGATTTGAAAACGGCTACCCTATCCCGCGAAAAAGTGATAGCTGTAGCCCTGAGCGTTATGGAACAGACCCTTATTCGAATCGGGAATGCGGCTTATGAAAAAGAGTATGGTTCTTACGGGCTAACAACTCTGAAAGATCGTCATGTCAAGATGGAGGGCAGTACTATTCAGTTTAGCTTTAAAGGAAAAAAAGGAATTTATCATGAGATTCCTCTTTACGACCACCGGTTAGCACGTCTGGTTAAAGCCTGCCGTGACATTCCGGGTAAGGAGCTGTTTCAGTACATCGACCAAAACGGCGACCGTCATGCCATTGATTCGGGGATGGTCAACGATTATTTGCGCGAAACCATGGGTGACGATTTTTCAGCCAAGGATTTTCGAACCTGGGCCGGAACGGTCAATGCCCTTCGGCTTCTGGTAGAGCTGGAACCCTGCACAACCGAAAAGGAACTTAAAAAAATGTCAATACGGTGCTCGACGAGGTCGCCCGAAAATTAGGCAATACCCGTACTGTCTGCCGAAAACACTACGTTCATCCACAGATTCTGGAAGCGTATGAATGCCAGGATTTAGCACCGTATATCCAGAAGAAAAATCGCTTTCTCAAAACAAGTCCGAACGGCCTGGATGGGGTTGAGAAACTGTTGCTCAGGTTTTTAAAAGACCAGGTTAAAAATGGGGCCAAGAGTCAGAAACCCACCCGTAAAGCACAGGCTGATTCAGCAGTCGCGTAATACCCTATCGGACAGCTTTTACCCAACTGGTCTCAGGACAATGGGGGCAGGCGGGTTGCTGACCGGACGTATTGAACGATTGGACATTTCCACAGGTGCAACAGGCGTAGTCGCCGGGCTGTTGAATATGAGAGAACTGGTTTTTTAGGTCATTGGGTAAGATAGGCAGACCGCGACGAACCTCGCTGGCTTTAAACTGAAACACGCTAAGCTGCCCGTTAGGCTCCAGAATGGCTGTGCGTACCTGTCCAAGCTGCTCAATTCCTTCCACCCGCAAGTCAGAGAATAACTCTTCAAGCCCTAAATCTTCCTTGTTGAAGTTTTGGGTGAGAATACAGCCATTTTCGATAACGTAAACGGGTTTGCCTTCAAGCACATCACGCACGGTCTTGTTACGATCACTAATAAATGTAGCGAGCTTATAACAGCCCATCATCACGGCAAACACGACCACGGCAGACGCAAGCGGTACGTCGTGGTAGAACATTGGATCACCCGCAGCCGAGCCAAGGCCGATGAGCAACACCAGTTCATAAATGGATAGCTGCCGTACCTCGCGTTTGCCAGAGACAGTGAGCGCCGTCAGCAAAACGACAAACATAAATATGGTTCGGAAAGCAACCTCGCCAAGGTACGACCACGGGAAGTCGTGAATAAAAATACGCTCCCAGTCGAAGGGATGAACCGGATCTGACATTGGTTGGAAACCGAGTAGCTTATGAATGGTCGTTACGTTGTTAGGGACTTATTTTTTGACTTCCGGCGCGTTGGCCTTACGAATTTTCATCCCTCTATTCTCCGCCCATTCTTCGGCTTTGGTCGTGGCAATAGCAATAGCCCGGTCTTCCGCCATGCCCTCGTTGAGCAGTGCATTGGCAATTTCGATGGCTTTGTTACGTACCGGAGCCATAAAATTCTTGAGCGAAACGGGGTAATCTTCTTTCGTCCAGGGCATAACAGTCGGTCAATTAATGTTTTTTAATAACCCATTAATTGACCGACTGTTTAACAAATACCATTTTTCAAGGAGCAAACGTAACGTACTGATTTATAGATAGTCAATCAATCAGGCGTTTTTTGTACTCCCGAATGAAGCTATCCAGCCAATGAGCGTACCCAGGAAAACAAAAGCGCCGATGACAATCAATATCCACTTATAAACCGTCAGGAACGGCCATTTTGCCAGGAAGCAAAGCGCAGCAATAATCACCATGCCAATCAGGCTAAACCAGCCCAAACCAATAAATAACATGAAGGCAGTGCCAATTCCCGAATCCCGGCTGTCGTTGTATCGAGCAGCCTCACACAGATAACCCACCAGTAGCCCAGCCCCTATCAGACTTGCCAGAATGATTCGGAGCAACCACCACCAATGACTGCCCGGTCCCCAATAAAGCGGGCTAAAGGCAAGTAAGACCCCAATGACAGGCAGAAAATAACCAAAATTCAGCAGTCTGTCATGGTCGTTGGCGGGCATCGGCTGGTAGAGGGTCACAATGATTCCTGTGAGGCCCAGCATTGCCAGCCAGATCAGTTCGGGCCCAAGCAAATAAGCGGTTAAGCGATTCATATTCAGACGTCAACACTAATTGAATTAAAAGCTCTTGTAGTTCTTTACGCTCTCCTGCAATGACGCCAGTGTCCCTTTAAAATGCTTATCCAGTTCCAGATAAATGGATTGAAGGTCTTTCTCATTTTTCTGGCAGTACGTCTCAACGGGCGAAAAGCGTCCCCCACCCTCATCGACTTCAACCTGGCTCAACGTAGCGCGGTATTTACGGTTTACGCACTCAATAACGTAACTGTACCGAAATGTGTAAATGCCTCCGGGCGAACTCTCCGAACGAGCTAAGGTTATTGGCTGAACACACCGCCCGGCCAGATCACCGGTCTCCTTATCGCTTAATGAACCGGGTTCATTGAGCAGATGGCCCGATTGAGCCAGCCATAGCCGCGCCCGCCGGAACAGGTCCTGCTGTGAGGTGCTGCCACAGTCTACAGTTTCGGAATAGCTCACCCGCTGGTTTGTTACGGGCAAAATTCCATGCAATTTTTCATTCATGATTACGGGTGGACAACCGACAAAGGCAGTGCCTATTACCAGTAAAAGGGGTGTCAGGAAGGCTAGTGATAAGGAAGACATGGCTACTTGATTGCGTGTGGTAACTGGAAAGCTGAATTCGTTAAATCTGAACAAAACTACATCAGCAAGCAGCCAGCCTCCAGCCTGAATGAATAACCGGCTGGAATGAGTAAATAAGCAGTATGATTTCTATTGTAACGCGAGTGGGGAATGAGCTGCTATATCAGCCAATTAGCTAGTCGACCACGCCATCGACGACTTCTTTTTCTGCCTGTTTCTGGTAGCTTTCGGCCAGCATTTTATACGCTCTGGATTTCATGGCCAGTAGCGTAACCAGAAGTCCGATGAGGCCCGTTACCGTAAACAGAAGCGCAAGCCCGCGATCTTTTCCGGTTCCGAACCAGTTGCCAATCAGTTCTACACCGGCTCCCGTTGTCATGAACGGAATGAATACGTACTGCGCAATGGGCCCAATCATAAAGGCCGTAATCGGTGAGGCAGCCTCTTCAACACTTTGGGCAAATCCGAACACACGCCCCTGCCGCTCGGGTGGAATCAATTTTTGCATGATTGTTTGCTCGGCCGCTTCCACTACGGGTATCAGACATAAATAGGTAAACAGGCCAATGGTAAGCAACACGATGGAGGCCTGAATCGTAAAAAAGACACAGACAACCCACATGACGATGTTCGCAATAAACAGCGTCCGAAGCGGTAGTTTACCAAGCCCATATCGCGAAACAACCAGGCCACCAATGATAAAGCCCAGACTGAGCACTCCCCATAAAATGCCCCAGGTTTGCACGGACACCAGCGACAGCCCATAGGCATCCATCAGCGACATAAATACGCCCCCCAGAAAGTTGTTGAACGTATTGAAAAATATAAGCGCAAAAAGACCAGGCATGGCGCTCAGCGCCTGGATAGTACCCCGAATATCAATACGTTTCGTGTGTTCTTCACCATGCGCTATACCCTTTTCAGGAATGTCCAACGTCCACAAATGAATAAGGGTCAGCAGGGTCAGGGCGATAGCGGAAATAAGCATCCAGAATATGCCCAGGAAGCCGATAATCAGGCCACTAAAAATAGAGGCTACCAAAAACCCTACTCCGTTGGTAGTGCCAACCAGGCCATTGGCTTTATCACGCCCCTCTTCGGGAATCAGAATGGTTACGAGCGTCGACAGCGCAATCGACCGTATGTTTCCGGCGATAGCCCCAAAAAGCGACAGGACGATAAACACCCACAGAATCGGGCTCGACGGGTCACTGAAAATTTTTGGTGGCGTCGCTACGTAGATAATAAAGGAAACCACGTACAAAATCAGCGAAAGCACGCCCGACAGAGCCATGGCTGTCTTTTTCTTGTAGCGATCCACCAGCGAACCCAGAAAAAACCCCGATAGCGCCACTGTGCCTGAATATACGCCTGCCATAACCGACGTAGCAACGACGGACTTCGTTTCCAGATATACCCAGAACGTAACCGCAAACCAGACAAAATTATTGGTCAGGAAAGCCGTCAGTGAGTTCGCTAAAATGAGGTAAAACGTTTTCATCCTGTCTGGTTTAGATACTCCTCCTGCGTAAAACACAGGTTAATCCCTTTCGGCACTGTTTTTTCAAAGGAGAATTTCCGGAAAGCTGTCTTTATTGATTAGCACCCCACTTCCGCGATTCGTTCCAACACGTAACCGGATTTTGTGCGGCTGCTTCGGCTCGTATAATGCCTACAACCTAACTCAATCATGTCTGGAAAGCTTATTCAATCACTCATTCTATGCCTTTTACCTTTACTGACGCTCGCACAAACGAATACCGATCAACCCTTCTACGTTCGGGGTACGTTGTCCGATGAACAAAATAAACCCGTACTGTTTGGAAACGTTGCGTTATACCAGAAAACCGATTCAACGATACTAACTGGCGCCGTATCCGATGAAGCCGGGAAATTTGAAATACGGAGCAAAGCCGGAGTTTATGCACTAAAAATCAGCGTATTAGGCTATCAGGATAAGCGCGTGGCAACAGTTCAGGTGGTAAATCAGCACGTCGACCTGGGGAAGCTGGTGCTGAAAGCCGGGTCGAAACGACTTGAAGAAGTTGTGGTTCGGGGCGAGCGGAGCCAAATGGAACTGGCGCTGGACAAACGGATTTTCAACGTCGGAAAGGATCTGGCTAACGCCGGGGCAACGGCCGCTGATATTCTGGGTAACGTACCGTCGGTAGCGGTGGATGCCGAAGGCAATGTTAGCCTTCGCGGTAGCAGTAGCGTGCGGATTCTTATCGATGGCAAACCTTCGGGACTGGTCAGTTTTAAAGGCGGGAGCGGCCTGCAACAGCTACAGGGAAGTGCCATCGAACGCGTTGAGGTGATTACGAATCCGTCGGCCCGCTACGAAGCCGAAGGCATGGGCGGTATCATCAACATCGTTCTGAAAAAAGAACAACGGGAAGGTATCAACGGCTCTTTCGACGTAATTACGGGCTATCCGGCCAATTTCGGGCTGGCGGCCAATGTCAATTATCGCCGGAAAAATTTGAATTTCTTCATCAACTACACTAATTCGTTTCGGAATACGCCCGGCCGCAGTTCACTCTACCAGGAAGTCTATCGTAACGACTCGACGTTTATCACGCAGCAGAATTCAACCAACAGCCTCAAAGGGATCAATAACAATGCCCGCGCTGGCCTTGATTATTATTTCGATCCCAAAAATATACTGACGGCTTCCTACACCTGGCGGCTCAGCAAAGGGAAGCGTTTTTCCGACATTACGTACCGTGACTATCAATTCACGACCAGCAACCTGAAAAGCATTACCAGTCGTACGCAGGATGAAACAGAGACAGAGCCCAATTCAGAATACGCTCTGACGTACAAACGCACCTTCGCCCGCGATGGCCATACCCTCACCGCTGATGTACGTTATCTTGACAATTGGGAAAGTTCCGATCAGTATTTCGCGCAAAAGACTTACCTGCCAGACGGCAGCACATTAATGACGCCCTCAGTACTACAACGCTCGCTCAACGACGAAACGGAAAAGCAATTTTTGGTACAGGTCGATTACATCCAGCCTTTCAGCAAAAATGGCAAACTAGAAGCAGGGCTGCGAAGCAGTACGCGCGATATGACGAACGATTTCTCGGTGACACAACAGGCCGGCGACGGCAGCTGGACTCCCCTACCGGGCCTCGTCAACGATTTCCTGTATCAGGAACGTATCAATGCAGCCTATGGAATCATTGGCAACAAAGTCCGTAAATTCTCATATCAGGCCGGGTTACGGGCCGAAAAAACCGACGTAACCACGACGCTTAGACGTACCAACGATGTAAATCCCCGGCATTACGCAAACCTGTTTCCAAGCGTTCACGTAACGTATGATCTGCCCCGGCAGCATGCCTTACAGCTTAGCTACAGCCGTCGGATTCGTCGGCCACAATACAACGACCTGAGTCCGTTTATGACGTTTAGCGACAACCGAAACTTCTGGAGTGGCAACCCAAACCTGAATCCGGAGTTTACGAATGCGTTTGAAATCGGCCACATCAAGTATTTTAATAAGGGATCAATCAGTTCATCGGTTTATTATCGCCACACGAATGATAAAATCCTGTCGATTCGACGGGTAAACGATCAGGGATATTCGACTACCCGCCCGGAAAACCTATCCAACGAAAATTCCTACGGAGCTGAGTTTGCCGGTTCGTATGCACTATATACCTGGTGGAAGCTGGATGGTAGCTTCAACTTTTTCCGGGCCATTACGAATGGCAGTAATCTGGATGTAAACTACCAGAGTGATACGTACAGTTGGTTTACCCGCATGATTTCCCGATTCAATCTTCCCAAATCAACTGATATTCAGCTACGAGGCAACTACGAAGCTCCGCAGCAAACACCGCAGGGACGTAGGAAAGGACTGGCTACGCTCGATTTTTCAATGAGTAAAGACCTGCTCAATAACAATGCTACGCTGACGCTCAACGTACTCGATGTATTCAACTCCCGCCGGTTCCGCTCGATCACCGAAGGCCCCAACTTTTACACGGAAAGCAGCTCCCAGTTTCGGCTTCGGCAAATCAACCTGACATTCAGCTACCGACTACGGCAGGCCAAGAAGAAAGAAAAAGAAGGGAATGAAGGCGAGTTTTAGTAAACTTGGCCCCTCGAATTTCCGATCCTACAATGAATCGAACGCTGCGCAACTGCATTTTATACCTGGTTTGTTTGTCGGGCCTTACGTTCGCCCAAACCCCCGATTCGTCGCAAGTGCCCGGCACGGTAGTAGCCCACAGCCCGGCTTCGTCGGGTTTATATATTGGTTCGCCCAGTCTGTGCATATTGCCCAATGGCGACTATCTGGCTTCGCATGATCTGTTTGGTCCAAAATCCGAGGAGTTTGACCGGCCAGTCTCCCGCATTTACCGATCACGCGATCAGGGAAAAACCTGGACGCCTATTGCCGATATTATTGGTCAGTTCTGGTCGAAGTTGTTTGTTCACCGTGGTAAGCTCTATTTTCTGGGTACCGACAAGCACCACGGAAACGTGATTATCCGCACGTCTCTGGATGACGGCATTACGTGGTCGAACCCAACCAATTCGCAGGATGGTTTACTTCTGACAGGCGAATATCATTGCGGGCCTATGCCTCTGGTTGAATACAAAGGACGGCTCTGGCGGGCAATGGAAGATGCTATGGGCCCGGTCAGACAGTGGGGAAAGCGATACGGTGCTTTTCTACTTTCGATTCCGATTTATGCTGACCTGATGGATGCCCGCAACTGGTCGCGAACAAACGTATTGCGGTACGATTCCACCTATCTGAACGGGCATTTTGGCGGCTGGCTGGAAGGGAACGCGGTGGTATCACCAAATGGGCAATTGCTGGATATTCTACGCGTCGACGATAAATCGACCCTGTACGAGAAAGCCGCTCTGGTAAGCATTGGCTCAGATGGCAAAACTGCTACGTTCGATCCGGCAACAGGCTTTATTTCACTACCGGGAGGAAGTAAAAAATTCGGCATCCGCTACGATCCAAAGTCGCATCTGTACTGGACAATGGCCAACATTATACCCGAAGACGTTCAGATGCTGAACCGTGACAAGAATCCGGCCAGCATTCGAAATACCCAGGCCTTGTGCAGTTCCAAAGATTTGCGGCACTGGGACGTCCGGCGCGTTATACTGACTCATCCTGACGTAGCGAAACATGCGTTTCAATACGTTGACTGGCAATTTGACGGACGAGATATGATTTTCCTGTCACGCACTGCCTATGAAGACGAAAAAGGGGGCGCCCACAATAGCCACGACGCTAACTTTCTGACGTTCCATCGGATCAAAAACTTCCGCAAACTGTAAGCGTACAGACTGTACTTTATCGATTCAACGCAGTAACAGACAAGGGATTACTACCAATAATTATCCTTCTAAACCTGTATGATTTTGGGTGGTGTTGGTAGTGTGGCGTCAGGTTCTCAAACCTGACGCCACACTACCAACACCACCCAAAATCTCTTTCCAAACTGATATTTCAGGAGAGTTAGGTTCCATTGCCTCACTCCGATCCATATTACTTGATAAAGAATCACTTGCACAATTCATCTTTTCGATGAAAAATCAAAGGCAATTTTTGTGTTTTTCCAATAAACGAAAACTATTTTAGCCTTCAACCTAGTTTATTTGTTGAAGCACTGGACCAAATTCGGTTCGCTCTTCTGTATTGATTATAAATTGCTTACAGAAATCATGAACTCGTCATACATACTAAAAATAGAAAATAAGGCTCAGAATATATGGATTCGTATTTGTACTTTTTCCCGTATACATATTCTTAGCTTTATCAATCAGAACGCTCCGGTTTTTGAAGGGTTGACTCGCATTGCAACGCCATTTGGTGGTAGTATACTATCTCAAAGCAGATAGGCTGATTTGCTGGTTAGAGTACAGTCAACAAAACAACCAATTTTCAAGTTTTCAACGAAGCACGACTTTTATCCATTAATCGAACAGACTACGTAACAGAAAAGTAGTTCGCTTTGGTTAGTTGACGCCTATCCACCATAACGGGGATAGCCACCGTTCGTTTGTAACAGAAACGACGGCCTTACGTGCCATTCAATCCTCAGCAGCCCGATACAGGACTGAGGAATTCACCTGAACATCTCCGAGCAGCAAAATAAATGTCCCGGACTGTTCGCTATCAATTCTCACAATGAAACGTTTTTCAGTCATATATACACTCCGAAAGCAGTATCATCAAATGTATTGTGCCACTCTTGAAGAGGCCAAAACTGCACTGCAGCAAATTTCAGGTATAAAAGGCCGCGTGCCTATCGGCATTTACGATGCCAAAACAGAGCTATTCTCCTGGGAGCCAAGGCAGCAGGACGCCTACAATCATGCCGATATTGAGGAGCAGGGAAAGCTGGGGAGCCAGATTATTGGCATTGCGCAGGCACTTCGTTACCGGGATATAGAGTGGCAGCGATCAGGTGCCCCCAGCCGACTTAGTTATTTTGCATAAGCCATTGGCAAGGGGGAGCCATAAAGTAAATTTCTCCGGACTCTGTAGCCTTAAAGTGACTATTAAACCGTATACAGAGTCTCAGGGGATCGCGGGGGCAGAGTAGCATTTTGGTAAACGCACTGCTGTTCCGCTTTGTGAATACAACCTATACTCATCAATTTAAACCTCATTCATTATGCAAACTTATAGTCAGGACGTATTGAACGCGTCACATACTATGCTGGCTTATCCGGCCTTTCTGGCAGGTTACAGAACTGTTAATGAAGCCATGAATGACCACTTGTTCAGCGACTATATAAGTGCTTTTATCGATCAGGATGTTTTCGCACCGGTCGACATAGATTTGGACGATTACAAGAGCAAGCTGCTGAGCCACTTTGCCAATCCAGACGTAAGCGACCCGCTGGCGCGGCTCTGCTTCGATGGTGCATCAAAATTACCAGCCTTCGTTCTGCCTACGTTACGCGAACAACTGGCTAAAAATGGAGATGTACATCGACTGGCGTTTTTAATTGCTGCCTATGGTCATTACCTGACTGTCAATAAGGATGATAAACGAGTGGCTTATGAAGTCGATGAACCGCATCTTCGCCCGGAAGACTGGTCAAAAATCAACAGCCACGACGTTATTTCGTTTTTAAGCATTTCCCCATTTGCAGCGGCTCGGTTGCATACGTATTCGCATTTTGTGGCGATGTACAAATCGTATCGGACACAAATTGCGCAACTGGGTATTCTTTTTCTGATTAAACAGATGGCGTATCATCGGCTGGCCATGCGGACCGCCGTACAGGCTAGTTAAAAAATAAATTCTGTGGATTCTACTGGTTAATCGAGCGGCCGCCGGAACCAGTAGAATCCACAGAATCTTTACCAGTACGATCCGGTAATCAATTCATTTTCAGCTTAAACTTAGCGTCTTTTATAACGACGGTATCGGTTTTATCCTGTTTTTTGTAGCCATTGCCTTCCGGGTCGATATCTGAGTCGTAGCCGGTAGTTTTGGTAATGACTTTGTCTTCCATTTTCGACATCAGGCGACCAACACCGCCGAATACCGTAGCGGTTCCTTTTTCTTTCCAGTAGGTTCCGGCCAGGGTTGAATTAAACGTAGCTTCCAGCGCTCCGTCGGCCGCTTTTGTCACGGTGATGGTTTCGTTGTTATTCTGCGACATGCCCACATGATACTCCATACGAGGCTCTTTCGTTTCTTCAACGTACTTGACCGCGGCCAGCCCTTTGTAAGTTCCTAAATCCTGAAGTCGTTTCCAGTTTTCTCTGGTATCGGGCTTATCGGCATCCACAATCAGATACGTTCCCGGCTCTACAGTGTCTTTATTATCATAACTTGCCAGCCAGATACGTACTGATTTATCAGGTTTGATAGCATTGGCCGTAACAAACCAGTATCGGCCAATCCGGACCCGACGAGGCTGTGTCGTATAGTCCTTACCGTCAACTTTTGCACTAAACGTGTTCTCGTTGGCTATCTGACCAAAGGTGGTTGTAACGGCTGTTAATAGGAAAAAAGCTAAGAGTGTTTTCATGATCATTTCTGTTTGCTACGGTAAAGGTCAGTTTAATTACAAAAAGGCACTATCAGATATTTATAAAGCGGTAAAGTTAGTGGTTGAATTAGCCAAAAACGCACATCAACTGTAGTGTTTGAACACGGTCGTAGTGACTAAATCCGGCTGAATTTTAATTATTTTTTTCGAGATACTGATCGAGCCGCAATCGGTCAGACTGAATCATCTGCCGCATTCCCAACAGCCCCAGTACAGGTCCCGGAATCAGTACGTAAAACAACCAGCCAGAGATACCCAAGTAGAGCACCAGCCCGTTCATCAACTGGATCGATACCACCGTAAGAAAAAAGCCAAAACAGGTCACGAACGTTAGTATGCTTCCCCGATTATTGACCGCCGTGCGACTGGCAACGAGGGTTGAAAATTGAGGAGAATCGCCAGCCGCAGCGGCTCCCCAGACAAGCAGAAACAAACCAAACAGTATAGGAGGTGCATCTATCAGTAACGGTATCAGCATGATGCACAACCCAGACGTAAGGAGCAAATACCGGGCAACCCGCGCACTGCCAATTCGCATCGCCCAGTAGCCACCACCTATGCAGCCCACCGCGCCCGCAGCAATAGCGCCAAAAGCCCAGAGGGAACTCGTTAGCTCGACCTCAGGATGTTGCTGTTTATAAAAACTGATCAAAGCAGGCAGGAATGCCCAGAAGGTGTACAGCTCCCACATATGCCCAAAATACCCAAGCATGGCAGGTCGGAAGGACGAGGGCCTGCCCAGCGACAGCAGTGCGCCAAAGCGAAAAAAAGCAGAACCGGGCTGCACAGGTTTTGCGGGCACTACAAGCGTCAGGACAACACCGCCACAAATGGCCAGCCAACTAACCGATATCAGCAGGGTTCGATAAGGCAGGTCTCCACCCAAACCACGTATCAGGTGTGGGAAAGCCGTTCCCAGTACCAGAGCCCCAACCAGAAAGCCCATGGCCTGCCCTAATTTGGCTTTAAACTGATCGGCGGCAATCTTCATTCCGACCGGATAAACACCCGCCAGGAAGAAACCCGTCAGGAAGCGGCTGACTAAAACCGTTTCTGCTTTCAGCGGAAGAAACAACCACCCGGCATTGACGATAGCCGCCAGAACAATTGAGCCCTGAAACACATAGGTCGAGCGAAACCGGTCGGGGATGGCAAGAAGTGCGTAAAGCAACGTACCCGAAATAAACCCCAACTGAACGGACGACGTAATCCAGCCAGTCAGTTCCGGCGCTTTCAGGATTGGCTGAAGTGCGGGCAGGATAGCATTACCGGCGAACCAGAGCGACGTACCCGCAAATTGAGCAAATACAACAACCAATAACTGAACCGTACGATTTGAGGAAACGAACATTCCCAAAGATAGCCATCACGGGCCATCAGGAAGGCAGACCGTTTTATTTAATGGAGCGAAAATACTGGTAAAGCGAAGCCAGCTCTTTCTGCTCATATTGTGCGGTCATTTTCCAGGGCATGTTCTCATTATCAATCTGATGGCCACTGGGGGTTTTGCCGGTACGTAGCGTAGCGATGAACTGAGCCTGCGTCCATTTTCCGACATTGCCCGTACTGGTCAGATTTGGCACGGGTGGAAAACCAGGCGCCACCGGATCGCCACCTTTAAAATCAGGCTTATGGCAGCCGCTACACGAAACAGCGAGGTATTTACCAAGGGCAATACCTTCCGTTGAATCCACCTTGGCAACCATTTTGCGATCATGATCAATTTTTTCAACCGATAGCAGCGTCATTTTATCGAGGTACGTCATAAGGTTTACCACAGGTCCAAGTTTATGAGCAGGCAGTTCGTTGTCAACCGCAGGTATCTGCTGGCAGTAGGCAATAATAGCGGCCATATCCTGCTCCGATAACATGGTCGTTTCGTGCGAGGGCATAAACAGAAGCGGATGCCCCGCCCGGTCAACTCCATGACGTAGCGCCCGTACCCAATCAGTCGTAACATAATCGGCGGGCAGCCCCCCTTTTCCTTTCGTCAGATTAGCCGCAACGAGTCGCCCAAGTCCTTCATCGTCGATCATGATTTTACCGGCCAGATTCGTACCATGGCAATCGGTACAGCCTTTGATTACGGCCAGATGCTCACCCCGGTTAACCGTGACACTATCGGTCGGGATTGTCAGATTCTCAGCGGCAAATTCATACGTTCGCTCTGTACGCTGAGTAATATTTCGGGCAATCAACCAGTATCCGGCAAAGCCCAGCAGTAGCAATGACCCTAGAACGATGCCTGTCCATTTCGCAATTTTTCGTAGCATGATTTCCAATTGTTTTGATGTGGCGACTTACTGACCGGTAGACAGCTCCCGCGGCCCGGCCTTTATTTTTGTGCAAATTTCCACACCCGGGCGCAGGCAACACCTACGCAAAACGGATAAAAACCTACGCGAAACGGACTATGGCAACCGCCGTACTACATTCATACGATTTGATTGATTTTGAGGAGATTCCGCATCCTCATCTGCTGGTACAGCCCACGCCCGGCGCTCCCGTTGATACCTTTACGCATTACCGCCACCCGAACGTCGGATTTTTCAAATTCAATAGCACAGCCTTACCGCATATGCACGTAATGGACATGCGCTGGGATATAGCCAACGACGTAGAGGTTCTGGATTCGACCCCCTCCGACAATATCCACATCAATTTTCAGCTCGATGGGCATCTGTATTCCCAGTTCAATGGACTCAGCCATGACCTCGATATGCGTCCCAAGCGGCATAACCTGATTTATACGCCCGATCTGGGTCATACCAATCTGATAAAGGGAAACCAGTTAATGGAGATGCTGCTTATCAGCCTGGACAAGCATTTTTTCGCGTCGATTATTGGCCCGAACTATCGTTGGAGTGAGCGCGTCCTGCATGATTTGCACCATCAACGTCCGTTTTCAGGAATTACGGGAACACAGGCCATTACTCCGCAAATGCTTCACCTGCTCAACGATATTCGGACCTGCAAAGCCCGTGGACCCATGCGAAACCTGCTGATACAATCGAGAGTACTGGAATTGATCGCCCTGGAAATCGAACAGTTCAGCGCTCCGTCTGTAGCCAATGAAAGCCTACGGCCGGACGAGACTGAAAAGATTTTCTGGCTCAAAACCTATCTGGACACTAATTTTCTGGCAGACTTAACGCTGACACAGTTGAGTCGGTTTTGTGTGCTCAATGAGTTTAAGGTTAAGAAAGGTTTTAAACAGGTTTTCGGAACGACGGTATTTAGTTACGTCCGCCAACTGCGCATGGAATACGCTGGTCGACTACTCAGAGACAGTAGTATGTCGGTTGACGACGTAGCAGATGCTCTTGGCTATGAACATGCGCAGCATTTTTCGATTGCTTTCAAAAAGTATACGGGCCTTACCCCTTCTCAATATCAGCAGGGCAAAAAACCCGGATTAAAGGCTGCCTAGCGATTCTAGCGGAGGTTTTTTGTAGGGTACGTGGTGTCGGTTTTGAGAACGGCTGCGGCCGACCGTCCGACACCACGCCAAACAAAGCAGACTTTAACGCTAACTTATTTACTGCACTGACGATGACAACTTCGTAAATGCCAGCTTGTTGAGGGAAATCCCCGTAGCTGATTTGATCGACAATTTGGAAAACTCTTTGTCGGGAAAGAAAACGGCCGTCATGATGGAGAGCCCGTCATCAGCGAATAGTTCAGCAGAAGCTACGTCAACCAGCAATGTAAGTGATATTGTCTTGTCGGTCGATAATCTAGGCGCCGTGCTACGTTTACCAAACCCTTTCTCAAAATCCGTTTTTCCCGATTTAGTCCGATCAATAAAGTAGCTATTGGCGGCTTTGTCGTAGCCAATGGTCAACTCATTTCCCTGTTCATTGGCGAGAACAATCGAAAAATCATTCGTGGCCGGAGCCGACAGTTCAAGCTTGAACGTATTGTATTTACCGCCGGTTTTTGCTGTCAGATCAGAGCTGCCTTTTACGGTCAGATTAGACAACGAAGTCGTTTTGCCAGCAAGCGCATCAAGTTCTTTCACGGGGCTCGATGTTAGATACAGTTCCTTGTTGACGTCTTTAAGGCCAAGTTCTCGGGGAACTGTAGTGGCACCACGCCAGCTGGGTGTAGGGACTTTATTGGCGTATTGCCAGTTATTCATCCACCCCATCAGAATGGTTCGGTTCCCGGTGTTTGAGAACGTAACGCCTGCATAATTATCCGGACCATAATCCATCCATTTGGTTTTTTTGGCGTAGGCGTTGAAATGCTTTCCATCAAAATCACCCAGAAAATACTGAGCCGCCAAGCCGCTGTTGGGTCCACCGGGGTTGATGTTCACAATCAGCACCCACACATCCTTACCGTTGTGCTTAAGCGGAAATAAGTCCGGGCACTCCCAAACGCCCCCGTGAGCACCAGCATCGCTCCCGAAATCACTTTCTTTCGACCATGCTTTCAGGTTAGGTGACGAGTAGAACGTAACGCGGTCTTTCGTCGCCAGAGTCATAATCCACTTTTTCTGGGGTTCGTACCAACGTACCTTCGGGTCGCGAAAGTCGGTTATTCCCGGATTGGGTAGCACGGGGTTACCGGCGTACTTGGTCCACGTTTTGCCCTCATCGAGGCTATAGGCCAGGCTTTGCGACTGCACCTGTTCCGGTTTTTCTTTTTCTAGTTTGGGGTTATGATGGGTAAAAATGGCAACCAGTGGTACCTGGCCATTCTTGCCAAAACCGCTGGTGTTGTTAGCATCGACCACCGCACTCCCTGAAAAAATATAGCCAAGGCTATCCGGATACAAGGCAATAGGCTGCTCCTGCCAATGTACCATATCCTTACTGGTTGTGTGTCCCCAGTGCATTGGGCCCCATACGCTGGCCTCCGGATAGTACTGATAAAACAAATGATACGTCCCTTTGTAATAGACCATACCATTCGGGTCATTGATCCAGTGAGCTTTCGGCGAAAAGTGAAACTGAGGCCGGTACTGTTCCGACTTCATATCGGCTTGGGTGGATTGACCCGCTGAATAATGCCCTAAAAGAGCCACAAGGGCAAGCGTTGCAAGAGAATTTCGCATAAGGCGGAGAAGGGTTAACATGGAGAAAGATAAGGTGGGGAGTCGTCTTACTGATAGCCGCTCCCCACGCTAAACTGGATTACCAACCTAAAATGTAGATAAACAGGATTAGATTTTATTGTGATTGAGGATGCATTCGTTAGAAGCCTACATTCTGCTTGTAAAGCCCTTTCGTAAAATTGATTTCCCGCTGTGGAATCGGCAGGTATTCATCGCGGCCGGCCGTGAACTTAGCTCCACTCAAATGCGACCGTCGGGTTTTCTCTTTTGTCAGATACGCATTCAGGGTTTCGGCGGCAATACCCCAGCGAACCAGATCGAAGAAACGGGGGCTTTCGGTAGCAAATTCCAGACGTCGTTCAAACTGTAAGGCTTTCCGGGCATACGCCTGCGTCCAATTGGCCGCATCATAGGGCTTAATCAGATAGTTGGATGGATCGGTACCGTCGGCTTTTTTGGTACGTCCGGTGCTGGCAGCGGCTCTGGCCCGAATTTTATTAATAAGTGGTAACGCCAGTGCCTGCTGCCCCAGCTCGATATACGCTTCGGCCTGAAAGAGCAGTACGTCGGCATACCGAATGATGTCGATGTTTTTTGAAACGCCCATAAACGGTCCTTGCTTCTTGTACGATGAACTGGTAGCCAGTTGCTGTGATTTCATGGCCTGAAAGAAGCCATAAACACCCGGATCACGTACCCAGCTGTTGCTAAATGGCGACGCAGCATTGTACTTATACGGATGCCCGTCAATCCCAATTGTATGATCGACGCGGGGGTCTACCGTTGCCGTTTTAAAATCAATAATGCCGTCGTTGAACGTATCAAATTTGGGCAGCCCGTTGGCATCTGTACCGAACGCATTGGCCAGGTTCTGGCTGGGTTGATGAAAGCCACAGCAACCGTACTGCGGAGCGCCGTGCGGATAATTCAGCCCATCTTCAAAATTGAGCCGACCCAGGGTAGTTCCGTCATTGATTGAGTACTGAACCGCAAACACCGATTCAACGCCATTGTCAAATTCAGGCAGGAAATTCTCAGCAAAATCAGGCTGCAGGTTGTACTTCCCTGAACTGATAACCATCTCGGTCAGCTTGACTACCTCCTGCAATTTGGCCTTGTTGATATTAGTGACCTTGTTGCTCTCATCCTGCTCATAGGCCTGATAAAGCCGCAGTTTGGCCAGATACGCAGCTGCCGACAATTTGTTGGCCCGCCCGACCTGGGTTTGGCTAACGGGAAGGTTATCAACGGCATACTGAAAATCTTCGCCAATTTTGTCCCACAGCTGATCGTTTGTAAACTCGCGGTTCGATTTTGTCAGAATCTGATCGTTCGACAGGGTTTCATCAACATAGGGTACGTATTTGAAGAGCATCTTCAGCATGAAATGGGCATGTCCGCGCAGAAAACGGAGTTCAGCCGTGCGGGTTTTCTTCAGCGGAAAATTCGCATCCGTCAGCGCATTGATCGACCGTAACGCTACGTTGGCGCGGGAGATGGCTTTGTAGTAGTTTTCCCAGGTATACGGGTGGTAAAAGCCTCCCCCCTGCTGCGGCTGGGTCAGGTTGTGCTGTTCGTAGAAATTGATGTCTTCCAGATCGGCAACTCCGCCCCCACCTTTGTACGCATCGTCGGACCGAACGCTGCCGTACACCCACATGCTGGCAATCGGACCAATCATCTCGCCGTTACCCAGCGACGCATACGCGGCCGTTACGAGCGCATCAGCGTTGTCGGCACTCTTGACATTATCCGAAGAAAGCGTTCCCTGAGGCTGGTAGTCCAGAAACTCCTTGCAGGATGAAAAAAGGCTTCCACCTGCCACAAGAAGTAGGGATAACAGAAATTTATTTTTCATGATCGTAAAGTCTTGGGGTTAGAAGGAAACATTTAAACCGAGCGTGAACGTGCGGGGCACCGGAACCGTATTGACGTCGACCCGCTCAGGATCAGGGCCCAGGAAGCTTTTGCTCTTGAACCAGATTACGTTCTCGGCCATGCCATACAACCGAAGGCTCGACAGACCCAGTTTGCCCATAAGCTCCCGCGGGAACGTATAACCTAGCTGAATGTTCCGAATCTTGAAGTAAGACGTGTTTACGTTGAAATAATCCGACGAACGCGTTTCGTTATTTCCATCCGCCAGCGTAAGCGCCGGAATGCGGGATGCCGTATTCTGCGGTGTCCAGGCATCAAATACGCCCGGCCCTACGTTGTCGCGACCACGAATGAAGTTGTTATAGAATGTATACGGATCAAAGCCCGTCCGAGCGGCTACGCCAGAACCGAAGATGGATAAATCGAAATGCTTATAGCCAAATTCAAGACGGGCACCGTATTCAAGACCCGGTAGTGTAGTGCCGAAAAACTCCTGATCCAAGGCGTCGATTTTGCCATCGCCATTCAAATCCTTGTACCGAATCCGGCCCGGCGCGGCACCCACCTGTGAAGCATGTTTCGTTACGTCTTCCTGACTCTGGAAAAGGCCGTCTGTCCGATAGCCGAACAAATCGAACTGCGAATGGCCCAGAATCGTCGTTACGGCATTGCCCGCAAAGGCCGACCGCACTTCTTCGGGAAGCACCGTTATCTTGTCCCGGAAGCGGGCAAAGTTCGCCGATATGTTGTACGTAAAATCGCCTTTGGGCTTACCGAAATACGTCAGAAGCAGTTCAAAGCCTTTGTTGGTTTTGGTAGCTCCGTTCACGAATTTCAGCTGACCTTCGCCCACCGCTGCGGCAACTGGCGGCTTGATCAGGATATCTTTGGTTTCGCGGGTGAAATAATCGAACGATCCGACCAGACTGCCGTTTAGAAATCCGAAATCGACCCCGACGTTGAGCTCATCGGTCGTTTCCCATCTAAGGGCTGCATTCTCGCCCTGCGTCTGCACAAAGCCCGAAGGCAACGTACCGCTGTTAGAGCCATTCAGATCATAAGCCGTTCCTACGTTCCAGTACTGATCGAAAAAGCCGTTATGACCGTTGGGTACCTGCGACGCCAACGTACCGTAGCGGGGTTCGAAAAGACCAAAACGGGCCAGATCGCCAATATCCTGATTACCAATCCGGCCAACACCCGCCCGAAGTTTAAGGTTGCTGATGCCTTTCACACCCTGCATGAAGGCTTCCTTATCGATCCGCCAGCCAACCGAAGCCGCCGGGAAGAAGCCGTACCGGTTATCAGTACCAAAGCGTGATGAACCATCCCGACGTAACGTCAGGGCAGCCAGATACCGATCCCCAAATCCGTAATCAATCCGGGCAAACTGCGACATCAGTCGGCTCCCCGTCGATGTACCTGTGCTGCTGGCATTACCCGAAGCCGCGCTTAGCACAAAAAATTCTTCGGTTTGTACGGCGAAATTTTCCCGGTACGACGTTACGTCGTCCAGATTATCGCGAATCGCTTCGACACCGGCCAATACGTTAAATCGGTGCGCCCCCAAATCGAAGTTATACCGTAACGTGTTTGTCCAGGTCAGGCTCAGAAACTTGTTGGTATTCAGCGTCAGGCTGTTGAGCGAGCGGGCGATGAACCCATTCTGGAACGACTGCTCAATATTTTTGTTGGAATAACCAGCATTGTCCATCCCCAGCGACGACCGGAATACCAGGCCCGGAATGGGCTCGATCTCGGTGAAAATATTGCCGAACACGAATGACCGATTGATTTTGTCCCAGCGGTTGATGTACTGCATAAACACCGGGTTGTTCCGATCCGAGTAGCCCGATCCGATAGGCCCGGCATAGTCGCCCGTTTTGGTATAGAGCGGGATGGTCGGTGCCAGCGTAACCGCTAGCCCAGGCGTTGGTGCTCCGCCAAGATCGGTGGTTACCGGCGTTTCGCGGGAGGTGGTCATTTGCACATTAGCCCCGAATTTAAACCGCCCATCGTAAAGGCTGGTCATGGCATTGATGCGGCCCGTGAGTCGACGGTAATCTGTAAATTGCACCATACCGGAGTTATTGAGATAGCTCAGGTTGATTAGCAGCGAAGATTCTTTCGTACCGCCCGAAATAGTCAGATCGTTGTTGGTTACGTAGCCCGTCTTATAAAGCTCTTTCTGCCAGTCTGTATCGCCAGCCGGTACGTTCTGATTGCCCCCTACGTAAGGCTGAACCGTTACGTTGTTCAGTTTCGGGTTTTTAAAATCTTTGTTCCAATCGAACGCATATATTTCGCCATAAGCCGAAGCCGGATCAGCCCCATCATTCACCGATGCCTGCCAGAGCGCCCGCCCCCGATCCACGGCGTTCAGCATTTTGAACCGTTCGGGCTTTTCCGATTGAGCCGAAATACTGGTATTGAACTGAACATTCAGTTTGCCGTTGGTATTCGCGCCATTTTTGGTCGTAACGATAATGACGCCGTTGGAGGCCCGCGACCCGTAAATGGACGCCGACGACGCATCTTTCAGCACCTGAATCGACTGAATAGCCGTTGGGTTGAGGCTCTGAAATACCTGCGACCGCTTGGTTGGCATACCGTCAATAATGTATAATGGATCGTTGTTGCCTAACGTATTGGCTCCGCGAATCAGAATCCGGCTGGCCTCCCCCGAAGGTGTACCTGATTTTTCGATGTACAGACCCGGTACCCGCCCCTGTAGGGCCTGCATGGGATTCCCCGAACTGGTATTTTTGGTTGTTGCTACGTCCACAACGGCTACCGCGCCGGTCAAATCCTGTTTGCGGGCGGTCGTATAACCCAGCACCACCACCTCGGCCAACTGACCGCCTTCGGCCAGCAAAACAGTGATGGTATTCGTATTCGCAATCGAAACTTCCTGGGTGGCATAGCCAATAAACGACACCGTAACGGCTGTGGCATTCTGGGGCACTGATAGGGAGAACTTTCCTGCGGCATCGACTACGGTACCGGTCGTCGTTCCCGGAACGATGATGCTGGCTCCCGGAAGTGCGTCCTTCGTTTTCGCATCAAAAACGCCCCCAGTAATCGTACGTTGCTGCGCCAGCGCCAACTGCATCGTAAGCAGCAGACCAGCCAGAGTAAGCAGGTAATTTTTCATACGCATTTAGTAGATTTAAGAGTTTACATAGGTTGAAAAGAGAGGTAATCGGGCAATTAAAGCACTTCGGTCCGCAGGATTTTGCTGACGATTGTCTCCTGCGTAAAGGCGGGGGTAGCCCCCCGTTGTGTAGCTACGTAAGCCCCGGTAGCACAAGCAAATTCCAGAGTCTTTTGCGGGGTTTCGTTCTGTAGGGTTTTGTAAAGGAAAGCGGCCAGAAACGCATCACCACTGCCAATGGTATCTTCCACTTCGACCGGGAAGCCATCCTGTTGTACGAAACCGCTGTTGTCCAGCAGAGCCGCCCCTTTTTCACCCAGCGTTACGCATAGCGTTTCCAGGTTATAGCGTTCGCGGAGCTGCTGCATAGCCTGTGTCAGATCCGTTTCGTATCCGTACCAGCCCGATAGTTCGACCAGTTCATGCTCGTTGAGCTTGGCAATGTCGGCCTGGTGCAGCAGTTGCTCGACCGTCTCGCGTTCGTAATGAGGAGCCCGAAGGTTTACGTCAAATACTTTACGGGGGCAACAGCCAGCAGAGCCAGCAGGGTTTCGTGTGTGAGCGGGCTGCGTGCGGCCAGACTACCATATACAAACAGGTCACTTTTCTGCACAGCGTCGATCAGATTTGGCTCCAGGTGGATGTAATCCCAGGCAACGGGCTGCACGATCTTGTAGGTTACCTCATTGGTATCTGAGATGTTGGCTTTGGCTACGCCCGTCAGATGCGTCTGTCCGATCTGAACCAGATCGAGCGGTAAGCCTTTTTGCTCCAGAAACTGGAGTAATTCGCGGCCCAGATCGTCGCTCCCGACGCGGCTGATCATCTGGGCATTCACCCCAAAATTGCGCAGGTCAGCCGCTACGTTCATAGGGGCGCCACCGGGTTGTTTGCTGGTTGGCAGTACGTCCCAGAGTATTTCGCCGAAACAGGTGATAGTTGGTGTCATGAGGAGTAAAAATTTGTCAGTAGTTATTGCGCTGCGCTGTCATTGGCTTCGCGTCATTAGGCATTGGTCATTTCGCTGCGCTGTCATTGGTCATAGAGTCATTGGTTACGTTATTCATTCCCCAGTGACCAATGACTAATGAGCAAATACAGTACGTTCGATCTGCTCCAGACTTGTGCCTTTGGTTTCGGGCATTAGCCGCAGCACAAACAACAGTTGCAGTACCATCATGATCGTAAAAAAGAGGAAGGTATTGCCTCCGCCGAAGTGCTCGGCCAGATACGGAAAGGTAAACGTAATGATGGCTGCCATGAGCCAGTGGGTAAAGCTGCCAAGCGCCTGTCCGCTGGCCCGCACTTCATTCGGAAAAATTTCGGAAATGAAGACCCAGATAACGGCTCCCTGCGAGAAACCGAAAAAAGCGATGTAGCCAAATAGCAGAAACGGTACGGTCATGCCGTTGAAATCCTGCACGTAGAAAGCCCGGGCTACCAGCGCCAACGTAACGATCAGTCCCACAGAGCCAATTTTCATGAGCGTCCGACGGCCGTAGCGATCAATCAGGTTCATCGAAATCAGCGTAAAGACGAGGTTGATCAAGCCAATACCCGCCGACGAAAGCAGCGACGAGCTTTTGCCCAGGCCAGTCATTTCGAAAATGCGGGGGGCATAATAAATGATGGCGTTGATGCCCGACACCTGGTTAAACACGGCAAACAGTACGGCCAGCATAATCGGCGTTTTGTGCGTTGCGGTAAACAACTGAGTCGATGCTTTTGTATGGTGGTTACTCTCCTGAATAGCCACCAATGTTCGCTCGGCCGTTTCTGGATCGATCATGTCGAGTACGTCGCGAGCTTCGGCAACCTTCCCTTTTTTGAGCAGCAGCCAGCGTGGGCTTTCGGGAATATTCAGAACTGCAATCAGGAAAATCAGCGAAGGGATCGCCTGTACACCCAGCATCCACCGCCAGGGTTCCGCTCCAACATCCGCCAGCAGGAAATTCGACAGATAGGCAATCAAAATCCCGAACACGACATTGAACTGAAACAGGCCGACCAGTTTTCCACGCGATTTGGCAGGCGAAATTTCGGTAATGTACATGGGGGCTGCTACTGAGGATGCGCCTACGCCTAACCCGCCCAAAAACCGGAAGATCAGGAAGATACCCCAGTTAGGCGCTATTGCCGTTCCGATGGACGCAGCTAAATAAAGAATGGCAATCCAGAACAGCGTTTTCTTTCGGCCCAACCGCTCCGCCGGAATTCCTCCCGACATCGAACCAAGCACTGTGCCAATGAGCGCAATGGAAACCGTCAGGCCGTGCTCCCACACATTCAGCTGCCATAACGATTGAAGGGATTGCTCTACACCAGAAATGACGGCGGTATCGAAGCCAAAGAGAAAACCACCCAGAGCGGCCGTAATGGACCAAAAGAAAATACGCTGTTTCTGACTCATCATAGGTTGCCAATATGAATCGGGTTTAGTGCGATTCATGAGTCAAACTTACAGCATACCGATTGCGTGGGTTATTGGTATTTGTTCAAATAGTTTCAAATAAAGCACATTGTTTATATCGCTAGAAATCAGCACTTTACCCGAAAAGCATTTGATCTATAGTTAGAAAATGTTACGTTCATTTTTGATTTTGTTTCATCACGTCTGATGGAAATCACGCTTTTATCAACCGCTCGGAGCTTACCAGCTTACCAAAATCCAATGGCCGCACAGGCCGCTTGCGATAGCAGCTCGTAACCCGCCGTATAATCACTTCGCCACCTCTGGCATAATTCCTTTATTTACAGACAAGTAGAGGAACAAAACAACCTACTTTTAGTAGCACTTTACACCTAAATCTACCTCATGAAAACTCAATCATTTATTGCATTCGCTACGTTAAGCTGTACCCTATTCCTGGCTGGATTCTCGGCTCCGCCATCCACACCCCCAACAAAGAAAATTAATGTCAAACAGAATCAGGCTTTAATCAAACAAGGCGAATACCTAGTGGGTATTATGGGCTGCAACGACTGCCACTCGCCCAAAACGATGGGGCCAAATGGCCCTCAAGTGGTTCCGGATAAAGTATTATCAGGCTACCCCGCTGGACGGCCTTTACCGGCCCTTAATCCGGCCGCACAAAAAGATTGGGTGTTGTTCAATGGCGACAATACGGCCGCCGTCGGTCCGTGGGGCGTCTCGTTTGCCGCCAATCTCACCTCCGACGCAACGGGTATTGGTAACTGGTCGGAAGAGCAGTTTAAAATGGCGCTGAAACAGGGGAAATCGAAAGGGCTGGCCAGCAACCGGATGCTGTTGCCACCGATGCCCTGGACAAATTACCGTACCATAAAGGATGAGGACGTAAAGGCTATTTTCGCTTATCTGAAATCAACAAAGCCCGTTGCCAATGTGGTACCGGCGCCTATGCCACCCAGTCATTGAATCTCCAGTCGATAGCCTACGCCATGTACGGCTACGATCCGAATAGTTGGGTCATCCTGAAGCAATTTACGCAGGCGCGACACAAACACGTCGACGCTCCGGCCCACAATGATGCCCTCGTCTTCCCAAACGGATTTGAGGATAAGGTCCCGTTCAATTACCTGGTTCGGATGGCCAGCTAAAAACCGAAGCAGCTTGGCTTCCCGGTAAGTCAGGCTATGGCGACTGGAACCCGACTGTAAGGTTTGCGTAGACATATCCAGGCTCGATTGTCCGAATGGAATCAGCCTGGATTCTTTTTGTTCCACTCCGTTCGTAGAAGATGGCTTGTTTTGTACTACCAATTTTCTGCCGACAATGTACCCGACTCCAGTCAGTAAAAGGCCAAAAATCAGCACCCAGTTTATTGTCGATAGTTGCGGCTCTCGTTCGGTCGGAGTGAAGGTCACCTGTAAATTATAACAACCCTCTGCCTGTTTACGACCACCGCAGGGCACTTCGTTTTTTTCTGTGAAGTCCCGCAAATTGTATCCCAGCAGCAATTCACCACGAGCGCAGTCCAGCACGGCAACATCGTAGTTCGTAGTGATTTTGTGTAAACGTAACGACTCCTGAAGTAAGGCAGGCAATTGGCTGTAATCAAATGAGCGCTCCATTTGCACAGCGAACGTATGAGCATCCACTTGCCTGACAGGACGGATTCGGGACGTATCATCGCCGGCTTTACGTAGCAAATGGTGCGCGGTTCGACGGAGGGCCAGGTTTACTTTTTTCGCAAAAAATGCCTTTTCATCCGTAGCCTGAGTGGGCGTTAACCAGGCAGACTGCGTAAATAGCAATGCCGTCAACACAAGGGCTGTAATTCCAAATATCCCTGCTGATTTGCCCATACTTCTTTTCGTTTACTCTGATTAAATCAGTCAGAATGAGCTTTAACTGATTCCTGGGGCAGGCAGATGGTCATCCACCACCCCAAGAATTTAAATCTACCAAATAATTAGCATCCTGGCGAAACCCAGTTACGGAAAAGCCAGTTGAGGTTGAGCACTTTCACCTTCAGAACGCGCCGGGCTGGCTCATCGGTTTCCCGCACGGGATCAATCACCAGTTCATCTCCGAGTTGAGCAAAGGCCAGCACGGAAGCAATGTCAACGTCATATACCTCTCCGGAAGCACCTTCCTGAAGAACCGTACTTCCCCGTCTGATATAGATTCGGAATGGGATTTTAGTGGCTTCTTCCGTTTCAGGATTACCGGCTACTACGGCCAGTTTGCCCTGACTAATAATCGAGAACGTAGCATGATCGAGCGTTTTACCGTTCAAAGTCAACGGATTAGAAAGAAAAAGCGGCTGCTCATCCGCTTCGTTCTGTTGATGTATCTTCGCTACCTGCACTACGTTAGCTGGATCGATCTGAGGAGCCAAAAGTGCTACGAAGGCAGCAACCGGTAGAATGAATATGTGCTTGTTCATGGGAAATGAAAGATAAACAGAACGAATGAATTAACGGACCAGAATTTCATTATGCGGCAACGCGTACTGATTATTCGTCGTAAGTAGCACAATGTAATCGCCTTTGCGGCATTTGGCCAGTACGTTCTGAACGTTTACCTGCTTCACATCTTTGTTCGAATACATCGTCAGGGTATGGGTATCCTTATCCCGAATGGCCACCTTAAAAGCGACTGGATCAACAGCTTTACTTTTTGTGGGCGACAGTTCGACAGTATTAACAGTAAGCTTGCCAGTAGCCGTGGCCGCTACGCTGCATTTGCCTTTAGTCGTGTATTCATTCACAATCATTTTATTTCCCAGGAAAGCCGCCGAGCAGGCAGAGAATGGCTTCTGTCCCAAACACAGATTCGACAGGACACAGCCGAAAAAGAGGATAACAAAAGAGCGTACGTTTTTCATGATGATTGCTGGTTGATTGATACAATAGCAAATCTATCATGACCCGATACGAAGCCTAGTAAAGACCTGTAAAACCTTGTAAAGGAATTGTAAAACCTTTATCCGGACGGTAAACGAATGTGTAGCTCTCTCTGTGGTGGCAGGTTCCCAAACCTGCCACCACAGAGAGAGCTACACAAAATACGATTAAAATGTAGTAACCTTGAAATCAAATAAATCCGGGCGCGTGTAGTGCCCGATTACGTCAAAATCGAGCTTATTTTTCAGCACTTCGTCCAGGTCCAGATCAGCGACCAGTATCCCTTCCTCATCCCAGAGAGGCCCGGCTACAAACTCACCCTGTGGTGATACAATGGCGCTACCACCCCGGCACAGAACCAAGTCGTCTGCATCCAGAAATTCCTGATACGCTTCGGAGTAATCGCTCCGCAGGAAAAACTGGTTGCAGCCCAGTACGTAGCAACGGGCTTCGCAGGCAATGTGCTGGAGCGTAGCGGGCCAGGTTGGGCGAGCGTCGGCGGTGGGAGCCAGATAGAATTGGGGCGCTTGTTTATAAATTGCCATACGAGCTAATGGCATGTAATTTTCCCAGCAGATTAGTCCACCCATGCGACCAATTTCGGTGTCGAATACACATAGCGAATCTTTACCCGTACCCTCAGCCCAGATTAAACGCTCGACACCCGTCGGCTTGATTTTCTGGTGCTTGCCCAGATAGCCTTGCGTTGGTGATACGTAGATTAGCGAGCAGTACAAACTTCCGTTCAAGGCATCGCGCTCGGTGACACCAACGACGAGAAAGACATTATTTTCACGGGCAATCCGTTCGATTTGGGTCAATTCCGGGCTAGGCAGTTGTAAACTATTTTGCCAGTACGTTTTGTACAGTTCGCGTCCGGCGTCGGTCCGTAAACCAACCGACGCGCCGAAGGTAAATTTTCGGGGATATCCGGGAATGAACGATTCCGGAAACAACACAAACTGGCACCCTTTCTGCGCCGACTCAATGACCAGCGATTCAAGCTTATCAAGCGTTTTTTGAAGATCAAAAAAAACAGAGGCAGCCTGAACAACCGCTACTTTAACCTGCATAGAGTAATTTGTTAAAATCAATGAAGGGCCAAAGGTAACGCTCGCAGTATAGCCAATTGACATAGGTACGACCCTGCTTAAAACAGGTCATGTCTACGGCAACCGGCTACACGGGTAATTTCAGGTCAGGTTTATATTTTCTTCACCTGTGGCCTTGGCTCAATAAACAGCGTCAGCCACGTACGGCGGGCCATACGGAAGAAATAAGGAGTCAGCAGAATGAGCGTTGGCACCAGCCCGATCAGGTAATAGTCCAGATCGATCTGTAGCCCCTGCACGAAAATGAAAAACGTGATCAGAATATAAATGGTATAAAGCGCATAGCTGACAAACATCGATGCCCAGTAGAAACCGGGTTCAGGCATAAAATTCTCGCCACAATGGGGGCAATGCTCATGCATTTTGTCAAAGTCTTTGCTAAAGGCACTGTTGCTGACAAAAAAATTACCCTGATGACAACGGGGACATTTATTGTTAACTATGCTATAAAAACGACTATCGGTGGACATGGCTAGGGAGCAAAGATTGAGGCAAAGTCACCTCAGATGAATCTGCTGCTCAGGCAGTTTTTACGTTACAAAAGTAACCGACTGATTGATTCCGAAGAACAACAGAACACGGTACGTATGGTACATATCAATGATTTGCCACCAATGACTGCCGAAAGGTAGCGGGAGTCTGTCCGGTATGTTTCCTGAAAAAACGAACAAAGTAAGACGGATCGTCGAACCCCAGCTGAAACCCAATTTCCTTGATAGACTGGGCCGTATGGGTCAACAGCCGCTGCGCTTCAATAACGATACGTTCATACAGCAATTGGCTGGCTGTTTTCCCCAATACCTGCTTGCAGATGTGGTTGAGATGATTCGGCGTCAGGTTCATCTGGTCGGCATAAACACTCACCTCGCGAGCTGTCAGAAACTGCGCTTCAATAAGTTCTTCGTACTGACGGATTCGGCCGTAGAAATGCGAATCGGCACCCACCCATTGCTGATTATAAAGCCGGTTGGCAGTTTCGAGCAGGATATGTACAAACGACAGAAATACATCCGCGCGGTTCGGCCGCCGATGTTCATACTCGTCGTAGGCATACGTAAACAAATCGCTAAATAGAGGTTGCTGATCCGTTACTTCCAGTAAAGGCCGATGCTGGTGTGAATGAAAAAAATAATACTGCTGTAGCCGGTTCCCGAAACGCCCCCGAAAAAAATTGGCATCGATAAACAGATTATACCCCCGGCTATCGGGCGACAACTCCCAGCTGTGAACCTGGCCGGGTGTCAGAAAATAAAGCTGATGAGGTCCTATGGTATACGTCCGGAAGTCGATGGTGTGCGTACCACTCCCCTGTACCAGCCACATGACCAGATAAAACGTATGTGAATGGGGCTTGTCGATGCCTTTAAACTCCTGCACCAGCTTTTCCAGCCGCGTCATATAGAACAGCGCATCGGGCTCATGACGGGGAAACGACTGAAGTTTATAAACAGGAACGGAAGGTGGCATAGATAGAAAATCAGGGCGGTGTCTTTTAAATAAGTAATTGATAACTAAAACGTTTAAGTCCGCATCCTGTAGTATCTTGACACAGTAAAGTTTTCGATTACCGTTACTTCCTCTTTCCTTTAATCCAGCATGAATTACTTATCACTCATTATCCTTCTTCTTTTCGATATAGCCATTGCACAGGCTCAGAACCCAAAACTAGATAGTTTAGATCAACTCATCCGCAAAGCAACTACCGATACCGGACGGATAAACCTCATTAACAAAAAGATTGGTTTACTGGGGCAAATAAATATCGATTCGGCCATACGCTTAGGGCTCCGAACCGTTGAATCGGCGAAACGAATCAAATACAGCAAGGGCGAAGGATTGACCCGAATACGGCTGGCTTATAGCTATAGTTTTAAAGGGAATTATACGGCCGCCAAAACAAACCTGAAAACGGCCAAGTCGATCTATACCACGCTGAATGATACGCTTGATTTGATCAAGGTATATAATACGTATGGCTCGATGTATGGCATGCAGAGCAAATACGATAGTGCGATAGCTTTCTTTGAGAAAGGCATGTCTCTGGCGGAGCATACCACCAATAAATCGGACTTAGCTACCATCTACCTGAACATCGGCATTTCGTATGATATGTTATCGAATCGGCCACAGGCGCTGCACTTTCAGCAAAAAGCGTTGACGATGGCCGAATCGCAGAAAGACTACGTTACTCAGGCGTACTGTCAGGTCAATATGGCGAACAGCTACAAACTGATGGGCGATATGAAAGGGGCCGAAAAACGGTATAAGCAAGCCATAAAGCTGTCGAATCTGGTGGGGATAAAAAACGTAGAGCTATACGCGTACACCAACCTGGTCGACATCTATAACCAGTTGAAAGCGCCCCAGAAAGCCTATGAGATGGCCATAAAAGCAGCCGCTTTAGGCAAAGAAACGGGCGACGAAGCCATTCAGGCAACGAGTTTATCCAAAGCGGCTACCAATCTGGCAGAACAGAAAAAATTTGCGGAAGCCGAAGCCCTCAACAAGCAGGCGATGGCCATTGCCCAAGCCACCGGACAACCGCTGAACATCCACCAGGCCTACGCAGCCATGGGGACAATCCTGAAAAAGCAGGATAAGTACGCTGCCGCTATCCCCTACTACGAAAAGAGTTTTGACGTATTGAAAGATGCCGACATCTATGATTCGCAGACGGGGGAAATCTACGGCGAACTGTCGACATCCTACGAAAAGACGGGCGATTATCGCCGGGCATTAGCGGCCTACAAACGGGCATCTGCCATTTCAGATTCGGTCCGGAGTAAAGAGAATGTTCGCAAAGCCACCGAGCTTTCGATGACTTACGAATTCAACAAGAAGCAGCAGCTCGCTCAGGCAGAGCATCAGCAGCAGAATGCCTTGGCCCAGAGCAGGCAGCTGGCCCTTGGCGCGGGTATGGGATTGATGCTGATATTAGCGGCCGTCAGCTTTTATGCGTATCGCACCAAGCAGAAAGCCAACGTACTGCTTGAACAGCAGAAAGAAGAACTCGAACAAACCCTGGCCAAACTTCGGAATACCCAGACGCAGCTTATCCAGTCGGAGAAGATGGCCTCTCTGGGTGAATTGACGGCGGGGATAGCCCATGAGATTCAGAACCCACTGAATTTTGTCAATAACTTTTCGGAAGTCTCGACCGAGTTATTATCCGAAATTCAGGCGGAACGTAAGAAAGCGGAACGTGATGAAGAGCTGGAAGAAGAAATCCTGGGCGATCTTACCGGCAATCTGGAGAAGATCAATCACCACGGTAAGCGGGCTTCCAGTATCGTAAAAAGCATGCTGGAACACTCCCGAAACCATACCGGCAAAAAACAACTCACCGACCTCAATACGCTCACCGACGAATACCTGCGACTGGCGTACCATGGTTTCAGGTCCAAAGACAAGGAGCTGACCATCGACCTGACCACTCAATTCGATACGGCGCCTGTGAAAGTGGAGGTAGTGTCCCAGGAAATAGGTCGGGTGTTGCTGAATTTGTTCAACAATGCGTTTTATGCGGTTCGGCAGAAACAACAGGCGGGGGTTGCCGATTACCATCCGACGGTTCAGGTAAGTACGCGGCACCAGGCCGGTCAGGTGGAAATCTGCGTTCGGGATAATGGTACGGGGATTCCGCAAACGGTTTTGGACAAGATTTTCCAGCCCTTCTTTACAACCAAACCAACGGGTCAGGGTACGGGCCTGGGCTTGTCGTTGAGCTACGATATTATTACGAAAGGGCATTCCGGTACGTTAACCGTCAACACACAACCGGGCGAATTTTCTGAGTTTATCATTCGCCTGCCTCTGACCCGCACAAGCTGAGTTGAGTTGCCGGTTAACGTAACCCTCTGGATGGAAACTTTCGAGGGGCTACGTTAACCGGCTATTTTTCAGGCATTCATAGCAGCCAGGGCATCAGCAGGTGACGACAGCGACAACTCATAAATACGGGCTGTGTTGCCGACATGGATTTCGTACTCGTTATTTTCGAGTGCGTTAAGCAAATCCTGCGCTACCACTGAGGGAGCAATGCCATTGTGCCCGCCTATTTCCTGCGAAAATTCGGTATCGACCAATGGGGGCATGAGTTCAAAAACTTTCGTATTGGAAGAACGTTCCAGCGTAATGCGCAACGATTGCGTGTAGGAATGTAAGGCCGCCTTACTGGCCCCGTACGTAGCCAAACGATGGTTGGGGGCAAAAGCCACGATCGACGATACGTTGACGATGGCCGCTTCATCCTGCCTGTTCAGCAGATCAACCAGTTTTTCGGTAAGCCGGATGGTCGACAGGTAATTTGTGAGCATTTCATCACCAGCCTTTTCAAATGCATTGGCCTGCGATGCCAGTTGATACACGTGGGCTCTACCGGCATTATTGATTACAATATTCAATGTCGGAAACTCAGCATAGAGCCTGTCTACTAATTGGTTTACGTCCGTTTCATTGGTAACATCACTCACAATAGCCGTTACGTTCCGGAGTTGAGCAGCAGCCTTCTGTAAGCGGGTTTCGTCCCGGCCCGTGATAATAACGTGATTCCCGTTCTGATCGAACAGTTTTGCAATTTCAAAGCCAATACCGGCGCTCCCTCCCGTAATCAATACTGTATTCTGAGTCGTTTTCATAGTGATTGTATCGTATAATCAATGTAGTATTAAAATACCGATCGGTATTTTTTAGTTCAAATTTTTTAAACTTTAATTTGCGCAATCAGGAGTTCGACTGTCTTCAGCACTTTTGCCAGACTAGCTAGATTATTGGTCACTTTCGCAATCATGATTCCCCCTTCTATCAGGGCGATCATCGACAGAGCCATCTGTTCGGGCATTACGTCGGTTTTGAACTCACCTGCTTCAACGCCACTACGGATCAGGTCAATGAGTCGTTTTTTCCAGGCCAGAATTGCTTTGGCCGCTTTGTCTTTTAGCAAATTGTTCGTGTCGTCGGCATCGATTGCTGTGTTCAGAATGGGACAGCCGCCCTCCGGAAAAGGCATACCTGAGAAACTGTGATAGATTTTGGCGTACACCAGCAGCTTTTGCTGAAACGTAGTTTCCTGAGCCAGCCGCTGCTCAACGGTCTGATTTATTCGGGATAGATTATAGTCGAAACAGGCCAGGGCTACTTCCTCCTTTCCGCCGAAATTTCCATAAATACTTCCTTTGGTTAGCCCAGTGGCTTCGGTCAGATCAGATAACGACGTTCCGGCATATCCTTTTGTGTTGAATATACCCGCCGTTGTTTCAATAATATACTGGCGTGTTCGCTCGGCTTTGGACAAATCGCTTTTCATACAACAAATATACCATTTGGTATTTTATTTTCCTATCTTTGCGGTGATTTTTTCCTGGTAGATGCCGGAGCTGTAGTTTATGATTCGATTCCGGCTATCTGTAGACTCAAATAGAATGTTACACCGAGTTGTTATTACAGGTATTGGCGCCCTGACTCCCGTCGGCGATACAATTCCGACGTTCTGGCAGAATATTGTTGCCGGACGTAGCGGGGTTGCCCCGATTACTCATTTCGACGCATCGCTGTTCAGGACGCAATTTGCCTCCGAACTCAAACAGTTCAATCCGGCTGGCTCCTTAAGCCATGCCGATATAAAACGAACCGATCTGTTTACGCAGTACGCCCTGATTGCTTCCGATCAGGCCATCCAAGACTCTGGATTCGATTTTGCCAGCATGGACCCCTTCGATGTGGGCGTCATCTGGGGGTCCGGGCAGGGCGGCATGGATGTTTTTGAAGAGCAGGTTACGGAATATGCGCGGGGGAACGGCCAGCCCCGATTCAGTCCATTTTTTGTTCCGAAACTGATTGTGAACATGGCATCGGGTATGATCTCGATCCGGCACGGCTACATGGGCATAAATTATACCACGGTTTCGGCCTGTGCTACGTCGAACACGGCCATTATGGACGCTTTTACGTACATCCGGCTTGGAAAAGCCAAAATTATTGTCACTGGCGGTTCCGAAGCTCCTATTACGCCAGCTTCCTTTGGTGGGTTCAGTGCCATGAAGGCCATGTCGACACGTAACGAAGACCCCACGTCGGCTTCGCGACCTTTCGATGTGCAGCGGGATGGATTTGTTATGGGCGAAGGCGCTGGTGCACTGGTACTGGAAGAATACGAACATGCTGTCAAACGCGGGGCAACCATCTATGGCGAAATTACCGGTGCTGCCATGACGGCCGACGCGTATCACATGACCGCTACGCATCCGGAGGGGTTAGGAGCCGCTAAAGCGATGCAATTGGCGCTTACTGAAGCTAACCTAACGATTGCCGATGTTGACTACCTGAATCCGCACGCTACGTCGACACCGGTAGGCGATTTATCCGAAATCAAGGCCGTTCTCCGACTGACAGGTAACGCGAATACGAAGCTGCACATCAGCGCGACGAAGTCAATAACGGGACATTTAATGGGCGCTGCGGGGGCCATTGAGGCCATAATCTGCCTGCTGGCCATGCGCGATAATGTGATTCCACCCACCATTAACACGACCGAACTGGACCCGGCCATTCCGCAAAATCTACGTATCGTGACGGGTGAGGCTATTTCTGCCAATGTCCGTACAACCATGAGCAATACGTTTGGTTTTGGGGGACATAATGGCATCGTTGTTTTTCAAAAACTATAAACGAGCTTCCCGCCTATTTTACCATAAGCTAACTACAGACGCGATAATCTACGGCCTTATGCTTTAGATTACCGCGTTTGGGTTAAATTTGCGCCCTTTTCTTTATAAATCGCGCTTCTGACTCTGTCTACCGATCGTAAAGAACCATAGGCATTTGATCATAAGACAAACAGGGATGACAGCAATTTCTTGTGGTATCGACTTTGGCACATCCAACTCAAGCATAGCCATTGCAAACGACGGTACAATCAGCCTGGTGCCGGTTGAAAACACCCATATTACGATTCCCAGCGCCATTTTTTTCCGACGCATTGATAACAAACCTTTTTACGGGCGTACGGCTGTCAATATGTTCTTTGATCGGGAGGAAGGCCGGTTTATGCGGAGCCTGAAGCGGGTGCTGGGTACGTCGCTCATGAAGCAGGGGACGCTGGTCAACGGCGCTTCGATGAACTTTGCCACCATCATCACCTCTTTTTTAAAACACATCAAGGATAAAGCGGATGCCGTAGCGGGTCAGGAAATTGAGCATGTGGTGATGGGGAGGCCCGTTCATTTTGTCGACAATGACCCGGATGCTGATACGCGCGCGCAGGCTGAATTACAGGCAATTGCGCAACGAATCGGCTTCAAACACATCGCCTTTCAGTTTGAACCGATTGCGGCTGCTTTTGCGCATGAGGCTCAGTTGACTGGCGAAAAACTGGCAATTGTAGCTGATTTGGGCGGGGGAACCTCCGATTTTACCGTCATTAAATTATCGAGCAAATACATTCATAAACCAGACCGTTCATCGGATATCCTGGCGAATACGGGGATTCGGGTTGGCGGAAATGATTTCGATAAGGAATTAAGTCTGGCGGCTATCATGCCGGAACTTGGCTTTCGCAGTACGTACGGCCCTAAAAATCTGGAGGTTCCGTTGAAACCCTATGTTGACCTGGCAGAATGGAGCAAGGTCAACTTTTTGTACACGCCCAAGATACTTATGCAGGTCCGGCAGTTGCTTCATCAGTCGCACGACCGGAAGCGGTATGGCCGGTTGTTGAACGTACTGGAAAACGAAACCGGACACACGTTGCTGGCTGCTGCCGAAGAAACAAAAATTGCTCTGTCGGCTCAGAACGAACACAAAACGAGGCTTGATTTTATTGAGGAAGGCTTTTTCATACCCGTCGAACGGGCGCTTTTTGAAACGGCAATTCAGGAGGATGTCGAAAAAATAGCGGCTTCCGCCAGGCAATGCCTCCTGGAGGCAGGGGTAAAAAAAGAAGCTATCGATCTGGTTATTCTGACAGGCGGATCAACGGAAGTCCATTCCGTACAAACCGCGTTTAAACAGCTCTTTCCCAACGCAGCCGTTGCCGATGAAAATAAACTGTCGAGCGTGGGTCTTGGCTTGGCCTACGACAGCCAGTACAAATTCGGGCAGCGTAACAAACAGGTCGTGTCAATTTAGCGTCATGAGAGTAGGTCAGGCCAGAAAACGGTTTTTTACCGAAAAGAAGCCTCATGAATAGACTTATCTCTGTTCTGTCTATACTAGTTCTGTTTGTCAGGCCATTAGTGCAGGCACGTATCGTTCGTATCGAGATTACCAGTACGCAATCGCCAACGTTCGAGGGAAAGGTATTCGGGCGTGTTGGTGCATACGAAAAGCTTCGGGGTAAGGCCTATGGTGAACTCGATCCGGACAATCCGCAAAATGCTGTCCTGACCGATATTAAGCTGGCTCCACGCAATGCCAGAGGTATGGTTGAGTACTCGATGGACATTTACATCCTCAAACCCCTTGATCTGAGCAGGGGAAATCATAAGCTTTTTCTGGAAGTCAATAACCGGGGTGGAAAACTTTTCGGCGGATTCAACAAAACCAGTGGCGGAAACGATCCCACGACAGCCGCAGATGCCGGCTTTGGCTTCTTGATGAATCAGGGGTACACCATCGTCTGGAACGGCTGGGACCCATCAGCTTCGCCAGCCAACAACAATCTGACCATCAATGTACCGATCGCTAAAAATCCGGATGGTTCGTCTGTTACTGGCCCCTCCTACGAATACATCGTGTACGATAGCGCCACGTCGGTGAGTCACGCGCTGGCCTACCCTGCCGCTACGTCGAACAAGGCACAGGCAATCCTCACAGTACGCGATCGACTACAGGATTCGCCTACAACGATTCCGGCGGAGGGGTGGGAATATGTATCCGACCGAACGATTCGACTACTTCCGGCTGGAACCCCGTTTCGGCAGAGCGCCATTTATGAGTTCAGTTATACCGCCCGCGACCCGATCGTCGCTGGTATTGGTTTTGCTGCTACACGCGATTTTGTTTCCTTTCTGCGCTACGCTACCGTCGATGATTTTTTTCATCCGAACCCACTGGCAAACGATGTTAAGTTCACATTCTCATTTTCTGTTTCACAACCTGCTCGCTATATCAATGATTTTCAGACGCTTGGCTTCAACGCCGATGAGAAAGGGAAACGCGTTCTCGACGGCATTGAAAACTGGCTGGGTGGAGGCAGCGGCATTGGTCTGAACGTGCGCTTTGCCCAGCCATCCCGAACCGAACGAAACCGGCAAAACCACCTGTACCCGGAAGCCCTGTTTCCCTTCGCCTACCCCGTGCTCACTGATCCCTATTCCGGAAAAACTACCGGGCGCATTGCCGCCTGTTCAGCTACAAATACTTGCCCTAAAGTTTTCGAGATTAATTCGGCCAATGAGTATTGGGTTAAGGCGGCTTCGTTAGTACATACTGACTTGAAAGGAAACGATTTGCCTGATCCTGAAAATGTTCGGTTCTTTCTGGTATCGGGGGCGCAGCATGGCACAGGTAATGCCGGTTCCCGCGGGATGTGTCAGCAATTTCAAAATCCAACCAATGCCGATCCGCTGTTACGTGCCCTCTTTGTGGCGCTGGATGACTGGGTTACGAAGAGCATAGAACCACCCAAAAGTACTGTACCCCGAAAATCGGACAAAACGGCTGTAATGGCCTCACCACAACCCGGTTCTCAAACGGGCATTGTTCCGCAGGCAGCACTGGGCTGGCCAACCATTCCCGGCGTTACGTACACGGGTCTTATCACAACGCGCTACCAGCTTGATTTCGGCCCATCCTCCGCCCAGGGTATCCTGACTAGCTATCCACCAGCAACCTCCGAGCGGCCCGTTTACGTGAACTTCGTTTCCAAAGTTGATGCGGATGGCAATGAAGTGGCAGGCATTCGTTTACCGAACGTAGCCGTTCCAACAGCTACCACAACGGGTTGGGCATTACGTCAGGCGGCTTACGGCGAAAATGAAGGCTGTGAAGGCGCTGGTCAATACGTACCGTTCAGAAGCACAAAAGCCGAACGTCTTGCCGCAAACGACCCTCGCTTATCCCTGGAGGAACGCTACCATACGCATGAAGGCTACGTGACAGCGGTCAAAAAAGCGGTCGACGAACTGGTCAAAAAACGCTTGCTGCTAGCTGACGATGTGCAGGAATACCTCAAAACCGCCGAAGACAGTAACGTATTGAAATAAATAACTGATGTTTAGCAGGCGCTGTTTAAACTCAGCGCTCCAGCTTTTACGAAGAGATTCCCAATTACGTCGCCCCCAAACGAAATTTCCGTACCCGTAAGCTGGTTTTGCGCTGGATGGCAAATTCCGGTCAGGCAAAAGAGAATTGCTAGAACGGATAAAAACGATCTATTCATGGTAGATCGTTTTTTCAAAAATACAGATGTGTTGTCATCCCTCCTGCGTCGGAATGACAAAAAATGAACACTAGTGAGATTAGCCAGCACGAAGACGCCAACTTACTATAATTTATGCACCAACCGGCGATTTGCGGTATTCGGACGGCGTTTTCTTGGTGTGCTGTTTGAAGAAGGTGGTAAAGTAGGCCGCTGAGTTAAAGCCCGTTTCAAAAGCAATTTCGGCCATGGTTTTGTTGGTTTCACGCAGCAGGTATTTGGCACGTTTGAGCCGGATGTCGGTCAGGTAATCCATTACGTTCATATCCAGCAGAGCCTGAACTTTACGATACAACTGCACCCGCGACAGCCCCATTTCCCGGCTCAGTTTCTCGACGCCAAAGGCCGGATCATTCAGGTTTTGCTCAATGAGTGCCGTTAGTTCATTCAGGAATTTTTTCTCCTGCCGGTTGCCACCCGACTGGGGCGAAAAATCAGACGCAAACCGCTGCTGCCACTTCTGCCGGTTCGCCAGCATGGTGCGTAGCGTTTCGACCAGAAAAGTTGTATTAAACGGCTTTGTGATGTAAGCATCGGCACCGGCGCGGGTGCCTTCAATCTGGTTTTCCATCTGCCCTTTGGCCGTCAGCAGCACCACCGGGATGTGCGAGGTACGTAAATCGGTTTTAATACGCTGAGTCAGCTGAAATCCGTCCAGACCCGGCATCATGACATCGCTGATAATTACATCCGGAATAATTTCGATTGCCCGCTCCCAGCCCGCTGAACCGTCGACTTCGGCAACGATATCGAATTCACCCCGAGCCGGGCCGTAAGGAATGTCCGCAGTTCGTCGTTATCCTCCACAACCAACAGCGTACCGGCATGTTTTGGAGGCAGTGTCAGCGGGGGCAGCGTCTCATCATTTTCTTCCAGTTCAGCACCAGGCAGGTAGCCCGTTGAAAGCGTCCGGTTTGTTGTTCCCTCCATTTCTTCCGGCTCCAGATGCTCATTTCCCAGCGGCAGCAGGATGGTAAACGTAGTGCCTTTATTGGGTTCCGACTGTACGCTGATATCGCCCCGGTGCAACTGTATAAATTCCATGGATAAAGCCAACCCCAGCCCTTTCGCCAGATTAAACGGTTTGGTTCCGCTGTAGAACAGATCAAAAGCATGATCCTGCTCGTCAGGTGTCATCCCCTGCCCGTTGTCCTGCACCCGGATACGTACCTGTTTGTCGAGCCGGTCGAGCCGGACGTGAATCAGGCCGCCTTTGGGTGTGTATTTAAACGCATTTGAAAGCAGATTGAACAACACCTTGTCGAGTTTCTCGGCATCGAACCAGAGCGGCTGGTCGGAAAGGCTGGTAATCAATTGCAGATCGATCCGTTGCTTTTCGGCCTTACGCTTAAAATCCTGAACAATGTCCTGCACAAACGCAACCAGGTCCTGTTCGGCGGTTCGCAGTCGCTGTTTTCCGGCATCGGTTTTCCGCAGGTCCAGCATCTGATCCACCAGGCGCAACAACCGATAGGCGTTTTTCTGCACCAGCAACAGACTGCTTCGGAGGTCATGTGTACTTACATTTCGCTTGCTCAGTAAATCTTCCGTTGGGGTCAGAATCAGGCTAAGGGGCGTATTGAACTCGTGCGATATGTAGGAATAAAAACGTAATTTTTCTTCCGTCGCCAACCGTGCCTGCTGCGATACAGCCTCAATTTTATTTTTCTGATCCAGTATTTCCTGATTCTGAATTTCGAGCGTCTGGTAAGCTGTTTGCTTGGTCCGAAACAGGTACAACGCCCAGCCGCCCAATAAAAGCGATACGATCAGGCTGGCGAGGGTCAGGTACAGCGTATTTCTCTGCGACAGATACGTTTGGTTCAACTCATCCAGGCGCTGGCTTTGTCGTTCGATATCAGTTTGCTGCTCAATAACTTTTTCGTTCTGGAGTTTCATGATCCGCACGTTCGTCGAATCAATGAGCGTTATAGGCAGTCGGTTCTCCCGTTTAAAGGGTTTCTTGTGCAGAATGGCAATGGCCGCCCGGATAGCCTCTTTGCCGCCCGTCGGGTACAGAACCGTAGCCCGCAATATACCGCGCTCAACAAGATCTATACCTTCATTCTTCCCCGGCAGACCGTCAACGCCAATGACTTTCACCCGCTGCTCTACACCTGCCTGCTGGCAAACTTTATAGGCTTTGAGCGCCGTACGGTCATTCTGCGCAAAAATAAGCTGTACACCGGGCTGAGCCTTCAATAGCGCCGTTAATCGACCTGCAAACGAGTGGGTGTCCCAATCTCCTTCCAGTTTCCTGATCAGCTTAATGCCCGGATGGTGGCCAATAGCTTCAACAAATCCCCGGTGCCGGTCGATGTCGGCAGAAGAGCCCGGCGATTCGCCAATTTCCACTACGTTGCCCACGCCATTCAGGAGCGTATTGGTATACATACCCGCTGTCCGGCCTACATCAACATTATCGGCGCCAACATAGGCGGTGTATTGATCGGAGGCCGTACGGCGGTCAAGAATGATGACCGGGATACCCTGCTGGTACGCTTTTTCAACGATAGGCGTAATGGGCAGAGCTGCATTTGGCGACACAATCAGCAAATCGACTTTCTGATTGATAAGCTCTTGAATCTGAGCAACCTGCCGGGCACTTTGACCACCAGCATCTTTCACCAGAAAGTCAATTTCAGGATTAAACGAAAGTTCCCGGTTCATATCCTCCAGCATGGTTTTACGCCAGTTGTCGGCACCAGTGCGTTGCGAGAACCCAATCCGGTAATGCTTGTCGGGCTCCGTTACGTTGCAGCTGACTGTCAGCAAACACAGCCCCAAAAGTCCAGTCAGTTCCCTTGCTTTTTGCGCAAAAGCGTATTTGCCTGTAAAAGAAGCAATCAGCTTTGTGGGTCTGAAAACAGAAGAGTTCATGAGGGAGGACAAGCGTTTCGGCATTGTCCAAAGATAATGTATAAGATTTTGAATACAACGCGGGCCATACAGGTGTTTTAGCCCGCATACTTCTGTCTGTAGCGTAGGGCTTGCCCATCAATACTGTTTTTAGTGCCTATGGGCTTTATTACTTCCGGAAGAAAGGCTTGCACAATTTGACTTTTCGATGAAAAATCAGAGGCACTTTTTGTACTATATTTATAAATATAAACTATTCCATTGTAGTTTACTGTTATATAGTTAGGAGAGACAAGTGGATAGTTCTATCTCTCCACTATTGATTATTAACAAATTAACTAAATTATGCAATTATCACACGCGCTTAAACATAAAAATATAGCTAAGGCGACGTGGATTAGTATTTGTACTTTTTCTCGTTTGCTCGTCCTTGGCTTTATCCGGCAGAATGCCCAGGTTTTTGAAAGTTTATCCCGAATGTCAACACCATTTGGAGGTAGTATACGAGCTACTAATCGATAGAACCAATCATTCAGTACAAACAATCTGAGTGGTTTTCACTAATAACATCAACACAATGAATACAGTAGAAAAGCAGCTTATTTCGCTGCAACAACAAATAGAACATCTGAATGCTGAAGTCGCTACGTTACTGGCGCTGGCTTCGGCAAATCAATATACCGCTGACCAGTCAACGGAATCGGCCATCGGTCGTACGCTACCAGAGCGGCCGTCGATCCATACGAAAAATTCGCAGATAGGCATCAATCGCTACCGTCAGCTTCAGGCAAACGATTAAAGAGTTTAGTCCGCTTATCATCTTAAAATCAGCTAGATACAAATAAACATAAGGGCAATGCCGTTGAAACTTCAACGGCGTTGCCCTTATGTTTATGGTAGTGGTAAGAAGGGTGAAAGCGTATTGGGTTAACCAACGTAACGCAGCAGTAAGCCTACCACGGCAGCCGCGCCAATCAGGCTCAGCTCGGGTAGTTTTTTGAACCTGTACAGCAATCCAACAGAGGCTACAGCAATCAAAACGGCGGGTATATCGACCAACTGCCGACGGGCCAGAACCACTACAGCCCCAGCAATAGCCCCCACAGCCGCTACCGTAACGCCATCGACAAAGGCTTTGACACCCGGATGTTTACCCCAGCGTTTGAAATAAGGTGCCGGAAGCACGGTCAGCAGGTAACAGGGCAGAAACGTAGCTAAGGCCGCCACACAGGCGCCCGGCAAACCGGCCACCAGATAGCCGATGAACGCAACTGTAATAACAACCGGGCCGGGTGTAATCATGGCCACGGCTACAGCGTCTAAAAACTGTTGTTCGGTCAGCCAGCCAAATTCTTTTACAACCCCTCCGTATAGAAACGGAACGATGGCCAGCCCGCTGCCAAACACAAACGCACCCGCTTTCGCAAAAAAGATGGCCAGCTTCCACAAGACGGATTCGGTAGGGAGAGCCGGTAGTTGTGCGATAAATGGAACAAGACTATGGCCTACTCCCGGCCTGATAAATTGAGGGGGCGTTTTAACGAGCCAGTAGATACCGCCCGACAACAGCACCAGCCAGAGCAGTTCTGATTCGGTAACGGCTGTCGCGAGGGCCGACAGACCGAACAACATCCATCCGAGCGGATCTTTACCTATGGTTTTGGTTGTCAGTTTGTACGTCCCGATTGTGATAATGCCAATGACAGCAGCCCCAATTCCGTAAAAAATAGCCTGCATCCAGGGCAACCCGCCAAATTGAATGTAAGCCCAGCCCAGTGCGACCACCATTATAAACGAGGGCAGTACAAACGCCAGCCCAGCCAGTGTAGCGCCTGCTAATCCATAGTGAACGTACCCCAGATAAATGGCAAGTTGAGCCGCCAGAGGGCCCGGTGCCAACTGCGCTAAGGCCATACCTTCCCGATAGTCTTCTTCGGTGATCCATCGACGGTCGATCACCAGATCGCTATGCATAGCACTGACCAAAGCCGGTGGACCGCCAAACCCGATTGTCCCTAATCGAAGGAAGTAACGTACCAAATCGGTTTTCGTGTACGGCAGAATAGGTGATTCCATACTTTACTGACATTTCCCGTGGATTAATGATGACCATTCGACTGGCCTTTTCCTAACTGGTCCAGGGCGGCCCGGAATCCCCTGGCTAATTCTGTGGCCGGACCAGCTCCGTAATAGTGCAGGAAAACGGTTCGCGGTTGTTCGCCCAGCATGTGGTGATGCAGAGCAACAACTTCCAGTTTATGACTACGTAAGGCCCTGATAACAAGGTTTACCTCGCCTTCTAACATAGCTATGTCACCAGCTATATGAGCGGCTTCCTGTTTGCCAGCAAACGATGCCCAGGAATTCAACCCGATGGCTGCTGTCATCTCAGCGCCCATCGCCAGAATCTGAACATCGTCGCGCCCGATAGTGTATTTGTACGTTGGACCATTGACGACACCTTTGTATTTGACAACCGCATCGAGTGCTGATAGATCAAAAAGCTCGTTACCCGCCGGAGCGTTTGTAGCCGACTTTGCCGGAGCTTGATTGGCCGGAAACAGCTTGGTGTTACGGATAGCCTGGGCATACTTTTTGGCCAGTTCACCCACATCGCCCATCCCATGCACATGCATATAAAAAATACGCGGCTGTTCGTAAAAAAAGTGGTTGTGAATAGCCCCTACTTCCAGCTCAGCTGCATGCGTAGCATCAATCAGCGGATTGACTTCGCCTTCCAGCAGGACCGTATCACTCATCATCACCGTTTGTTTGCCATCAAGTGTCTTTTTAAAGGCCACCCAGCCACCAAAACCAAACGGAATCGGTATAGATTCACCCTTAACCGTCACACTTAGATCGTTACGTGGCAGGGGCACCGAATAAGTTGCCTGCGCTTCATTGTAGGCCCCTTTTTTTCCCAGTGCCGTAGCAATAACCTCCTGCTCGTCTGCCGATAGGGCAGGTGTTTTACCGATTGGCAAAGTCCCGGCTATGGGGGCGCCACAAAGCGGAATGGTCCCAGCCAGAACCGTAGTATGAATAAAATCCCGTCGTTTCATCGATTTGTCTGATAAGGGTAAGTTGCTTAGAAAACAATGCCAAACTGTAGCCCGACCGACAACGAAGTGGGCCGGTCGTTGCCAAAGCGAACCGGTACAGGAACGGCCACAAAGTAACTGATGGTCGGTCCTTTCTTTACGATCTTGTTGAGTACAGGCGTAACACCGTAACGGCCAGAGGTTTCGAACGCCAGCCGACCTGCAAACGTAAAGTCGTGTCCTAAATTAACCAATACCCCCGGATGAAAGAGTACGTTGGCAACTCGGCTGGTGCCATTTTCGGCCCGGATAAGCGGAACGATTTCAACCGAGAAGCCAATCTTTTGCGTTTTCCAAACATTCAATCCAATCGGAAAGCCAACTACATAGTACTGATTAAAGTTGGTCTCACTTCCTCGCTCATCAAACGTAACGATGGGATGAAGTATACCTAAATAACCAACCGTGCGAGGATAAACAGGTGGTGTACTCGGGGGCGTCTGCGCCAGCGCCTGACTACAATTTACTGATAACCAAATAAATACAAAAATGAATACAAATCCGCGCTTTCGGCCAGACCAGAGGCTCAATTCCGTTAAAACAATGTGATAAACCCTATCCATACGTGACATATTCTTAGTTGTCACAAGAATACGCCAACCGAAAAACGGGAAATAGAACGGATTTAACCTTTTGTATCTGCTTTACCTTTTCGCCCGTTTTTTCGGTAATCTGACGGATTTTGTCCAACCAGTTTTTTGAATATCCGCGTAAAATGGCTCTGATCAGAGAAGCCGGTCAGGTAGGCAATTTCAGATAAGCTATAGGTTGTGGTTTCCAATAACTGAAGTGCTTTCTCGATACGTAGCTTACGAATGTATTCCCCAAATGACAGGTCATCGAAATAGCGGGAAAATGTACGCGATACGTAGGCCGGATTGACAGCCAGGCTTTCGGATAGCTCGGTCAGACTCAGGGTTAGATTTGTATCGATCTGGTCTTGAATCAACTCTTTCAATTCGCTTACCCACGTAGGTATCTTTCGTTTGCCTGTCGGCTTGAGGTACGTATGAAGGACCTGCAATAACAGACGTTCTGTGGGGCTTTGCGTATGCTTTGCCGCCTGCAAATGCTTAGCCCAACTATAAAGCGCATCGTACAGTATCATGCCCTGTTCCAGCAGCAGCTGATCATCCTGGATGTTGAAAGCCAGCCCCGCTGAGATAGCCCACAAGCCCGCAGCCTGTGCCGATAACGTATGATCGTCGGTATCGGCGCCACGCACAATCGGAGCAATCACCTGCAAGGCAGGTTCCGTTAATTGATGCTTCTGCAAAAAATAATCGAACGTACAGCGGTCCTCATAGTGCGTGTACTCTACGCCGGGAATGTCGAACGGAATCGCATCCAACTCCTGCGCTTTGGCAATAACCTCTGTTTCTGGCACAAAGAAGATGGCAGCATCCGGGTCAATAAATCGCTTTATGAGCCATGGACAAGCCAGCCGATCAATCTTTGGACGCTCGCGGGTAACCCAATTCATTAGTTAAAAAAGACTCAATACGTCTCAAATTTTTTGAATAAAACAAAGATTAAATTAACTTATTTCTGCACAATAAATAATACATTACTTTTGTACGAGTCCCAAAAGTAGGTTCAGAACCAATGGTTATGAAGCAGAACGTTTTTATTTCCTTTACTTTTGGCCCAGCATGCCTGCTGTTCCTAACCGATCTACAGGTGATTGACACAAGTTTTTTTTAGGATTACCAGGGCCCGAATCTTATAAACCAAGCTACGTTGATTAGCTGACTTAAACATACTTAATCAATCCATACGCCTACTTTCATCCCTTCATTATGCAGCAAAAAATACGTCGCGAAGATGCTCTGGAGTATCACGCCAAAGGACGCCCCGGCAAACTCGAAGTCATTCCTACTAAAGATTACAGCACCCAGGCCGATCTGTCGTTAGCCTATTCGCCGGGTGTTGCCGAACCGTGCCTGGCCATTGCCGAGAACCGCGAGGATGTTTATAAATACACCGCCAAAGGCAATCTGGTGGCTGTCATCAGCAACGGTACAGCTGTGCTTGGCCTGGGCGATATCGGCCCCGAAGCCAGCAAACCCGTTATGGAAGGAAAAGGGCTGCTGTTTAAAATCTACGCGGATATCGATGTCTTTGATATTGAGCTGGATACCAAAAACGTCGATGAGTTTGTCCGGATGGTAAAGATTCTGGAGCCGACGTTCGGTGGTGTCAATCTGGAGGATATCAAAGCCCCCGAGTGCTTCGCGATTGAGGAACGCTTAAAAGCGGAGCTGAACATCCCCATTATGCATGACGATCAGCACGGAACGGCCATTATTTCGGCAGCCGCCCTGCTGAATGCGCTCGAAATCGTTGGGAAAAAGATTGAGGACGCAAAGATTCTGGTCAATGGAGCGGGTGCATCGGCGATCTCCTGCACAAAGCTATACGTAGCGCTGGGCGCCAATGTAGAAAACGTAGTGATGTGCGATAGCAAGGGCGTTATCCGGGCCGACCGCACTGATCTGGACGAACGTAAAAGCCTGTTTGCTACGTCCCGCGATCTGCACACCCTCGAAGAAGCCTTCATTGGTGCCGACGTATTCATTGGTTTGTCGAAGGGTAACACCGTAAGTCAGGACATGGTCCGTTCCATGGCCAACGACCCGATTGTGTTTGCGATGGCTAATCCAACGCCCGAAATCAGTTACGAAGAAGCCATGGACGCCCGACCCGATCTGATTATGGCAACGGGGCGCTCCGATTATCCGAATCAGGTTAACAACGTACTGGGCTTTCCTTACATTTTCCGGGGTGCGCTGGACGTTCGGGCTACGGAAATTAATGAAGCCATGAAACTGGCGGCTGTTCATGCGCTTGCGGGGATGGCAAAAAAGCCTGTCCCCGACCTTGTGAACATGGCTTACGGCACTGATAATCTGATGTTTGGCCGTGGCTATATCATTCCCAAACCCGTTGACCCCCGTTTGCTGGAGAGCGTAGCGCCAGCCGTAGCCAAAGCCGCTATGGACTCGGGCGTAGCGAAGCAACCCATTACGGATTGGGAAGCGTACGAGAGCCAGCTGGCCCGACGACTTGGGCAGGATACACGCATTTCGCGGGTAATCAACAACAAGGCACGTACCAATCCGAAACGGGTGGTTTTTGCGGATGCCGAAAACCTCAAAGTGCTAAAAGCCGCTCAACAGGTAAAAGACGGTGGCATCGCCCACCCGATTCTGCTGGGCGAGCGGGCTGTCATTGAGGAAATGATCACGCAAAATAACCTGGACCTGGGCGACGTAACGATCATCACCCCCCGCAAGGAGCAGGAACTGGTTGAGCAATTTGGCGATCTTTTCTACAAACGACGGCACCGTAAGGGTCTCACGGCAGTTGATGCCCGCAAACGGATGCTTTCGCGCACGCACTTCGGCGCCATGATGGTCGAAACGGGGCAGGCCGACGCGCTTATTTCCGGCCTGACGCACAATTACCCCGACACCATCCGCCCGGCGCTACAGGTCATTGGCAAAGAATCGGGCGTACGGAAAGTGGCCGGTATGTATATTCTGCTGACCAATCGCGGGCCGCTGTTTTTCTCCGACACAACGGTGAACATGAACCCTACGGCTGAGGAAATTGTGGAGATTACGGAACTGACGGCTCGGGCTGTGGAACGATTCAATATCAAACCGCGAATTGCTCTGGTGACGTATTCTAATTTCGGCAGCGCCAAAGGGGAAGACGCCGATAAAATGCAGGAGGCAGCTGAAATTCTGCAACGAAAACACCCCGATATGATTGTAGATGGCTCCATGCAGGCTCACCTAGCGTTCAATGTCGATTTATTACGTCAGAATTACCCCCTCAGCAAACTGGTCGATGAAGGCGCGAATACGTTGATTTTCCCGAATCTGTCAGCGGCCAACATTGCGTACAATCTCATGCGCGAAACAGCGGGCCCCCGGGCGGCTGGTTTCGACGTTATCGGCCCGATTTTGCTTGGTATGCGCAAACCGGTATACGTACTGCAGCTTGGTTCGTCGGAACGCGAAATTGCCAACATGGTCGCCATTGCCGTTGTTGAAGCGCAGAGCCTGAGCTAGTTTACCCTTATCTACTTCATAACCGCCGTTCGCTCAAAGGTTTTCACGTTGCGTCGAACGGCGGTTTAGTTTTCCGTATAAACGGACTAACCGCGCTATTTTATGACTCGCCTATTCGCTTTTGCCGTAACAATGCTTTTGTTCAGCACCGCTTATTACACACCTGGATCCTCCCTTTTCGACAACGTAACGGGTACCTGGAAACGCACATCCATGACGTTGGTAGACGCCAGTGGTAAAGCAACCGATATGATGCAGATGATGACGAAGTCAATGCCCTGTTCAAAAGACATTACGTATACCTTCACCAGTGACGGTCAGATGAGAACCATCGTTCCAGACGCCTGCGGTTCACTAAAGAAGACCATCGAATCGATGAATGCTACGGGTCGATGGACAAGTCACGGTGACAAAGTGACCGTCACAACAACGATGAAAGATATTCCGCCTGCTACGTATGACCTTAAAATTCAGGGCAATACGATGACCTGGATTTTTAATTATAGCGATAATCCTAAAACGCCGAACCCGACAAAAGCCAAACGGATGGCCATTACGTATCAGAAGCTTTGATTTATCTGCCGGATCGCATGAACAACCCGGAGTTTACACCTGGGAAAAAGTCAGTTGAAATTCCGTTCCTTCTCCCGGTTCTGACCGGACGCTGATTCGGCAGCCAATCGCCCGGGTTAAATCGCGGATGAGGTGCAGACCCAGTCCACTTTTACCGCTGATAACCGCATCATTTGTGTAAAGCGATTTCAGTTGATTCCCCGACATGCCGGGACCATTATCGCTGATAGTCAGCACTACGTTCCCATTCTCGGGTCGGGCTTTCCAATGAATATGGGCGTCAGGCGTGTTTTTCAGGGCATGGATGGCGTTGCTGGTCAGGTTCTGCAGGATGGTGCGCAGATAATCTTCGTCGGTAGCTACCTGCAACCCGTCGGGCGTGTCGTAGCTGAAGCGCACGTTGGTTGTCCCGGCGAAAAAGCGTTGCAGGTAAGCAAACTGCGTGTCGACGGGAACCTTTTTTACATCGGGCTTGAACTGCTGCATCTGCCCTTTGCTCCAGAGCAGCATCGACTCCATCGTATCAAGTAACCCCTCGGCGGCTTCGGTGATGTTTTGCTGATGGCGGGCCACCTGATCGGCAGGAAGCAGGTCGGGATTTTCGCGCTGGAGGTGTAAAAAATTGATCAGGTTGGCAATGGGACTGCGTAAATCATGGCTCAGAATGGCAAAGAAACGGGCCTTCACCTGATTGGCTTCGTCGAGTTCGTGATTCAGGTGGAGCAGAGTCGTATTGGTCTTTTTACGGGTTCGGTTCTGCCGGTAAAGTAATCCCCCGATCACCAGCAACAGCCCGACACCCACCAGCAGCGCCAGTTGCTGGCGTTTCTGTCCGGCAATGGTCAGCCGGTTGATTTCGAGTTGTTTATCGCGGAGTTCTATTTCGCGTTGGCCTTCCAGCCCGGCAATCTTGTTTTTGGCCTCCTGCGAATAGAGCGAATCCTGCACAGCCTGATACGCTCTGAAATTTTCATAAGCACTTTTGTAATCACCGGTCAGGGCCTGCCATTCGGCCAGATTACTCCGAAAATACGCCTGGTCGCTCAATTCACCCTTGTCGGCGCTGAGACGGATAGCCGCGTTGAGATACTGACCCGCAAGTCGCAACCGCGTGGCCCGGTCGGTGGGCTGTATCGCGGACCCATTAGGAGGAGTATACCGTACCAGGTCGAAATACGCTACGCCAAGGTTGGCCAGATTCGTAACTGCGTCGAGATTCCGGGGGTTGAGACTGTCCCAGAGTTGTTTGGCTTTCAGGGCATACGTAATTTTTTGGCCATAATCACGGTGCATGGCCGTAGACAGGAGACCATACGTTTTGGCTAACCCTTCCCGATTATCCACCTTTTTGTGTTCTGACAACGCCCGCAAACCATACTGCCGTGCCTTATCCCAATTTCCCATCTGGGTATAAAGAGCGGCCATACTAGCCAGAGAACCAGCCAGTTCACGTCGGGCATTGATATCAGGATTGCTCTGTTTCTGCCGGAGAGCCAACGCCCGCTGGCCGAATTGCAGGGCTTTGGGAAAGTTTTTCTGAATCCGATAGATCTCCGAAATATTGTCGAGACCAAGGCCAATCAGGTAGTTATCGCCGGTAGCTTCGGCGTATTTTAATCCCTCGAAATAGTAGCGCGTAGCGGCTGGGTAATTGGAACGAATATTTTGTTCGGCCACCCCGAGGTTATTAGTCGTACTGGCTAAGTTCCAGGTATCGTTCAGGGTTTTGTAGATGCTCACTGCTTTCAGCAAATAATATCGGCTCGAATCGTAATTACCTTTATCGCTATAGGCGCGACCAACGTAGCTATTGAATACCCCAATGCCACGCTGCCAGTTCATGCGGGTGGTATGCTGCAATCCCAACTGACTGTAATGAAGCGCCTGGTCGATGTTGGTAAAAAACCATTCTTCGGCAATGACTCGATAAAGCCGCCCCTTCACCGTATCGTTAGTCGCCTTGGGAAGTTCAGCGGTTAGCGAATCGATAAGCGCACGACCCTGCTTCTGCGCCAGGACAGGACCAGAGAGATGCAGGAAAAAGATAAATAGCCGGGTAAACTGGAACACAGATTTGTAGGATGGTTATGCTGTTGGCTGACTTTTCAGTTCCTACCTGCGAAGACCCTAAAAATCAGAATAATCCGCTGGTTCGTCGGTGTGGTTCTAGATCACTCAGCGCAGTTTTATAACTCCGCCCAATCGGCAGCGTAAAGCCATGAACGTACACCTGCTGAGCAGTAACCTTATCAATGTAGTGCCGTTGAACAGCGTAACTGCGATGAATGCGCAGAAACGACTGAAACGGTAACTCCTGCACCAGATTTCCAATTGACGACAGCACCGTGTACTGATGCGTTGTCGTAACGATACGTGTATAATCTTTCAGACCCTCCAGATACACAATTTCATACAGATTCAGCTTAATTTGCTGATGCCCGTCCTTGATAAATACAGTATCGGCCCCCAAACTCAGATCGAACAATTGCGCCTTTCGTGTCAGGTCGAAAAATACCTGAACACGGGCCATCGTGTGGCTAAACCGCTCGGCCCGGATGGGTTTCACCAGATAATCGAACGCATCGACCGCAAAACTCTCCACGGCATAGTCGGGATAGGCCGTGATAAACACACAAACCGGCACCTGCATCAGGCTGGCCCGCAGGTCCAATCCGCTCAGGCCAGGCATATCGACATCCAGCAGCAGCACATCGACAGGCTGGTTTTTCAATACGGGCAGGGCATCTGTAGCCGTTGCAAACACACCCACAATGTCGAGCTGCGGGTACTGCCGCGCGTGCGCCAGAGCCGTCAGTCGGTCAATTTCATTATCATCGACGATAACGCAGGAGTGGGTATGGTGGGGCATTGGCAGACAGTCATCCAGCCAAATATAGGCGCTTTTTGGTTGGAAAATCAACCGTTTGCTCAAGTTGCCCTGCTGTTAGTCGATTCAAACGGTCGTTGGTCGAGCGAGTCTTGTGAGCGTTTCCCAATCTGAGCAGTTTCGTCCTACCAATATCTGGTTTCGATATGAGACAGCTCTTATTTCTACTACTGCTGGCAGGTTGTACCAATACCCCTAACGATCCTATCCCAGCTACCCCAACGAACCCAACCGACCCAAATCCGGTCGGCAGCACTACGTTAGGCAATGGACAACCGGGCGTTGTTGGCCTGAGCGGAATCAGTGCATGGGACAATTTGTCGACTAGCGAGAAAAATCGCGTGAAAGGCTGGAATAGTTTGTTTGTTCACGCATCGGTTGGTGGTGATCTGGAAGACGGGAGCCAGAATAACGACTTCAAGTTCGAGTTCTATGATGGTACTACGTTAAACGATGGCCTGAACGGTGCCGACTGGAATTCGATTAACAATGGCAATAACATCTCGAACGGGGAACCCGACAAAAAGATGGCCGCTTTCAAACGCGAAGCCATCGAGCAAAAGGCAAAACTCCAGATCGCCATCTTCAAGTTTGGCTATGCTGACATTACCGACGGTAACGTAGAAAGCGTCAAAACAGCTTACAAACAGATGATTGATGAGTTACGGACGGCCGGTATCAAACGTTTCATACATATCACCCCACCCCTCATCTACATCGTTTCGAAAGACGACGGCAACGCGGCCAAAATGAAAATAGGCCAGTGGATGAAGGATACGTTTAAGGCGCAGGATGTTGTTTTCGATTTGCAGGAAATTGAATCAGATAATGGCGCCTGCAAACTGGGTACTGTCTGGACCATCTGCGACAAGTATCGTTCTACGGCGAACTGCCCAAGCAAAGGACAGGGAATAGATGCGCCCGAAGGCCAGGGACATCTCTGCGAAAAAGAAGCCAACCGCATCAGCAAAGCCTTTTTGATGAGCATTTACAACGCTGGAAAATGATTAAAACGGAACCGCACCGGCGGCCCGGGCTGATTGGTATGACAAAAGGCACAAAAGTAGTCCTGTTTTTTCTGGCATTGGCTGGCCTTAGCTGGGGCGTGTACAAGTGCAAATATGCGTACAGCTACTATACCGATCTGAAAGACCGGCCCTGGGCGTACAGCGAAGACGAACACGCAAAACTGCTCGTCGGTACGTGGCAGGGAACGTATCAGGACCCTGATAACGTAGCGAAAACCATTCGGCTCGAAATCCTTGTCCCGATGACCGACGATGAGCGGGCCGCCAAAGCAGGCAAACGCTCCCGGCGACGTAGCGGACTGGGGCAACGGAAAGATAACCAGCACTTCGACGGCTTGGCAACCGTAACCAGCAAACTCGGGAAAGAAGAATACGAAATCTATGGCCGGGTCGGCAAAGACGACTGGCACCAACTGAAAACGGTTCATTTTCGAGTCGTTGATGAAATACAGCAGCTACACAAAAACTTCGGAGTCGGTCAGGCGGAGACGGGCCACTGGCAGGACGACCAGCTAACGCTCACCGTGGGTTTTGTGTACACCACCGCCACCGGCTCGCATTCTTCCGACAGTGCCGATCCGCGCTACGACAAAAAAGTAACCATCCATTTTTCACGCAAAAAATCATGAGAAAATACCTCGCCTACAGCCTGTTACTGGCTGTTCTGTTTGGCAACTCGGGAGCGGGTTGCGGCAGCAAAAATTCGGATGACCCACAGCCCGACAAGTTTCAGTCGCTGATTGGGAAATGGGAAGCAATACGCTTCAATTACGAATTCACCGAACAAAATGGAACTATCAAGAACACCGGCACAGAACTCAAAAGCAAGGGTACCATAATCATTTGGGAGTTTTTCAGCGATGGTCGGCTTAAAGTCACCGGAAATACCAATAATAATGGAGCTATCGAAAGCCGTGAAGTACGCTGGTCGTTGAATGTCAAAAAGGTTGATGTAAATGGTGATATTAATGACGGAACGCTGACCATTATAGGCGACCAGGAGCGGCAATTCGCTCAGACCCTCGGACAGGCTGGCGATTTAACCTACGATATTGGCACCATTGCGAAGAGCGCAGCACCGGATGGAAAAACCAAGATGTATCTCTTGGTAGATGTAACCAAAGTTGGACCGTACAAAAAAAATACCCTGACCTACATCTACGATAAACAGTAAGTCATGAAAACCTCCTTTCTCATTCTCCTAATTGCGCTGGTATTCACTTATGCATCTGCACAGGCACAGAACGTAGTGGGCACCTGGAAACGCACCGCTATGCTCACGACCGAGACCAACGGGAAGACTACTGACGAGTTGCCCGAACTCACCAAAACGATGCCTTGTACGGCGGACATTACCTATACATTTCTGGCCGACGGAACCATGCGAACCGATGTACCAGACGCCTGCGGGCCAATGAAAAAGACCATCGAAAAAATGAATAAAGTGGGTCGATGGTCGGCGACAGGCAACAGACTGAAGATTGTGGTGCCCGACAAAAGCCTGCCCGATTCCGACTACGCCCTCAGTGTGACAGGTACAACCATGACCTGGACGTTCGATTACGTTGCCAATCCGCAGGTTCCGAATCCTGGTAACGCAAAGCGATTAGTCATCAAATACGCTCGCTTGTAATCGGTAAACTAACTAGTCATTTTGGCACCTAAAATCATGAAAAATATACTCGTCTTACTGCTCCTGGGATTCATGTTGTCCTGCACCAAACAGGACGCACAACAGACTACTCCGCAACCCAGCGACCCCATCAGCGATACGCAATGGCATGGCGAGTTTTTCTATGCGAATCAGTCGACCCGGCGCGTGTTTACCATCCAGTTCAAAAAAGACGGTGATTTCATCTGGCAGGACATGAGCGGTTCTTATGACGGAACCTGGAACCTGAACGAAGCCAACGACAAGGTGACCATTACCTTCAAGGCCAACGGCATCCAAACCTCGTTTACGTTGCTGGGAACCACCGAATTAGCCCGACCGCAGAACCTCAATCACTCGCACTGGGTCATTCTTGACCCAGCCTTACGGAAAATTGAGTTGCCCTTTGTGCAGAACATTGGTGCGAAGTTGCCCAAAACCCAGTGGCTAGGGCGATTAGAAAACTACTTGTTCGTATTCGACGAAACCGGTACGGGGAAAGTGACCTGGCGCTGGCCCAGAAACGGCAATGCTGTTTATGGTCACGCAAACTACACCCTGACATCGCCAGTCGTGCTGGCCGACGAAGCAGATATGGCACAGGGATATAGATGCCGCTTCTTTGGGGTGTTTATCAACGAAAAAACGTTGCGGGTTAACAGTTGGATATGGAAACCCGGCCAGGAACAAACGACCCTTCGGATAGAGAACAGTGAAGACTACAGCCTGAAATAACAAGATACATTAAAACGTCTATTTCACTTTCGGGCATCAGACGCTGGTCTGTTCATCAATAAACCAACTAGGCCTGGCCCAGTATTAACGAACAATGGTGTTAACGTAGTGGTTTTCTGAAATTATATCTATCTTAACGGCTTATAACAGTCGCCCTAAGTGACTGAAAATAAGTTATATTATGCAAATAAATTCGTCGTCTGCTACTAAATCTATCCCCATAATCATTCGGGCCGGTTTGGTAGCTGGCACGCTGGATGCGCTTGCCGCCATGGTTATGTTTATGATTCGGGGTGGCAAAAATCCCGCTGCGGTCTGGCGATACGTTGCCAGTGGCGTTTTCGGGAAAGAAGCACTAACTGGCGGAACAGATGTGGTTGTCTGGGGCCTGATCTTTCACTTCCTTATTGCTTTGATCTGGGCCGTAATTTTCTTCGTGATTTACCCAACGCTATGTCGATTCATCAATAACCCGATCATAACGGGTCTGCTTTATGGAGTTCTGGTTTGGGTAGTGATGAATCTGATTGTGCTGCCGCTTAGCCATGTCCCACCAGTTCCACCTTTCGACCTGTCCAAAGCCCTGATCGGCATGGTAATAATCATGGTATGCGTCGGACTGCCCATTGCACGTATCACCCACAACTACTATTCAAACAAATCCTGAGTATCCGATTTTGTGATTTTTGGGATGTCGGCTCCATCTGGTGTGGTGTCGGTTTCTCAAAACCGACACCACAGAATATACGCTCGCAGCAGGTTGAGCCTACGTCCGTAAAGGCCGGTCGTTTTCCGAATCCATCCATTAGCGGATGCGATCTGAACTAGTCCACCGCCACCTTACGCATGGGTTGCGGCTGCCAGTACGTTAAACTACGCCATACCCATTCAAGCGGACCAAACCGGAAAAATTGCAGCCATATAGCACTGAATATCAAATTAATAACCCAGACTACACCCACTACGTAGTACAGTTGGTGATAAGCTAGTTTACCAAAATTACCCAGCCCGTATCCGTTAAAATATAGTGTGCAGCAAATCGTTTGCAGAACATAATTGCTGAAGGCCATCTGCCCCACGTTGGATAAAGCCCGCATCAACCACCCAAAAACACCTGATCGGTACAGCAATAGCAATACGCTGGCATGGCCAATTCCGACCAGCGCCCGTTGTGCATCATACCCTAAACCCGGGGCAACCCATTGCGTATCAGCATACTGGGCCGGGTTGTTGATCAGTTGCTGGAGCAACCAGAGACCGGCAACGCTCAATGGAAGTCCGATCCCATATCCGGCCAGAAGAGTCAGCCAATACGTTCGGGTTGGCAGTTTATTAGAAAAAAACCCCCATTTAAACAGAGCCATGCCTACCAGCATCATACTGAGCATATCCCAGATTCCCAGGTAGAGGTACATAGAGTGAAAACGGATGTTTTCAGGCTCCAGCGTCTTAAAGACTGTTCCGTAGTCAGAACGCATATTTTTGTTTAATTCAGCCACTTCTTTCGCATCCGGCCGAAATTGCTTCAGTACTTTTTCCCAATTTTCTTTATCTTTCTTCTGGTCATCGGTCAGTTTTTTATGCGCTTTTTCCAGCGTAACAACCTGCAGATATTTCTCCCGTTTGTCACGCAGTTGCAGGTGCCGGCGTTCCTGCTTTATTCCGCCAATGGCAACGCAGACCAAGGCACACATAAGCAACTGACGCACAGTGAGCTTACGAAATGGAAACAGAAATAAACCCGCAATCGCATAATCGAACAGAATATCGCCCACCCACATCAGTACGTATTCGTGAATGACGCCGAAAAGCACCATCCACAGAAGCCGTCGATAATAGAAATCAGCCGGATTACTTCCACCAATAGCTTCTTTACGGCCGATGAAAATGAGAATACCAGCCCCAAAAAGCATGGAGAATAAAGCCCGCATTTTTCCTTCAAACAGGACCGTAATGAAGATGAATACGTTATAATCGGTGCTGCCCGGATGGCGTAAGGGTTCCAATTCCAACTGAAATGACTGCCCGAAAAACGGAATATTCATTAACAGAATACCCAGTAAGGCCAGGCCACGTACGACATCGATCGTTTGAAACCGCTCAGAGAGCGCTATTGGTTTGACTGTTTTCGGACGTTCATCAATTGCATCCGCTGAAACCGTAACTGTTGAATCCATAGAAGGAAAGTAAAGTAGGTGGAAGATAGCTTTATAAAGCGCTGCAAATCAGCCACATGAAAGTACTCTACTTTTCTTGATATAAAAAGAAGCTTTTCGTAAACGGTTAAACTATTGATTAATCAAACCAGCCGGATGCGAATTTACCTCCGCATCAATGCCGATCGGCGGGAATCGAGTTTGAGGAAAACAAACAGCAGGATGGAAAAGGACCAGAGTGAAGAACCGCCATAACTGAAAAACGGCAACGGTATACCGATAACCGGAATGAGGCCGATGGTCATACCAATGTTGATGATAACGTGGAAAAAGATGATTCCGGCCACGCAGTAGCCATACACACGGGCAAATTTGGTTCGTTGTTTTTCGGCCAGAATAACGATTCGGGAGAGTAGCGCAATGAACAGCGTGATTACCACCAGGCTCCCCAGAAAACCGTGCTCTTCGCCAATTGTGCAGAAAATGAAGTCGGTGCTTTGTTCGGGTACGAAGTCGAACTTGGTCTGCGTTCCTTCCAGAAATCCCTTCCCGTAGAGCCGCCCGGAGCCGATAGCGATTTTGGCCTGCGTTACGTTCCAGCCTACGCCCAGCGGATCAATGCTTGGGTCGACGAGCACTTTAATCCGGTTGCGCTGGTGCTTCTGCAGTACGTTGTTCATGAAAAAATCAACGCCAACCACAACGATCATCATCCCGGCCCCTACCAGACCCAGCGCGATCAGATTCTGAGCGGTTCGGTTATAACGCGGCATCAGCAGAATAATCACGCCCAGGAGCACCACAATACCTATGAAAATATACAGCTTCGGGAAAATGAGCGCCAGCACGAACAGGATGACCACTGTTACCCCAACTGCTGGAATCCAGGCGGCCAGCCCTTCGCGGTAAAGCATAATCACGAACGACGCAAAAACCAGCGTCGATCCCGTTTCATTGGATGCCAGAATCAGTACACACGGCAATGCGATAATAGCACCAACATAAAGCAGGTCACGCTGTTTGTTCAGGCTGACGCCCGGTATGTCCAGATATTTAGCTAAAGCTAATGCCGTAGCCATTTTGGCAAACTCTGCGGGCTGAATCTGAAAACCGCCAAACTTAATCCATGAACGCGACCCGTTGATGTTTGCACCCGCCACCAATACCAGTAACAGCAATGCAATCATGGCACCGTAGAAGACGAAGGCGAACGTATCGAAAAACGTATGGTTGACAACCAGAATACATATAATCAGAATTACCGTCGTGCCTATCCACATCAATTGCTTTCCGGCATTGGTCGATAGGTCGAACAGGCTGGTTTGATCTTCGGGACTATACACAGCGGCATACACGTTGATCCAGCCAATGGTTACACAAGCCAGATAAAGCAGCAGGGTAATCCAGTCTATTGGTTGCGCAAAAGGGTCGTTACGTCGCGCCATTACTAAAAGATATCAATCGTAAAATCGGAATTAATTATTGGACGGACCCGCTGTTGGCAGGCTATGACGCTGAACAGCCGTCATAAATGGCTTGGGCGCAATTGGTTTAGGCGTAGGTACAACGACCGTATCTCGATGGCGGGTCGTATCGCGTTTCATAGGAAGAGCTTTCCGATAGGCCGGTACGCCCCCAGCGGTGGCAGGTACGTAGCAGACCGCAGTCGGGCCGCCAGGTGCTTGGCGTCGGTACGGCCTTTGATATACCGTTCAGCCACCAAAGCTGCAATCGGAGCCGCTACATCACCACCCCACCCGGCATTTTCAACAAAAACCGCTACGGCAATTTTAGGGTCATTCATCGGCGCAAAGCCTACAAAAATGGAGTGGTCATACCGGTGTCCGTATTTCGCATTTTGCGACGTACCGGTCTTACCAGCCATATCAATGCCATACAGATTAGCGGATTTAGCACTACCACTCACAACGGCCCGACGCATACCATCGATAACGGGTAGAAAATACTGACGATCAACGCCTGTTTCATGCCGTTCGAGGTACTCTTTTGGTACGTCAAGACCGGGTTTATCGAACCCTTTGATGTAATGCGGAGTGATATACCAGCCCCGGTTGGCAATAGACGCGGCCAGATTGACCAGTTTAAGTGGAGTAATCAGCAATTCACCTTCACCGATACTCAGCGAAGCCACATACGAAAACTTCCATCGATTCGGTCCTTTGTAAATCTTGTCGTAATACGATACGTCGGGTAGATTCCCCCGTCGTTCGCTGGGCAAATCGACCCCAAGCTGCTGACCGATGCCGAATTTCTCCACCCGTTCGTGCCATTTGGCCAATCCAATAGCGGAAGCCTTAAACGTGTTCTTTTCCAGGTTGTTGTAGATCATCCGGCGGAATACCTGATAGAAATACGGATTGCAGGAATTTCCGATAGCGCCCCGCAAATCATTCCCACCCCGGCAATGGCACCGCATCGGCGAGCCAGCATGCCCGTATACCGTACCCGGAAACAACGTACCATCCTGCTGGGCTACCAGCGCCTGTATGAGCTTGAATGTTGAACCCGGTCGGTAGCTCGCCATAATAGGCCGGTTAAACAGCGGCTTATACGGGTTCTTCATCAAGTCCTGGTAATTCTTCGAAAATACGCGTGTCGACAGCAGGTTGGGGTCGTAGGTTGGCGCCGATACTGATGCCAGAATCTCACCCGTGGCGGGGTCAACGGCAACAATAGCGCCTACTTTGTTTTCCATCAGGCTATCGGCAAACTGCTGCAAGCCAAGATCGATACCCGTAATCAGGTTTTTACCCGCCACAGCCAACGTATCAAACGCCCCATCTTTCCAGGAGCCTTTGTTGATACCTCGTACGTCGTGCATCATGAACTTGACACCACGACGCCCCCGCAGTTGCTCTTCGTATTGAGATTCCAGGCCGCTCTGGCCTACGTAATCGCCCTGCCGATAATATGGGTATTCCTGCTCATCGAGTTTCTTACGGCTGATTTCGCTGACGTACCCCAGCGAATTGGCGAGTGTATGCCCAGGATAATTCCGGATTGAGCTAATCTGCGCGTCGAACCCACGGTAATCGACTAAAGCATCCTGAATCCGGGCAAAATCTTCTTTCGATACCCGACGCAGAAAAAGCGACGGCTTCACCGACGAATAGTTTTTGGCCAGCCCCATAATACTGTCGAACTCAGATTTGTTCAGGTTCATCAGGTTGCAGAAAGCCAGTGTATCCGAAATTCTGACCTTTTTGGGAGTTACATACAGGTCATAAACAGGCGTATTGTCAACAAGAAGTTTATTGTTTCGGTCATAGATTTGCCCCCGGTACGGTATTTCAATGACGCGTTTGATTGAGTTCTTCGAGGCCCCCAGCGAATAGGTGTCATCCAAAACCTGCAAATAAAATAACCGGGCCAGATAGAGCAGGCCAACGATGCAGAAAACGCCGATAATGACCCACTTACGATTCTCTAACATGAGAACTAATTCCTAAAATTCAAGCTACGTACTCTATACAAAGTTAATTCAATAACGATGAAAGAGGTAGTTAATGATGAATTATGAATGATAAATGATCAACGAAAGTTCGTCTGCTTCGCCGACAGGCGATTCATCACTTATCATTCATAATTCATCATTGATTATCACCATCCTTTGGCGGTTGTTCTGATTCGGCAGAGATACATATCAGCGGTAATGTAGAGTGTAGAGCCGTCGTCGCCCCAGGCGCAGTTCGCCGTAGCGTTCCCGATATTGATGTGCCCCAGAAACTCTCCTGTGGATGTCAGGACCAGTACGCCGTTAGCGCCGGTTACCCACAAATTTCCGGCCTTATCCACTTTCATCCCATCGAAACCGCCTTCCAGATTTCGCTTTTTCATATCGCTGGCGCCAAAAATGGTACGTCCTTTACCAACTGTTCCGTCGGCCTGTAGCGGATAGGCCATTACCAGCGGATTTTTCGGATCGGACTGTGCGACGTAAAGCGTTTTTTCATCAGGCGAGAGCGCAATGCCGTTGGGACGAGTCAGATCATTAACCAGCAGGGTCACTACGCCCGGTGCTCCATTTTTTGAGGGGGCAATTCGATAAACGCCGTAGCCATCGGTTTCGCGGTCGGGATCATTTTCGCCTTTACGCATTCCATATGGTGGGTCGGTGAAGTAGTAGCTGCCATCGGAATGAGCAACGACATCATTTGGACTGCAAAACCGCTTGCCGTTGTAGTTATCCGCCAGTGTTCGTTTACCACCACTGCCATCTAACGGCATTGCCGTGATGCGCTTATCGCCATGCTCGCAGAAAATCAGACGGCCCTGCCCATCAATTGTCAGGCCGTTGGAGCCGGGTTCGCCCCCATAAGCCCCCAGTCCTGTATACCCTGATGGTTTTAAAAATGGCTTGGCCCCGTCTTTTTCCGTCCATTTAAACACGGTATTTTCCGGCACGTCGGAGAACAGCAGATAGTTTCCGTTCTTTATCCAGATTGGCCCTTCCGACCAGGTAAATCCACCAGCCAGCACATCAACTTTAGCGTCTTTCGGAATGAGCTTGTCCAGGCGCGGATCAGCCCGGACGATCTGCCCGATGGTGGGATAATTTGGGGTCTGCGCTACCACTGATGCACAGGCTACGATCAGCCAGCCAGCAGATAGAAAGAAGTTTTTTTTCATGGGTATAGGTTTACAAGTAATACCGACTTTCGGAAATATGTATAAGAAGTCGGAACGCCGGCAATTTACCGTACCTGAACCACGAATTTACTGACACTCATCAGAAAAAACTCTCATAATCAGCTACTTTAGTTGCTGTAGCCAGTCTGACAGCGCGACCCCAATTTCTTCAGCTGAATCTTCCTGTAAATGATGGTGGCCCCGTACCGTACAAACGGTTTGGTTAGGCCAGCTCAAACAGAAGTCGCGCTCTTTTGGCGACAACGTACCTGGTTCCGCCAGAATGAACAGTTTGGGAATTTCACTATGCGATAGCCACTCACCGTACGTTTCCACAATCGCCGTCACATCAGCGGGTTCGCCCTCAATGGGCAGCTGACGCGCCCAGCTTAGCATAGGTCGACGCGCTTCGCCTGCTTCAACAAATGGGCGTCGGTAATTCGCCATCTCCTCATCCAACAATTGACGTAACACCGTTCGGGGCAGATTGCCCTCGATAAACGAATTCTGTTCCAGCACCATAGCCTCGCCCGCCGTAGACCGTAATGCCTGAAAGATTTTCCGGGCCGTTTCCGGCAGATCGCTCCACAAACGGGTCTTTGTGATGGCTTCCATGTACGCTATGCCTTTCACGGCACCCGGATGCCGATATGCCCAGTCGAAAGCCAGTGCAGAACCCCAGTCATGCCCCACAAACGTAATCCGTTCTTTCACATTCAGCGATTCGAGTAGTTGATCAACATATCGGCGATGTTCCACAAATGAATACGTATCCGGGCCGCTGTTGGGTAATTTCTCCGAATCGCCCATTCCGATCAGATCGGGTGCGATACACCGACCCAGGTGTTTTACATGAGGAATAATATTGCGCCAGACGTAAGACGAAGTTGGGTTGCCGTGCAGAAAAACGATTGGATCGCCACTACCCGTTTCGACATACGCCATACGGAGCCCAAACACCAGTTTCTGCTTCTTCGAATAAGAGAAATCACCTCGATGTACGGGTTCGGTTGACAGATTGGTTTTCATACGTATCTCCTTTTGTTTTGACCTATCAAAAGTAGCCGGGCCGTTATTAGTGGAATTGTAAAAAATCATTGATTTCGGGCAGCGTTCGGCTAATTCTTGCTTCTGACGTAGCTTCTTGCTGGTTCAAGTACCTTTAATGATTAAACTTGTGCCATAATCCGCTTTTCGATTCAACGTATCACCTGTTTTTTACATGAAACTTTTTCGCTTCGGTCAACCCGACCACGAACACCCCGGCGTTGTTTTACCTACCGGCCAACACATTGACGTAACGCACTTTGGCGAAGATTACGATGAATCGTTTTTTGCCAGCAACGGCCCCGAACGACTGGCGCACTGGCTCACGGCGCACGCCCATACCTGCCCTGAAGTATCGGCCGACGAACGTTTTGGCTCCTGCGTTAAAAAGCCATCTAAAATTGTTTGCGTTGGCCTGAACTATGCCAAACACGCAGCCGAAACCGGTGCCGCTTCCCCGGCTGAGCCGATTCTGTTCTTTAAAGCAACCACAGCGCTCTGCGGCCCAAACGACAACGTAGTGATTCCTAAACGCTCCGAAAAAACCGATTGGGAGGTCGAACTAGCCATTATCATCGGTAAGCGGGCCAGCTATGTCGAACTGGATGAGGCTACGGATTATATCGCGGGGTATGCTGTTCACAACGATTACAGCGAACGGGCCTGGCAACTGGAGCGGGGCGGCCAGTGGGACAAAGGCAAAAGTGCCGATACGTTCGCTCCGCTGGGACCGTATCTGGTTACGAAAGGCGACGTTTCGAATCCGAACGCGCTGAATCTGTGGCTCAACATCAACGGCGAACAGCTCCAGAATTCCAATACCGATGATATGATTTTCGACGTACCGACGCTTGTGAGTTATATCAGCCAGTTCATGACGCTGCTTCCCGGCGATGTCATCTCAACCGGTACGCCCGCTGGTGTAGGCATGGGTCTGAAACCTCAACGCTACCTCAAGCCCGGCGATGTAGTCGAGCTAGGCATCGAAGGACTTGGCCAGCAAAAACAAACAGCAGTAAGTTATCAATAGAAGGAGAAAGGAACAGGGAGAAGGATAAAAAGAAATTTATTGCCTCTCTCCTATTCCTTTCTCCCTGTTCCCTTCTCCTTGCCTGTATGACTATCGACGCGCATCAGCATTTCTGGCATTTCGATCCCGTTCGTGATTCCTGGATTACGGACGACATGGCCATTATTCAGCGCGACTTTCTCCCGGCCGATCTGGAGCCCGTTCTGTCGGCCAACGGTATTGACGGCTGCGTAGCCGTGCAAGCTTCTCAGTCGGAAGAAGAAACGCTTTTTCTGGTCAATATGGCGCGGTCATACGACATCGTAAAAGGTGTAGTTGGCTGGGTTGATCTACAATCTGACCAGTTGCCGCAACGCCTTGAAGCCTTGTCCAGCCATCCCGAAATTAAGGGCTACCGACACGTAGCGCAGGCCGAACCTGACGATTTCCTGGCTCGCCCTGCGGTGGTGGAAGGGATTCGACAGTTGGCTGCTTTTGGCCTGACGTACGACATCCTGATTTATCCCAACCAGCTAAAGGCAGCCCTGCATCTGGTACGTGAGGTTCCCGAACTCAACTTTGTAATTGACCATTTAGCGAAACCACACATTAAGAAACGGGAAATCAGCCGCTGGTCGAATTTTATGGTCGAGATAGCCAGACACCCCAACGTATCGTGCAAACTTTCGGGCATGGTTACCGAAGCCGACTGGCACAACTGGAGCAAAGCCGACTTCTTTCCGTACATGGATGTTGCGTTCGAGTCGTTCGGTCCTGACCGGCTGATGTTTGGCTCCGACTGGCCCGTGTGTTTGGTAGCCGCCAATTACACACAGGTTAAAACACTGGTTGAAGAGTACGTAGCGCCCTGGGGCCAGGAAGCTCGTGAAAAAGTTTTTGGCGCCAATGCCGTATCGTTTTACAAGCTTGCGAACTGAAAGACCAATCGATGTGTGGTGTCAGGTTTTTCTAGCGGTGTCATTGCCGTAGTGTGCCGTGGTGCCGGGTTGTTTGCCGCTGTGTCGGGTTCTTAAACCCGACACCACGAGGTTTCTCAAAACCGAGTGAGAATGTCAATTTAGATTTAAGAATAGTCAGCTTCACGGCGTTTACTTATTTTGCGATTCGTCCGGTACCAACCCGGCGTTAATTGTTCACTTATGAATTGTATCGTTGGCGTTGATGTCGGCACGACCAACGTAAAAGCGTTGGCAATGCCGTCGGATCTGAGCCAGATTATTGCCCATGCATCGGCTCCCCTGACTACGCTGAATCCGGAACCGGGCTACGCCGAACAGTCGCCCGACGAAATCTGGTCGGCTTTCGTGCAGGTTATGAGCGAGGTCAGTCGGGAAGTTGCCCAGAGAGGCCACACCATTACACACGTAGCGTTCTGCACGGCCATGCACAGTCTCTTGCCGATGGAAGCTGATGGTAAGCCGACTGGCAATGCCATTCTTTGGTCCGACAACCGCGCCGAAGCTGAGGCTGCTTCGCTCCGCTCTGCCAAAGCGGATCTGGGAAAGGCGATTTACAAAGAAACCGGTACGCCCATTCACCCCATGATTCCGCTTTGCAAGCTGGCCTGGATGCGCGAACACGACCCTCGGCTGCTACGTCGGACAGCTCATTTTGGCTCAATCAAGGAGTTTTTGTGGCATAAACTCACTGGCGAATTTGAAATTGATTTCTCGATTGCCACAGCTACGGGGCTGTTTGACGAAAGCAAGCGATCATGGAGCCCGAAAGCCCTGGAGTTTGCCGGGGTTCGGGCTGACCAGCTGTCCACACCCGTTCCGACAACGTACCAGCGCCCTTATCAGCCCAGACCTGAAACGGCTGGTATTGGACTCCCGAACGATGTGTCGCTGGTAATTGGCGCATCGGATGGATGCCTGGCTAATCTTGGTGCTGGCGCTATCAAGCCTCGTACCGCCACCCTAACAATTGGCACCAGTGGCGCCATCCGCCAGACCGTCCGGAAGCCCCTCCGCGACGCCGAAATCCGGCTCTTCTGTTATTACCTGGATGAAGGCTATTACGTAGTCGGCGGACCGACAAACAACGGAGGCAACGTACTGGAATGGGTGTCGGAAAAACTTACCCAGCAGGATACCAAAACCGTATTGGACGAGGCCTCTACCATTCCACCCGGTTCGGATGGCCTCCTGTTTCTACCCTACCTCCAGGGCGAACGCGCTCCCTTGTGGAATGCCGCAGTGCGTGGGGCCTATCTGCACGTTGACTGGCAACACAGTCGAGCGCATTTCGTACGGGCAGCTCTGGAGGGCGTACTATTTAACCTGCTCAATATTAACGAACTGCTCACAAAGCATACCGGCTCAGCGCGCGTGATTCATGCTAATGGTGGTTTTGCACAATCGACGTTTTGGGTGCAGATGCTGGCCGACATGGCGGGTATCCCGGTGCGCCTGAATGCCAGCAACGAAAGCGGCTCTATGGGGGCCATCCTACTAACGCTCAAAGCTATTGGTGAAGTAAAAACGCTGGACGAAGCCGCTGAGCGCGTGGCCTTCGGTGATACGTTCGAACCGGATTTGGCGCGACACAAAGCCTACCGTGCCGCCTTCAAACAATGGGAAGAGGACTTGAAAAAAGTATAAGCGCACGAAATACCTCTGTATTTATTTTAAGGTTTTCTGTATACAAGCTTTTACACTTAGGTAGTAAAGATTAAACCATCCTGTGCGGCTCTTAGTAAAATTGCTATAGCTCAACAAAGAAGAGAAAATTGGCGAAGTCAAACTGTTAAAAATGGAGTCTTAGCCAGACGTTTGTGGGTGAGGTGACTCGACTATTCGCTGATTTTCCAATTCAAAAACCCGCTTATGCCGGTGAGTACGTTCTACCCGTTATGTTCGAAGCCAGACATCAGGCGGGCGTTTATAAACCCACCGCTTCAGATCGAGCCGCCTATGATCGAACTTTTGTTCAGTTGTCTCATTCAATAGCGTTAATATTTATTAATGGAGTTGTACGTATCATCAAATGAGGAAGTATCAAGTACTTGGAAAAACAGTAAGGACACGGCTAGTATCCGTGTCCTTACTGTTTTTCTAAGAAATGAGCGAATGCCATCTGTAGGTAAAGTAGTGTCTTTGGGGCATAAAAAAAGCTCCCACTTCCGGGGAGCTGACCGCTTCGACAAAGGCTCGATTAACGAGCCCGCATCCGGTAGATGGTCCGACCACGCAGACCGACTAAGGGGCCACCGACTTCAATAATGCGGGGACGAGCCGGGCGGTTGATGTGCATAAGATTGGTTTTCATGAGTTTTTGTTGTTTTTGTGAATGATGGCACAAAGATGGGGCTGAGCCGGGATGGCCACAACTGAATTCGTACCAACCGTCAGAATCAACGGACGAAATGCACAAAAATAGTCGTGAGCGGTAAAAGTGAAAGATTAAACTATTCTAAGAATTATAAAAGAAGAATATAAGATTTATAGTATAAAATGAAGATATAGGACTTTTAAAGGAGTGTAAAGAGAAAGCCAGACAACGTAGAAGTCACCTGGCTTTTGGTTTCACTCTGTGTGCAGTTCCACACCCGCGTTTCAAGCGAGTATCGGCTACTTCGAGCGAAATACACGTAATAAACTAGTGCTGGATGAAATTGTTTGAAAACTGGGCTGATTTTTTCAACTATTGACAATAGGGAGGATTATTTTCCAAAAAAATTAATCTCTAATAATTTTCAGGAGAGACAACTACACGACAACAATTAATGTGGTTCCAGGCTGCTGTTACGGTTGTTAAGCGATTGTTTCCAAAAATGGGCTAGTCAGCCTGAGGTTATGGATAGCTTAATTCATCAATTGATCCGTATCCTGGGTTAACCAATGGCTTATTAGGCGTCAATCTTTCTTAGTAAGGTTTTGGCTTCGCTCTGCCAGAGGCAAGGCTTTTGCCTGAGCGACAGCCATAGGCGGAACTTCCGACTGATGGCGCATAGTTAGGGCATAGTAAGGTTCATTTCCTGTGGGTTTAATCAAGCTTTCGTAAACTTCTGCGGGCGGAGGGCTGACCATTGCCATGCTTTACCACGTCAGGATAAAGTTGATCAGCGGTAATACAAGTTAACCGGTTAACTCATCCAGCCAACATGAATCGTCAAGCCAATATTATTAGTCCTGAGCCAGTCTATAGCTGGTCAATTTAATCACATGCTTACGAACGCTCCATCACCAATTCATCAGTCATTTGTCCAAAGATTAATGCTGGTTTCTTTATTAATTCAACTCGTATTCTGTTTTACCCAGTTGGGTTTCCTTCATCCTGACCAGCATTTTCAACTTATTGAGTTTTCCTCCTGGCAACTGGGTGAACCGTCTGGAGCCACCAGTGTCTGGGAACTCAATAGCCTTATACGGCCAACCCTACAGGTTTATATCTTTTCAGGATTTGTTATCGTGTGCCGCTACTTCGCTGTTTATGATGCCTATACCCAGTTGATGATTCTACGGCTGCTCATGGGCCTGGTAGGATTTACCCTCTTCAATGCCATCGGTATCCACTATTTCAAACACAATCCAAAACAGCTATACCCTGTCTTGCTGTTGATTAACTTCTCCTGGGCACTTCCTTACATCCGCACCTTGTTCAGCTCAGAAATGGCTTCGTCCATCGTGCTTTTCGGTGCCATCTTCCTGTATGAGCTGAAAAAGAAACCCGCCTGTACGTTTTCCTGACGGGCTTTTTATTCAGTATAGCCTTTTTTTTACGGTTTCAGACCGGCTTTGCCTTGATTGGTTTCGGCCTATGGATGGTGCTAATCGATAAGAACTACACCCGCCTATTGCCCATGGCTATTGGCTTTAGCCTTGGAATTGGCCTGAATGTATGGCTCGACTATCAGTTTTATCATCAGCTCGTTTTTACGCCCTATACGTATTATCGGGTCAATATTCTGGAAGGGAAAGCCGCCCAATTTGGTACGTCGAGTTTTATGGTGTATATCCTCCAACTGGCCTTGGTGATTGGTTGTCCACCGGCAAGTTTTTTCCTGTTTTATTATAGTGCAAAAGCTACGTTAACCCACTATAGGCAGCCATTGGTTTTTGTGGTGGTGTTTTTTATCGTCGGTCATTGCTTGGTGGGCCACAAAGAAGAACGGTTTCTGTTTCCGATCCTGAATGTATTACCGGTTATAGCCGGCTGGGGCTTACCGGCTTTAATGGCCTACTATCAACAGGCACAAAAAGGGATTCACTCGTTTCTGAAAGCCATTTTCTATAGTAGTATCGGCCTCAATACAGTCGTGTTGATTGTGTTTATTTTCACGCCCTACTCGCAATCCGTCGAGTTCTCTCGTAAACTGGTCAATACCTTTAAGCAATCAAGCCCGACGATTTATTACCTGGCCCGGACCCCCTTTGAGACAGAAAACGGCCTGCCCTTAGCTTTTTATCAAAGGGAGGCACGTAATATTCGATTCATTGAATGTCAGCAGTTAGACTCCCTTCGGTCTCTACAAGGGGTCTGGCTGGTCACTACTTACAACGATGCCAAGGCCAACTTAACTCGCATTGAGCGTCAAGGCTTTAAACCTCAGTTTTATTCATCCGTGGGCTTATGGAAACTCAATGAATTTTTAGGGTCAAAAAACCTGGCAACTATCAATGAGATCTGGGTCCTGTACCGCAAAGAATAACCAGAGCTGCCGAGTCCGGTTTAGATTTCATGACTGTAGTTATTGGCGTGTAATATTGATCTGACAACAGAAAAGGCCCTGCATTTTTCAGTTAATGGCATAGCTTAATCTAATTGCCGACGATTCGAGCTGCCAGTGCGGTTTATCAGCTAATTTTTCACCACTGAATAGCCGAAAAAAGCTATAGTCAGAACCATTCCAAGTCAGTAATCACAGTTCTCAGGTTAATAAACTAAAGAAATAACCAGCACCAACTGTAAGTAACGTAGTGCTTGGGGCATAAAAAAAGCTCCCACTTCCGGGGAGCTGACCGCTTCGACAAAGGCTCGATTAACGAGCCCGCATCCGGTAGATGGTCCGACCACGCAGACCCACTAAGGGGCCACCGACTTCAATGATACGAGGACGAGCCGGGCGGTTGATGTGCATAAGATTGGTTTTCATGAGTTTTTGTTGTTTTTGTGAATGATGCTACAAAGATGGGGCTGAGCCGGGCTGTCACCTACTGAATTCGTACCAACTGTCAGATTGGTGGGACGAACCTGCAAAAAAGACTCACCAATGGTAAAAGCCTTATATTGAATTATTCTAAGAGATCAACCGTCAATATTTTTTATTTATAGAATAAAATGAAGAAAGTAGGACGTTTACCTGATCGCCCTACTTTCTTCGTATGGTAAGGATCAACTAATAACTTACAGCGTTTAGAGTACAATCAATTGATAGGGATTCCAAGATCAAGATCCGGCCAATTTTTATTGAAAGTTGGGAATCGTAGAAAATGGTCGTCTTATGCAAAATTGAGTATTAGTTTTACTAAAAATAGCCTCCTATTTATCAAGTGTTACGCCATATAAGAGGCTTTCTATGCTGTCTTCCCGAAACAGGATTACCTTCTCGAAACGCAGGCCGAGTTTTTCAAGCAGTCGGATGGAAGCGTGATTGGTAGCGGTCGTCAGACCCGTAATGCGGGTTAAGCCAAGCTGATTTCCAGCGTACTTCATTATAGCAGAGGCCGACTCATAGCCATAACCCGCTCCGGAATAGTCCGGTAGAAAGGCAAATCCAATATCGACATCGTCCAGTGCTTCGCGCTTGAATAAACCACATAGACCGATAGGCTGGCCATTCGCTTTTAGCGTTACCCGATACGGGCCGAAACCAAGCTGCTCGTAACTTTTTATTGCCCCGTTGAGGATGTACTGGCGAGCTTCGTCTACTGTTCTGACACCCCGGTCGCCGATGTTCTGAATCCAGGTTGGCATGTTCAGAAGGTCAAGCATGAAAGGTGCGTCTTCTTCCGTAAATCGTTCGATGAATAGACGGTCCGTTTCGAGTAAAATCATACGTACTGTTAATTATAGCAACTTGTAAAACACAACTTCCCGAAAGACTTAATCTTTCGGGAAGTTGATATAACAGTCACACCAGATTTAAAAGGCTACCGATTTAAGCCGTAGCCCCGTATCTTCCGGTAAACCAAAAATCAGGTTCATGTTTTGTACGGCTTGTCCCGATGCCCCTTTTGTTAGGTTGTCGATTATGCTTGTAATAAGCAGTTGTCCATCGTGAACTTCCAGATGCAAGAGGCATTTGTTGGTGTTTACGACCTGCTTCACATCTACAGGCGCATCGCTCAGGTGCGTAAAGGGATGAGTTTCGTAATAAGTCCGATACAACTCTTCTGCTTCCTCCCGCGTACCCGAAAAGGGCGTATACACGTTCGCCATAATGCCCCGGGTGAAGTCGCCCCGGTACGGAACAAAGTTGATGGCTGCTTTAAAGTCCGGTTCGAGCTGGGTAAGACTCTGCCGAATCTCGGCCAGATGCTGATGTGTAAAGGCTTTATAAATCGATACGTTGTTGTTCCGCCACGTAAAGCCCGTAGTCGGAACAAGCGCCTGACCGGCCCCGGTACTGCCCGTTATGGCGCTGATCTGTACGGCATCGGTGAGTTTTCCGGCCTTCGCGAGTGGTAATAAAGCCAGCTGAATACTGGTGGCGAAACAACCGGGGTTTGCAATGCGGGTAGCTTCCTGAATGCGCTCACGCTGCAACTCGGGTAAGCCATACACAAAGTCGTCGTGCTCGTCGCGGAAATCGGCGCTGAGGTCAATCACCATGATGTCGTCGGCTACGTCGTTCTCTTCCATAAACGTAACCGATGCGCCATGTCCCGAACACAGGAAGATTACATCCACTCCAACGCTCTCATCCGACGATCCGACTTCATTTACCGACAGAGCGGGTGTTAGATTGACATCCCCCGAAAATACCAGGTCAGTATCGCCCAGCAAATCGGTATGCGTCAGCCAAACGGGCTTACCCGCCTGGCTGTTGCTTTGCACAAACGCTACGTTGACAAACGGATGATTCAGCAGAATACGAAGCAGTTCGCCACCTGTGTATCCCGCTCCTCCTACAATGCCAACATTTATTTTTCCAGTCATATCTGCTCCTTTTTCACTAAAACTGATTGTATCCACTGAAGCGACTGCTTTTGCACAGCCACTCCAAACTCTGTTACGTACTCACTCGTAAAATCCGGTCGGTCGAGGGTCAGATTCCGACTGTAGGGATGATTATGAAAGATCATGACCGGATGATTAGCCATCGGGAAAAACTGAAAACCTACCCCCCGATAAAAATACGAGACCGTTGGGCAGAAGATAGAACACAAATGCGCGGGCAACGATTCCAACGTAATGGCAACAGCCGCCCGTTCTGAAAGAGCAGCCAGCTCATTGATATTCAACTGCCCAACCGTATCGTATAAACGTTCCGTTGCGGTTGGATTGTCCTGCCCGATAGCGGCCATTAACTGGGTGGTTTGAGGCAACTGACCACAGCCAACCAACCGGCAGTTTGTCTGGGTTAATAAATTCGTTGCCAGCGCACGCCAGAACGATTCAGGCAGGAACCGGCTTGGTTCGCCACTTTCCGGACACAACAAGATCAGCGGACTATCTTCATCGCTGGCTATCGGCAGTTTACGCTGCAACGCTTGCCGGGCCGCGTCGGGAATCTGAAAGTACGGCTTAACGTCCCGTAACGTAGCATCAACCCCAATGGCCCGCAGTACGGTTAAAATCACATCGAGGTGATGAAATTCTTCGTCGGGCAGAAAAAACTCTTCATCCAGGAGTCCACCAAATCCCCGCGTCCCGAAACCAACTGCCCGACTTACATTGATAAAGGGCAGGAGAAAGAGCATCGGCGAATCCGAAAACCGGATATCGACAGCAGCCGTATAGGTTTCCGTTTTCAGTTGACCGATGGCCGTTCGCATCGTTTGGACATGCTCCCGCCATTTCGCCAGCCGCGATTTTTTGCTGCGGTTGGTGTTGGCATGGTTGAGGTGAATCAACCGGCGGATGTACGGATTTTTGGCCAGGATCGGATCGCACCAGCTTCCGGCGACAACGTCGATGACGCACGTCGGGTACTGCCGACGTATAAGCGGAAATAGATACGAAAGCGTCAGGGCATCGCCTAAATGCCCTGACGTCATCAGTAAAAACCGGGGCTGTGCAGGGTCCGTTTGCGGGCGGGACCGTCGCTTGTAAATACGGTTTGCATACGCATCTACAGCTACGTCCAGCACCTGCAAAGGATAGCCTATGCTCCGGGGTGCGCAGTATTTCCGGGCCTTAGCGATCACTGATTGTTTATTTTCTCGTAAATCATTACCTGATTGGAAGCCACTTTTGAGAAGCCCCGCACATCGTCGCCGGTCCAGGCGTTGTTCATTTCGCCATAAGAACCAAATTTCGACGACATTAGATCATGATCCGATTCAATACCCAATACCTGGAATCGATAGGGCGCTAGCAGTACGTGTACTTTACCCGAAACGTGTGCCTGCGTATCGGCCAGAAACGTTTCGATATTTCGCATAACGGGGTCCATAAACTGCCCTTCGTGGAGCATGGTTCCGTACCAGTTGGCCAGCTGCTCTTTCCAGTACAGCTGCCACTTGCCCAGTACGTGTTTCTCGAGCGTATGGTGCGATTTAATCAAAATCAGCGGTGCCGGAGCTTCGAACCCAACCCGACCTTTGATGCCAATGATGGTATCGCCCACGTGAATGTCGCGACCGATACCGAATGGCCCGGCCAGTTCGGTCAGTTTACGGATGGCGTCAACCGGATTAGCGTACTTCTCATCCCCAACCGTCGACCCGGAAATCCCTTTGATTTCGCCGTGCTGGAACGTAAGTGTAATGGTCTCCGGCTCTGTTTTTGTGATTTGGGTGGGCCATGCTGATTCGGGCAGAAACTGATCGGACGTCAGCGTTTCTTTCCCCCTACCGACGTACCCCACAAACCTTTGTTGATCGAATAGGCCGCTTTGTGCCACTCCTGATCGACACCTTTTGCCTTGAGATATTCAATTTCGGCTTCGCGCGATAGACGCAGATCCCGGATGGGCGTAATGATTTCGGCATCGGGTGCAATAATCCGAAAGGCCATATCGAACCGAACCTGATCGTTGCCCGCGCCCGTACTACCGTGTGCAATGGCCGATGCTCCGATTTCGCGGGCATATTCGGCTGCGGCTATGGCCTGAAAAATCCGTTCGGCACTTACACTGAGCGGATACGTATTGTTTTTCAGAACGTTACCGAATACCAGAAACTTCAGGCATTGCTGGTAATAATCGTCTGTTTTTGAGATCGTTTTGTGCGACTTCACGCCCAGTGAATAGGCCCGTTCCTCAATGGCTTTGAGTTCGGCATCGGAGAAGCCCCCCGTATCGACCAGCACCGAGTATACATCCATACCCCGGTCTTCAGACAAATATTTAACACAGAAGGAGGTATCGAGACCTCCACTAAAGGCAAGAACTACTTTTTCAGACATCGGATAATAGACACCGGGCAACTAACCACCCGAATATCAGTATAGTTTTGGAGGGGCAAATATCGGGCTTGTTCGCGAAAAACCCGACTGAATTCGTATCCTTTCGTTTTTTAGCAAAGTAGCGCTGCGAACAGCCAGTTAGCTTTCCCCAAATAAGGTATTCTCAAAACCTTTCCAGCTTCCAATCGGTGGTAAACAGGCACAAACGAAGTACACTCTTATTAACTGAGTTTATAGAGAAACTTTTCGATTTACTAAATTAGGCAGGGCTCCTGGTGCTACCTGTTAATTTCCCGTTCAGCAGCAATTTCTGATATTACAGATACTGGTAGACAAGCATAATTTATGACTGACCACTTTACACTAACCATTCACATGGTTTCCAGCCTTGACGGAATTATTGCCAAAAATGACAATAGCGTTTCATGGTTTGACACCTCCGACTACTACGAAAAAGGCGTAACGGAACAAAACCCGGAGGAATTCCTTAAAACAATAGATTGCTACGTAATGGGGTCACGAACATACAAACACGCTCTTGAGCTTTCGGAATCGTATGGATGGGCTTATGGTGACACGCCGACTGTTGTCGTTTCGCACAGAGACCTGCCGGTCAACAGGCAGAATGTCGAACTTTATTCGGGCGATTTGGTCAAACTTATAGACGATCGATTAAAACCAAACTACAGGAATGTTTGGCTTGTAGGCGGAGCAATGCTTGCCAAAGAGTTCATTCGTTTAAACTTGGCGGATGAAATAAGGGTAACTGTTTTACCGATTATTCTGGGTGAAGGGCTACTATTTTTTGACCAGATTGGCCAGGAACAGGCACTGCACTTGAAAGACGTAACAGCTTATAAAACCGGAATGGTCGAACTTTGGTATGAACTAAAAAAATAGTAATCGCCAATTGACCGAAAACAATAGCCATAGTATTCTCAGCCTGAATTTCAGTTCAGCTCAACATTCGATTCGTCGGGATCAGATGGGTAGGTCATGCGCCAGCGCTGGCCATAGACTGACCGATAAACAAAGTTGACCGTTAACCCCCCATTGCCAATTTTTCCCCGGTAAAGCGCTATATTTTTTCTAGTGCTGATTTGTAGGATATCGACACGTTCACCCTGAGGAATGACCCAGCCTTTGCCAACATTGCTTGTGTTCAGTGTTGAATCGACAGGCAAAAAGTGAACGACGTTGTCAATCGATTCATAGGTTTTACCCTGATAGGTGTAGGTAGCTTCTTCAATAAAAGCAGGTCCAAGGCCATTATTCACACAGATAAATGCATACCCCAGCCCATTTTCCAGTTTGCTTGTATTCAAACACCGTAGTATGGGCATTACCGACGCGTATTGCTCGGTGCGCTGAAGATAGGCCTGGTAGAACGTAATGCCGATGGCACAGAAGCTGGATACAACAGCCAGAATACTCAAATACGTATCAAGTGAAACAACAACTTTACGTCTTGTAACAGCCATAACAGTAATTTATAAAAGAACCAGCAAACTTCCCGGTAATATTCGCACATCAATCCGGTTGGTAGACAACGTAATAGGTTCCCCGTCGGCATGTATTAACACAGGGCCTTCTGCCTGCACCGACGCTTTTGTGATGGAATGTCCGCGCCAGTAGGCTGAATGATCCAGGGTTTTGTTGAACAACCGCCAGGTCAGCATTCCCGCTGCCTGCGCCGGAAACGGGCGAATTTCACACTGCTCCAGCCGTCCGTCGGAAATATTGGCGGTGGGAGCCATCCAGGCATTATTGCCAAATTGCCCGGCATTGGCAAAAGTCAGCGAAAATAATTCTTTTTCCTGCCCATCCAGATGAAATCGCTGAGGCTTGTACGCCCAGAAAGCTCGGAAGGCCGTTCGTATGTAGGTCGGCAACCCCCGGACGGGTGCCTTCGCGAACTCATGCGCTACGTAGGCCTCAAAGCCTAAACCTGCTGTACAGAAAAATGGATGCTCGTTAATCTCCCCGCTATCGATCACAACCGGACGCCCACCCAGAGCCCGGTCGATAGCTTGCATAGGATTAAGCGAAATGCGTAGATGGCGCGCCAGTCCATTACCAGAGCCAATGGGTACGATACCCAGCGCCGTTGCCGACCGCCGGAGCGACTGGGCCGTTTCGTTGATGGTTCCGTCTCCCCCGATAGCCAGTACCCGGTTGATACCCTGTGCCACAGCCGCAGCGGCAATCTCGGTAGCATGACCGGGTCGCTCGGTGAGGACAACCTCCGGCGAAAAACCGAGTGCATTAGCCCGGCGCATAAAGGCATCCTGAAGCAGTTTTTTTTGCTGGGCAGTCGTTGTGCCGGAAAGGGGGTTGACAATGGCCAGAACGGCCGAACGGTTAGCCACTCAGGAGAAGAAAATAAATAAGATGATGATAAACACAACGATAAAAACGTAGTACCAGCCATCGGAGAAAATGTAAGGCTTATACTCGTTATAAAATTTCTGAATCTTTTTCATCCATTGTTACGGCAAATCGCCTGTAAAGATAGTCGGTTTTTCGAGGTGTCGGCTTCCGGTCGTGGTGTCGGGTTCTCAAACCCGACACCACGACCGGAAGCCGACACCTCGACCGGAGCCATTAGCTAAATCGCCTGTCCGCCATTGACCGCCAGTACGTGTCCATTTACAAACGAAGCCTCGTCGGAAGCCAGGAACAGATACGCATTGGCAATATCTTCGGGTTTGCCGATACGTCGCACCGGAATGGTGGCAACGGCCTGATTTCGTACTTCTTCGGGCATGGCATCGGTCATCGCGGTTTGGATAAATCCCGGCGCTACGGCATTAGCCGTCACCCCTTTCGGGCCCAGTTCTTTAGCCCACGAACGGACCATACCAATGATTCCGGCTTTGGCGGCTGCGTAATTGGTCTGTCCAAACGCGCCATGCACGCCATTGATCGATGAGGTGCAGATGATACGTCCATAGCGCTGCTCAACCATGTAAGGCGCCACAATTTTCGTACAGTTGAACACCCCTGTCAGGTTCACGTCGATTACCTGCTGCCATTCGTCGAACGACATTTTCAGCAGCGTTTTGTCGCGGGTAATGCCGGCATTGTTAATCAAAATATCAATTCGTCCATAGCGGTCATACACATCCCGGGCAGCGGCTTCAACGCTGGGTACATCGGTTGTACTAACATGACTAAATTCGCAACGGAACCCCTGTTCGCGAAGGGTTTGAGCCGTCGTTTCGCCCTCGCTCAGTACGTCCCAGATGATAACGGTAGCGCCTTCCTGGCAAAATAGTTCTGCCGCACTCCGCCCAATTCCCCGTGCAGCGCCGGTTATTATGGCAACTTTATCTTGCAGTCTCATGGTTGTGTTGTGACTTCTTCGGTTCTATACATTCGTTTACTATAAGCACGGTCTTTGGGTGCTACGGGCTTTCTATGGTGGTGGCGGATTTGAGTATCTGACTCCACTAAAGAGAAAGCTCCAAGGTTTGACCGCACTAATAAACTGTGCGTTTAGAAACAATCAATGGTCAATTACGGTAAAATACTTATCAGATACCAAATTTATACTGACTAGTACCTATGTTACGTAGTTATACTAAAAACAGCTATTCATGAAACCGTTTTCTATACTTCTCTTCCTGGCCCTGTTGTCTCGGTCTGTTTTCTGTCAGACGGCTCAGGATCGTCGGGCTATCCTCCAAATTCTGCAACGCCAAACCGAAGACTGGAATACGGGACGCGTGGATAGGTTTATGAATGGCTACTGGCCGACCGATTCGCTAACGTTTATCGGAAAAGCCGGAATTACCTATGGCTATGAGGCAACCCTCGACAATTACAAAAAGCGGTATCCTGACCGGGCATCGATGGGAACGCTTAAGTTTGATATTTTACAGCTGGACTTCCCGGCGCCAAATGTGGCGTACGTGATCGGGAAATTCCATCTTACCCGCCCCAGAATAGGCGATGCCGATGGGCATTTTACCCTGCTCTGGCGTAAAATAAAAAAGCGCTGGGTGATCATCAGCGACCATTCGAGCTAGTTATAAAGAGCGAAAGGGTGAATGAGTGAAAGAGCGAACGTTTTACTAGCCACTTATTCACTCATTCGCTCATTGACTCGTTCGCTTATCAATTGCGTTGGCTCTTTTGCCGATAGTCGTTCCCGAAGTTCGGTGACGGGTTTCTCGAAGAATTTATAAAGAAGCGTAGATAAAACAAGTACGACCCCCCAGAAGAAACCGACTTTCAGCCAGCCAACTGTTGCCGACGTAGTCGGAATCCGCTCAATGACATTCAGCATAACAGGCGTCAGATTGAGCAGATACATAGAATAGGAAATCAGGCTTATGTGCGTAACAAACCGGGTTATGCCCAACTGAGTCCATTGGCGCGACGGAGTGCGCCATCCATCCATAAATGGTAGCAACAAGGCCATATTTACGCCTGTAATCAGGAAATAGAACGTGCGTTTATAAAACGTATAGGCTGGCTGTATCCCCAGTTTGTGGTAGAAATACAACGCAACAACGGAAGATGATAAAGCCGTGAGCATTGTGAGTATTAGCCCCACCACCAGCAATCGACGGCGCAATCCGTCGTTTGTCCAGTACGTTGGAAAATAGTGTCGGCAATAGGCGCCCAATACGCCGTAAGAAATAGCGTCCAGCCGGGTAGTAACCATCCCCCGAAACTCTACTTCACCCGCCGAAATCGGAATTTGTAAGGCTATTATGAAGCGATACAGGTTCGTACCAATGATTACGGTTAAAATAGTCAGCAAGACAATACGCTGGCGTGAAAGTCGGTTCGATAACGTACTATGCAGGACCCACAGGAGCAGCGGCAACGTAATGTATGACCACTCTTCAATAGCCAGACTCCAGGTCTCTGGAAAGAAATTGGGAACGGGTTGGGCAAAATTCTGAATAAATATAAAATATCGGGCAAGCGTACCCCCATCAGGCAGGGTATCCGGCAAGCCGCTGCGCCAGGCACGTAACAGTGTTACCAGAATCAGGCCACCCAGAACCAGATAATAATTCGGCAGCGTTCGGAACCACCGGCGCGTCCAGAAATTCAATAGCAGTTCCCTGTCGAAGTATCCTTTTTTTCGTACGACCGAATCAGAATCCCACCAATCAGAAAGCCACTCAATACAAAAAACAATTCAACACCGTCGGGCAGCAGATGATGCCAGAAAGCACCATCGTAATATTCTTTTAGTGCAATAGTCGCATGGGCATCCACCACGATCAGGATTGCGATGGCTCGCATAACATCTAATCCAAATACGCGCCTGGTTGACCCCGTGTCGACTGCAAACAGTTTTTTCAGCATAAGTACTTACGAAGGTACGGCAGAATGATGAATGATAAATGATGAATGATTTGGAAGGACATTCCGAACTTTACCGACTTCATCATTCATCATTCATCATTCATCATTCATCATTCATCATTCATCATTCATATGGAATTTGGTCTCAATGCCGTTCATCGCTACGCGTTTCGTTTCTCGCAGGCCGATGTAATTGATTTCGCCCGCGTTACCGGCGATAATAATCCACTGCACCTCGATGCTGAATTTGCAGCACAAACCCCCTTCAAACGGCCCATTATTCATGGTATGTTGGGTGCCAGCATCTTTACCAAAGTGCTTGGTACGGAGTTTCCTGGCTACGGTTCGGTTTATCTGGGTCAAACGCTGGAGTTCCTGCGCCCCATGTTTGTTGATACAGACTACGAAGCTACGTTCACGGTTCAGTCCATTGATCCGGCCAAACATACGGCCCAGATTTTGGGTGAAATTCGGGATGTGCAAACGGGAAAAGTAACAACTAAGGGCGTAGCGACACTGATGCACCGGGAAAAGATTTGAGGTACATGGTTTCTGACGTATACAATAAAACTCCCCCGCCAGAGCAAGTGCCTGACGGGGGAGTTTTATTTGGTTGTTCGATCGATGAGACCGTGCTTACGCTTTGGTGGCGCTGTTTTTAGCGTTTTGAACTTCCGAGCGGATGTCTTGCGCCAGCGTTTTCAGATCTTGCATTCCTTTGCGGACGCGAGTCCCAGCAGCCTGGTTATTTTTTTCGTAAAACTTCTCGAAATCACCTTCCAGCGACATAACCAAATTCTTTACTTCATCGAAGCGTGCCATAGCGATTTGTATGGGTTTAAGTGTGTAAAAAATGCCCAAATTCCGCTAAAAACGCGGTTTTCGGCTGAAATTTACTCATTCTCTCATACAGCGCAATAGCTAAGACAAAAAAATAGCTAAAAAATGCAATTTTTTGGCAAAAACCCTACTCAGTGGCTGCTTCGGCCGATACTTCCAGCGTTTTTTGGGTCACTGGCGGTACAAATTGCCGATAGGCACCAAGCTTGATACGCTCACCCATTTTTGAAAACGCATTCAGCGTATATTCTACATCTTCCAGCGAATGAGCAGCGGTTGGTATAATACGCAGCATAATTGTTCCTTTCGGCACCACGGGATACACAACAATCGAGCAGAACACGCCCATATTTTCGCGCATATCCATCGTCAGGGCTGCCACTTCCGGAACGCCCCCTTCGAGGTTGTGCAGGAATACGGGCGTAACGGGCGATTGCGTATCACCGATATCGAAGCCGCGCTCACGCAGGCCGCTTTGAAGCGCACGTACGTTCTCCCAAAGTTTGTCACGGAACTCCGACGAATTCCGGATCAGTTCGAGCCGCTTCAGGCCACCCACTACGTAAGGCATGGGCAATGCTTTAGCGTACGTCTGCGACCGCATATTGTACTTCAGGTACATGATAATGTCGTGGTCGGCGGCAATGAACGCACCGATGGCGGCCATCGACTTGGCAAACGTAGAGAAATACAGGTCGATGCCGTCCTGGCAACCCAGCGCTTCGCCAACACCTGCACCCGTCGCGCCCATCGTACCGAAGCCGTGCGCATCGTCGACCAGTAGGCGGAAGTCATATTTTTTCTTGAGCGCAACTACTTGATCGAGGCTACCCACTTTACCCGACATGCCAAAAACGCCTTCCGTAATAACGAGGATACTTCCTCCTTTTTCGGCCGCTTTTTTGGTAGCCCGCTGAAGGTTTTTCTCCAGGCTCTCCATATCGTTGTGGTTGAACTTGTAGTATTCGCCCATTTTTGCTTTATGCAACCGGATGCCATCGATCAGGCAGGCATGACATTCCGCATCATAAACGATTACGTCCCGATGGTCGACGATGGCTTCAATGGCCGACATAACGCCTTGGTAGCCATAGTTGAGCAGAAATGCATCTTCTTTGCCCACAAACTGGGCCAGTTCTTTTTCAAACCGTTCGTGAAGATCACTATTCCCCGACATCATCCGGGCACCCATCGGGTAGGCCAGTCCCCATTGCGCCGACGCTTCGGCATCTACTTTCCGAACCTCAGGATGATTGGCTAAACCAAGGTAATTGTTCAGACTCCAGTTCAGAACCTCTTTCCCCTGAAAGCGCATGTGCGGCCCCAGTTCGCCCTCAAGTTTGGGGAATGCGAAGTAATGGTGACCATTGAACTCCCGGGCTGGTGAACCAATGGGCCCCAGGTTATTACGCAGTTTCTCAAATAAATCCACTTTTTATTGGTGTTTATCAGACCAAAGCCTTGTTTTTTTATATGCTAAGTGCAAAAATACGGTTAACTTTTGGTAGCACAAACTCATACCGAAAAATTCAATTTGATAATCGTTTCGTATTATTGGTCATTGGAGATTAGTCATGGGCCATTAGTGGCTGGAGATTTTGCTCTAATAACCCATGGCTAATCCCTAATGACCATCAACCATTGACCAATGACTATCAATAAAATTCTTGTTGCCAACCGGGGCGAAATCGCGCTGCGAATCATGCGTACTGCCCGCGAAATGGGTATTCAAACCGTAGCTATCTACTCCGAAGCCGACCGCAACGCGCTCCACGTACGGTATGCCGATGAAGCGGTTTGTGTTGGCCCCCCCTCTTCGGAATCTTACCTGCGTGCCGACGTAATTATTGATATATGCAGGCAATTACAGGTCGATGCCATTCATCCAGGCTATGGGTTCCTGTCGGAGAATGCCAACTTTGCCCGATTGGTTCGCGAAGCAGGTTTAATTTTTATTGGCCCATCGCCCGAAAGCATCGAAGTCATGGGTAGCAAACTGGCTGCTAAAGCCGCTGTTTCCCACTATAATATCCCGATGGTACCGGGTACGCCTTCGGCCATTACCGACCGTAACGAAGCCAAAGTCATTTCCGCACAGATCGGCTATCCTATTTTAATCAAGGCCAGTGCAGGCGGGGGCGGTAAAGGGATGCGCGTCGTGGAGAACGAAGCTGATTTTGATGAACAGATGGACCGGGCTGTGAGCGAAGCCCAATCGGCCTTTGGCGATGGATCGGTGTTCATTGAGAAATATGTTACGTCGCCCCGCCACGTTGAAATTCAGGTCCTTGGCGATCAGCACGGTAACATTATCCACCTGTTTGAGCGGGAGTGTTCGGTGCAGCGACGACACCAGAAAGTCGTTGAAGAAGCTCCGTCGGCCATTTTAACCCCAGAGATTCGGCAGGCCATGGGCAGTGCCGCCGTCGACGTAGCACGCGCCTGTGGCTACTACGGTGCAGGTACCGTTGAGTTTATTGTAAATGACAAACTCGACTTCTACTTTCTGGAGATGAATACCCGCCTTCAGGTAGAACACCCCGTTACGGAACAGATTACGGGCGTAGACCTGGTCAAGCAAATGATTTACATTGCCGAAGGGAAGCCCCTGACGATCCGGCAGGAAGATTTACAGATCAAAGGTCATGCCGTTGAGGTGCGGGTGTATGCCGAAGATCCGGCCAATAACTTCCTGCCTGATGTTGGTACGCTCGATACGTATGTTCGGCCGCAGGGCAACGGAGTTCGGGTCGATGACGGGTTTGAGCAGGGGATGGCTATTCCTATATATTATGACCCAATGATTGCCAAGCTTATTACGTATGGCGACAGTCGTGATGAAGCGATTCAGAAAATGATCCGTGCCATCGATGAATATCAGATTACGGGCGTACAGACGACCTTACCTTTCTGCCGATTTGTGATGGAGCATGACGCGTTTCGTTCCGGCCAGTTCGACACGAGTTTTGTCAGCAGGTATTTCACACCCGAGAAACTTATTCCAGAACCTACGGCGAAAGAAACCGAACTGGCCGCCGTTCTGGCTGCTTATTTACTGGAGCACACCCGGCCGAAACAGAGTGGCACAACAGCGGCAGCCGTAAGGCAAAGTAAATGGAAGACTAACCGGCTGTCGTAGGAGCCTGAAGAAATGGTCGCTGCAACACTTGGTTAATTTTACGCGTATATTGAGTAGTTTTAATCCTATATTCTCTAATAAACTTCACAATAGGTAGTCATATAAGCAAAAATATTATGTAATTTGCTTGACGATACGGACTACTATTTATTAACGTAGTAAAGCCGCTTTCCTTCCTTTGTATGCGTATCCGAAGATTACCTACTCCTCTGCACCAAGACTCGGAAACGGATCTCACGTTACGCCTGAAAACAGGCGATGAAAAAGCCTTTGAGGAAATTTTCTTACGGTACTACAAGCACCTGTACTCCATCGGGCTGAAATTTTTAAAGAACCCCGACCTTGCCGAAGATGCCGTCCAGGACATTTTTCTGAAACTTTGGGACCACCGCGATGCCCTGAATGAAGCGTATTCGATCAAAAATTTTCTGTCGGTGGCCATGAAAAATCACGTATTGAACGTAATACGCGATCATCACGCAGCTATCTGGGAATACTTTTCGGCCGACTCCGAAGAACTCATTGGCGAGGATACCACTTCCAATACGTACCAACTTCAGGAATACGGCGCTATTCTGGAACAGGGACTTAAGCAACTCCCGCCCCAACGGGAGAAAATTTTCCGCCTGCGCGTGTTCAGCGGCATGAACAACGAACAGATAGCTCAGCAACTGTCAATTTCGGTCAATACGGTCAAATTTCAGTTTTCTCAGGCGACCAAGTTTATCAAGGATTATCTGGGCAAGCATGCCGATCTTGAAAATGCGCTGCTCTCGTTGTGCTGTCTGCTCCTTTTTTAATTTTTTTTCTTAGATCGATCATACTTTCCCCATCGCTTTGTGTATCTAATTAGGAGTAGTTCTAACTATCCCTAATTGCTGATGGATACACAACTTCTACAGAAGTATTTACGGAATGAGTGCACATCAGAGGAAGCTCGTATGGTACTGGCTTATCTGGCAACGAGCGATGGGCAACATCAGCTACAGGATTTGCTGGCCGTTGAGCTTGCCGGTCTTCACCAATTACCGCTTGAAGCCGATGAGCGACTGAATGCCCAGCGGCTCTTCAACAGAATTCAGTCTGGCAAAAAAGGTGGTCCGAACGTAATCTCGGCTGACAGCTGGATGGGTCGGCGATGGCACTGGATGGCTGCGGCTACGGTTAGCTTACTTCTACTGGCTACCGGGATATGGTGGACGTATCAGCGAAACGACACCCCTACTTTAATTAGCCTTCATACTGATTTTGGCCAGATCCGACGCATAACCCTGCCCGATCAGTCAGTTGTCACGATGAATGGCAATACGTCCATTCGCTACTCAGATCACTGGCTGTCCAACAAACCCCGCGAAGTGTGGGTCAATGGCGAAGCTTTTTTCGAGGTCGTTCATACCCAGAATCACCAGCCTTTTCGGGTGAATCTGCCCGACCGGATGAATGTAGAAGTGTTGGGTACGCGCTTCAACGTCTACACCCGTGCGTCGGCCACGAAGGTCGTTTTGAACGAAGGACGTATCGAAATGCGGGTAGCCGACAACCCAAACAATCATCTGGAAATGAAGCCCGGTGAAATGTTTTTCGCAGATTCGAAAGCCAAAATTTTTTACAAAAAAACGGTAGATGCTCAGGCGCAGTCATCCTGGCGAACAGACAAACTGGTTTTCAACGGCACCACGCTGGCCGAAATCGCTACGCTGCTGAAAGAGACCTACGGACTGGATATCGAAATCCGAAACCGAAAATTAGTCCAGCAGAAATTTTCCGGCACTATCCCCAGCCAAAATGCTGAAACGATTCTGAAGGGTTTATCCAGCCTCTTCGATTTAACCATAACCCAGAAAAATAAACACGTAATAATTGAGTAAACCCGATCCATATGAAACGACTGTTATTCTTGTTATTAAATGCGATGCTGGTCGGAACCTTACCGACTCAGGCTCAATTGCTGGCGTCGAACACACGCCATTCCACTCAGCAGAAAACCGAACGTAACATCCTGACACTCAAGGCAGCCTTAACTGAGTTGGAAAAGCAATACCACGTATCGTTCATTTACCGCACCGATCAGGTCGACACAAAAGTCACCCTGATTAACCGCCGGGGCTGGTCAGTTGAAGATGCTCTGGCTAACCTCCTGACTGACACCGGCTTGAAGTTTGAGAAAATCCAGAACAACTTCTACGTAATTGTTCCGACCAGGGACACCGAAAAGCCGTTTTCCCAAAAAATCAATCAGCTCGAAACCAAGAGATTCGACTTTCAGGCAAACAGCGAATCGGGCTCACCAGAACTAAACCTCGCTAAACTGGAACGCACAGGCTACTCCCTTTTGGCGACCGATCGCCCCCTGGCCGACATCCGGGGTAAAGTTTCGGATGCCAATGGCGTGGGTATACCCGGCGTTAGTGTGGTTATTAAAGGCACCTCGCGCGGTACAACCACCAATGTACAGGGGGATTACACCATCAATGCGCCATCGGATGCGGTGCTGGTTTTCAGCTTTGTCGGCTATCTGTCGAAAGAAGTTTCGGTCAATGGGCAAAGCCTGCTTAATGTTTCGCTCGATCAGGATGAACGAGCACTGGAAGAGGTGATCGTTGTGGGGTATGGTACGCAGAAACGGGCGTCGGTAACGGGCGCTGTTTCGTCGGTAACACCGAAAGATTTGACAGCTTTACCGGTCATCAGCGCGGAGCAGGCCTTGCAGGGTCGCGTACCGGGCGTTCGGGTGGTGAACAACGGTAGCCCCGGTCAGGCACCCATCGTACGGATTCGGGGCGTAGGCTCGATCAACTTTGCATCCGGGCCGCTTTACGTAATCGACGGCATTCCTTCGGGCGACCTCAACAACCTCGACCCCAAAGACATCGAATCGCTGGAGGTGCTGAAAGATGCCAGTTCAGCCGCTATTTACGGCTCGCGGGCGTCAAACGGCGTCGTCATTATCACCACCAAACGGGGTTCGAAAGATGGCCGACTGCATGTGAGTTTCGATACGTATGTTGGTTCGCAAAGCGCCTGGAAAAAACTGGACCTGCTCAACACCCAGCAGTATATTCAGTATGCAACAGCGCTGGATGGTAATGCGGGTATCGCACTCCCAACCCGGCTCAGCAACCTGAATACGCCTATCTACGACGGAGCTACGCAGACCTTCGCACAAACCAATACCGACTGGCAAAGTGTGATGTTCCGCACGGCACCCATCCAGCAGCACCAGATTTCGGTATCGGGAGGCAACGAGAAATCGCGCTTTTTCGCATCGGCTGGCTATTTCGATCAGGAAGGAATTCTGATTGGTACCAATTACAAGCGGGGTAATGTTCGTCTGAACTCCGACCACCAGATTACCAAAGCCATTTCCTTCGGGCAAACGCTGATGCTTTCGTACGATAAGATGCGGGGTGAGCAGGGTTTTGGTGGTGGCCGTACGGCCGTGATGCAAACCATCCGGAATTTACCGTACTGGCCCGTTATGGACCCCACGAAACCCGGTGGTTATAGCTCACCAACGGCTGCCGACGGCTCGGACCCCGACAACCCGGTACGTATCGCGATCATGGACCAGAGCTATTCGCAACGTATCAAATTACTCGGAACGCTGTATACAGAGATCAAGCTGACCAGTTTTCTGAAATATCGCTTCAGCTTCGGGGCCGATATCGTTACGACGCTGGCGAACGACATTTTCCCGATTTATAACGATGGCTACAAAAGCCGGACACAGCAGCAGCTAAACGATAACCGCACCTCGTATTATTCGCCAATCCTGACCAACCAGCTGACGTTCGATAAAACGTTTGGAAAACATGCCCTGAACGTAACGGCCGTAGCTGAAAAGCAATCGTTCCGCAGCTCTACACTCAGCGCTACCGGCTACCGGCCCAACAACGATATCGAAGTGTTGCAGGGGATTTCAAACCCTGGCGTATCGAGCAACCTGCAGGAAAGCAGCCTTATTTCGTACGTAGGCCGGGTTAATTACGATTACGGCGGTAAATACCTGCTGAGCGCTTCAGTACGTCGCGATGGCTCCTCACGCTTTGCTCCGGGCAACAAATGGGGTACGTTCCCATCGGCATCGATTGGCTGGCGGATCAGCGAAGAGTCGTTCATGAAGTCGATGCGTAATATTTCTGAACTGAAAATCCGGGCCAGCTACGGTGAAACCGGCTTTAACGGCATTGGTAACTACGCCTGGCAATCGCTGGTACAGGCCGACAACACCAACTACATTTTCGGTAGCGCCAAATCGCTGGGGTCTTACTTCAATGCACTCGGCAATACCGATCTGAAGTGGGAAACGACCAAAATGACCAACGTAGGTATCGATCTGGGCCTGTTTAGCAACAAACTGACCTTTACGGCTGAAGCCTACAACCGGCTAACCGATGGACTGCTGCTGAACGTACCGATTCCAAATTCCATCGGTTACGCATCGGCGCCACTGGCCAATATTGGCAGCATGAAAAACTGGGGGTACGAATTTCAGGTGGGCTATAATCAGAGTGTTGGTGCGTTCCGCTGGAATGTGTCGGGAAATATCGACATTACCCGCAACCGAATCCTGAGCTTAGCCACCCCAAGCGCCACGATCTATTCGGGTCTGAATCAGGACTTTGGCGGGTATGACATTACGAAGACAGAAGCCGGTCAGCCCATTCAGTCGTTCTATGGCTGGCAGGTAGATGGTATTTTCAAATCGGTCGACGAAGTATACAGCGCTCCCCGGCAGAACCGCCCTGATACGCGCGAAGCTCATGACCCAACGAAAAATACATCGGCGGGCGACATCCGGTTCAAGGATTTGAATGGTGATGGTAAAATTGATGCCAGCGACCGGACGTACCTGGGTAGTTACATTCCGAAGTTCAGCTACGGATTAAACTTTGGTGCCAACTTCAAAAACTTCGACCTGACGCTGTATTTACAGGGTGTGCAGGGCAACAAAATCTACAATGGCACGAAAGTCATTGAGCAGGGCATGTTGCGGCTGTTCAACGCAGGCACCGACGTACTGAACGCCTGGACGCCGACAAACATGAATACCAACGTACCACGCGCTGTTAGCGGTGACCCGAACAACAACAGCCGTACCTCCGATCGGTTCATTGAAAGCGGCTCTTACATGCGTGTGAAAAACCTCAGCATTGGCTACACCATTCCGGCTGATGTGCTGGGTCGCGTCACCAAAAACACGCTGAGTAAAGTACGCGTCTACGTATCGGCAACCAACCTGCTGACGTTCACTAAATACACAGGGCTTGATCCGGAAATCGGCGTTAACGGAAACTCCGGCGATACCAGCAAACTGCTGACAAATGGCATTGATTACGGTCAGTATCCGCAGCCTCGTACGTTGTTGGTGGGCTTGAACTTTGGTTTTTAAACGAAATTCCAGTACTCATTCTTAATAGATTAGTCTAATGAAAAAAAGTTTTTTAATCACTGGGATATTATTTCTGGGGCTTATCTCCGGCTGTAAGGAAGAGTTGGATAAGACCAACCCAAACGGCGTAACCGTTGATAATTTCTACAAAAACGGAACGGAACTGACAAGTGCGGTAACGGCTGTGTATGCATCGGCCAAATCCAACTTCCTGACCTCACGGGAATGGTTCTTTCTGCACGATTTACGGAGCGACGACGTATCGTCGGGGGCGGGCAGCTCGAGACGCCCCGCAACCAACTATTGCTGGGTAGCCACGACCCCAGTAATGCCGTAATGGGCAACGTCTGGACGGGCTATTACCGGCTCATTCACCGGGCAAATGCGTCTATCGATTTGTCGACAAAAATCAGCGATATGCCAGCCGAAACAAAGAACCGGTTGCTGGCAGAGGCCAGATTTTTACGTGCCTGGGCTTACTTCGATCTGGTGGCGATGTGGGGTGGTGTTCCACTTTACAAAAACTACGTAACGTCGGTAGAAGGCTCATTACCACGCTCATCTGAAAAAGAAGTGTACGACTTTATTGTGGCTGATCTCAAAGCGGCTCAGGAAGCCTTACCTACTACCTACGATGCGTCTAGTTTTGGGCGGGCAACGAAAGGCGCGGCTCAGATGCTGCTGGCCCGCGTATACCTGCAACAGGCTGATTATACGAACGCAAAAGCGGAGCTACAGAAAATAATTGCATCGGGGGTATATAGCCTGGTGGATGAATTTACGGATAATTTTCTGGAGGAGACAGAATTCAACAAAGAGTCGATCTGGGAAATTAATTTCTATCCGTCGGGTGGCAACTACAACTGGGATGCCGATGGTAATGGCGCTACGGCGGGAACCGAAACCGTACGGACTCAGGAGTATTCGGGTATTGGCTGGCGCAACATTATTCCATCGAACAGTCTGTTAAATGAATTTGAAAAAACCGACAAAGGTGATGCCAAGACCGATCCACGGTACGCCAAATCCTTTTACTTCACGGGCGACAAATACAACAACGGTGCGGCTACGCTGACCGATGCCATTCAGAACGGAAACTCATCGGTGGTAGGCGGCAAAACCATGAAAGTAAGCTGGCGGAAATTCTCGCTGATGTACAAAACCGATCAGTCATTCCTGACAGGCGGTATCAATCAGCGGATTATGCGCTATGCCGAAACGTTGCTGGCCATGGCTGAATGTGAAAACGAACTGGGGAATACGGCTTCAGCGATTAGCTATCTGAACCAGGTGCGTGCCCGCAAGAGCGTTGCTATGCCTGCTTACCCAACCGCTACGTACCCTGTCGGTACGAAAGATCAGGTGTTCGATGCCATTGTCCACGAACGGCGCGTTGAACTGGGTGGCGAAGAAATCCGTAACCGCGACATTCTGCGCTGGCGGAAAGCCAATAAGCTCAAAGTAGAGCCGCTTACCTATTTCCAGAAAGGCAAGCATGAGTTATTGCCGATTCCCCAAACGGAGATAGACAACAACCCGAAAGTTGAGCAGACTGACCAGAACCCGGGCTATTAACAGCTGCTCTCCGAACCGAGCTGATCGTTAAGGCAAGGTCGTAGCATTTAATAAAAGCGAAGGATAGCATTATTTCTCAGCTATCCTTCGCTTTTTAAGTTTGAAGTAGTGTCCGAAAAATTATGAGTCGAATTTACGTTTTCTGGTACGGCGTGTTTTTGGGATTAAGTCTTCTTACAGCCTGCCAACAGTCGGCAACAACCCGTTTTGAGGCTATTTCGTCCAGCCAGACTGGTGTTACGTTTGCGAATACGCTTACCCAGACCGACAAGCTCAACGCCTTTACATTCACCAATTTCTACAACGGTGGTGGTGTGGGCGTTGGTGATGTGAACAACGACGGAAAACCCGATATCTTCTTCGGTGGCAATCAGGTAAGCAGCCGACTGTATTTAAACCGAATAGATTCAACCACAAATAGCTGGAAATTCGAGGACATAACGGAATCGGCGGGCGTCTCCACAAATCGCTGGTGTACGGGCATTTCTATGGTTGACCTGAACGGCGACGGCTGGCTGGATATTTATGTCAGTGTGGCCAAACATCCGGGTATGCCACAGTCGGCCAATCTGTTGTTCATAAACCAGGGGCTGAAAAACGGAAAGCCATTTTTTAAAGAAATGGCGGCTGAGTACGGACTGGCTGATGACTCATATACTTCGCAAACCGCTTTTTTCGACTATGATCTGGATGGAGATTTAGACGCCTATCTGCTCAATACGGCGCCTGATCTGCAAAATCCTAATATTCTCCGACAGACCTACAACGACGGCAGTTACCCAAGCACGGGCAAGTTGTATCGAAACGAAGGTGTTGGCGCTCAGGGGCATCCGGTTTTTACCAACATCTCAAAACAGGCAGGAATCGTGTACGAAGGTCTGGGGCTGGGCCTGGCTATCAGCGACCTCAATAAAGATGGCTATCCCGACATCTACTGCTCGAATGATTTTATCAGCAGCGATATTCTTTACCTGAACAATGGCAAACAGACTACCAACGGCGCAGCATTTACCAACGTAATCCGGCAGGCAACAGCCCACACAAGCCTGTATGGCATGGGCGTCGACGTAGCGGACTTCAACAACGACGGCCTTCCGGATATTTTCCAGCTCGATATGCTGCCGGAAGAAAACGCCCGCCAGAAAAAAATGCTCGCCGGGCAAGACTACGACCGTAAGGAACTCAGCATTGCCGCCCCGTATCATTACCAGATGCAGTACATGCGGAATTCGCTGCAGCTAAATCTGGGCGTGGAGCGCGGAGCAGGGAGCAGGGAGGCTGATATAAACAATCCTACTCCCGGCACCTTGCCCCCTGCCCCCTCTTTTCCGAAATAGGCTTGCTGGCTGGTGTTGCCAAAACAGACTGGAGCTGGTCGGCCTTGTTTGGCGATTACGACAATGACGGTCGTAAGGATTTATTCATTACCAATGGCTATCGGCGCGACGTAACGGATCGCGATTTTATTCAGTTTACAGAAGAGTTCTCCGGCTTTGGCACCACTGAATTTCAGAAAGACAAGCGGGAAGAGCTTATGCAGAAAGTGCCAGAAGTGCAGGTACCCAACTACGCCTATCACAACAGCGGGGACTTGTCCTTTACCGACGTATCGAAGGAATGGGGCCTGGCCTCACTTTCGTATTCGAACGGGGCCGCTTACGCTGATCTGGATAATGACGGTGATCTCGACCTGATGGTGAATAACATTGATTCCGAAGCTTTTATTTACCGCAACAACAGTCGGCAACAGGCTCCGGCTCATTACGTTTCGGTGCGGTTTGAAGGGGCAAAAGGCAACCGGCAGGGTATTGGCGCGAAAGCAACGATCTGGGCTGGTGGCCAGATGCAATACGCTGAATTATCCGTTGTTCGGGGCTTTCAGTCGTCCGTAGAGCCAGTGCTCCATTTCGGACTCGGCAAGGCGAGTCAAATCGATTCGATACGGGTCGAATGGCCGGGAGGGGCATCGGAAACCCGTTATAAGCTACGGGCCGACCAACGCCTGCTATTTCACTCAGCAAGCGCCCAAACGAAAGTTGTAAAGCCGGCTAATAAACCAATGTCGGCTTTATTTACCAACGTCCCCTCACCCGTTACGCCAGTCTTTCAGCACCAATCTTCCGGTTTCGTTGATTTCAAACAAACGGCAGCCCTGCACAAGATGCTGTCGCGAAGTAGTCTTGCGCTGGCATCGGGAGATATCAATGGTGATGGCCTGGATGATTGTTTTGTAGGCGGTACGTATCGGGGCAGTAAAGCCTGCTTTCTCCAGCAAACCGCACAAGGTAACTTTATTCAAAAACCGATTCCGGCTCATACCGACCATGACGATACAGCCGCTTTACTCTTCGACGCCGACGGCGATAAAGATCTGGATTTATACGTAGTGAGCGGGGGCTGTCAGCGGCCTGTTTCGGACAAAGCGTTTTATCAGGATCAACTGTATCTTAACAACGGTCGTGGTGATTTCAGTGCTGCTCCAGCCAACGCCTTACCCGACGTATCGGGAAGTGGTTCCTGCATAATAGCCACCGATTTCGACCGCGACGGTGATCCTGACCTGTTCATAGGTGGCCGACTGATTCCCGGCAAATATCCCCTACCCGCCCGTAGCTATCTCCTCCGAAACGACCGGCTAAATGGCTCCGCTCGATTTACGGACGTAACGGCACAGGTCTGTCCGTGGCTGCAACAGGCTGGCCTCGTTTGCAGCGCCCTCTGGACCGATTTCAACAAAGATGGCTGGCCGGATCTGATGCTCGCTGGCGAATGGATGCCGATCACCCTATTGCAAAATACGGCCGGAAAACACTTCAATCAGCCAGTTATTCAGTCGTTCAAACAGTCGTCTGGCTGGTGGAACGGTCTGGCGCAGGGCGATTTTGATAACGATGGCGATATGGATTATATCGCTGGGAACGAAGGCTTGAACACGTTGTATCGGGCCACTGAAAAGGAACCGGTGCAGATGCTGGCGAAAGATTTCAACAACGACGGTACGTTCGATCCGCTTATGGGCTATTTCATAAAAGGCGTATGTTATCCGGCCGTTCCACGCGATGCGCTCAATCAGCAGGTTATCCAATACCGGCGCAAGTATCAGCATTATGCCGATTATGCACAGGTTACGTTCGCGGACTTGTTTACAGAAGAGGAGCGAAAGGGAGCTTATCAAGCCAAAGCAACGTATCTGCAAAGCGCCTACATTGAGAATCTGGGGAACGGTCAGTTCAGCATGACACCGCTACCCCATCTGGCCCAGCAAGCTCCCCTATACGGGATTGTGCCCTACGATTTTAATCAGGACGGAAACCTGGATGTCGTTCTGAGTGGGAATTTTTACCCCAACGAAGTCAACATGGGTCGGCAGGATGCTTCTGTTGGTTTATTACTTCTTGGCGACGGGCATGGCCACTTCCGGGTGGTGCTTCCCCAGCAAAGTGGTTTGCTGATAACCGGCGACGCCCGAACATCGGTATTGATGTCGGGCCCACATTCAGAAAAGCTCGTACTGACCGCCGTAAACAACCAGAGCGTACGCGTGAATCGGTATCTGAAACCAAACAGGAAACCAGCCTTTTAAGGCAATCTACTTAGAAGCCCATTCTTACTTCGAAACGCTCTCCCGAAACCGTTTGATCGTCATGATTAAAAATGTCAGCGAGGGTCATGGCCTGATCTGTCCGAAAATCCATACCCAGATGCGCCAGCAGGTTGTTGGCTTTAGCAGGGGCTAACTTCCCAAATGCATAATCAACCATTAAACGTCCTTTACGTAGCAACGCTTTGTCTAACAAATGCTTACTGGCATTAAACGTAGCGATCACCTGAATGTGCATGCAGTCGGCAAGCAGACCGTCGGTCAGGTTCAGAATGTTCGATACGCTGTTGGTATCTCCTCCGGCTTCCCGCGATTGCAGAATACGTTCGGCATCTTCGATGATGAGTACAGAATCTTTATTATCCAGTAAAAACGGAATAATTTCGGGCGAAGTCAGGTAGTTCGTCATGTAAGGCGGCAAAATGAGCATGTCCTTTTTAACCAACGAACTCAGGTATTTAATATAAGTTGTTTTGCCCGTTCCGGGGTCGCCATGCAGCAAAATAAGCCCCTTGCTCTTGGGTTGAGCCAGCAGGTTAACCAGTCGGTCGTGAACGGGTGGAAAATCGTCGTTATAGTGCAGCTCAAGGTTAATTTCGGGCGGCATAATTTCTACGCGCTCTGTATGCAACCCGCCTAACCCACTCTGAATTAAATAAATGTGGGTCTGATTATCTTCATGAATATACTTGTGATCATGCAGGCCGTCCAGCAACGTTTTAGCGGCTGTTTCGTCGCGGAAATACCCATACAGGCGGAAGAAACGCTCCCCAACAAACTCAGCCTTGAGAATCATTCCATCTTCGTGCTGATAAATCCGTTCAACCACATGCCAGCCCTGGTCTGTAACACGCGTCGACTGATTGATAAGGACAAAGCTCCGGTTTTCGATCAGTTCCTGAGCAGAAAGCTTGAAGTCGTCGTTGAAGTGCAGATAATTCGGATAACTGCCGAACGTCTGGACAAAATGCGGGGCTAATGGAAATTCCCGATCTAGATCATTGGGAATATACAGATTCTGAATCACGGACTGGGTGGGGATATTGCTGTTGGCCGACAGATAGCGCAACATATCGTCCCTGGAAAACTCTTCGTGCGGTTTCAAGCGGGGGTCTGTTACGTTTTAAGGGGCCTAAGTTACCGAAAATTTTCGATGCCACTACTTAAAAGATGTGCTATACGAAGCTCAATACGTAAATTTTAGCACACCAGGCGCAAACCGAAGTACGATTTCATGAACGCTGTTTTGGTCAAACTGCATGGCATTGGGACTCTCGGGCGTCTTTGAGTTGAAAACGTACCCCAACCGTATCGCTTTGGTCAGCTGATATTCAGCAAATGCCTGTAAATAATTGGTTGCAATAAGACCGGGACTGTTCTGCCGATAGGATACGCCCAATCCGATTTCTTCATTAAACCAGGCTCGTAGATTTATATCAACTCCCAACGGTCGACTTTCTATTTTTGAAATAAGTATGGATGGAATCAGTACGGTATTCTCATCTACATTCAGCGGAACACCTGCCTGAAACATAATCGGCCGAATGGCCTGGTAAACAGCCTGCCCCGAAAAACTAAGGGTACGTCCAGCAAGCTCAGGGGCCGATATACCCGCGAAAAAACGATCCGACTGATAATGAATGCCAATGCCAAAACTGCCGGTAGCCCGGTTTATGATAGCAGCGCTGCCTATATCGTAAAGCGGAAGCACTGTTACGCCCCCCTGAACACCAATAGCCAGTTTGGCCAGAGCCGGTAAATTGAAGCGATAGGCAACGTTACCGTATACGCCCGTCGCAGCAAAAAGCCCCATCCGATCATTCAGCGCCTGAAACCCCAGCCCAACCCGACCGTTGGCAATGGCACCATCGGCCGAAACGCTTTGCGTAATGGGAGCATAACGCACACTAAACCACTTACGCCGAAGAAAAGCTGACAAATGAAAGGCTTCCCGGCTGCCTGCGTAAGCCGGATTGATGCTGAGGGGATTCAGCAGGTATTGCGAATACAACACTTCTTTTTGCGCATACGTCCGCTCAGAAAGAAGCAACACCGATACGATAAATAAGAAGGCAATCTGTTTTACGGAAAATTTTCGCATGAAGGTTGGATAAAGTCAGCTATTACCAGCTTCGGGCAACTGTTGTTACGTATCATTGTTTACCAAATCGGGTTGAACCCCAGGCCCGCATGACTTGTATTTGCGTAGGATTCAACCCGATTTCAGACAGTCAGATACCATCTCTGATACCACATACTCGCCTGACAAAACTAAAAATCGTACCCAAGCGTCAGGTAGGCAATTGGTTTTCCAACAGTTTTGTCTTCCATACCCCAGGCGTAGTCGAATTTAATGAAATAGCCAAAAATCATCGTCCGGATACCCGCTCCATAACCAATCAGGAATGGATTTTTGAAGTTGGTCACAATAGCCCGGAACGGAATGGTACCCCCCGACTACTTCCGTGTTCAAACTGTTTTGCTGGCTGAACGGCCCATTACCTGTCCAGGCAGTGCCAATATCCGTAAAGGCTACCAGTTGCAGGTTACGCAGGAAATTAGACGTTACGTTGCCCCGATACAGGTACCGTATTAATGGCAACCGCAGCTCGGCATTGAACAGCATGTGGCTGTTTCCAGTTAGTTTTCCCTGCTTGAACCCACGTAATGGAGCGGCAAAATCAAGGAAGAAAACGTTACGGTAATCGTACGGAATTTCGTTCTGAACCGTATTCGGAACCAGCAGCGGGTTGGAGGCAACCTGCTCTTTCTGGTTGTTGATCCAGTTTTCCATACCACCCAGCGTACTCTGTTTTGGCGCGGCTCCTCCCGACTGGCTAAACGAAAAACGTAGCGCTAACACCAGATCGCGGTGAATTTTCTGATAATGACGCGCATCGAGCGATAGCCGCCGAAAACTCTGTGATGAAGAACGTAACCCGGCATATTCTTCATAGCGGAGCTTGATCTTACTACCCACAGTCATGTTCATACCATTAACTATGCTGTTATCGAACACAAATTCGCCCCGAATACCGGCATAATCCGAAACCATATCTGGTAAAGCAAACGACGACAGGTCGATCAGGCGGGTCATTGTATAAAACGGCGCTACCGTAAACCGGCTATTGACCGAAATAGGGTACGAGGCCGATACCATCAGGCGGTTATACCGATTCTTCTGCGTCAGCCCCGCATCCGGAATGAACAGCGTTTGCCGATCATAGCGGGCACCATAATCAATCCGGTGCGTTAGGTTGGTGTATTCGGCAAATAAATCACTGTTATGAAGCGCGTTTGTCAGACTCAGGAAACCACCGGCACGCAGTACGTGATTTTCGAGCAGGTCGGTTAACGTAACCTCCTGTGTATACCCGAAGCCCCGAATGGGGTCGATGCGCCAGCTTGACGGAGCGTCGTTGATACCGAACGTACCTTTATAATCGAATGGCCCACGGATGGTGATATTTTCCCGACGGCGGTTACGCGGGGTGTCGTGGTTAGGCCGGGCAATACGCCGGTTCCGGTACGTCGCTGCCGAAATTCAGTTGCTTTTACAACCTCCGGATCAAATTGATAATTGTCGGTGTCGACCTCACCCGGTCCGAGAACCAGTTTATTGGCTGGCGCCGGTTGAGCTACTCCGCTTGAATCCGTTGTAGTACGGGGAGTCGGTGACGATGTCGTGTCGGTTTTAGCCGGATTTGCCCGAGCCACATTCTGCGCATTCAGGCGATTGATGGCAGCGGCCCGTTGGGTCGGTGGTGTCTGTACGGATTGCGTCAGATTTAGTTGCGACCGAAACCCAATGTACTCATCGCCATCTTTCAAACTGCTGTAGACAAAGCCACCATTGGCAGGATTCAGGTCATACAAACGGATACTTTGCGGAAACGCCGTCAACTGGCTAACCGTTTTATTTTCGGCGTCAAGACGATACAGATTTCGAATGCCATTGATATCATTCAGGAAATAAGTCGTTGTTTCGCTGGCCGGAATGGGCTGTGTGGCATGAGAAAGCGAGTCTGTCAACTGAACCACCGACAGGTCGCGGGCGCTGCCCTCGTGGGAGAACAGCAGCATCTGGTCACGTATCGTTTTATAAGAACCTTTATCGACACCGAGTGTATCCTCCCGGCGATTGGAGCTAAAAACAACCTGACGTGCCGTTCGCCCGACAAACGCCGGGTATAAATCGTCGTAGAGGTCGTTGGTCAGTTGCTGATAGGAGCCACGGTTTATACTGTATAAAAATAGATCGTTCTGTCCATTCCGGTCGGCGCTCAAAATCAGACTACCCCCATCTTCGGAGGCATCCATCCAGGCCACCTGCGTTAGTCCTTTGACCTGACGCTTAAACTCCTGCTTGGGCCGTTTCTCAAAATTACTGAACTGATACAGGTTTGTCTGCCCCAGCTCATCGGTCATCACAAGCAGGTTATTTCCCCGTTGCCAGGCCAGCAATGGCGTACTGGTCGGTGTAGCCTGCCCATCGAGTCGATACCCTCCCGACAGAACCCGCGTCTTTTTGCGATTGGTTGTGTTGACGACCTCTACGTGAAATTTGCCATCGCGAAGCACACTGTAGGCAATGAATTGTTTGTCGGGACTTAGCTTCAGGCTTATCAGCGACGACTTGTCATCAGCCGAACTTACTTTAAGCTGAAAATTATCGGAACCGCTCTGGTATGACTGTGATACGCTGCCAGCCATACCCGCATAGTACTCCCGCCATTCGCGCAGAAACCGGCTATATGGCACACCTAACGTACTGGTAATACTTTTTTCCTCATTGCGAATGATGCGGGTCAGGTTCAGAATGTTCGAAACATTATCACGGCCGTATCGCTGAACAATGTAGTTCCAGATGGAATGGCCCACCCGTTCTGCTTCCTGCCCCGATAATCCGGCCAGCAACGACGGTTTTTTGATGGGATGCGTCACCGATACGTCGCGCATGTAATCATCCAGTTCAAGGCTGTTCCCGTAGGCAATGTACGACGCAATACCAGGCATAAACCAATCGGGCAACGTCAGCAGCAATGAACTTTGAAGCGCATCTTTCAGGCTTCCTCCATACAGCATATCATACACAAAGAGCATGGACACGTCGTGGATGATCTGTTGCCGGAAACTAACCTGATCGCCTGTGAAGGCCAGCTCAATTCGGGATTTTGACAGATCCTGTTCGCGGGTGGTGAGTCCGCCCTGTGCATTGATGCCAATATTGCTCTGTACCAGTTCGGATGGCGAGTTGAACAGAAAAATCTTGACCCGATTATACGGTGTGTAGCCCAGCAGCTCAGTAATACGGTCAAACTCCGACTCGGCATACTGGGCCGTCAGATTGGCAATCTGCGTACCGTTCTGATAATAATAGATCTCGAAGTTTGAGGTTCGGATCGTTTTCCAGTCGAAACTGCGATACTGAATACGGTTTTTCCCGAATCGCTCCATCGACGGATAATTCTGAGCCGTAGCCACGCTCAATCCGCCCAACAACAGGCCTAACAACAAAATGTATTGATTCCGCATAACGAACGATAATCATACGCTGGGATCTGACGAGCCAGATTCGCAGACGTTTAATGCACCAACTGATTTACCTTTTAGGATTTATAAGGTCGATTCTGATTTACAAGCCCGCAGGCAATTTTACGGCCGCAGGCGACAATTGAAAATCAACCTTCATAAATACGATAAATTCGTGTTACTATAACGAAACACAACGGCTAATATTCGCTTCAGACTCCAAATCTTCGCCATCTAACAGATACCGGGAAAACTGTTCGGCCAGATACGGTGCCAGCGACACCCCTTTCGTGCCCATTCCGCCAAAAATACCAACGGCCGGATGCTCTGGATGTAACCCGATAAACGGCCGTCTATCCTTGGTGGATGGACGTATTCCAGCCTGCTGATTAACAATCTGATAAGGTATTTTCAGAATTTCCCGAACCTTCGATTCTAAAAACGAACGACCGTCATCGGTTGTTTGCCAATCCAGATCGTGCCAGCTGTATGTGGCGCCAATACGTATCAAACCCTCACGAACCGGCAGAATAAAAACGCCCTGATTAACGATATTTTTGATGGAATAGCCTTCCGCAATGGCCGTCAGAATCTGCCCTTTTACGGGGTTATACGGTAGCCAGTTAAACAACGGATTTTCGCGCGACTGTACACCGTCACAAAAAATTACTTTCGTAAAATCGATGTCTTTCCAGCCAACTTTATCGGCTTTGATATGCAGGTCGTCAGCAGTAATACGTCCCTCAAAATATTGGTTTTTACGGACAAAATAGCCTTTGATGACCCGAACAAATTCCGTCAGATCAAGCCAGCCGGCCTGCGTTACTTCCAAGCCCCCGAATGGATTCTGTATAAATTGACTATAACTTTGATTATCAGCAGATTCCGATACGTACTGACGAATTGCAGGATCGGCTGTCAGCGCCAGATAGTCGGTTTGCTCACGAACAGAGCGGAAAGGTCGATAGATCGTTTTAGGGTGAAAGAATCGAACGCCAAGCGTTTGTTCGATTCCACTGTAAAACTGATGCAAAAACGGAAATAATTCGTCGGCTTTCCAGGTACGAACCAGTTTGCGGCCTGTGAGCGGATTGACAATACCCGCTGCTACCGCCGACGCTGAAGGAAGGTTTGGATCGTCGGCCAGTATAACCGAACAACCCCGCTGGTCAAGAATCCAGGCCAGTACCGATCCAGCCACACCCTGCCCTACAATCAGAAAATCTGCTGTCATATCGTCAATGGATAATACCCAATGTAAAAATGGATAATGAAGAATGGATAATGAGGGTCATCAAGTCATTATCCATTCTTCATTATCCATTTTTACAGTAAGCACTATCGCTTATTCATTCTTTACGGCTTTCACCCTACCCTTCTTTCGGTGCAGTTCGGCCAGCTTCCGGTCGGCTAGTTCGATCACCCAGTCAACCTGCTCTTCAATGGTCATGTGAGACGTATCGAGCAGTTCGGCATCGGGCGCCTGTATGAGCGGGCTTTCGGCGCGCGTAGTGTCAATAAAATCGCGTTTTTCGAGGTTTTGAACAATCTCTTCCAGATTCACCATCTCGCCTTTGGCGAGTAGTTCCTGCTGTCGGCGCCGGGCACGGGTGTACGTATCGGCGGTCATGAATACTTTGACTTCGGCATCTGGAAAAACCTTCGTACCGATATCGCGTCCATCCATAACCACCCCCCGCCGACGGCCCATTCTCTGCTGCTGAGCCACCATCGCCCAGCGAACTTCAGGAATGGCGCTCACCTCGCTGACAATGTTGGAGATATACATTTTACGAATTTCTTCTTCCACATTCAGGCCATTGAGGCAGGTTTCGTTCTTTCCGGTACGCGGATTGTGATTGAACGTAATGTGGATTTTCTCCAGGGCCAGGTTGACATCCCGCTGGCTCGAAAACAATACGTGTTCCTGAATAAAAAACAGGCTAACTGCGCGATACATAGCTCCAGTATCAATGTAGCCATAACCCAGGCGGGTGGCTACGGCCTTAGCCGTCGTGCTTTTTCCGCAGCTGGAATATCCGTCAATGGCAATAACTATTTTCGGCATGACTTGTACGTCCGCCGAAGCGGCCATAGTAGGGTCAGAATAATCGCAAAAATGAGGCATTGTTCAGTAATTATTATCAATCGTCTTTTTGGCCGTTGACCGGCGTTCCAGAATCGACTGCTTCTAATACTCGTTAACTAATTGATTCAACGCCCGATACTCGGACCTAAGCATAGCAAAAATGTGTTCATCCAGATACTGATTATTTTTAACTGCAGCTTTCTGATGAATGGCTTCGTGCCGATAACCGGCGGTTTCGAGTACGCGCATTGACCCAATATTTCCTTCCAGTACGCAGGCAAAAATGCGATTGACCTGAAAGTTTTTAAAGATATAGGTTGTCATGATGGGCAGAGCCTGCGTCATCACACCGCGTCCCCAGTAATCTTCGCCAAGCCAGTACCCTATTTCGGCATTGTATCGATAAATATCGTCTTTCACCGTAAAGCCAATGTTGCCGACTGCCTTTCCATCGATGTCGATGGCCAGGTTGTTAGGCTGCTGATACGATTTATTCGACCGTACCCAGGCGCTTGCGTCACGCGGGGTGTAGGGGTAAGGAAAAAAGTCGCGGACATTGTTCCAGATACGACGATTACTGGCCTGACGCACCAACGATTCTTCGTCGCCCTCACGCCAGGGACGGAGTTGACCAACAGAAAGCGGAAAGGTAACCAACGTAGTTGTCAAGGGATGCGAACGTTTGTTATTTCACTAACAATGCAGGTGTATAAATGTTAAGCAATTAACGGCCTTATTCGCCAGAAAACCATCTTTTTCACTAATTAACTTATTTAGCTTATCCGGATATTCAGGTTCAGGGAATTGAGGGTAAAGCGTCCGTTTCTCGTTGGTTTTCTTTGTCGTTAGTCAAAACAATAGTCAAACTACGGGCTCCGTGCGCTCCGACGACCAGCGACTGCTCAATATCTGCGGTTTTCGACGGCCCACAAATAAACACGCCATACGTAAGCGAATCCCGGTCTATGTGCTGATAGGCTACGTGCATGTTCGGAACCAGTGTACTCCGATCAACGACCAGTACTAAGTGTTGCGTAATAAACGGCAATGAGCGATTCAGCATGTTAGGCTCCGGCACCCAGACAGCCCCGTTTTCGGCAACCACAAATTCACCTTTCAGAATCGTCAGGTCCGTTTGTTCCAGCACCATTTTATCGGTCTCCGAACTCACCGGTATCAGGTCGAACTCAGGAATGGGCAACGATGAAGCGATACGTTGCGCATCAGGAAACGCCTGGCGCAGTTGCTTACCAATCGAATCACCCGGTTTTAATTCCATCAGCTTACCACCCACAAAAGCCAGAGCGTCGCGAAAACGCGTAAAGACATCGTCTGCTTCGTTCACAAACGTTGGTGTTTCAGGCAGTGGCAATAGTTCTGGTTTGTTCTGACGGACACGGGCAAGTAGTTGATCACGAGTACTCATAGAAGAGGAATTGAATTAACTCCCAATACTACGAAATAACTTTATCTCTCCCCTACCCTAATTCATACCTTCCTTTCCGGTTTTCATCGGAAAAGACAAACGGTCGGCTGCAAAGCCACGTAGTTTTGAGGGGACTCAATTAGCAATCAAACTGGGATAAACCTGTCAATATCTTCTTCGAACCCGGCCAACGGATCATGAAAACCAGCACAGAATCAACCCAACCCAAGGTCTTAAAAATAGAGGAAACAGCTATCCGTCAAGTGCTTGATAAAATGGCCCTTGCCTGGAACGCTGGCGATGCTCATTCCTTTGTCGACTGCCTGACCGCTGACTGCGACTACGTAACGTTTGCGGGCCAGCACATAAAAGGAAGAGAAGCTAACGAACAGATTCACCAGGACCTGTTCAACTCCTGGGCGCTGAAAGGCTCTACATTGCACCCCGGTTCAGACCAACCCACGATTGCTTTTCTGAGTGATACGATAGCGCTGATGCATTCGACCGGTACGGTACAATTACGTTTCCAGAAGACTCCACCTACCGATCGCCTGTCCATCCAGACCACCGTGCTAATCAAACGGAACGGCGAGTGGAAAATTCGGGCTTTTCACAATGGCCGTATCCAGAAACCCGGACTTTTCCAGCGATTGATGATGGCCTTTAAAAGCAAATGATTCATCAGAAAAAAAACACTGAATCCGCTACGTAATAAACCAGCCTAAGCCCATGAAAAGCATTTTTATTCGTCACTTCTCCGCTCCTGCCGCCAGCAGTCCGGTTGGGGCACAGCAAACTTTTGGCGGCTCTAAGCAGTATAATCAGACTAGCAAAAAATTTTCTACATTTAATCCTGCCAACGATCTGTCGACAAAGTGGAGCAAGTAACCGGTTGAACCCCTGATGACTGCTGACAAATGACTATTGACTACGAAAAATGACGCGCGAACAACTCATTGGTACAATTGGCAAAAATGGCCGACGGCTCAACATGATGGGTTCCGACCTGGCCAATTTTGATTTTAGTGGTCTTGATCTGACGCAGGCTGATTTCCGCTTTTCTAATCTCGCAAAGGCCAATTTCCGGGGAGCCATCCTGCGGGGGGCTGACCTGAGTTTCTCTAATCTCGAAGGCGCATCGTTTGCCGAAGCTGATCTGTTCGAAGCGAACCTGAATTTTTGCGGGCTGGAAGACGTCGACCTGACCGGTGCCAATGTTGAAGGCGCTACGTTCAACTTTTCCGGACGTAGCAAATACCGCCCTCCGTCCGTAGAGCGCGCTGAGCCGATAACATTGACCACCGTGCTGCAAAAGCCAGGCATAGGTACACTTATTGGCGCCTTACTGGGTGCGTTGCTGATCTATGGATGCAACGCCGTCATTTTTTTTACAAACCTGATCGCGACGACTGAAGACCCTCTGATGGTAGGGCTTTACCGATTCCTGATCGCGCAGAATATGACCGATGGAGCCGTCGTGTTTTTACTGACATGGGCCTTGTCGGGTTGGCTTACGCGTCAGTTTCCGGCTATGTGGCAGCGGCACATTATCGTTAGTATTGCGGTGGTATGTGGCTTTACGGTGGTCAATGTCGGCCTTTATATGCTATTAGGTAAGCCCTACATCGAGGCTTTGGCTAAGCGACCCGGAGGTATTGAAAAAACAGCCGCCTGGTATATCTACGTAATGGGCGATCTACTGATCGCCAATTTTTTCCTGTATATTTTACAGCAAGGTCGGCAATTGACCCGCAAACTTTCGGAGCAGGAATTTCAGTTGCTTAACCTTGAAAAACTCAAAACCCGCGCCGAACTGGATGCCCTGCAGGCAAAAATCAACCCTCATTTTCTGTACAATTCGCTCAACAGCATAGCCAGCCTGGTACACGACGACCCGGATAAAGCCGAAGAAATGACCCTGCTACTGTCGAAGCTCTTCCGCTACACAACCGGACGTAACGGCGAGTTATTTGCGACCCTGGCCGACGAACTGGAGATGGTTCAAACGTATCTGAAAGTAGAACAGGTACGTTTTGGCAACCGGCTTACGTTCAGCGTGGAGGTTTCTGACCCGGCTCTGAATGACCTGAAACTTCCTCAGTTTTTACTCCAGCCGATTGTTGAAAATGCAATTAAGCATGGCATTTCCAAACGCGCCGATATGGGACGTATTGATGTCAGAATTTATGAGAAAGGGGGCGATTTGAACTTGTGCGTTCACGACAATGGCCCGTCTTTCCCCGATGATATGGATGGCGGCTATGGCCTGCGCAGTATTCAGGATAAACTCAAACTGCTGTATGGCGATTCGGCCCGCGTGGAGCTTCAGAACTGGCCGCTCAAACAGGTTTTACTATCTATTCGGATGGATAAAGTTCGATCAGAGCCCACTACAGTATTATCCAGCGAACCCAATTAATTATTGATCTTAACCATCCATTTTGGGTTCTGGCCGTTATTCAGCGCATGGAGGTTTCCAATCAGGAATGACGACAGATACCAGAACTGACTAGAAATACTACGTATGGCACTGCCCTTAAAAACGCTCCTCATTGACGACGAACCACTGGCAATCAATCGCTTGCGACGATTACTGGATAAACACCGCGATACTTTTGAGGTTATTGGTGAAGCCTCGAATGGGGCAGAAGGCCTTACGCTTATTGAAGCTGAACAGCCAGATGTGATTTTTCTGGATATCGAGATGCCCCTTCTGAACGGCTTCGAAATGCTGTCGAAAGTGACGACCGTTCCGATGGTTGTTTTTGCTACGGCTTTCAATCAGTACGCAATCCGGGCCTTTGAAGAAAACTCCGTCGATTACCTGCTGAAACCTATCGAAGCGGATCGTCTCTCACGTACTGCACAGAAAATTCGGTCATTGGTGGAGCGGAACGAAAATTCATCCATCAGCAATCCCATGACCGAGAGTGTAATGCGGATGCTGGCACAGATGCAGCCAAAGAAGGAAATCTATTCCATTTCCGTCAAGACCGGTGAAAAAATCATTCTGGTGCCCCTTTCCGATATCTCCTATTTCGAGGCCGAAGACAAGTACGTATTCCTCTGCACAACTGATGGCCAGAAATACCTGACTACCTATACACTCACCACGCTCAACGAAAAACTGCCCGATACGTTTGTACGGGTGAGCCGTTCGGTGATGGTGAACCGGCACAAAATCAACGAAGTCCACCGCCATTTCGACGGCAAATTTGTGCTGGTCATGACTGACAAAAAAGGCACAAAACTCACTACCGGCAGTACGTATGGCGAAGCCGTTCGGCAGTTGATGGAGTTATGATGCCAGTGCGTAAACGTGTATGTTTGCCATTATGAGCAAGAAAAACAGATCAGGGATTATTTACTCGACAAATCCGGATTTTCAGTACGAGTCCGACAGGCAGGCTGAAGCCGAAACGCTGCCCCCCGCTCAGCAAAACCTTAAAATCTGGCTTGTGAAGTTGGGAGGTAATAAAGTCGTTACGTCCGTCCGGGGCTTCATCGGCTCCGAGGCAGACCTGGCAGAATTGGGTAAACAGCTGAAAACCGCCTGTGGGGCAGGCGGTTCAACAAAAGACGAGGAAATTCTGATTCAGGGCGACCACCGCGACAAAGTACTGACCTGGCTCACCGGCAAAGGATATAAAGCCAGGAAAGCGGGCGGTTGATTAACGTACTACTCAATCCCTCCCATCCATTTCTTCAATGGTCGGGTAAAGAGCAGCATCAATAAACCCGCTCCCAGTCCGAAATAAGCCACGCTCTGAAACATATCAGGCATTTGATGCACATTCTTCTCGTCGAATCCACCGGCAAACAATCCCGCAATCAGATTCCCCAGCGACGTCCCCACAAACCAGAGACCCATCAACTGGCTTGTGTAGCGTTTGGGTGCTAATTTGGAAAACGCACTCAACCCTACGGGACTTAAAAACAACTCGCCAAGGGTGAAGAACAAGTACGTGAATACCAAAAATAAGGGTGATGTACGGGGGCCTGTCAGGGCTAGCTTGGAGGCCACCACCATAACCAGATATGCCAGACCAAGCAAAATCAGACTGGTTGCAAATTTGGCTGGTACTGGATAATTAAGCTTTCGGTTTGCCAGAAAAATCCACAATGCGGCCAGAACAGGTGAAAAAATGAGGATAAAGGCAGGGTTCAGACTCTGAAACCAACTGGAGGGCAGTTCCCAGCCTAACAGATTCAGGTCGGTGTAGCGGTCAGCGAAGATTTGCAGCGATGACCCCTGCTGTTCATTACCTGCCCAGAACAAAGCGGAGGCCAGGAAAAACGTAAACAGCACAACCACCCGTTTTTTCTCGACACCATCCAGCCCGCCCGCGGAAAGAATATAGATAAAATAGCCCAGCGCGATCAGCGAAATGATTGTACCCATCGCCTGCGCTAATCCCTGCGCAGTCGTTACGTCCAGGATACCCGTTAGCTGAAGCGTAGTCAGAATCACGACTACAACGGCCAGAAATGCCAGAAGCGAGCGGTTACCGGTTGAAGACTGGCCATTATTCGTGGTTGGTTGCGCTACATAATTGCCATATTCGCCAAGGTAGCGCTGACCAAACACCTGAAACGTAACAATGCCTAATCCCATGGCTATTGCAGCGGCTCCAAAACCGTAGTGCCAGCCGATTCGTTGCCCTAGAAAACCCACAACTGAAATACCGAGCAATGAGCCAAGGTTGATGCCCATGTAGAAGATAGAAAACGCAGCATCTTTACGAGCGCCACCTTCGGGATATAACTCACCGACAACGCTGCTGATGTTGGGTTTAAGCAAACCCGTACCCATGGCTACCGTACAGAGTCCCGCATAAAATAGTCCCGGCCCGAACGGTATGGCCAGGATAATATGCCCCAGCATGATAATTATTCCACCATACAGAATGGATTTACGCTGCCCCAGAATGTTATCGGCAATCCAGCCACCGGGTAATGAGAGTAAATAAACCGAGGCCGTATAGATGCCATAAATGGCTGCGCCTTCCGACTCGTTGAGCCCCATGCCGCCCCGAACATTGTCGATCAGAAACAGCAGCAGAATGGCCCGCATGCCGTAATAACTGAATCGTTCCCACATTTCTGTGAAAAACAGGACGAAAAGGCCCACCGGGTGACCAAACAGGGTAGCCTTATTAACGGGCTTTTCAATAGTAGCTTCCATAGAGTTGGGGTAATCGATCCGTTTGCCGAAGAATGTAGTAGAAATAACGAAAAAAATAGCTGTAAATATACCGTTGACGGTGCGAACTGGCAACTAACTTGCAAGCTCAATGCAACAGTATATGCTTCTGCCCTTCAATTTTCAAACAGACCCATACGTAGTACTTGATTTCTCTGCTTCCAATTCCGACCTCGCTACCGACCGTCGCCCCGGACTTGACTTAATTGATACTGCTACGTTCACAGCTTATGTATTTGACAAGCTAAAAACTGCTGGCGCAAACGTTGGTGTGGGCGGGTATAATGAACACCGGGTTATTTATCGACGTAGTGAACACTTTAATGCATTGAATGAAGAACCCCGCGAAATACACCTTGGCATCGACTTCTGGGCAGAAGCCGGAACGGCTGTGTTTGCACCGATGGCTGGTATCGTCCATAGTTTTCAGGATAACGCCCACTTCGGCGACTATGGCCCAACGATTATTCTGGAACACCGTGATACAGCAGGAAATCAGCTTTACTCACTCTACGGCCATCTGACCCGGCAATCGTTGCAAGGATTGTATGCGGGCAAAGTTTTCAACATAGGCGAAAAAATCGGCGAGATTGGTCCTTATCCCGAAAACGGCGACTGGCCTCCGCATCTGCATTTTCAGCTTATGACCGATATGCTTGGGCTCAAAGGCGACTTCCCCGGCGTTTGCTCGTTAGCAGATCGACAGAAATTCCTGGCCATTTGCCCCAATCCGAATAAGCTGTTACGTATCGCTAACCTGCCCTGAGAGCAAATTAAATAAAGCGTTTTAGGCTGGTTCGAGTTCTACTCTAAACACTACGATTATGGCTCACGAGGAGAAGAAGAACAAGAATGTCAAGAAAGTAGCCACCAAAGCGCCTAAGGTGCATGGCGCGCCCAAAATACCGAAATACGAGCAGAACGAATCCGGGATTATGCCCCCAATTCTGTCACCAAAAGCCAAGAAAGGATAGCAGACTCAAGTATGAATATTCTTAGCTGTTTTGAAAAATGGCTATTCATTTGAGCGAAACCTAATCCTGCTTAATCCGTACGGCAGGTAGCTATCTTATAATCAGTTAGATACCTGTCGTATATCATCCTCGTCTATATTTTGGCTTTACGTAGAATGAACAGGCAAGCTAGCGCTGCCCGATTTATCAGTTAACCACAGATTTGAGCAATGAATTTCAATTGCCTATCCATCATTTCGCTAAAAACTCCACAACTGCTTTTGAAAATTCCGGCGTCCGCATCGCTCCCCCATGATCGCCCGGCACAATGACCAACCGCGAACCCGGTACAGCGTCGACCAGCGTTTGCGGATCGCCGTTATCGTTGTCTTTGTCGCCGTTAACCACCAAAACCGGAACCCGGATCTTAGCTAGCTCAGCGCGGGACGTAACGGGCTGAAACTCCTGCAAACGAGCCAGCACGACCGTATCGGCACCCGATTTTTTGGCATAGTCGATAGCGGGCTGCAATTCAGGATGGCTACCCGGTTTGGTGAGAGCCTCGTGAAAATTCCGGCGTCGGAACCAGTTCGGGTCTGAGAAATCGACGCTAATGCCACCCATCACCGCCCGACGTACCTGTTTGTCCATCGTCAGCAATTTGGCCGTCAGGATAGCCCCCCGCGAATAACCCACTACGTCGTAATTGGTTAAGCCAAGGTGTTTCATCAATGCTATTACGTCTTTTAGCTCCGTATTATCGCGGTAGGCTTCGGCTGTGTGGGGCTTATCTGACAGGCCATTGCCGCGCAAATCGAGCGTAACGACCTTAAAACCAGCATCAGCAAGTGCCTGCCGGACGGGAGCGCGTTTCCAGCTTTCGCTATTGCTGATAAAGCCATGCAACAACACCACCGGCTTACCTTGCCCAAGCATGTCGTAGTGAATTTTTGTCCCGTCGAACGACGTAAACAGGGGATCTCGGCTCGGTTGCGCATATCCCATCAGGGCAACTACTAAACAGGTAACAAGTAGAAACGACTTCATCATAAGCGGCAATACGGTTGTGTAAGACTAGCTACTGAATAAGTCTAACCTTTCGGTATTCTACCGAGTTATCTACTGTACAACAACTAATTCAATGAGTATGAAAATCCCGGCAAGTACCGATACGGAGCTGATTGCTTCGCCAATGGGCCTTATTGATCCCAACGACTTTAAAAATCAGAGTGGAGCCGCCATAGAAGATGGCGACGAAGATGACGTAGCGGACGATGAATCAGACGACGAACCCGTTGATGAAGACGGTGACCCAACAGGCGAACACGATCATCATCAGGACGATAATTACGCCCTAGGCGGGCATGTTACGCGCTCTGGTAGCGTATAACCTATTTACTCAGCAAACTATGACTACGAATCAGACAGACAATTACGATCCGGCCGAGGACGATAATCAGGGCGTTGTACAACTGATGGCGCAGGGTGAAAAAGCCAATTCCGGCGTTTCACAAGCCAAGTATATGAATCCGGTAACGGCCCAGGGTCCAGAGCCGGAGAAAGCAGAGGTGAATGAATTCGATTCTGAGGATGCCACCAATGACGATGAATTGGCCGAAGAAGACGTAGAAAATGGGCAGCTCGACGAAGAAAGTGAATAGTGAAAACTAAAAAAGAGCGATACGGCTGGATTTCCAAAAGCAATGCTCATCTTTAAGTGCATTATTTACTAGCTTATGAATACAAGTCAGTTAGCCCAGCTTGTTATGCGTATCGGATTGGGTATTAACATGCTCATGCACGGTCTGGTACGTATTCCCAAACTAAATGCATTTGTAACGAAAACGGCCGCCGGTTTTTCACAAACCCTACTACCAGCGCTGCTCACCAAAGCGTTTCTTTATACCCTTCCCTTCGCTGAACTTACAACGGGGATACTGATTTTGCTGGGCGGTCAGTTCAGCAAGTGGGGGTATTTTATGGGAGGAATTATTATAGGCGCTTTGCTCTTCGGAACAACCCTCAAAGAAGATTGGAACGGCGCTGGTACTCAGTTGATTTACGTAATTGCGTTCTATCTGGCGTTACGTGGGCTGGACACATCGGCCCGGAATCGCTATCGTTGATTTTTTTGAACGTTTACAACGGTTGGCAACCTGATGGAATCCGTACAGGAAACCAATTAATGTTTAATAATGAAATCAACGTTGTTTTTTGCCTCCGCTTTAACCAGTAGCTTACTATTTTTTACCGCCTGCCAACAGGAAAGTATTAATGCTCCGGCGCAACCCGGACTACCCTACCAATCCACTTTTCAGACTAACAATGATGGCTGGACAGCCGATATTGTCGACTACGGCACGGCTCAGGATACCAGTATGCGGTTCAAATCCGCCCGAACCAGCCTACCAACGCCCTTAGATTCAGCCCGCAAGTCGCTTATGCTCTCAAGCATGAACCGTAGCGACGATGCGTTTATGTTTCTAAAAAAGAAAATCACTGGCCTTCAGCCGAATACGAATTACTCGCTCGTATTCAATATTGAACTGGCATCACAATATGCCACAAACTCAATTGGCGTTGGCGGTTCGCCGGGAGGCAGTGTGTATCTGAAAGCAGGTGCCAGCGCTACCGAACCCGTTAAAGTGCTGAAAGACGGTTTTTATACACTCAGTGTTGATAAAGGTGCCCAGATTAGCGATGGAAAAGATGCCATTACGTTGGGGGATATCGGCATTGGAGAGGACGCAACAGGGTACAAACTCATTACGCGCTCGAATACCAATAAATCATTCGTAGCCCGCAGCAATGATAAAGGTGAACTCTGGCTGCTGGTCGGTACGGATTCGGGCTATGAGGGCCTCACCACCCTTTATTACAGCAGTATCAAAGTGACAACAAATCCGACAATGTAGCTTTCTGATTTGCTCAACGTAACGGATGCCATCACACACTGTGATGGCATTTTTTGTTTAAGGCTCAGTGCATTTACCTAACGCTTTTACTTTGTTCCGGTCAAGTTGCCAGCAATTGCCATACACATCGGCGTATTGAATCTGCAAACGGAATGATGTATCTATGAGCATTGCCTCCGTCCGTTGAATGATAGAATCATTACCTCCTACAAATAATAGATCCAGGCTTTCTCCCGGTTTGAAAACAGCTCCTGAGGCTACACCACTAAAGCCTTTTCCTCCAGGCGTTCTCCTGCCGATTTGGTCAAAAAATAATGCTTGAATATCGGGATAGGCCTTACCCCTATAACTAAGTTTGTACTCTTTGATAATTGCGGGACCTACGCCTTTATTCTCTAATCCGTAATGAAACTCCTGATCCAGATTTGATTGTAAGGTTTGCAAAAAGGGCCATACAGATGCCTGCTGCTGATCGCGGGCAATTTTGGTTTGGAAAATTGAGACGACAAGAGCGGCTAAACTCAGGAAGGTTGCTGAAATACCCAGTAGAAGTTCAATATTGATCGGGCGCTTCGCTGGCGGCATAAGTAGATAGACTATATATATTGAATTACCCGAAATAACAGAAACTTTCCGATATTTGCCTAACCTGCCCGGAACGTACCTATCCGGCAAATTGTTGATTACTATAACGCAAGGGAACAATAACCCGCGCGACTAACCGACACTATGAGCAAGGACGCTGACATTTTAGAAAGCATAACCAACGCCGAATATAAATACGGATTTGAGACCATCATTGAAGCTGACGAAGCTCCGGTAGGTCTCGATGAGAGCATTATTCGTTTTATTTCTGCCAAGAAAAACGAACCCGACTGGTTGCTCGAAAACCGTTTGAAGGCGTTTCGGATGTGGCAGGAAATGACTGAACCTCATTGGCCTAATGTCACCTATCCCAAAATTGACTATAAGGCCATTAAATATTATTCGGCCCCAAAACAAAAGAAAACCGTCAACTCACTCGACGAAATTGATCCCGAATTACTCGATACGTTCAAACGGCTCGGTATTTCGCTCAATGAGCAAAAACGGTTAGCTGGCGTCATTGAACCGGAAGGCGACCGGCCACGCGTGGCTGTCGATGCCGTCATGGATTCCATTTCGGTAGCCACTACGTTCAAAAAAGATCTTGCCGAACGCGGCATCATTTTCTGCTCGATTACCGAAGCCGTTCATGATCACCCCGAGTTGGTGAAGAAATACATGGGCTCAGTCGTACCGGCTAAAGACAATTATTTTGCAGCTTTGAACGCTGCGGTATTTACCGACGGTTCCTTCTGCTACATTCCGAAAGGCGTTCGGTGCCCGATGGAGCTTTCGACCTATTTCCGCATTAATGCCGCGGGTACGGGTCAGTTCGAGCGGACGCTCATTATAGCTGACGAAGGTTCGTATGTGAGCTATCTGGAAGGATGTACGGCACCCATGCGCGACGAGAACCAGCTTCATGCAGCGGTGGTTGAGCTGATTGCTCATGCCGATGCCGAAATCAAATACTCGACGGTGCAAAACTGGTATCCGGGCGACAAAGATGGCAAAGGCGGGATTTACAACTTTGTGACCAAACGGGGTATCTGCGAAGGTGCGAATGCTAAAATTTCCTGGACTCAGGTCGAAACCGGATCAGCTATTACGTGGAAATACCCTTCTGTAATTCTGAAAGGCGATAATTCCATTGGTGAATTCTATTCGGTGGCTGTCACCAACAACATGCAGCAGGCCGACACGGGCACCAAAATGATTCATATTGGCAAAAACACTAAAAGCCGGATCGTATCGAAAGGTATTTCGGCGGGTAAAAGCCAAAACTCTTACCGGGGTCTGGTGCAGGTCATGAAACGTGCCGAAAACGCCCGTAACTATTCGCAGTGCGATTCGCTGTTGCTGGGTGATAAATGTGGAGCGCATACCTTCCCATACCTGGAAGTTAACAACCCGACGGCCACGGTTGAGCACGAAGCCACTACGTCGAAAATCGGTGAAGATCAGTTGTTCTACTGCAACCAACGTGGTATTCCAACGGAGCAGGCTGTGGCCCTGATTATTAACGGATACGCTAAAGAAGTACTGAATCAGCTGCCCATGGAATTTGCTGTCGAAGCGCAAAAACTGTTGGCGATTAGCCTGGAAGGTAGTGTAGGGTAAGCTCGCGATAAATAATCTGAATACAGAAAAAGCCCTTGCAGAAAATGTAAGGGCTTTTTCTGTACACTAAGACAACATAAATTTCGTATTTATTTTACCAGCCTGGTACTTCATCTCCTGCCCCACTCATGTCGCTACGTAGTTTTTTGCTCTGCTCGTTATTAAGTTTTCTGGTTTTCACCGCTACTGCTCAGTCGCGTCGGCGCGCGCAACTAAATACACAGCAGAACAATGGCCCCGTTCCGGTTGTATCGGCCCCGCAAACCCGGTTGCTGGAGAGCATGATTCTCAACAGCTCGTTGCTGAATCGGGCGGTGAAATACTCAATCTATCTGCCACCAGATTATTACACCTCAAATCGCCGGTACCCCGTTGTGTATTTGCTTCATGGCCTGGGTGACAATGAAGCCAGTTGGATACAGTTCGGCGAAGCGGACCGCATCGCTGATGCAGGTATCCGCTCAGGGGAGTTGCCGCCGATGATTATTGTGATGCCCGATGCTGGCGCTACGTTCTACATCAATGATTATCAGAGTAAAGTACGGTACGAAGATATGTTTGTGCAGGAATTTGTGCCTCATATCGATACCATGTTCCGCACGCGTCCACAGCGTGAATTCAGAGCAGTTTCGGGCCTCTCTATGGGCGGCTATGGTTCACTGATGCTGGCAATGCATCATCCTGAACTGTTTAGTGCCTGCGCAGCCCTTAGTGCCGCTGTTCGTACAGATGAAGCCCTTATCAGCGTCCCTGACGAACGATATAATACGGTTTATGGCCCTTTATACAGTGGCCCGGTAAAAGGGGATGAACGACTGACCGTTACCTGGAAACGTAACAGCCCCATTACGTTAGCTAAATCGGCTCCGGAAAGTGATTTGACAAAAGTTCGCTGGTATATCGACTGTGGCGACGATGATGCACTAACAGTAGGCAACGCGATGCTGCATATTGCCTTGCTCGACCGAAAAATTCCACATGAGTACCGCACGCGCGACGGGGCTCATACATGGACGTACTGGCGTACAGGTCTACCCGATGCGCTGAAATTTATTGCGTCCAGTTTTCACCGATAAGGGTTGCTTTATCTATTCACTTGTAACTGGATCGGCACAATGGCTTCGGTTTCATCCCAGATCAGCATCATATCTGTTCCATTCGCTGATGGTGCAAACGTAATGTAAAACTGCTCGGCCATTGGGCTATGTTTCCGCGAAACAATGGGCACACGCAGTACGTCTTTTGTCTGGTCGTAGTTGGTGCCCCACTGGCCGGTTTCGCTGTTAAAAATCGCAATCCAGCCCTGCTGCGAAGGTATTGTCCAGAACGAATATTTGCCCTCGTTTAGTGGCTGTCCGGCTATGGTTACATTTTGATCAAAGTCAATGACAGTTGCCTCATTAGCGCCTGTCCGCCACACTTTTCCGTAAGGGACCAGCCCGCCAAAAATTTTCCGTCCTTTTTTATACGGCTGGCAATAATCTACTTTGACTTTCAGGCCATTCTGATCAACCTGAGCGACAGCTTCCGGGCTACTGGATTTGGTCCAGCTACGAAATGTAAAGAAGCCGACAAGCGCAATCGCAGCAATTATGCCAAGGATAATTAGAATCCGTTTCATGTACATTTAATGGTTTTAATGGCACAGCACGCAATGTATAAATAATTTGTTAAGCTGTCTCCTTCTTCAGTTTATCGCGTAGCTGAAACAACTCGTCACGCAGGCGGGCCGCTTCGAGAAAATCGAGGTCTTTAGCCGCACGCTCCATCCTGGATTGGGTTTCGTTAATCATTTTCTCCAGATCACCTCTACCCATATATTGCACAACCGGGTCGGCCGCAATGCGGATTTCTTCGGGCTCAACATAAAAATGTTTGGGTTTCGAATCTGCCACTTTCGTTTGCCCCATTATGGCCTCACGTGATTTCAACACCGTTGTTGGAGTGATGTTATTATCGGTGTTGTATTCCATCTGAATAGCCCGGCGTCGGTTCGTTTCGTCAATGGCTTTCTGCATGGAGCCCGTAATCCGATCAGCGTACATAATAACCTTTCCATTGGCGTTCCGGGCAGCCCGTCCTATCGTCTGGATAAGTGAGCGAATATCGCGCAGGAACCCTTCTTTATCGGCATCCATAATCGCCACCAGCGACACTTCGGGTAAGTCTAGTCCCTCACGCAACAGGTTGACCCCTACCAGCACATCGAAATTACCAAGTCGTAAATCCCGCAGAATTTCGACGCGATCAAGCGTTTTTACTTCCGAGTGAATATAACGGGTTTTAATCCCCACGCGATCGAGGTATTTAGTCAGCTCTTCGGCCATCCGTTTGGTCAAGGTAGTGACCAGCACACGTTCATGATTTTTAATCCGGCTATCGATGGATTCGAGTAGGTCGTCAATCTGATTCAGACTTGGGCGCACTTCAATTTCAGGATCGAGCAGGCCAGTAGGTCGAATGAGCTGCTCCACCACAACCCCCTCGCTTTTGCGAAGTTCATAGTCGGATGGCGTAGCGGATACGTAAATCGTCTGACCCGATAAATCCTCAAACTCCTGAAACGTAAGCGGACGGTTATCCATCGCCGACGGAAGCCGGAATCCATAATCGACAAGGGCAGTTTTGCGCGAACGGTCGCCCCCCCACATGGCCCGAATCTGAGGAATTGTTACGTGGCTCTCGTCGACCACCAGCAAATAATCATCTGGAAAATAATCGAGCAGACAGAACGGCCGCTGACCCGGTTTCCGGCGATCAAAATAGCGGGAATAGTTCTCGATACCGGAGCAGTAGCCCAGTTCACGCATCATTTCGAGATCAAATTCGGTTCGTTCCCGGATGCGCGTGGCTTCCTGTTCCCGAAACTCCGATTCGAAATAACGGATCTGAGACACAAGGTCATCCTGAATCTCATAGATCGCGCCATTGAGTGTATCCCTGCCCGTTACAAACAGATTGGCAGGGAAAATGGCAACCATCCGTTCATCCAAGATTTTCCGGCCCGTTGAGGGGTCAATGCGCTGAATGGTTTCGATTTCGTCGCCAAAGAAAATAACCCGGTAGGCAAAGTCAGCGTACGCTACGTATAGATCGACCGTATCGCCCTTGACGCGGAAATTACCCCGTTGGAACTCCCCTTCAGTTCGGCTATATAGAATGCTAACCAGCTGATGCAAAAACTGATTGCGGCTCATTTGCTCCCCAACGCCAATCCGCACTACGTTACGTTTGAACTCTTCGGGGTTTCCCATACCATAAATACACGAAACCGACGCGACCACAATTACATCACGCCGACCGCTCATCAAAGCCGAGGTTGCCGACAGCCGAAGCTTATCAATTTCTTCGTTGATGGCCAGATCTTTCTCAATGTACGTATTCGTGGTGGCGATGTACGCTTCCGGTTGGTAATAGTCGTAATAGGAAATAAAATACTCGACCGCATTTTCGGGGAAAAATTGCTTGAATTCGCCGTATAGCTGAGCCGCCAGCGTTTTGTTATGGCTTAATACCAGCGTAGGTCGGTCAGTCTGAGCGATAAGATTAGCAACCGTGAACGTTTTCCCTGATCCCGTCACGCCAAGCAATACCTGGGATGGCTCCCCTTCTCTGACACCCTTTACCAGTTGTTCAATAGCCTTTGGCTGATCGCCCGTAGGCTGAAATTCTGAAGTTAATTTGAAGTTCATTAGCAGCGTTTGGAATCTGGCTAATTTACGAAGATTTGGGCTGGATTACAAGTCGGTTTTTGAAAAATGCATCTTTGCATATCCGTAGATAAAACTAGCTTCATGTCTGCTCTTATGCCCAATCCAGTCGCTGAAATTCAGGTCCAGCTCGCGCAAAATGAGTCCGTTACGATTCGGTTACTCACGCCCGCCGATGCTCCAGAACTCATGAATTACGTTGATGGCTTGTCCGAAAAAACCAGGAGTTATTTTGCTCCTCACCCTTTCGATTGGGGCACAATACAACACATTTGCAATACGCTTGATCTGACTCAGGTGATTCGTTTGGTAGCTACCCCTGTCAACAGTACGCAAATCATCGCCTACGTACTGCTGATGTCGGGGGCAACGGCCTCTGATACGGCGCGCTATCAGGCTGCCGGAATTCAATTAGACACTGAAACAGACTGTTCATTGGCGCCTTCGATTACCGATGCCTATCAAAGCCGGGGCTTAGGCGGTCAGCTTCTGCAAAAAGCACTTGAAATTGCGCAGGCAATGGGGAAAAAACAGGTTATTTTGTGGGGTGGCGTACAGGCTGACAATGAACAGGCTTTCGGGTTTTATCGAAAATATGGATTTATAACCATAGCTGATTTTGACCGTAACGGCCTGAATTATGCCATGTGTTTACAACTAGCGTAATTTGTACGTACACAACTACAATACCAGCAGATTGCATCCCCGAACATCTGAGTTATCGAATCGGCCAATCACCCGAAAATAACCCTCGTCGCCTACGTACTGACCTAAATCCTGCGTTTCGATAAAGGCGCATGAATCCAGATTTGCCAGATCAATGACATTGATCCCCCCGTACGGGTGTAGTCATCCGGATAAATCAGAAAAGGGTCATTGATATCACGCAGAAACACGCGTAACGTTGAACTCGGTTGGAATATACCACTGCCCGTAGAATACGCCTGAGAAAGCAGTTCAGTCATTCCGTACTCCGAGTGAACGGCCGACACACCCAGTCGACTTGTGAGCAGTTCGTGGACTTCTTCACGTAGTAACTCTTTCCGTCGACCTTTCATGCCGCCGGTTTCCATAACAACCAGATTGGGTAATTGACTTAGAAACGACAGATCATGCTCCGATTCAGCCCAATCGAGCAAACCAAACGTAACGCCAATCAGCAGAATCTTTTTTGAGTCGGCTTTTTGGGCGATGTGCTGAAGCCGTGCGGTTAGCTCTTTGTGATTGTTCAGAAAAAAACCAGATAAAGACTCTCCCGACTGATTTACCGCAGTATGGTTCATAAATCGCTGAACCATATACACCAGCGAGGAGTTATTTCGTTCAAGGTATGACGGCAGCAATGCCAGAATATGGAAGTCACGTAATGGTCCGTAAGCTTGCTCGAAAATCTGGATACTAACGGTATCATACAATGCCGGATCGGGTACGTAATGGCGGCTGGTCTGATCGCCAGTAGTGCCGCTGCTAGCAAACGTCAATAGATCGCTATTTTCATTTCTGGTACCCGTTAATACGGTATGGTTCCTAAAAAAACCAATTGGCATAAACGGTATTCGGTGCAGATCTGTAATTTGCTCCGCCCGAACGTTTAGACGGTGCAGGTACTGGCTGTAAAGCGGATTGTAAACGGCCTGGTACCGGAAAACAGACAATGCCAGCGACTCAAACGCAGTGCGATTGGGCGAACTGCCGACAAGGGTTAAAATTTGCTGCCGAAGTGACTGCCGAAGCAACTGTTCTTCAGCAGATAGGGTCAATGAAAAAGACAAAGTATAATAAGCGTTTATTGCACAACGAGTACAACAGTATGCGACGGCAACAAATTCAACCGTACCTCCTCGTGTTAGGGATTGCCCTGGCACTTTCGTCCTGTTTTAACGAACCGAATTATTCCAATACACCTGAGATTGAGTTCAAAGGGATTTCACGCTATACCATAGCGGCCGGAAAAGGTGTCGGTCAATCCAAACGGGATTCAATCGTAATTACCATTGGGTTTAAAGACGGCGATGGTGATCTGGGCAACAGCCTTCCTCCATCGAAAGCGGATTCAACACTGTATGCTTCGAACGGTGGCTGGGGTAATTACCAGATCAAAACGTTCCGGTATATCAATAAGCAATACGTTGAACTTCCGCTGTCAGTAAACACGACGCTTATTTTCCCTGATCTGGCCAAAGACAAGCCTAAAGGCGCTATAGAAGGAACGCTCGATTTTAATCAGGTTTACCAATACGGAACCACTTATCGGCTTTACCCAACCAAATTCCAGATCAGGATTCGGGATCGGGCGCTGCAACAAAGCAATGTCATTGAAACCGACACCGTTACGCTTCCTTTTCAACAGTAGGTGACTTTCTGGATTAGTTAGCATTCAGCACAATTCGAAAGGTTGTGCCTTTCCCAACTTCTGAGCTTTTTACGAACAGCCTGCCATTGTGGTATTCTTCCACGATGCGTTTGGCTAGCGTTAGGCCAAGGCCCCAACCGCGTTTTTTCGTGCTAAAACCGGGTGAGAATACTTTCTGCATATTGGCTTTTGAAATACCTTTCCCGGTATCCGTTATGTCGATAGCCACTTGCTGATGCGCCAGGGGTTGAATGTTCAGACGCAACTCACCCGTTCCTTTCATGGCATCGACTGCATTCTTGCAGATGTTTTCAATAACCCATTCAAATAACAGCTTATTGATTTTAATCATCTGATCAGGAGGCAGTTGCGTAGCCAGACTCATTTTTACCTTCGTGGAGATACGTTTCGAGAGGTAATCCGTAAACTGTTTTACTACGTCGTTCAGGTTCTCTTCCTTCAACGTTGGAACGGAGCCGATACTCGAAAAACGAGCCGTAATGGTTTCCAGCCGCTGAACATCTTTCTCAATCTCATCCGTAATCGAAACGTCGTACTGGTCAGGGTCGGAGCGCATATACTCTACCCAAGCCATCAGCGACGACATGGGCGTCCCTAACTGGTGAGCTGTTTCCTTAGCTAGCCCCACCCAAACCCGATTCTGTTCGGCCCGGCGCGATGAGCTGAAGGCCAGATAAGCCAACACGCCCAAAGCCGTAAGAATAGCCAGCAGCGCATACGGGAAATACGTAAACTGGCGCAGCAGTGTTGAATTGCTGTAATAAACCAAGCCCCGCTCGCCGTTGCCCATATCAACAATTATAGGAGGATGGCTCTTATTTTTGCGCATTTCCTCTTTAACACTCGTCAGAAACTGAGTTTTCTCTTTGTCTGTCAGATTATCGGGTGTATCAATGTTTGCCGGATAAGCTATATTCCCATTGTGGTCGACGTAAATAGCCGGAATTGATTTGTTGGCCTGTAATATTTCACTGGTCACAAAGGTCAAATCGCCTGAGTTGTCGTGTCTTGGATCGTATAAATACGCGATGCTCTTTGCATACAACTGAACGTACTGTTTCTCGCGCTCCTCAAATTTCCGAATGAGCCGGTTTGTGTAGAGCAGAGACCCCGTTCCAACCAACAGTAAATTCAGGGCGACTATGATTTTCAGAATATTATTCTGACTGTAAATATCGAATGACTTCAGCATATCATCGTGCCGCTTTGTGAGTCGGGCGCAACAGAATCCCGTATTCCACAAGCCGCTTCATCATGGTGTAAAATTAGGGCGAATAAGCAACCAATCAGCAAATGCGACCGTATTGTCATCAGCCCTTTAGGTTAACGTTAAAAGCGCTTTAATGGTGTAAAATCGAACGACCGTACGAACATTCTTGTTAAAAAACTGAATAGGACTGAGCGAAGAAATTGGGCTACTATTTGGATATATTCTAAATAACAAGCCGATTGGTCAGAGAATATTTATCTCCGCTGATTATCCTGTAATTTTGTCTAGGTCAATGCCAATTAGTACGATTTATAACAATGTTAGATACCTTCAAAGCAATTAGTTTATCACACAAAACGGCACCTCTTCCGGTGCGGGAGCTAATTGCACTTAATGAAGACGAAGCCAAGCGACTTATGCTCCGGCTGCGGGACTTTTTCGGGCTAACCGATCTGCTTGTTATCTCTACCTGCAACCGCACCGAAGTTTATTACGCTTTCGACCAAAATCTTAACTCAGAGATCGCCCGCTTGTTATTGATTGAAAAAGGCTTAACAAATACCGACAAGTATTTGTCTTATTTTGAGCTTTTCGATTCGCACGATGAGTCTGTTCGGCATCTGTTTGAAGTTTGTATTGGTTTGCACTCGCAGGTAATTGGCGACATGCAGATTCCCAATCAGGTAAAACAGTCATATCAATGGTCGGCCGATCTGGAGATGGCTGGTCCGTTTTTGCATCGGTTGATGCACACGATTTTCTTTACCAACAAACGCGTCGCTCAGGAAACCTCATTTCGGGATGGTGCGGCTTCGGTTTCTTATGCCGCTGTCGAGCTGATCGATGAACTGGTTGGCGAATACCAAAGTCCTAACGTACTGGTCATTGGCCTGGGCGAAATCGGGACCGACGTTTGTAAAAATCTCGAAGCTCGCTCTGGGGGCGTCTGGAGCCGGGCCAACATTACCCTTTGCAACCGAACACGGGAGAAGGCCGAAGTGCTTGCTCAGGACCTTGGATTTCGGGTAGCTGATTTCGCTGACCTTACCGATGAAATTAGCCGGGCCGATGTAATTATCACGTCGGTTATGCGCGACGATCCTCTGATTACACCCGAGTTACTTAAGGACATTCAGGTACTGACTTTCAAATATTTTATCGACCTGTCTGTACCCCGTAGCGTTGATGCGGCTGTTGAGCAGATTCCGGGCGTGCTGGTTTATAATATTGACCACATCCGTAACCGCGCCGACGAAGCCTTACAACAGCGTTTATCGGCTATTCCGCAGGTTGAATCAATCATTACGCAGTCGGTCGCTGAATTTGGCGACTGGTCGAAGGAGATGATCGTATCGCCAACGATCAACAAGTTGAAAAATGCACTGGAGCAAATCCGTCGCGATGAGATTGCCCGTCACCTGAAGCACCTAACCGCCGATGAGTCGGAAAAAGTCGACAAAATCACGCGGGGCATTATGCAGAAAATCATCAAACTGCCAGTGTTGCAACTCAAAGCCGCCTGCAAACGGGGTGAAGCCGAAACACTGATTGATGTGCTGAACGATCTGTTTGATCTGGAAAAACATACGGCCGACGAACCAAAGCGCGGTTATTAATCTATCACGTTCCCATATTATCAAACTCCCGAATCAGTAACGGTTTGGGAGTTTTTTCGTTTACTCAGTTAACCTAAACCTATAAGGTTTCAAAAACCTTATAGGTTTGCTTACCCGCCATGTCCCGACTTATCAATACCCTATTTCGTTTGTTTATTGTTGCCGTAGTCATAGCCGGTTTGATCGCTATTTGGGAACAGGTCCGCGGTGTCGACGCGTTAAATCGCTTCAGGCGTGGTGACCAAACGACGCAAAGCATCATCCTGAAAGAAATTACGGCGCTCGGAAAACTGGAGCTGGTAAAGTATACATTCAAGGATATTGTTGAACATGAGCAGGTCAATACGTTTCTTCCCAATGCCAACGCCATCCTTATTGTGGAGGGTGAAGCGACGGGCTGCATTGACCTGACCCAGATCACCACAGCCAATATCGTTGCAGAAGGCGACTCCGTAACGGTCGAATTACCTAAGCCTGAACTTTGCGGCTGGAAAATCAATCACGACCGGTCGCGGGTTTACGACACCCGTTTTTCGTTTCTGAACGAATCACAACTCGTCAGCGATGCGTATCGACAGGCAGAACGACAGGTGCAGCAATCGGCTCTAAACAGTGGGATTCTGGATCAGACCCGGCAAAACGCTGACCGCATGTTACGTCCGCTCCTTGAACGAATCTCCGGCAAAAAAATCAGGCTGGAGTTTCGGGACTAAAATCCGTTCGCCGAGTTAGAACCTGCTCAGTCCATTTTATACCACTGGACGTTTTTCAGAGGTGCCCGACGATAAGCAGCCTTGACTTGGGCAGACTGTGGACCGTAATATTTTTCGAGATAGTCTAAAACCACTTTCTCGGATTCGCCCAAATCCCAAAGTTTGTGGTATTTCTGCATCCAGCGGATACGATCGAGCCAACCAGCCCGTGTAAACCGATGCTGCAAAATAAGCTTTGTGGAATGGCAGGCCGTACATTGTGATTTCACTATCATCAGATTTGGGTCTGTGGCCAGCCCTGACTCGGGGTCAATTTTCACCGTATCGGCTACTACAACCGGCGCCCCAACCACTACAGGTTGTGTCGGTATCGAACGGAAACTGAGCAGCCCGATAAGTAGGGCCCCGATGCCAAAAATTGCTTTTGCTATTTTCATTACGTTGTAGAGTTTACCCGAAACTATACAGCCTTTACGGCTATTCGATGACAGGCGTTGTTGAGGTAACCACCGGGATTCCATTGCGGAATAACCATCGGCTGCGTAACCCCTTTGTTGTCCGTAGCCCTCACCCACACTTCGTAATAACCCACTTGTGGGAACGTAACGTCAGCTGACCAGTGTTGCCAGGCCAACCGGTTTTTGGGACGCTCCAGCTTCGCCTTCTGCCAGGTAGCACCGTAGTCGATAGAGGTCTGCACGTCAGCCACCTCACGATCGCCTGCCCAGGCATGCCCACGTAACGACAGGGCTTTTTTCGCGTCGAACATTGCGCCTGTTTTAGGGTACGTTATCAGCGATTTTACGGGCATCGCTTCAATGATGCGGAAGTTTTCGGGGGTTTCAGGAATTTTTTCGCCGGGTTCGACGGGCCGGATCGGCATTTTATAACTATGCCCTTCCATTTTTGCGCCGTCGTGGACTTTGTTTCGAACCGCAATGGTATGCAGCCATTTGCCCGATACCGATGCGGGCCAGCCTCCAACCACCAACCGGAGCGGGTACCCATGTGCTAAGGGGATATCCTTTCCATTTAAAGCCCAGGCAATCAGCGTTTCGTCTTCAAGTGCTTTTTTGATGGGCACGCCCCGCGAAATAGCTACCTTCGTAGCATCCTGACTCAGATGGGGGTCATTTCCATAATAACCGATATAAACGGCATCCTCTTTCAGTCCTGCATCGGCCAGTATATCTTTCAGACGAACGCCTGTCCACTCTGCACAGCTGACGGCCCCCTGATCCCAGGGATTACCCGTTGTTTGCGGCTCAAATCCCGAACGGCCGTTTCCTCCGCACTCAAGAACCAGCTGGTATGTATAATTTTTAAACCGTTTTTTGAGATCGCTCAGGCTGTACGTTTTAGGCGCTTTCACCGACTCACCATTAATCGTAAGCGTCCATTTTGCCAGATCAACCGGAGCCGTTGGTATCAACCCATTATTTCGGATGAACATCTTATCGACAGGTGTAACGGCATCGTCGAGCAGATGAATAGGCGATTCCACATTCCAAGGCTTGTCACCCAGCACTTTCATTTCTGGACTTTTCCCCTTAAGTGGATCATAATCAAGCGCGAGCGGTGTATAATGGAGCGGTATGTTATCAGCAAACACAACGTTGGTACCTACTAAAGCCGTAAGCGTGGCCAGCGCACTTTTTTGCAGGAAACCCCGTCGATCATGAATCTGATTTTTCATAGATTCGTTTTATGTAGTATACTCAGAAAAGTTCGGCAATCAACCTCAGCAGCGCCGGTTGACTACCTTATAAAGTAACGTTATTGACAAAGTTAACGCTCAGGCTGGCTAAACTGTGTAATCCGGCTAACGACATCTGAAATTAATGTGTCAGAGAAAGGATCATCTTATCATGGCCGAGTCGTGTATTTTAGGGTTTTTAATCAATATAGCAGCCAGAAAAGTCGTTTGTCCTATACCAATATCTTAAATGGATTGATGAGCTATGAATACGACCCCATCAAGCGTCATGAATGGTGATTTACTGATTGCCGAGCCATTCATGGGCGACACTAATTTTGAACGAAGCGTAGTGCTGGTTTGTGAACACAGCAGGGCTGGTACGTTCGGACTGGTCCTTAATCAGCCAACGGATATTCATCTGAGCGACGTAATTGAAGAAATCCATATGGATCTTCCGCTCTTCATTGGCGGACCTGTTCAGCAGAATACGCTGCATTTTATTCACCGGCGCCCCGATCTGATCGATGGCTCTATTCAGGTGATCGATGGCCTATACTGGAGCGGTGATTTTGAGCAGGTTAAGCAAGCCGTGAATCTGGGCACCCTCACCGATCACGATGCCCGCTTTTTTATTGGCTATTCAGGCTGGAGCGAAGGACAACTGGATGCCGAATTGAACCAGAAAGCCTGGATCGTCAGTCATACCGACGCTGATTTTCTGTTCGATACGCCTACCAAAGAATTTTGGCGGGGTGTGCTTAAGCGAATGGGGGGCGAATATAAATCCATAGCCCACTATCCGGTTGATCCAAGACTCAATTAATTGGCGCCATCTTCTTGGCTAAAGCACGATAACAACCGCTTCTTAACTTTTTTTAACCAACTTTGTGGGGTCTGGAGGTCCGACCTTTCGGTAATTTTACGTTATCGATGGGTAACCTCGCTTTTCAAAGTTTTGTATGCATACGAATCGATTACTACTTTTTGTTTTTTTTGTCACCTCACCCCTCTTCCTGAAGGCACAGAGCGATAAACCCATTGGTGGGCATTTCGGTATAAAATTTGGCGCTACGTTTACACAGATAGCTATCCAGGGCACGAGTGCCAATATCCCTCACCGCGCGCTGGAACCTCATTTGGGGGTAATGTATCGGTATCGGTATAACCGGTGGGTTATTCAGCCAGAAGGTCTGATTGCGATCAAGGGAGGTACGTTTCAGCAGGAACAGCTAACCGGTGCCCGAACCACTACTGGGGTATCCTACTACTACGCCAGTTTACCAATTTTGCTAGGTTATATTCCAACCGAAGGGCTAACGATACAGGCTGGCCCCGAATTTAGCTACGCCCTGAATTCAGGGCAGACGGGCGGTCCGGGTGCACAAAGCGATCTGGGTGTTGCCGTAGGAGCCCACTACGATTTTCTGGATATGCTCAGCAAATTCAGTCTGCACATCCGGTACATACACGGGCTTACGAACGTATCACCAGAAAATACGGCGACTTATTATAACCGTAATTTACAGGTGTCGCTGGTCTACAATTTATACAAAAAGAAAAAGAAGTGAGTTAGATTATTCGGTATCTGGCAAGCTAACACCCCTGGATACTGAATAAACTACTGCCGTAAGCCCTGAAAATCATGCTCTCCGACTTCGGTATACTTTTGTTGTTCATTCTGGCTGCGTTTGCGTTTATCGCAATCGTATTATTTGTAGCGCGGTTGCTACGTCCGGATAAACCAAACGTTGAGAAGAACAGTACGTATGAATCGGGTGAGGAACCGATTGGAAATGCCAACGTGCAGTTCAATATTCGGTTTTACGTAATAGCGCTGGTTTTTGTACTGTTCGACGTCGAGCTGGTCTTTCTGTTTCCGTGGGCAACTGTATTTGGTCAGGCACGGCTTATTCAGGAAACTGGTGGTTTATGGGGCTGGTTTGCGCTGGCAGAAGCTATTCTGTTTGTCATCATTCTGGCGCTGGGGCTTGCTTACGTCTGGGCCAAAGGATACCTAGACTGGGTAAAGCCAACTCCTACAATTCCGACAGTAGAAACAAAAGTACCAATGGATTTGTATAAACAGGTAAACGAACGATATAAGCGTTGACCCTGTCTTTGTCTAGCTATTGGTTATTCGCATTTTCCGTTATTCTGTCATTATCAGGCTCTTCACTCGCTCAGAGCCTAGCTGTTGATGAGTATTACGTTCGGGTGACAACAACCAATGGCGATCATTTTCGCGGACTGTTCGATGATATCGATGGATCGTATCTTTACGTCAGCACTGAAAGTCCGATTCCATTGCAACAGATTCGTAAAGTGACCATTCGTCGAAAGAAACAAACGACTGCGCTTATTACGGGTGCTATTCTGGGTGGTTTACTGACCGGGTACCTGGCAAATCAGTCCCTCACCAAAAATCAGGCCCGTAGCCCGGTGGCGCATGGGCTGACGCTTACCTTTGCGGCTGCGGGGGGAGCTGCCGCCGGATTGTTATTGGGTTCAGCTTTCAGCCGGGTGACACGCAGGGTTGTTTATCCGCTCAATCCGGCAGAGCCTGAAACCAGCCTCTTTCGTCAGTTAGAACCGTTTAGTGTTCGCTATCAACAACGATTTTTTAAGCAATTGCCTCAATCGTCTCAATAATATGACACCCCATCCCATATCTGACAAAACCGGCGAAGCCAGCGTTATTCTGATGCATTCGGAGGAATTGCTGAACTGGTCGCGCGAGAAATCGCTGTGGCCGATGAGCTTTGGACTGGCCTGTTGTGCTATTGAGATGATGCAGGCTTTTGCCGCTAACTACGACCTCGAACGATTTGGCATTTTTCCGCGCCCTTCGCCCCGCCAGTCCGATATTATGATCGTATCAGGCACGGTGACCTATAAAATGGCCGATCGGATTCGGCGCCTGTATGAGCAAATGCCCGAACCCCGTTACGTTATTTCGATGGGTTCCTGCTCCAACTGCGGGGGCCCTTACTGGCAACACGGCTACCATGTTGTGAAAGGGGTAGATCGAATCATTCCCGTAGACGTATACGTACCGGGCTGCCCTCCTCGCCCGGAAGCCCTGATCGATGGTTTTCTGAAACTACAGGAAAAAATCCGGACGGAACATCCGTTATCCAACAAGTAATTGTTACGTGTCGGAAGTTGGATTTACTACTTCGGAACGTTTCACGGAACATTACCCTGAAACCCGTAACTTAACCTGCTGAACCCGAAATCACTCAATTGTGAACCCACTTATCTCGTCGCTCCAGTACACATTACGTTCAGTTCGGGTTTTGAGCCTGATCTACGGAATTACACTGATAATGGGGTTATTGGTAGCTTTCCCGTTTTACAACACACTCATTGTTGAAGACCAGAACTCGCTGGCCTTTTTGAAGTTGCTGGATGGGTTCGACTATACCATTTATTCGGATTTCATGCACCGAAGCAAACGAACCTTAACGCCACTGATGAGCGTAGGGCGCTGGCTGGGCCTTGCTTATCTGTTTCTGAGCGTCTTTTTCGCAGGGGGTATTCTGGCCCGATTTACCCAGTTTTCTTCAGTACGTTTATCGGACTCGTTCACAATTGGTGCTTTCTGGCAGGCCTGTAGCTACTACGTTGCCCGTCTGCTCGGTCTGTTTGCCGTTACGTTGTTGTTCGTAATTGTCGGCGCAGGTTTATGGCTGGTGATTGGAACAATTTTAGCGCTTATACTAAGCGATACGCTAACCGAACGTGGTCAGTTCTGGATCGGTCTCCTGTTTTTTACCCTGTTCGCACTAACAGCCGCTTTCATACTTTGCATCGGCGATTACGCTAAAGTGCTTATGATTCGGGACGATGAGTCGAATGCGTTCAGAGCATTTGGCCGGGCCGGACGGCTTGTCTTACGAAACCCTGTCCGGACGTATGGTTTGTACTGTTTGTTTATCTTGATTGGCACTGGCTTGTTTGGCCTCTATTTCCTGATCGACGAAGCCATTCCGATTCGTGGATGGCTTACCATTCTGATCATGTTCATTGTGCAGCAGCTGTTTATTTTTGCCCGTGTCGGTCTTAAAGTATGGTGGCTGGGAACAGCTTACGGGGTTTATGAACGAATGCCCAAACCCGTTTTTGTTTCTCAACCAGTTTCGGCTCCTTCTCAGGAAATGATTCCAGACAATGAGAATCCTGGTTATACAGGTGAGTAGCGTTGCCCGTTCGACGCCTTATTGTCGGGCAATGGCAGTGCCAAACAATGGGTATGGTAAACGAAATTTCACGGTATAAGGCTCAGTACGTTTGTTTTAGTCTCTGTCTTCTTCTCACACTAGCGTTCAAACAGGACGTGCCGCCCCGATTGCAGCTATTTCTGCTTGTTGGTCAATCGAATATGGCCGGACGCGGTGTTCCGGAGGCCTCCGACCAGCAGTCCCATCCACACATCTGGATGCTGACTAAAGAGTTAAGCTGGGTTCCTGCCCGCGACCCCATGCACTTCGACAAGCCAGCCATTATCGGCGTGGGGCCGGGACTAGCTTTTGCCAAACGACTGGCTGATACGTATCCTAATCTTAACATCGGTCTGGTTCCATGCGCTGTTGGTGGTTCTGGTATTGATGTATGGAAAGCAGGTGCGTACTACGAACCCACAAAATCCTATCCGTACGACGATGCACTACGTCGGGCCAGAAAAGCGCTGGAGAATGGTCAGTTGGCCGGTTTTTTATGGCATCAGGGCGAATCCGATTCCACCCCGAGAAAGCGCGCGTGTACGAAGAGAAGCTGACAGAGTTGGTACAGCGATTCCGAAAAGACTTGAATGCTCCCAACGTCCCGTTCGTAGTGGGCACACTGGGAGATTTTGTCGTGAATCGTAACCCAAATGCAAAAACGGTTAATGAGGCACTTGAGCGGGCAACAACACACATTCCCAGCGCCTACTTCGTCCGTTCATCAGGCTTAACCGACAAGGGCGATACGACTCATTTCGATACGCGCTCGGCCCGCACGCTTGGCCAGCGGTATGCGGATGTATTTATTCAAAAACATTTATTGCCGACGAAACCCTAGCGGAATTGCTGATTTGAGCCTAATCTTCTTTGGCCATTTCGTATAATTGTAGAATCTTTCTTACTCACTGATTGTGCCGCATGGCTGTTTCAACACTTTCATCAAAACCCCAACCCAATCGTCGGGCCTCATCTGCACACGGTTTATTCAGCTTACCAGTCATCGTGGCTGCTCTGGGTTATTTCGTTGATATTTACGATTTACTGCTCTTTGGTATTGTCCGGGTACCAAGCCTGAAAGATCTTGGCCTGACTGCCGACCAGATCTCGACCGTTGGCGCCAGCATTCTAAACTGGCAAATGGGTGGTTTGCTGCTGGGCGGTATTCTGTGGGGAGTGCTGGGCGACAAGCGCGGACGGCTTTCGGTGCTGTTTGGAAGTATCATAACGTATTCCATCGCCAATATTGCCTGTGGTTTTATTACGCGAGTTACCTTCATGGACCCGATCAGTTATTACGCGCTGATGCGTTTTGTGGCGGGTGTTGGACTGGCGGGCGAACTCGGCGCGGGCATTACGCTGGTCAGTGAAATTCTACCCAAAGAAAAACGCGCGATCGGCACTTCGCTTGTGGCCGGTATTGGCTTGTTCGGCGCTGTAGTCGCGTATTTCACGGTTAAATTGTTTGACTGGCAAACAGCATTCTTTGTGGGCGGTGGTCTGGGTGTTGGCCTACTGCTGCTACGTGTGGGCGTGGTCGAATCAGGTATGTTTACCGACGTAACAGAACAAAAGCACATCAGCCGGGGCAATTTTCTTTCCTTTTTCACAAACTCGAACCGGCTGAGTCGCTACCTCAAATGCATTGCCATTGGCATACCTACCTGGTTTGTTATTGGCATACTTGCTACGTTCAGCAATGAATTTGGCAAAGCACTGGGCATTGCCGAAGAAATTCAGCCGGGACTTGCCATTATGTGGTGCTACGTCGGGCTAGCCGTGGGCGATCTGGCTAGCGGGTTCATCAGCCAGGCGCTCGAATCGCGTCGAAAAGCCGTTGCCCTGCTCATGGGCGTTGCGCTGGTGTTCGGTTTGGTTTATCTGTACACCGGGGTCAAAAGCGCAACGGTTCTGTACGGTTTATGCCTGGCCATGGGCTTTGGCATTGGTTACTGGGCCATGTTCGTAACCATCGGGGCGGAACAATTCGGCACCAATCTTCGGGCTACGGCGGCTACCACCGTTCCCAATATGGTGCGGGGGCTGGTGATTCCGATGACACTGACGTATCAGACGCTGAAACCCTCTCTGGCGGTTATCAATGCCGGAGCGGTAGTTGGCCTGATTAGTTTCATCCTGGGTTTTTACGCCATCCTGACCATTCCGGAAACCCACGGAAAAGATTTGAATTATTTAGAAGAATAAACGGAAGAAGGCGGAAAGGAAAGCCCAGGAAGACACATTTTAATCTTCCTTCTCCCTTTCTTCTATTTCCTTCTTCCTCCCCTCTTTCATGCAAACCCTCTCGCCCACTCCAGCCCGCGTATCGCTTCGTCCCCTGTTTGCTCTACCCGTCATTGTGTCGGCGCTGGGCTTTTTCGTGGATGTATACGATATGCTCATTTTCAGCATTGTACGCGTACCGAGTTTGCAATCGCTGGGGCTGTCGGAAGCCGATGTGTCCAGAGCCGGTACGTTCATTCTGAACTGTCAGCAGGCGGGTCTGGTGGTTGGTGGTTTTCTGTGGGGCGTATTGGGCGATAAGCGCGGGCGCATGTCCGTACTGTTTGGGAGTATCCTCACCTACTCGCTCACCAACATTGCCTGTGGATTTGTACAGGACGTGAATACGTATGCTTTCCTGCGGTTCGTGGCCGGGGTTGGCTTATCGGGAGAGATCGGAGCCGCGATGGTACTTGTCTCGGAAATTTTACCAAAAGAAATCAGAAGCTACGGTTCGTCGCTGGTGGCGGGCATTGGCTACTTAGGTGCCGGAGCCGCTTACCTTACGGTGGAATATTTCAACTGGCGCACGGCCTTCTGGGTTGGTGGCGGCTTAGGTTTACTGTTACTGCTTCTTCGGGTAAGCGTTTTTGAATCAGGGCTGTTCAGCCGGATGAAGACGGAGCACAAAGGGGTGAGCCGCGGAAATTTCCTGTATTTTTTCAGCAGTTGGCCGCAGGCAATAAAATACCTGCGCTGCGTAACGGTAGGTATGCCCACCTGGTTTATCGTAGGCATCCTGGCAACATTCGCCAACGAGTTCGGGCAGGCGATGGGGATTGCTGAGGGCGTCAAACCGGGGCGCTGCGTCATGCTGATTTACGTTGGGCTGGCCGGGGGCGATTTGCTCAGCGGGCCATTAAGTCACTGGCTGAAATCCCGAATCAAGGCCATTACCGGGCTACTCATTTTTAGCGCGTTACTAAGTGGTATCTACCTGTTTGGGGGGATACATACCGCCAGTGGCATTTATACGGTTTGCCTCCTCGCCGGATTTTGTACGGGCTACATCGCCATGTTCCTGACTATGGTTGCCGAACTCTACGGCACCAATCTCCGCAATACGGCCACTACGTCGGTGCCGAGCGTCGTGCGGGGAACTCTCATTCCCATGACGTTATTTTTTCAGGCGCTAAAGCCTTCCCTGGGCGCGTTAGTCGCTGCAGGCTTGCTCGGATTCGTTGTGTATGGACTTTCTTTCTGGTCGCTTAGCCAGATGGAAGAGACATTTGGCAAGGACCTCGACTTCGTTGAATGACCAAAAACCGTTTATCATTCATATAAACCGCTACTCCAGATTGCCAGCGTTCGGCTGGATAGACAACATCATTGGGTTGACAGCTAAAGGTTTTAAACTTAAAACGTTCAACACAATGAAAACTCCCATCAAAGTAGCCATTACCGCTTTATTCCTAACTGTAGGCACATTCTGCGCGCTGCCGGGCAAAAGTCAGAGCGACAATAACCAAGACAAAACATTTGCCGCCGTTATGTATCCCGCTGCTAAGGATTCAAAACTATGGCTTTGCCTGGAGCAATTCAAACCCGAAGAAAAAGTCAAACTTGAACTGGTCAATCCTAATGGCCAGGTACTGTTTAGCGAGTTTCTTCCGGCGAATCCTAAAAAACGGAATGCCTATCGTCAGTCCTTCGATATGAGCCAGCTAACGGATGGGAAGTATACTTTCCGTCTATCGACGGTGAGTCAGAAAGAAGAGTTTGCCTTTAAACTATTGACACCAAGCCTGAGCGAAACACTGCCAGCACGACTCGTTGCGATTAAGTAATTAGTTACGTGATATAGATCGCCGAAAGGTACGGAGACTACTTCGTACCTTTTTTTATGGCTTTACTGTATGAAGTTTATCAGCGTTGGCGATCCTGCTGGATAAAGGCCCTTTTGCTGGCAATACGCATTGATGAATTGCGCGCTTACTCCTGATTTTCAATCCACTTTTAATGCAAGCAACAGTCTCTATCAGCTATAAGGTGCCTACTCATTGTACTGGATTGACGAATCTGTAAATGATTTTACCATAAAGTAAGTCGATTTAGAGAAATAATTGCTTTTTTACAGGCTGAATTCACAAACCATCTTTGTGCTGCTAAAATGAACCAGCTTAACCAGACCGATTACATTATCTTTTTTCTGTATTTCATTGGTGTCTCCTCCTACGGATACTGGATTTACAAGCAAAAACAACAGACCAAACTCGATACCAAAGACTTTTTCCTGGCTGAAGGATCGCTAACCTGGTGGGCCATCGGCGCTTCCCTGATTGCGTCGAACATATCGGCAGAGCAGTTCATTGGTATGTCAGGGAATGGGTTTACTTTCGGTGTAGCCGTTGCCGCCTATGAGTGGCTGGCGGCCGTTGCACTGATTATCGTGGCGGTGTGGTTTATTCCAATCTACCTGAAAAACCACATTTACACCATGCCGCAGTTTTTGAAGACGCGGTACAACGAAACAGTCAGCCTGATTATGGCTGTTTTCTGGCTATTTCTCTACGTTTTCGTAAACCTGACATCGATCCTGTTTTTAGGAGCGCTGGCTATTAGCAGTCTGGTTGGCCCTGACTATTTTCACCCTATCGTTATCGGTCTGAGCATCTTCGCGCTTATCATTACGTTGGGCGGTATGAAAGTAATCGGGTATACCGACGTATTTCAGGTCGTTGTGCTTGTCATTGGCGGCTTGGTAACGAGCTATATCGCTCTGACTTTAGTGAGCCAGAAATTTGGCTATGGCGATGATATAGTCGCTGGTTTTTCGGCCATGATGCGCGATTCTGAAGATCACTTTCACCTCATCTTCGAAAAACCAGGGCCGAATACGTCACAGGTAGAGGTAAACAAATACCTGACTGTGCCGGGTATTACGATGTACTTCGCCGGACAATGGATTGTGAACCTGAACTACTGGGGTTGCAACCAGTACATTACCCAGCGGGCACTCGGCGCCGACCTGAAAACTGCCCGTACGGGTATTCTGTTTGCGGCTATAATCAAGCTGTTTATGCCCCTTATCGTTATGCTACCGGGTATTGCGGCTTATGTGCTGTACAAAAACGGGAGCCTTCAGAATGAAATGGCACCGGGCGGAAAGCTCCTGGCCGATAACGCTTATTCAGCGATTCTGTCATTCCTGCCCAACGGCCTGAAAGGCTTATCGATGGCTGCGCTGACAGCCGCTATTGTTGCATCGCTGGCCGGTAAAGCCAATTCCATCTCAACGATTTTCACGCTTGACATTTACCATAAGTACATTAAAAAAGAAGCCACCGAAAAACAATTGATCTGGGCAGGCCGGATTACTATTTTTGTCGCCATGCTGCTATCGATTGCCCTTACGTGGAAAGATGCACTCGGTATTGGCCGTGAAGGTGGTTTTACGTTCATTCAGAAGTATACGGGCTACCTCAGCCCTGGTATTTTCGCAGTGTTCCTGCTGGGTTTCTTCTGGAAACGGACCACTGGCGCTGCGGCTGTAGTCGGTATTCTGGGCGGGTTTGCGTTGACTACGCTGTTCAACAACTACGCTCCTGAACTCTTTGGTCATGAAACCATTCTTTACACGGCTTTCAAGAACGCAGACGGAGTCTATGAAATTCCGTTCCTGGTAGCCATGGGATGGGCCTTTTTCTTCACTGTTCTGGTTATGGTCATTATGAGTATGGCGGGTCCGGCGATTAATCCGAAGTCGTTCAAGGTCGACCCAAGCATGTTCAAACTGGCCCCATCAGCTACGGCTATGATTACGGTGATTATGCTGATTCTGACCGTACTGTACGTTCGGTTCTGGTAATTAGGCCGTCCGATAAACGCCGGAAGAAAGGTGCCAAGCAAATCCACAGGTTTTGTTTGCAATCCCTCTTCCGGCGTTTTTTGCTTTCTTCGCAAAATTTCTCTTTCCTATGCCTACCGCTACCTCCCCATCAACGTCGCTTCGTCCGCTCTTTGCGTTACCTGTTATCGTAGCTGCACTTGGCTATTTTGTGGATGTATATGATCTGCTTTTGTTCAACATTGTTCGGGTACCAAGCCTGAAAGATCTTGGACTGTCGGAAGCGGATATTTCGCTGGTCGGGGGACGAATTCTTAATTTCCAGCAGGCAGGTTTGTTGGTAGGCGGTATTTTGTGGGGTATTCTGGGCGACAAACGGGGGCGGCTTTCAGTGCTGTTTGGAAGTATCATTACGTATTCGCTGGCGAACCTCGCCTGTGGGTTTGTTCATGATCCGCAGTGGTACGCCTGGCTTCGGTTTGTGGCTGGTTTTGGGCTGGCGGGCGAATTGGGCGCCGGCATTACCTTGGTCAGCGAAATCTTACCTCCGCATTTGAGAGGGTATGGTTCATCGCTGGTAGCCAGTGTTGGCTTATTGGGCGCCGTTGTTGCCTACTTTACCGTTACCCTGTTTGACTGGCGCACAACGTATTTTATTGGGGGCGGACTCGGTTTGTTTTTATTGCTTTTACGGGTGAGTGTACTCGAATCTGGCATGTTCAAGCGGGTGCAGAGCACCAACGTATCGCGAGGAAATTTCTGGGCTTTGTTTCGGGACTGGCCATCCATTTTACGCTATCTGCGCTGCATGGGAATAGCGCTTCCCACCTACCTTGTCATTGGGATACTTGCTACGTTCAGCAATGAGTTCGGGAAAGCCGTTGGTGTTCAGGAAGCTATTCAGCCCGGCCGGGCTGTCATGTTTACCTATATTGGTACCGTTACAGGCGATTTGTTCAGCGGTATTCTTAGCCAGTGGCTGCACTCCCGACGGAAAGCCGTTGGGCTGATGATGGGGCTTACGCTGATTTTCGTATCGATTTATCTGTTCAGTAAAGTCAGTTCTGCTGATACGTTCTACGGTATATGCCTGGCTATGGGCTTTAGCATTGGTTACATCGCGATGTTTCTGACCATCACGGCTGAGAGTTTCGGTACCAACTTACGCGCTACAGCAACGACGTCTGTCGCCAACAATGTCCGGGCGACTACCCTGCTCACTATTCCGGCTTTCCAGGCTATGAAACCTTCGCTGGGCGTACTCGAATCAGCCGCTATCGTTGCCTTCGTGTGTTTCGCACTTGGCTTCTGGTCGCTGGCAACGATAGAAGAGACGTTTGGAAAAGAACTGGACTATGCAGAGTAAGCTGTTTCTATATAATTGGCCGCTTATCAAACCAGGGCCGCTCCTGCTCCAACTGACTGGCTAACCGAAATAAGATGGCTTCATCGCCAAGTTTGGCGGCAAACATTACGCCGATCGGTAACCCATCTGGAGACCAGTGCAGGGGAACTGACATAGCAGGCTGGCCCGTCATGTTTGTAATGACGGTGAACGAAATATATCCCAGCGACCGCTCGGCCAAATCCGTTACCGTTTTGCTGCCATTCAGAAATTTCAATCCCCCCAGCGAATCGACCAGTTTCAACAGGCGCTGCTCCGAAGCCGAATTCTGGAACGTACCAATGGCAATGGGTGGTCGCGGTAAGGTAGGTGTCAGAAACAGATCATACGTTTCGTGCAGTTTCCCCATCGTTCGATTTAGCCCGTTCCAGCGTCGTTTCTGATAAGCCACGTCAGCCGCCGAAAAACCGTCGGCCAGACGGGCTTGCGCCCAGGTGTTCAGTTCTACGTCGTCACGCCGGACCGGGCGCCCCAGATACGTCCCTAATTCGCGCAGTACACCAGCGGTTTCGCTCAATACGTTCAGGAAAAACGCTTCCGTGACAATTGTTTTTTCATACGGCAACGGAATTTCCTCAACCGTATGGCCTAACTGCCCCAGCAATCGGGCCGTTTCCTGTACAGCTTTAATACACTCCGGATCAGTAGGTTGCGACGCGATAAGCGCCTGTGTCGAAAACGCAATCCGTAATTTCCCCGGCTCTCGGCGCACTTCTTCCGCAAACGGACGTTCGGGTAGTGCTATGCCATACGGATCGCCCGCTAACGGACCGGAAATCACATCCAGAAAACCTGCACTATCCCGGACACTACGTGTAAGCACATGACCAGCTACGGCGCCATTCCATAATTCGCCGTATTGCGGCCCTAGCGTAACACGCCCGCGCGAGGGTTTAAGTCCAAACAAGCCACAGCAGGCAGCCGGAATCCGAATAGAGCCGCCCCCGTCAGTAGCTGTTGCCGCCGGAACAATTCCAGTTGCCACTGCCACCGCTGAGCCCCCACTCGACCCGCCCGGCGAATGCGTTGACTTCCACGGGTTTCGGGCAGGACCATAGAGTTGGGATTCCGTATAAGGAGTAAGTCCAAATTCAGGTGTATTGGTTTTACCAAACAATACGACACCAGCGCTTTTCAGTCGTTTAACTACCTCACTGTCAACGGATGATACGTAGTTCTGATATCCCCGGCAGCCTGATTTAAGGGGCGTTCCGGCCCATTCCAGTTCCAGGTCTTTCAATAAAAAAGGTACACCACGAAAAGGACCATCTGTTGGTAAGTGCGCTGCCATGTCGCGACCTTTATCATACAAAGGCGTTACAATCGAGTTTACTTTTGGGTTAACAGACTCCGCTCGATTAATAGCCGTTTCCAGCAATTCAGTGGGCGTTACGTCGCCCTTACGCACAAGCTCGGCTAAAGCCGTGGCATCGTGTTTAACGTACTCATCGAAGGTTAAGGTTTTAGTACGGTCGGTTTGCATAAAATGGGTAAGGTTTAAGCCGGAATGTAAGCAAAAAACAACAGCAGTTGTATACGCCCTTCAAGCTGACAACGGTCTGTTAGTAATCGAAGTCAGCGGGTGTTTTTCATTTGGCTACTACGTTCTTACCTAATTTATCCGTTGGTATCAGCTCGGCCTGCTCTTCATGCGTCGGTTCGGTAAGTGAGTTTCCGAACCACATTGCCCGCTGCTGTCGACTGCTTTCGTTATCGTCTTCCAGCAATCGAATACCGCCCGGATGATCGGTAGAAGGCTCCTCATAAACAATCTGCAAACCAACCCATGCCAGATACTCGTTCAGTTTCGCTTCGAGCGGTTGATTTCCGAAAATACACAGTTCGTAGTACCAGTCCAGCGATTCGCCTGCTACCGACTCGGTTATATGCCGGTAATCTTCCAGTGTGTAGCCGACAAAAGGTTTACCAAACTGCTGCCACATAAGCCGCATTACGTCGTCTAAGGATCGGCCATGATTGGTAAGTCGACGAATGTGCAGGTCCAGAATAAGGGCGGCAATGGCTCCTTTGTGATAAACCGATACTTTTCGATCGGGAACGCCTTTGTCGTAGCCATCGAGCCACAGATCCCAGGATGATTCAACCAGCGACTGAAAAGCCCGTCCGTTATTTTCAAAATGACGTTTGAACAGCACCTGTAGCTCTTTCAGATAAGCCTCATCCGTAAAGACGCCCGAGTGCCGAAGCATCAAATCGCCGTAATACGTTGTGACTCCTTCGGCGACAAAGCAGGTCGGGAAATAATTCTCCTGCGTAAAATCATAAGGCAACAGTTCAGTCGGCCGGATTCGGATAATATTCCAGGCATGAAATAATTCGTGCGATGATACGCCCAGCAAATCCAGATATAGTCCTTCGCCTTCATCATTCGGCCCGAGGACAAGCACGGTTGAATTGCGGTGCTCTACGCCATGATAATACGGTACGGGCAGCACTAAGGTCAGAAAATGATACGCCTGTTCGGGAAATTCGCCATACAGGTCGATCTGTTTTTCACTGAACCGACTGAAATCCTGCACAATACGCTCGGCCTGAAACGTAGGGCTACCATCGGTACGTCGTCCGCCCTGAATCCAGACATGAAACTGTATGCCTTTCACCTCATACTGAATATGCTGCAAAACCGGGGCAGCGATTAACGGGCAATCGACCAGTTCATAGAAGTCGGCGGCCCAGCGTGTTGTGGGGGAGATTTGTTTCAGTCCACAGGCAATTGTCCAGCTTTCAGGGATGTCTACTTCCAGTGTACAGGGTTCGGTAATCCGCCCTTCCGCATATAAGCATAAATTCACCGGATTTACATAAAGGCACGTATCGTTTATAAAACTGCTTCCGGCATTCAGCAAATTGGGCGTTGGCAGCAGCGCATAATAATTGTACTGTGCTATCAATTCCGTAGCCCCCCGCATTTCAACCCGCCAGCGATCCTTTGTGAGTTTACGAAATGGAAGTGCCCTACCCTGTCCATCAACAATCGAAAACCGCTGAATATTTTTGGCGAACTGCTGCAATTCATAGCGCCCCGGTCGCCAGGCAGGTAATTGTAAGTCAACGAATTCCGTCGTTATATCAGTCAGTTGGGCTTCAACTGCAATGTAATGCGGAATGGTTCGGTCGGTAGACAATCGATAATGCATACCAACAAGGTAGGTCCGATAAAAATAACGTCCAATATATCAATCCGTTTTTCTAGCGTAGGCTTGATAAACTGCTGGCATTCTTCTATCTTTGCGGACTCATTTGGAAAAAAACGATTTTTAGGCAAGATATATCATGAAAAGAACGTACCAACCATCGAACCGGAAGCGTAAAAACAAACACGGGTTCCGTGAGCGGATGTCTACCGCCAATGGCCGTCAGGTTTTGGCTCGCCGGCGGGCTAAAGGTCGCCACAAACTGACCGTTTCGGACGAGAAAAAAGGCGAACGCTTTAAAATTTAATCAGTTGGTAAGTGAATGAGTCAGTAAGGTAGTCAGTAGCTGACCCAAGCTTTTCTGACCACTTACTGACTCATTCACTTACCAACTCAGTTATGCTGCAAACCTTCACGAAATCGGAGCGACTTTGCAGCAAAAAAATTCTTAGTGAATTATTCAAGAAAGGTAGTTCGTCCGTTCAGACGTTCTACCTTTTTCCATTTCGGGTGCTTTATCTTCCCCGCCCGAATCAGAATCTGTTGTTGAAAGCAACATTTCGCTGCCTTCCATTGTCATTACCGTACCTAAGCGAACGTTCAGACGGGCGGTCGATCGCAACCTGGTTCGTCGGCGGGTGCGGGAAGCCTACCGGCTCAATAAGCATTTGTTGACTCAACCAGGCACTCCGGTTGCCTACATTGCCTTTTTGTATACGGCCAAACAAATAATTTCGTTTGAAGAGATAGAAAAAGGTATGAAATTAGCTTTGGTAAAATGTGCAGTGAAGCGGTCCTGATGACCAGCACGGGCGGCCCCAAAAACTTCCTGTCTGTTTCTCATTCTTCGTTGTTCATTTTTCATTATCCATTCTTCATCTGAAAGCTACTATGCGCTTCCCAAAACGTTTGACTCTGCTAGCCTCTTCGGCCCTCGTAGCGGGTGGTATCGGCTTCTTTTCATTTAAAAACGACGATCGTTTTTTTGAGATCGCCCGTAATCTCGACATCTACGCTACGTTGTTCAAAGAGTTGAACCTGTATTACGTTGATGAGATAAACCCCAATCGCATGGTCAAAACCAGCATCGATGCGATGCTGAAAGCGCTTGATCCTTACACGAATTTCTTTGCCGAGGACGAAATTGAGGATTACATGACCATGACCACGGGTCGCTACAATGGCATTGGCGCACTCATCGGGCAACGTCAGGGAAAAAGCATCGTCATGATGGTCTACGAGGGTACACCCGCCGAAAAATCGGGCCTGAGAATCGGTGATGAAGTCGTAAAAATTGATGGTGTTACGCTGAAAAATTTAAAAGATGCGGACCCCGGCAAATTGCTGAAAGGCCAGAACAATACGGCCGTAAAACTGACGGTACAGCGGTACGGCCAGAAAGATCCGGTTGAATTGAGCGTTGTTCGGGACGTAGTAAAAATGACCAACGTACCCTATTACGGCATGATTTCCGATGAAGTAGGCTACATTGATCTCAAGGATTTTACAGCTACGGCCTCGCGGGAAGTTCGAACAGCTTTCCAGGAGCTAAAAGGCAAGGGCATGAAAAAACTGATCCTTGATGTCCGCGAAAATCCGGGTGGACTGCTCAACATGGCCATCGATATTTCTAACCTTTTTATTCCGAAAGATTCTGAAGTTGTAACGACAAAAGGCAAAGTAACGGAGTGGAACAAAACCTATACGGCGCTAAATCCTCCCGTAGACCTCGAAATGCCCATTATTGTGCTGACGAACAGCCACAGTGCTTCTGCTGCTGAAATTGTATCGGGTGTCATTCAGGACTACGATCGGGGTGTTCTGGTTGGGCAGCGTACCTACGGTAAGGGACTTGTGCAAACAACCCGTGAATTGTCGTTCAACACGAAGCTAAAAATCACTACGGCCAAATATTATATCCCAAGCGGCCGCTGCATTCAGGCGATTGACTATAGCCACCGCAACCCTGACGGCAGCGTTGGAAAAATTCCGGACTCGCTCAAAACTGCCTTTAAAACGAAGGCGGGCCGGGTTGTTTATGATGGCGGGGGCGTATTACCGGATGTGGTTGTCGAAGCGCAGACGCCTACGCCTATCGCGCTGAGCCTGACGAACAAGGGGTTAATTTTTGATTATGCCGTAAAATACCGACACGATCACCCGACCATCAAACCCGCCCGCGAATTTCGGTTGACAGACGCCGAATATCAGGATTTTGTGAAGTGGCTTAGCGATAAAGAATACGACTACACAACTCAGGTTGAAAAAGACTTGGGTACGCTCGAAGCGTCGGCCAAAAAAGAAAAATACTTCGACCAGATTCAGGATCAGCTGAAGTCGCTCAAAACAAAGATGTCGCACAGTAAAGATGCGGACCTCAATACGTTCAAATCTGAATTGAAGACTCTGCTCGAACAGGAAATCGCTGGAAACTATTATTTGCAGAAAGGTCTTAAAGAGTCCTCTTTCGCCACTGACCCCGAAATGAAAGCCGCCCTCGATCTATTTAAAGATATGCCGCGGTTTAATAGCATTCTTAAAAAACAATGATGAATTATGAATGATGAATGATTAGTCCCAGCTAATGATCATCATTCATCAACCCCATGCTTATTCTTTCCCTCGACACTTCTACGGCCGCCTGTTCGGTTGCATTGCACAAGGACGGCGTTTTGCTTGGCTGCTACGAACTATTCACAGAACGTACTTCCTCGGCCATGCTGACAACGCTGCTCAACGACGTAGTGCAGCAGGCCGGTTTCAAGTTGAATCAGGTAGATGCCATTGCAGTAGCGAAGGGACCAGGTTCATACACTGGTTTACGTATTGGTGTCTCAACGGCCAAAGGGCTTTGTTTTGCGCTGGATAAGCCACTACTAGCCGTCAATACGTTGACCGCAATGATGGAACAAATCCGGGCGTATTTTCCGGCTAACTACATCCTTTGCCCGATGATTGATGCCCGCCGGATGGAAGTTTATTGTGCACTTTATACCACAGAAGGACAAGAACTACTGCCTACGTCCGCCCAGATTATCGATAGCCATTCCTTTCAGGAGTGGCTGACACAGGGCCCGGTGGTCTTTTTTGGTGATGGTGCCGAAAAATGCCGGGTACTATTGGCAGAGCAGCCTAATGCTCTGTTTCCGACTGTAAACGTAGTGCCCTCTGCCCGAACCGTAGGACAACTGGCTTATTCTGCTTATAAGGCCGGCCAGTTTGAAAATCTGGTGACTTTTGAACCCTTTTATCTAAAAGATTTCATGACTACACAGCCTCGAAAAGCAGTGTTATGAAAATCATGTAGACCGAATACAGTGAATGAGATGGTTCGTTTCGCGGGAATCTGCCATTTTTCTCCTTATTTCGCCCCGACAAACGTCTACATTTCGCTCCTGTGCAAATTATCGTTGATATTGGCAATACCGACGCCGTTTTCGGACTTTACGACCAAACTAGCTGGCAATACATATGGCGAACGGCCGCACAGCGTGAAGAAACAGCTGAATCCTATGAGCGACGCTTGCGCCTTTGGTTACTGGAAGCCAGTATCCCACTAAGTGCTGTAAAAACGACCGTTCTGAGCAGTGTTGTACCGGGACTGACGCCTACCATGCGTACGATGCTCACCGAACTTTTTGGCTTTGCACCCATAGTTGTCGGACCGGGTGTGTATCCACTTTTGCCTATTGAAATTATTCGGCCGCACGAGATTGGCGCCGATCTGGTTGCCAATGCACTGGCCGCTTACATACGTTATCAGCGCACCTGTGTGGTCGTGGATTTTGGTACTGCCCTAACGTTTACAACCGTATCGGGTGCCGGCAAAATGCTGGGAGTAGCCATTGCACCGGGTCTGAAAACGGCTATACGTTCCTTATTTGCTAATACGGCCCAACTTCCTGAAGTTCCGATTGAGGTTCCCGCTTCTGCCCTTGGTACGTCGACCACTCATGCCATTCAGGCGGGTGTGGTTTTGGGTTATGAAGGTTTGGTACGTTCGCTACTGACCCGCATTCAGTCAGAATTACAAGGCGATTGTATAGCTGTAGCTACGGGTGGGCTATCAGGACGAATTCCATCGTTACGCGATGCCTTCGTCGATATAGTCCCGTCGTTAACGCTGGAAGGGGTCCGATTGATTGGTGAGTTCGTGACAACCTCCGATTCGTAAGTTTACCGCTTAATTTCTGAAGAAAATAAAAGATACGCCCAACTTGGGCGTATCTTTTTGTATTATATCAATATAGCAAAATAAATTTCTATCTACTGAAGGCCGTATAATAAATCTTTATTCATTGCTTTTTTTCAATTAATAAACGAAAAATAGAATATTCTTTTTCTTTTCTTCTCTACGTTCTATCCTATCTACAGATAGTCAAAAAAAGATTTATAGGACGATTTTTCAGCTGAAAACTAGGCATTTGTCAATTCATTATCTTGCATTTCGGAACAGGACTATCTTAGTTATTAACTAAATCGGCCAGTCTACAGAATTATATATATCTCAACCTATTGTAAAAAATCATGAAAACGATTTACGTATCCTTACAAATAATTATATGCGTCTTTTTTTGTACTTTTCATAGCCAAGCAGCACGACAAAAAATAAGCTGGCACAACGGGCAGGTAACGTTCTGGAATAAGGATGTTTTAGCCGGTGAGGTATCATTCAACTGGCTGGCAGATATAGTCATGGTTCGTCAATCAAACGGGCGGTTGGCTACGTTTTCGGCAAATCAGGTGTCGACATTTGGGTGGTACGACGATACACAGCATAAACAGCGGGACTTCCAGTCTATCGAAGTTGGAGTGCCGGAAAACAGCAATCACGCTATGCGGGCATTTTATGAAGTATGTATGGATGGCTCCCTGACCGTAGTTCGTCGGTTAACACGTCCGCATGGATTGTTTAAACGAGCGTTTGGGCATCCAGCCAATTACGCGGATCAGGCAACAATGGCTCAAAATACGGATCACTTCGATTATTTCGTCCACGATGCGGGACACTTACTGCCATTGAGCCGTTTTTATACGGATGTGTATAACCCTCTTATGAACGCTTATGACCAGAAGTTGCAGGAGTTTGTAATCACACACAACATCAATACGCGTACCACCATTGGCCGTTTGATTCTGGTTGACCATTATAATTTTCTAGTGCAGCAAGATGCCCGTACTGCTTCAGCCAAGACGCAGAACAGTAAGCCAAACTAACAATCAGGCTCCGGGTTTTCAGGCAATGTGGACCGTTCTTCATCCGGAGCCGAGGAGCTATGCTTTCTACGTTTCCGTAGTGCATCATTGAGCAGGAACTCGATTTGGCCATTCACGCTCCGAAACTCCTCCTGTGCCCATCGTTCCAGTTCTTTCAGCGTTTCAGGCTGAATTCGAAGGACAAATGCTTTTTTTTCTGAAGCCATAAAAAAAGGGAGGAAGGGGAGTAAAGGGAAGAGAGGGAGGAAGTAAATAACTATAAATGTACGTGACCTTTCCTCTCTCTTCCCTTTACTCCCCTTCCTCCTTCTATGTATATAATGTTCCTGCATTAACAACCGGACTTACCGATTTTTCACCACATAAAACAACCAGCAGATTGCTGACCATGGCGGCTTTACGTTCTTCGTCGAGTTGTACTACGTCTTTTTCAGCCAGGCGGGCCAGCGCCATCTCGACCATACCCACGGCTCCTTCCACAATCTGCTTACGGGCCGAAACAACGGCCGTAGCCTGCTGACGCTGTAACATGGCCCCGGCAATTTCAGGAGCATAGGCAAGATGACTAATCCGGGCTTCCATGACACGCACACCGGCCTGACCGAGTCGAGCGTCAAGTTCCTGCTCCAGAAATGTGTTGATCTGGCCAGTATTGTCGCGCAACGTAACGACTTCGTGTTCATCTTCCATATTGTCGTAAGCGTGTGAGCTGGCCAGAAATCGTACGGCGGCTTCGGATTGAATCTGGACGAAGTTAGCGTAATTATCAACGTCGAAGAGGGCTCTGGCTGTATCGGCTACCTGCCAGACAACGACCGCTGCGATCTCAATGGGATTGCCCATCTTATCGTTTACTTTCAGTTGTTACCCGTTCAAGTTCCGGGCACGAAGGCTAACTCTTGTTTTGTTATAAAGCGGATTCACCCAGCGCAGTCCGGTTTCTTTGATCGTACCAACGTAGTCGCCAAAAAAAGTAGCGGCTATCCCTTCGTTCGGATATATAACGATGATTCCTTTTATGATAAAGAGGCCAGTCAGCCCCAGCAGAAACGGCAGAACGGGCGTATAGTACATCGCAAAAAGTGCAGCCAGCGCGAAACAAATAAGAGCGAGCAGTACAAACAGATAACCCGAAACGGATGTAAGCTTCTTTTCCTGCATTGTCGTGAGTGATTAAAAGATTGCTATCATAATGATATCACAATGATAGAACATTTATAAATGTTATCGACAAAAAATACAGGAATGGTTGACGGGACTGATAATATGGTACTTTGTCAGGCTAAAGCCCGGCAATTCTTAAAGTTAGCGTTGCAGTATCTGTATCAGATGCTGCAAAAAATCATTTACTAAATAGCGTGTAAACCTCAGGATTTGCGGGAACTTGGGGGCGTTGTAATGGTCGCTATTTCAGGAATAGTGCTCATTTTCTCAACGGCCAGTAATTGCTTCATGGTTTTATCCATGCCTTCAGTTGAGCCATCCAGGAAAATAACATTCCCCTTTCCGTTTTCCGCAAAATGCTTGATAGCTTCTGTCCAGATCGAAAACAGAATCAGCGACGCATCGAGCTTGGCTTCGTTCATCACTTTGGCCGACTCTGCCATCCCTCTGGCTACTTCTTCCCGGAACAACGCTACGCCCTGACCGCGCAACTGCGACGCTTTTTCTCGGCCTCCGCCGAAATCTGAATGGCGTTCCCTTCGGCCTCCGCGGCTTTAGTTTTTGTAATCAGCAACGCTTGTCCTTCGTTCTCGGCAGCAGCTCTGAGGTTTGAGGAAGCTACCACCTGCGCCATGGAGCGCATAATAACTTCATCGAAAGCAATATCGTTTAGTTGCAGGTCAGTAAGGTGATAACCCCAACTTTCGAGCAGCGTATCGAGCTGGGATTTTACGTGTTCGATGATTTCGGAACGTAGCGCCAGAATTTCGGATTGCCGTTTGGTCGCCACAAAACTCCGAATCGAGCCTTCGATGGTGCGGATCAACGCCTGCATAAACGACGCTTCGTCGATGAATTTGAACGCTACGTTTTTGATCGTTTCTTCCTGCTGATTCAGTACCGAATAAACCAGCATAGCCTTAAAATTTACATTGGCCTGATCGGCTGTAATTGCCTGAAACGCCAGCTCAACGGAACGGTTCTGGATTGAAATACGTCGGTAAATGACTTCGATAAAGGGAATCTTAAAATTCAGTCCCGGCCCCATCACGCGGGCATATTTGCCAAAAATGGTGATGACCGCTACGGTGCCCTGCTGCACAATAACGACGGAGAGATAGATGACGATAATCGCCAGGACAAAAACGATGGCTAGAAAATTCATGAAGGGTAAGGTGGTTAAAACAAAAAACGGATTCCGCAAGGTACGGAATCCGCTAATACACTAGTTGAATTTTTGTCTGACCGGTTTTGGCTTAATTTCCAGTTGCCAGTTCATAGGTGATGGCTTCTTCAGAATCTTCTTCGTGAACCGTGTCAGCCGCGTTTTTCTGCCTGAAATACACGACTACCGCCAACATAAATCCACTGAACGCCAGTAAAGCTCCTACCCATTCGGGCGAGGTATACCCAAGCCCGGCAGCAATTGGCAATCCACCCAGATAAGCACCCAGCGCATTGCCGATATTAAACCCAGCCTGACTAACCGATGAAGCCAGCATTTCGGAACCATTGGCGGCCCGAATCATCAGAATCTGGATGGGTGCGCCCAGCGAGAAAGCAATAGCGCCTGTAATAAACGTCATGACTAGAAGCGGGATCTTGAACGTAGCGACGAAATAAACACCCGTTAAGCTAACGACCATAAGCAACAGAAACAGAGCCGTTGCTTTGATGGGTGAGATCAGATCGGCTGTACGGCCCGAAATCAGATTTCCAACCGCCATTCCCAAGCCAGCCAGCACCAGAATCCAGGTGAGCTGATTGCTGCTAAACTGAGCCACTTCGGTCAGCAAAGGGGCGATGTAACTGAACCACGCAAACAGTCCCCCCGTACCGATAGCGGTTATACCCAGAATCAACCAGGGTTCAGCACGTGTAAACAATTTCAGATCTTTCCGGAGGTTAGACTCGCCTACTACCGGCATTACCGGAAGCATTTTTTGAATGGCAAGCATTGTGATTAACCCAACCGCGGCAATAAGCACAAAAGTGATGCGCCAGCTTAGGGTATGACCAATATAAGTGCCGAGCGGTACGCCGATGATGTTGGCAACAGTAAGCCCGGCAAACATCATCGAAATGGCCTGCGCTTCTTTTCCTTTACCGGCCAAACGACTGGCGACAACGGCCCCTACACCAAAAAATGCACCATGTGGCAAGCCCGATAGCAAGCGGGTGATCATCATGATTTCGTAATTGGGAGCGAATGCTGAGAGGACATTAAAACACGTAAACAGAGCCATCAGGCCCAGCAGAATCTTCTTAGGCGGATAGTTTCCGGCGATGCCGACTAGTAGCGGGGCGCCCAGCACAACGCCCAATGCATACGATGAGATTAAATGCCCGGCAACGGGGATCGAGATGTGTAACGTATTCGCAATATCAGGCAGTACGCCCATCATCACGAATTCGGTCATTCCGATTCCGAAGCCTCCTACGGCAAGAGGTAACAAACTTTTTTTCATCACAGCTTTTATTTTCTGACAGCGAATGGTTTACCGAACTTGGAAAACTCATAATAGCATCTCCAAAATGAGAACTATTCTACCAGTCAAATAAAAAAGTGCAAGTTTGTTCCCTTCTCTACGAATGTTCTAATTTATTAGTTAGCCGATACAATTAATCGGGTATTATTGACGAGCCGCATAGAGTAGTGCTGTCAGGTTCTTAAACCTGACAGAGCGAGGTTTCTCAAACCGACACCACTTTCAGAAGCCGACACCACAACTACTCGACAAAGCGGCTACTGGCTCTTCTGAACGCGCTTGCCGGGTATATCCTGCCCGTTCTGGTGCAAAACGAGCTGTTCCACCTCCCCCTGATCGTTATTTTTAAACGTAATCTGAGCATCAACCACTTTGAGGTAAAATTTGGTTTTCGTCTCGGCAAACAACTCAAATCGAGGTTGGCCGGTTGCCTGCCCATATAGTTGCTCTCCTTCGCGGGTTATGACAATGGCAAACGCAGGTGTTAACTGGTAATTGCCTACGTATGACTGTAACGTAGTAGTATCAACCGCAACCATCATGTCTTTAGGCGCTTCAACAGCTACACCCAGTTCTTTCAGTTTGGCAAAGCCGTTGACATTTTTCGGATTTAGCTCCACCGATTTTTTGTAATCCTGAATGGCTGCGGCTTTATTCCCCATTTTCATATAAGCTTCTCCACGACTGTCATATACGTTATAAGACGCCGGAAATGCCTCAGCATTAAGCGTGAACACCGTAAGTGCTTCATTTACCTTGCCGTCGCCCATGAGTTCATACCCCACGCTGTTCATTTCGTCTTCGTCAAGATTATACGCTTTGCCGCCCCGCCAGATCTTAAATTTTTGCCGTGTTTCCTCAGCGGATTCGGCTAGCAACGATTTCCGAACCAGTTCAGCAATCGATTTTTTTGACGCTTCGACCGGCTGGTTATACAGTATGTTCAGAATATTTTTCCGCATCGCTCCCAGCGGTGCACCACCCGTATTGTTTAGCAGAACGACCAGTCTCTTATCCTCGGGTATCCGGCTAATCAACGTATTGAATCCGTTGATTCCTCCGCTGTGCTCAATCAGCAGCAGGCTATCCTTCAGTTGCCCAACGGCGATGTTCGATACGTCCCATCCGTAGGCATAATGGTTCAAAAATGGCGTAAACATCTTCGCTTTCAACGTAGTGTCGGCCAATAGCTTATTCGTGTACAAAGCCTGATCCCAGCGGTGTAAATCCTCAACCGTTGAATACAGCGACCCGGCAGCGTACGGAATCGACATGTCCAGATACGGTGCGTTTACGTAGCCCTCACTACGTTTCTCATAGCCGGATGCCCGCTTGGCAAGAAGTGGTCCGGCCAAATCATAGCCAGTGTCGTTCATGTCTAAGGGCGTCAGAATATTTTCCTTCAGCACCTCAGCGTAGGGCTTGCCGGTAACTTTTTCAATAATCACCCCCAATAGAAAATAGCCGGAGTTATTGTACGAAAACTTGGAACCGGGCTCAAACTCCAGCGGCAAGCCGGAGAATTTCTTCACAAAGGCTTCCGGCGTGTATGGGTCACGACTCATCGTTTCAAAGAACTTCGGAAAGCCGGTATAGCTCGGGATTCCGGACGTATGCGTGAGCAGATGGTGAATGGTTATTTTACTTCCAGTCGCTTTGGGGTAATCTGGCAAATAGTCTGTGATCTTGCCAGTTAGCTTCAGTTTGCCCTGCTCTACCAATTGCATGATGAGCATGGATGTGAATTGCTTGGTAATTGAACCGAGCCGGAATTTGGTGCTTGCTGAATTCGGAATATTCCACTCCATATTGGCCATTCCGTAGCCTTTTTTCAGAATAACTTTCCCTTTATCGGCAACTAAAATTGCGCCATTAAACTGTCGATTCGCTACATATTGACGAACGAGGGCGTCAATCTTTTCGGCTTTGGTTTGGGCAAAAGCTGTAGTTGTTGTTAGCCAAAAAATAAAGGCGATTACATTAGTGAGACGGAGTGTAGCTATTAGTTGCATACAGAGAGGGAGTTAGGGCAAATACGTATGCAAGATATAATTTATGACGTAGTATAAAGATGACGATGCTACAGACAGGCGCCTACAAAAACGGCGTAGTCTCTGACTACGCCGAATAATGATACGTGCAAAAAGCGCCTGAAATCAGTGTGCCAGCAACCAGTTTTCGCCAACGCCAATGCCGGTTTCCATCTGTACGGCCATTGGAATTGCGTGTTTCATGATGTCGGCTACCCGAACACGAAGCAGGTCTATTTCATCGCGGTGCGCATCGAAAACCAGTTCGTCATGAACCGTCAGAATCATTTTCGATTTTAGCCGCTCCTGCAACATAAATTCGTGAATACGAATCATGGCGATTTTGAGCATATCGGCGGCACTCCCCTGAATCGGTGCGTTAACAGCGTTCCGTTCGGCAAACATCCGGTCGGTCTGGTTACGGGAGTTAATGTCGCGCAGATACCGACGGCGGCCCAGAATCGTTTCGGCATACCCAAACCCCCTTGCTTTTTCAATGCACTGGTCGATATACCCCTTAACAGCCGGGAACTCCGCAAAATAGTCATCGATGATCTGAGCGGCTTCTTTCCGTGGAATTTTCAGCCGCTGCGCCAGACCAAACGACGAAATTCCGTAGATGATACCAAAGTTGATCGTCTTGGCTTTCCGGCGCATATCGTTCGTCACCTCGCTGATTGGTACGTGAAATACCTTGCTGGCTGTTTGCGTGTGAATATCAACGCCATTGTTGAAAGCTTCCAGCATCGTCTGATCGCCACTGAAGGCGGCCATAATCCGGAGTTCGATCTGCGAATAGTCGGCCGACATGATCAGAAACTCAGGACCACGCGGTACGAACGCCTTGCGAATCTCCTGTCCGCGCGGGGTACGTATCGGGATGTTCTGCAGATTCGGATTTACCGACGAGAGCCGTCCGGTTGCCGCTACGGCCTGATTAAACGACGTATGAATCCGGCCGGTACGTTTACTGATCAGCGTCGGCAGTACATCAACGTACGTATTTTTGAGCTTGATTAACTCGCGGTAATCCAGAATCTTGCGGGCAATTTCATGTTCGGCCTCCAGTTTCGATAATATCTCTTCGCCGGTGGCATACTGGCCCGTTTTGGTCTTTTTCGCGTTCTTATCGAGCTTCAGTTTTTCAAACAGTACTTCACCCAGTTGTTTCGGTGAACCGATATTGAACGACTCACCGGCAATGTCGAAAATCTCCTGCTGTACCTGCCGCATATCGATCTCAAGCGTAGCCGAGAGTTCAGCCAGGGCGTTGGTGTCAAGGGCAACACCTTCCAGTTCGAGGTCCGTCAAAACCCGCACAAGAGGCATTTCAACCTGTTCAAATAACTTGTACAGACTATCTTTCTCCAGACGGGGGGCGAAGGTTTCTTTAAGCTGCAACGTAATGTCAGCATCTTCACCCGCGTACTCGACTATTTTCTGTACGTCGACATCCCGCATGGTCAGCTGCCCTTTTCCTTTTTTTCCAATCAGCGATTCAATCTCAACCGGGCTGTAGTTCAGATACGTCATGGCCATCATGTCCATATTGTGGCGCATTTCCGGCTCAATGAGGTAGTGCGCAATCATCGTATCAAACAACTTGCCCTGTACTTCCACGCCGTATTTTTTCAGCATCAGCAGATCGTATTTCAGGTTCTGCCCGATTTTGCTGATGGCCGCATTTTCAAAAACCGGCTTAAACTCATCGACAACGGCCTGCGCTTGGGCACGGTCGGCAGGAACCGGAACGTAGAAAGCCTCCCCTTTCCGGTAAGCAAACGACATCCCGACCAGATCGGCTTCAACCGGGTCAATGGCCGTCGTTTCGGAATCGAAACAGATGCTTTCCTGTAGGTTTAGATAATGAACCAGACTCGCCCGTAACTCAGGCGTATCAACCAACCGATAGTCGTGCTTAACGGACAGAATCGTTTTTCGACGCTCAGGCTGGTTTTCGTCAATTTCGTAATCGGGATAAACGTCCAGGTAAGCCGGCGCTTCCGGTTTCTCGGTCACTTCCGTACCCGGCTGGTCATCGGTCGTAATCGTATTCGTTACGTTGCTGGGTGTCGCTTCAGTCGCTGATGCTGCTGGTACCCGAACTGGCGTCGATTTTGTTTTTGCAGGCTTCGGTTTGGCCGGAGCTTCAGCAGTACCAAAATCAAAAGGCAGATCGTCGGCGCCTGATGGGTTGACAGCGCTCATGTTCGGAAACGGCATGAAGGCTGGCGCATTGCCGCCCGGCGAATCGAACAGGTTCATCTGACCGGATTCTGGTGCTTTGAACGCGGCTGGCAGAGGCTTTTCGTCGTAATCGGTCCCTAACAGGCGGGTTTTCATCTGCCGAAACTCCAGTTCGTCCAACAGCGCCGAAAGCCGGGGTTTGTCGTATTCGGTATGCCGCAGCATATTCTCATCAAATGGCACAGGTACGTCCAGATGAATCGTTGCCAATTGCTTCGAGAGTAATCCCTGCTGCGCAAAGTTGACGACATTTTCTTTGAGTTTTCCTTTCAGCTCGTCGGCACGGGCAATGAGGTTTTCAACGGATCCAAAATCGGCGATCAGTTTCTGTGCGGTTTTTTCGCCCACACCAGGAATACCCGGAATGTTATCCACCGAATCGCCCATCAGCCCAAGCATATCAGTCACCTGCTCGATACGTTCAATCTGCCAGCGTTCCAGAATTTCGTTTACGCCCAGCTTTTCGGCAGGTTTACCCATAAACGCAGGCTTGTAGATATGAACGTGTTCTTCAACCAGTTGCCCGTAGTCTTTGTCGGGCGTCATCATATACACCTCAAAATCAGCGAGTGCAGCTTTTTTCGCAATCGTACCAATGATGTCGTCGGCCTCATACCCGTCCAGAATCAGAATGGGAATATGCATAGCTTCCACAATCTTTTTGATATAGGGCACAGCTACGCTTATATCCTCGGGCTGCGACTGCCGGGTGGCTTTGTACATCGGAAACTGCTCGTGGCGGAATGTCTTCTTGGCCGAGTCGAATGCCACACCGATGTGGGTAGGTTTTTCTTTCGTCAACACCTCAATCATGGCATTCATGAAGCCGAATACAGCGGAGGTATTGATCCCGCGCGATGAAATGCGGGGCGCTTTACTAAAAGCAAAATGAGCGCGGTAAACGAGTGCCAGCGCATCTAACAGAAAAAGTTTTTTTTGTGGTTTAGCCATTCGATAAAGTCACATATCAAGGTCCCAAAGGTCGAAAGTCTTGCGGACAATCACGTAGTTTGATCCCGACAAATTGCGAACGAATACAGGGTTTCTCCTCTATAAACAGAACAGGCAGAATAGGGTTTTGATTCCGCCTGAATCAGTTGATAGCCCATAAAAAAGAGTCTGTTCAGTAGTACTATCTCCTCAGTCAGCCTCAAAAAAAACAGCCCGAAAGTTTCGAACTTTCGGGCTGTTGGAATACTCATTAAACTATCTACTACGGCAATAAAAGCCTGTCTATTATCTGAATTACGCCATTACTGGCGGTAACGTCTGGCCCGATAATGTTCGAAGCCGTGCCACCATTGCTTTTGCCCGTAACCGTTGTCGCCGTTGTACTTGTACCTACCGTAATCGTCCCGCCCTGCAACGTAGTGAGGCTCGATCCGTTTGTCAGAATGGGTGTATAGGCGCGGTTGTTGTTCAAAACATGGTAACTTAATACGGCCGCCAACGTAGCAACAGGTGCCTTGGCAATAGCGGTTGAATCGAAGCCAGATGCCTTGAAGGCGTTATCAGTTGGCGCAAAAACCGTTAAGGGGCCTGTGGCAGTCAATGCGCTGCTTATACCCGTACCGACCTTGGCGACAGCCTGTTGCAGCAATTTAAACGAAACGCCTGCCGTGGGAGCCAGCAACGCATAAATTGTCGGGATTTGCGAAATCGTAGTCGGAATATCGCCATAAACGGGTGGCAGCAGGATGCGGTCAATTGGGTAAATGATGCCATTACTGGCTTGCGTACCGTTTTCCAGAACATGCGCCCCGTTGACGGATACCGTTGTTGTCGACCCGGCCGAAGTGGTTACCGCTACCGGTTTGGAGAAGTAAACGGAACCCAACGGGAACTGGGTTTGCTGAGGTGAATTTATGGCCGAGGGAATCGCTGATGATTCCAGTTTGGTCCCGAGTACGTGGTATTGCATCACCGATTTCACCAGTTCAGCGGGGGCTAAGCCAATAACGGCTTCACTGGAAAGGCCAAATGCTTTGAACGCATCGTCCGTTGGGGCGAGTAGCGTATACGTACCGGCCGAACCCAGCGTAACGTCCAGGCCCGATTTGGCAAGGGCAGCTTTCAGTAAGGTAAACTTGGAGTTCGTGTTAATCTGCTCCGTAATGGTCTGGACCGTTGGCGGAGCGGAATCTTCTTTCTTACAGGCAGTGAATGCTAATGTCAGGGCTGTGAAAAGAATGGCGACGGCGCCCCACTTCTGCCCGTTACCCAGGCTGTGTGTGAATAACATGATTGAGTTAAGTTAGGAGAGAATGAAATGATTTACTGCTAAAACGAGGCTAAAATTATTTTGTTGCCAAATATCAGCAGTAAGGTTCAGTAAACAATTAATCACATTTAAATAAGTGACTAACAGTCAGCCTGTCCTTCTCGCGCCCAACAGGCGACATCCTCACTATTTCAACTATGCTTCTTCACATCTGCTGCGATACTTTTTCCGGCCTGTCTTTCTCGCCTATAGGGGCCCGGTACCGCTGGAAGGGTATTTTCAGCAGATTGCCGATACGCGAATGTTCGGTCGGGTCCGGGTGCGTGTCGATCCCATAGTGTAGGTCTTTGCCAGCCATTTCGTGATACGTACCGAACAGTCGATCCCAGTAGGGAAAGATGTTGCCGTAATTGGTATTTGTAACAGGCAGGACGTAGTGATGATGCACATGGTGCATGTTTGGCGTTACGATAAACAAACCCAGCAGCCGATCAGCCCAGCGCGGCAACTCAATGTTGGCATGGTTAAACTGCGACAGCATAACCGACAAGGCCTGGTACATAAAAACCAGCCACATGGGCGCACCCATACAGAGCACAGCCAACGTAGTAAAAACGAACCGGATAACGCTTTCGCCGGGATGATGCCGGTTAGCCGTTGTTGTATCGACATACGCATCGCTGTGGTGAATCAGGTGAAATCGCCACAAAAATTTATTCTTGTGCTGCACCCAATGCGGCAACCAGGCCCCAATCAGATCCATGCCCAGCAAGCCTGTCAGAACTTCAGTCCACAACGGCCACTGAATCCACTGTAGTAAGCCAACCTGATGCTGTACGGCCCAGTCGCTAGTGCGAAGCAGAATAAAAGCCAGCGCAAAATTGACGACGATTGTGGTCAGCGTAAAGAATAGATTGATGCCTGCGTGATGGATTTTTCGATAGCCAAGCGTACGGCGGGCAAAATCAAACAGCGGAACGGCGCTTTCGATCAGCCAGAACAACGTAATGCCACCCACCAGAATCAGACTTCGGTGCAACGACGGAATGTGCTCGAAATAGTCAACCAGACGCTCCATAGCTTCTATCCTATTCTTTATGGTTATCAGACAAATTTAAAACGAAATAACAAGCAGAATAGATCAACTTAACTTGTTCGGAGTAAACTTTGTCCTGTGCTGAACGCATCGATGTGATGGTGAGTTAGCCGCTCCGTCATTTTTTGCAACCTGTTTACGTACCAACGTATTGTTTTACTAGCTGATTAACTGATATCTATACCCTATGCCGCAACCCAAATACGCCCGTGAATCCATGACGGTGATGACCGAAATGGTACTCCCCAACGACACCAATACACTGAACAACCTGATGGGTGGGCGGCTGCTGCACTTTATGGACATTGCGGCTGCCATTGCCGCGCAAAAACACTCTAACCGGATTGTAGTAACGGCCTCTGTCGATAACGTATCCTTTTCCGAACCCATCCGGCTTGGCAACATCGTGACCATGAAAGCGCAGGTAACCCGGGCCTTTAGCTCGTCGATGGAAGTGTTTATCGAAGTATGGGCCGAGGATATTCCGGCGGGCATCCGGGTCAGTACCAACAGTGCCTTTTACACCTTCGTAGCCGTCGACCAGAGTGGTCGCCCAATTGAAGTACCCGCCGTCATTGCGGAAACAGACGCCGAAAAAGAACGGTACGAGAGCGCGTTACGTCGGCGGCAGCTCCGCCTGGTACTGGCTGGCCGCATGAATGCACAGGACGCTACGGAGTTGAGGGAGTATTTGAAAGTTTAGGGGAGGAGGAGGGGGAGTAAAGGGACGAGAGGAAAAACTTTATGCTCATTCTCCCTCTCGTCCCTTTACTCCCCCTCCTCCTTCTGTCCCTATTTTGCCAAACGTATCGATTGCCAGGCTACCATTTGCCACTGACTACCATTGCGCACATATACGTCGGTGTACTTTACGTGGGTATTGATGGTCTCGCCGTTGTTCATGGCTTTGATCATACAGGTTCCGTTGATAACAGCCGTATTGCCATAAACCCGCACCTTTTGTTCCTCAATAGAAATGGCGTCGTATTTCGATTTGCCCTCCCGAATCGATTGAATGTACGATTGCTTATTATCGGTATTGGCGTTCGAGTGCGTGTAAATCAGATCATCAGCGAGAACGCGGTCCAGCACAGCGTAATCTTTCTTTATCTGTGCGTCAAAACGTTGTTTTTCAACGGCCAGAACGGCCTTTTCGTCGACCGATAAAGAAGCCATTCGCTCGGGCGTAGACACTATTGCTCCCGCCGATGGCGAGGTTGGCGCCTGAGCACGAACGAGTTGAAACGTAACAAGCAGACAAACGGTTAGCAGACTTTTCATATCTGGAATTCAATAAATGATCACAGCCAAAAGAATCAGTTTCCGTCAATCTACCGGTGTTCGTCTGTGTGGTGTACCTACTGCTTCGTCCCTAAAATCTCGTAGGTTTGCTTATACTGCGCTCCGTTACGCAATGCATTGGCAACGGATGCGTACGTAAACTGCTTGGTGTTGGGATCAAAAACACCCGATGCCGTATAATCGGAGGTCACCGGGTTGCCGATGGGAATGCTATCCGTGTTTTTGTCGATCACTGTATAATTCACACCGTCCAGTTCGGCTGTCACCTTCAGCGTCCGATCTCCGTTGATATCGCCGGTAGTTACCAGCTCAATGTAAATCTCTTTCGGATTTGATCCTTTCGTAACGTTTATTCTAGCGGTGCCTGATCTAGGCTCCCCAAATATGTCGGCAACAATGTAAATGGTATTCCGATACGTACCCGCATAAGTGCCCACGTACTGATCGCGGGGGTCAATTTCGGGGTCAGACCCGCCCGACTTTTTGCAGGCCGTCGTTAACGAACTTACAGCAAGAGCGATGATAAACAGATTCCGGAACGTCCGGACGGCGTACGATATAGCCATAGGTTAGTTTAGTCGATGGTTGACATTGTCAAATCATCTATCAAACGCCCCGCACGGTTTATTCAATATATATTGATTTAAAAAGTAGCTGCTGGCGCTCTAAATGACACCTAACACATTCTGCACTTTCGTCATTAATGCCAATTAATATTTTACCTTACAAATGGAAAACAAAATTTATAAAATAATAATTAGAATTTTAGAAAATTATATTCTGACTATCTAAAGGAATGCGTATTTTTCTAAGCCGGTTCTATTTATTTGCGTTGAGTAAGCATTGCTTTCTGCAAACAACGTCAGGTAAAATCTTTTATCTGAACACAATAGACTCCTTGAATCGTCGAGATTTCATACATGTAGCGGGTAAGGGAGCGAGTACACTTGTGCCGACACATTCGTCGGCGAATCACTTTCAGCATCAGGCTTTTATCAAATAATCGTCTAAATTCCCTCCTATTACCACCTGTGTACCCTCAGGATTTCCTATTTTTACCAAAGGAACACAATCCCGAAAATCAGGAAAATCTTATAAATCCTGGTTCAGACAGTTCATACGTATGCAATTCTCACACCTCCACTGCCATACCCAGTACTCGCTGCTTGATGGGCAAGCTGATATCAAAAAGCTGATTAAGAAGGCAAAAAGCGATAACATGCCTGCTGTGGCCATTACCGACCACGGCAATATGTTTGGCGTATTTGAGTTTGTGGCCGAAGCCAGTAAACAGGGCATCAAACCCATTGTAGGTTGTGAGTTTTACGTAGTGGACGACCATACCCGGAAACAGTTCACGAAAGAGCAAAAGGACATTCGATATCATCAGTTGCTGCTCGCCAAGAACCCGCAGGGCTACAAAAACCTGGCGAAACTCTGCTCACTAGGGTATATGGAAGGGCTGTACGGCAAGTATCCGCGCGTAACGAAGGAGCTGATCGATAAATACAAAGAAGGGCTGATTGCAACGACCTGCTGCATTGGCGCCATTGTCCCCAAAACGATTCTGAAAAAAGGCGAAGAAGCCGCCGAAGTTGAATTCAAATGGTGGCTCGACCGCTTCGGGGAGGATTATTACGTTGAATTACAACGCCATGAAATCCCCGACCAGATCAAAGCCAATGAGGTGCTGGTTAAGTTTGCCCGCAAATACAACGTCAAGATCATTGCCTCGAATGATTCGCACTACGTCGACCGCGACGACTGGGTAGCCCACGACATTCTGCTCTGCGTGAACACGGGCGAGAAACAGAGCACTCCGTCGATGAAGGAATTCAATGACGAAGAGGCCATGCCTAAAAACACGCGCTTTGCCTTTTTCAGCGATCAGTTCTACTTCAAGAACACGCAGGAAATGAGCACGTTGTTTCATGATCTGCCCGAAGCAATCGACAACACCAATGAGATTGTCGATAAGGTAGAGGTGCTGAAACTAAAGCGCGATATTTTACTGCCGAACTTCCCGATTCCACAGGAATTCCAGATACATGCCGACGACGTACTGAACCAGTGGGAGTACCTTAAGCACCTGACCTTTACGGGAGCTAAAGAACGCTGGGGCGAAATTGACCAGAAAGCTCAGGAACGCCTTGACTTTGAGCTGTTTACCATCAGAACGATGGGCTTTGCGGGTTACTTTCTCATTGTGGCCGACTTCATCAAAGCGGGTCGTGACCTCGGCGTAATGGTCGGGCCTGGCCGGGGAAGTGCCGCCGGGAGTGCGGTGGCCTATTGCATCGGCATTACCAACATCGACCCCATCAAGTACGATTTGCTGTTCGAACGGTTCCTGAACCCCGACCGGAAGTCGATGCCCGATATCGATACCGATTTTGACGATGAAGGTCGTCAGCGGGTAATCGATTACGTAGTCGACAAATACGGCAAACAGCAGGTGGCGGCTATTGTTACGTACGGTACGATGGCGGCCAAATCGGCAATTAAAGACGTTAGCCGGGTCATGGACCTGCCGCTGGCCGATGCCAATGCGCTGGCGAAACTCGTCCCCGACAAGCCAACGTACAACATGACCCTCCGGCGGATTTTTGAAGATCCGATCGATGGACCGGGAGGACTGGCTGGCGTCATTCAACCCGACGAGGTTGAGAATGTAAAGCGGATGCGGGCGCTCGAATCCGGCGATCAGTCGGTAGGCCGAACCATGAAGCTGATCGATACTGAAAAGGTGCAGAACGTGCTTCAGCAGGCGCGTCGGCTGGAAGGTACGGTACGGAACACAGGTGTCCATGCGGCCGGTATTATTATTGCGCCCGACGACCTGTCGAACATTGTGCCGGTTTCTACGTCGAAAGATACCAACCTGATTATCACCCAGTACGAAGGAAAAGTCATTGAAGACGCGGGTGTAATCAAGATGGACTTTCTGGGGCTGCGCAACCTGACCATCATTAAGGAATGCCTGCGACTCATCAAGCAAAACCACGGTGGCCTGTTCGTCAATGGCGTTGAAACGGGCATTGACGATATTCCGCTGGATGATCCCAAAGCGTACGAACTGTTCCAGCGGGGCGAGACCAACGCTATCTTCCAGTTCGAATCCGACGGCATGAAAAAGCACATGAAGGACCTTAAGCCTGACCGCTTCGAAGACCTCATTGCCATGAACGCCCTTTACCGACCGGGCCCAATTGCCTACATTCCGAATTATATTGCCCGTAAACACGGCCGGGAAGAAGTCAAATACGACCTTCCTGAAATGGAAGAATATCTGGCTGATACTTACGGCATTACAGTGTACCAGGAGCAGTTGATGCTGCTGTCGCAGAAGCTCGGCAATTTCACCAAAGGCGACGCCGACGTACTGCGGAAGGCGATGGGGAAAAAGCAGAAAGATGTACTCGACAAAATGAAGGGGAAATTCATGGATGGCTGTGCCGCCAATGGACTGAACCTGAAAATCTGCGAGAAAGTATGGACCGACTGGGAAGCATTTGCGTCCTACGCCTTCAACAAGTCGCACTCAACCTGTTACGCCTTCGTCGCGTATCAGACGGCTTACTTAAAGACCTATTATAAGTCCGAATACATGGCAGCCGTTTTGACGAGCTGCTTAGGGAACATCGAAAAAATTACGTTCTTCCTTGAAGAGTGTAAAAACATCGGCATTCCCGTACTTGGGCCGGATGTAAACGAATCGGAGCGCGTATTCGGCGTAAATGCAAAAGGTGAAATCCGATTCGGGCTGGGTGGCATCAAAGGCGCAGGCGACGCGGCTGTGGAAGCTATTATTGAGGAACGCATGGCGGGCGGGCCATTCAAGGATGTTTTTGACTTTGCCATTCGGGTTAACCTGCGGACCGTCAACAAAAAAACGTGGGAATCGCTGGCCTACGCGGGCGCTTTTGACAGCATCGACGAATACCACCGGGCGCAATATTTTGAAATGGCCGAGGGCGATACGTCACCATTTCTGGATAAGGTTATCCGGTATGCCAACAATTACCACGCCGAGAAGGCAGCGGCACAACAATCCCTGTTTGGGTCGCTAACGGGTGGAGAGCCAATGATTGCCCGCCCCAGAGCGCCTATTGTGCCGGAGTGGAATCAGATCGAAAAGCTCAAGTTTGAAAAAGACGTAGTAGGTTTCTACATCACCGGGCACCCGCTCGACGAATTCAAGCTTGAACTGGATGGGTTCTGTAACTGTACGTTAGACAAGATTTTCGAGGTTAAATCACCTGAAATCAAGGTGGCTGGGATTGTCTCGTCAATGCAGACGAAAATCGCCAAAAACGGAAACCCGTTCTGTATTTTCAAGATCGAAGATTATAGTACGGCTATTGAACTGGCCCTTTTTGGCGACGACTACGTTCGGCTCGGTCAGTATATCGATGTGGGCCGCTTCCTGCACATAACGGGTAAAACACAAAACCGCTGGAATTCCGATCAGCTTGAGTTTAAACCCACAACGATTCGGCTACTGACGGAAATGCGCGAGAAATTCTGTAAAGAAATCCGGGTATCGCTCACGCTGGATGCGCTGAATGCTCAACTGGTTTCACAGATCAACGACCTTGTTGCTGCGCACCCCGGCACCTGTACCCTGTCGCTGAACGTAGTGGACCCGATTGAACGAATTGAAGTCAGTTTACAGTCGCGCACGTTAAAAGTGTTTCCGGCCAATACGTTCCTGCGGGCACTTGAAGCAATAGACGGCGTAACATGCAAGGTGGCGTAATTTGCACATCACCGTCTTAATGCAGAACTTAGTTCCCTCATAAATGCTATCACAGGGTTATGAACAACGATCTTATCGACCTGAACGATTACCACAAGCAGCAGAGCAAACGCCTGGAGAAGGAAGTCTCCGAGCAGCCCTTGCTCTCACCAGAGGAGTCCATGAAACAGCTACAGCGATTGGCTACCAAGAGCCGCAAACCAGCGACGAACGCTGGGAATTATACCAAATAATTCGCCCACAGGAAACGGTTGCTCTCAAAAATTGGGCTGACACTTCGAACCTCTGGTTAAACGAAGCAGATTTCACCAAGAACTGGTTTTCTTTTGGTGAAATAGAAGGCGGAGAACACCAACTGTATCAGCAGAACGGCTACTTTATCAAGCGTAACAATCTGCTTTACCATACAAACTGGCTGGAGTATTTCCACCGCCTGGTACTCCATAACTGGCTCTTTCCTGAAACAGCCGTTCATTTTGAAGGGCTTATGCTGGTTGGTGATGAGCTACAGCCTGTCATCAGGCAAAAAGCCTTGCTTGCCATTCGGGGCGCCGACCGCAAGGAAGTTGAGACAGAAATGGCTAAACGTGGATTCTATCGCCGAAAAGCCGATAATTATTACAATCCTGATCTGGGTATTCTGGTAGAGGACCTGCACGACGAAAACGTGCTGGTCAGCCCACGAGGCAGCCTGCTTATTTTCGATCCCGTTATTTATCTGGCAAAACCAGAAATGGGGTTACCTACGCCACCCGGATTCTATTGAGTCAATTTGTAATTATTCGTTTAGACAATAGACGGCGTAACATGCAAGGTGGCGTAAGATTCGGAACTAAACGTGCTGAAAACGGTTTATGTGCATGAAACAAGTTCAACAAATAAACTCATTTCAGTCATGGCAGCAGGATCACATGCCGTAGAAGCGACCGACGCGAACTTCAACGATCTTATAAATTCAGACAAACCCGTTTTAGTAGATTTCTGGGCCGAATGGTGCGGTCCCTGTAAGATGATCGGCCCTGTTGTCGAACAACTTGCCGGCGAGTACGAAGGCAAAGCCGTAGTCGCTAAAATGGATGTCGACCAACATTCACAAGTGCCAGCGAAATTTGGTATCCGCAGCATTCCAACCCTGATGATTTTCAAAAAAGGCCAACTGGTTGATAAAGTTATCGGTGCTGTCCCAAGAAACGTACTGGAGCAAAAATTACAAGCCGCTCTGGAACCAGCAACGGTATAGTTTTTTAGAGGAGAAACGGGAAGAGGGGAAAGAAAGGGAGGATGGATAAAACCACTTACTCCCTTTCTTTCCCCTCTTCCCGTTTCTCCTTTTTTATACCAACATCCGCATCGGATCTTCGAGCAGTTGCTTAACCGTTTGCAAGAATGCAGCTCCGGTTGCGCCATCCACAACGCGGTGGTCGCAGGAGAGCGTCACTTTCATAACGTTCGTTGGTTTCGCTACGTCGCCTTCAAACTTCACACTCTGCTTGATCGTACCGATAGCCAGAATACACGAATCCGGCGGATTGATGATGGCCGTAAACTCATCGATGCCGAACATACCGAGGTTCGAGATCGAGAACGTACTGCCTTCCCAATCTTTCGGCTGAAGCTTCTTCTCTTTCGCTTTGCCTGCCAGATCTTTCACTTCGCCCGAAATCGTCGAGAGCGTTTTCTGATCGGCGTTACGGATTACCGGCACCAACAACCCTTCGTCGACGGCAACCGCTACGCCAATATTGACGTATTTATACTTCCGAATTTTATCGCCCAGCCACGACGAATTAACGTTTGGATGCTGTTTGAGCGCCAAGGCAGCCGCTTTGATCACGAAATCGTTGAACGATACTTTAACGGGGCTAACCGCATTGACCGTACCGCGTAATTCCATCGCCTTGTCCATCGTAATTTCCATGGTCAGGTAGAAGTGCGGAGCGGTAAACAGACTCTCGCTCAACCGACGGGCAATGGTTTTGCGCATCTGGCTGACCGGAATATCTTCATATTCGCCGGCCGGTACGGGCACCGATGGAGCGGCCGCCGGAGCAGGCGCAGCAGCGGGTGTCGGGGCGGGTTGAGCGGCCGGTTGCGGTGCTGCAGGTTTCGCGGCCGGAGCGGCTCCGGGCACAAACGACTCTACGTCACTCTTCACAATACGACCTTCGGGACCGCTGCCTTTAACCTGAGCCAGATTAATGCCTTTATCTTCCGCAATGCGTTTTGCCAGGGGTGATGCCTTTAGCCGTCCATTCGATTCAGACACATCACCTGCGCCACCACCGTACGACAGATCCGTATCGGCATCGGCAGGTACATCGGCTTGCGGGTTTTGCTGAGCAGTAGTGCTGCCCCCTTCGCCCGTGGCCGCCTGATTGCCCGATGCCGGAGCCCCTGAGCCACCGTCAAGCAAAACCTTGAAGTTTGCACCTTTCTCGCCAACAACAGCAATGATGTCATCAACAGCGACTGACGACCCTTCTTTTGCGCCGATATAAAGCAATGTACCTTCTTCGTAGGCTTCCAGGTCCATCGTGGCTTTGTCGGTTTCAACCTCAGCCAGTACGTCGCCCGATTTTACCGTATCGCCTTCTTTTTTATGCCACGCCACAATGGTCCCTTCGGTCATGGTGTCGCTCATTTTTGGCATCCGGATAATCGATGCGTTTACCTGCTCAGCTGGGGCCGCAGAAATTGCTTTCTGATCCGGCAACTTTGTGGCTACTTCGCCACTTGCGCTATTGGCCGGGGCAGGAGCAGGCTCTGGTTTAGGCGCAGGAGGAGCCTCCTGGCTTCCGCCACTAGACCCATTAAGCAGGGCCTTATAATCTTCTCCGTCGGCACCAATGATGGCCAGTACGCCATCTACCGGCACAGATGCACCTTTTTCGACACCAATGTACAGCAGTGTACCTTCTTCGTACGACTCAAGGTCCATGGTTGCTTTATCGGTTTCGACTTCGGCCAGTACATCGCCGGATTTTACTTTGTCGCCCACTTTTTTGTGCCACTCCGCAATGACGCCTTCGGTCATGGTGTCGCTCATCTTGGGCATTCGAATTAATTCAGCCATAGTAGCTATATAGGTAATCGAGTTATACGAAAAGAATGGCCGGGACGCCGGTTGTGACCCAAAATTAGCGGAAACCTAGTAAGGTTGTATATATATGGTAAGGGAAAAAAGGCATCCCCTACTCTACCCATAATACCAATCCTTTCAGATAGCCTCCTTCCGGATGAAATAAACTAACCGGATGATCAGCAGGTTGGCTCAAATGATGCAGTACCCGAACCTGCCGCCCGGCTTCAATGGCAGCCGCCACAATGGTGTTGTAAAATAATTCCCGGTCTACTACCTGTGAACACGAGAACGTAAATAAAATTCCGCCTTTGGCTACCCGGCGAAATCCTTCCGCGTTCAGCCGCTTATAGCCCTGCACGGCCCGGTGACGGGCTGACAAACTTTTGGCAAAAGCCGGTGGGTCGAGCACCACTACATCGTACTGATGATCGTGAGCCTTAAGGTAATGCATTACGTCATCGGCAAACGATTCGTGCCGCTCTTCCTGTTCGCCGAAATTGGCTTTTATGTTCTGATTGGTGAGGTCAATCGCTTTCTGCGATACATCGACGGAGTGAACTGAACTGGCTCCGGCTTTAAGGGCATAGACCGAAAAACCACCTGAATAGCAAAACGCATTCAGCACCTTTTTACCCTGAGCAAACAGCCCCAGCAAAGCCCGGTTATCACGTTGATCCAGAAAAAACCCTGTTTTCTGCCCGGTTATCCAGTCGACCAGAAAGGTGTTGCCGTTTTCCTGCACAGGATGCGGTACGGGCGTCCGGCCGAACAGATAACCGTTCGTTACGGTAGCGCCATATTCGTCGGGCAGTGTATCCGCGCTTTTGTCGTAAACAGCCTTTAGTTCGTCACCGAAAACGGCTTTCAGCGCTTCTGTTATCAGATCCCGCTCACGGTGCATACCAATGGAATGGGCCTGTACTACCGCTACGCCGTTATATATATCCACAATCAAGCCCGTGCAGCCATCGCCCTCACCATGAACAAGCCGATAGCAGTCTGTCGGTCCGGCGCTCTGGCCGTTGGTTATAATAGCCTGTCGAATCGCACGAATCCGCGACAGTTTCTGCGTCCAATACGGTAAATCAGGCGTAACAGGGCCACCCGCCGTTGCTCCGAATGAGAAAATACGTACTGCAATGCTACCATCGTGGTAATGCCCGGTAGCGAGGTAATTCTTTTTACTGTCAAACACTTCTACTACGTCGCCATCGTTCAGGTCGCCTTCGTACCGACTGATAGCCCGCGAGAAAACCCAGGGGTGAAACCGCCGAACCGCTTCGTCGCGGCCGGATTGCAGATATAATTTGGAAAACGTCATTTGCAAAGATAAGGAGAAAGGAGGAAGGGGATGAAAGGGAGAAGGTCATGAAGGGAGCACTCTACTTTTTATACGGGTTCACATCGCATTCTTTCTATCCTTTTTCCCTTCCTCCTTTCTCCCTTTACTTTCTATCTTTACGTTTTCAATCCGTAAATTTTTTCAATCCATGAAACGACGGGATTTCCTGACACAGTCCGGCCTTGTAGCTGCCGGTACACTTGCCCTTGCCCAAACCAGTTCTCTGGCCAATGTACTGCTGAATGCTCCGGCTAAAAAAATTAATCCGTTTGGTGTTCAGCTCTACAGCGTTCGCGACGTACTGCCCAAAGATCCTAAAGGTGTTATGACCCAGTTAGCTCAGATGGGCTACACACAGTTTGAAAGTTTCGCTGGACAGCAGGGTTTTCTGTGGGGCATGGCTCCCAAAGAAATCAAATCGTTTCTGGATGGACTGGGCGTGAAGATGGTAAGTACGCATTTTAATTACCGGGGCCAGGCCGATAAGCCCGACGAACTAAAGAAGAGCATCGAAATGGCGCACGACGCTGGCCTGACGTATCTTCTCTGCCCATTCATTGGTCCGCAAAAAACCTGGGATGAATGGAAGAAAATTGCCGATCAGTTTAATACGGTAGGTGAAGAGGCAAACAAAGCAGGGCTGAAATTCGGGTACCATAACCACAATTATTCCTTCATGCCTCTCGATGGCAAGCTACCGCAGGAATTTCTGCTGGAAAACACCGACCCGAAAAATGTAATGTTTGAGTTGGATTTGTGCTGGATCGACGTAGCAGGGGTAGATACCGAATCGCACCTGAAAAAATACGGCAAGCGCTACGAACTCTGCCATATTAAGGATTACAAGAAAGAAAATGGCAAGCCCGTTCAGAATGACCTTGGTAAAGGAAGCGTCGATTTCAAAAAGACTCTGAATGCGGCCATGAAAAGCGGCATCAAATACTACCTCGTGGAGCAGGAAGAATATCCTGAGTCCTCGCTGGCTAGTCTGAAAAATGATGCCGAGTACATGAAGAAGTTGGAAGTCTAACTGGTCAGTAGTCATTCGCTTCGCTGTCATTGGTCACTGGATATTGGATATGACCAATGCCAAATGACAGCGAAGCGAATGACCAATGCTTATTCTACTTTATAGAATTTTGCCCCGAACAGGAAAATGACGGTATAGCAGATAATCGGCAAATAGTACGCATTAGCTACGTCGTGTTCGGCAGCCATCCCCATCAGAAACGGGAAAACCGCCCCACCCGCTACCCCCATCGAAATAAACGATGACGCTTGCTGCGTATGCGCTCCCAGGTTTTTTAGCCCCAAGCTAAAAATCGTCGGAAACATAATGCTGAAGAAGAAATTGAGCATCAGCAACGCAATAAACGAAGGCCAGCCGAAGCTTTGCGTAATAATAAGACACATCAGTATATTGCCCGCAGCAAAGGCAGCCAGCAAGGTGTGTGGGGCAATAAATCGCATCAGGAACGTACCAACAAACCGACCGGCCAGCATAAGCCCCATAAACAGCACCATGTAATTGCCCGCAGTTGCGTCGGAAAATCCCATTTTCTCGTGGCCGTAATTAATGAAAAAGGCCCACGTACCGCCCTGCGCGGCCACATTAAAAAACTGAGCAATCACGGCCCAAACAAAATGCTTATGGGCGACAAGGGGTTTCCCCGGCTCGGTATCAACATTCTCGGCTTCAGGATCGACTACTGTATGCGGATCGTTCAGAGCAGGCACTTTTACGAATGAAAACAGGATGGCTATCGTCGCGATAACCCCACCAATGGCGATGTATAATGTCTTCACCGAAGTCAGGTCTGTGCTTCCTTCGGTATTGTTACGTAGTAGAAAATAAGATCCGATAGCCGGGCCAATGATAGCGCCTAACGCGTTGAAAGCCTGTGCGAAATTAATACGCTGGTCGCTGGTACGCTGATCGCCCAGCGAAGCCACAAAGGGGTGGGCTACGGTTTCGAGGGTGGAAAGGCCACACCCTAATATGAACAGGGCAATCCCGAAATACGTAAAGGAAACGGCCGCAGCGGCTGGTACAAACAAAAACGCTCCAGTGGCAAACAGCGAAAGCCCCAATAGCACGCCATTTTTATACCCAAACCGCTTCATAAACAGGCCAGCGGGTATACCCATCACGAAATAGGCACCGAAAATAGCAAACTGGACAAAGGCAGACTGTGTTTTGGTGAGGCTTAACACATGCTGAAAGTGTTTATTCAGCACATCGCCCATGGTGATTGCGACCCCCCAAAACATGAAGAGCGATGTAACAAAGACCAGGGTGACCAGGTATTTGCTTTCGGTAAAAGCGGCTGGTTTCGATTTGCCCGCTACGGTTGTTGCCTGCATAAAAATGGTTAATTAAGTCGCCGGAATCGAGCATGATCGGTTTCCGCCAGATTATTTCGATTGTCTACGAGTAATAAGTCGTTTCATTGGCCAAAATACCCTTTTGGCGCCAATTCACCCAGATCAGCTTCAGGAAGAACTACTATTCGGATCATTTATTATAGAGCTCATCCGCGATTGTATCTCGGATGTTAGAGGAGAAAAAACTTAACGACTTGTTGGTAAGGCAAATTTGTTGATTGTTTCCCGCACGACGGCGGCCCAGACTCTATATCCTTTTGTCGCCAGGTGAATACCGTCGGGTGAATACAACCCTGTACCCAGATTACCCGTAGCAGCGTCGATCAACACGCCCGACGGATCGCAGAAGAAAACGGTTTTGTTATCGACAAACGCCTGAATCTGCTGATGGACCGCTACGTATTTTTTTCGTTTATCGTCTTCAGCGGTCGTACCGGCCGGAAGCGGCCCAATTAGTACCAGTTTAGCCTGCGGGAGTTTGCGGTTCAGTGCTTTCAGGATAGCCCCGATTCCGGCCGTAATATCCTCTGCCTCATCTTCCCGGAAATTGTTCACGCCAATAGTAACAACCACTACGTCCGGATTGGCTTTCGTGAAGTCAAGGTGCTCAACCCGCCACAGCAGGTTCTGGGTTTTATCGCCCGAAATAGCCGCTACCCCGTACTGATAACCAGCCAGCGCACTATCAAAAGCCGCCTGACCCGCGTGATGAATAACCAGACTTCGCTTACCAATGGCCTGCGTAATGGAATTACCCATCATCAGTACGTCCAATTTGCCTACACTATCCAGCGTTTGCTGAATATTTGCAAAATTATCCCACCAGTCATTACCGCGTTTCCATCCCCCCGCCGACCGATACTCTGACCCCGGCATAGCCATGAGCGCGTAGTGTGGATATTGCCCCGATGCTTTCAGAATAAAATCCACAATGGGCGACGGATTGGGCAGGCTGTGTGGGTGATGGTTCACACCGGGTTTGTGAATGACGGTAATTTTACCACCCAGTGCCAGCACCTGTTTCTCGAATGGTTCGGTGTTTTCACTGACGGGTACCGCATCGTCGGCATCGCCCACTACGTGCAGCATCGGGAAATTACCTTTTACAATATCAGCAACGCGGTCGAGCGGATTTCCTTTAAACTGAAGCGCTTCTTCCTCCGATTTCAGCCCGAAATCTTTCTTGAACAGTTCCCAGTCACTCGGGCTGCCCGTACTCTTTCCTTTACCGCCGGGCCAGCTTTTCAGGTCCAGCACAGGCGCATCTACGTACACGCAGGCCACTTTTTTCGGATTTTCGATGGCCCAGTTGTAGGCATAAATTCCACCCCGGCTTAAGCCTTCCAGACTGACTTTATCGGCTAATCCGGCTTTGTGCATGTATCGGTAAAACTTGTTCCAAAGCTCAATAGCTTCGGCATTACCGAAGAGTTCGGCCACGTCACAATACACCAGATGATAACCATGATCCAGCAGGGCAATATCCGTTTGCGGCTCATGCCCCCAGAATCGCGCCCGCCAGATCCAAGGTTTGTCTTTCGCTACTATTCTGGGCTTAACCACTTTAGCGTTACGTCCTTCAAACGTAAAATCAGCACAATCGTAGCCATAAAACGACGACAACGTAACAGGTTCTTTGATCTTCCGAAAAATATCGAAATCAGGCTGATTTTTCAGGGTGATCACCTCGTACAACCGCCGGGCGATTCGGGTCATAACCAGGGGTGCCGGATGGAGCTTATCGGGAAACAGGAGGCTATCTTCCCGCGTTAGCGAATGCAGATCGAGCAGTTCGAGTTTCTCCTCAAAAGCTACCTGGCGGATTCGGGGAATGATAAGTTTCGTAATGGCCGCATCGGTCTGCCGGGTCGTGTCGGTCATGAACGAGGCTACCGGCAGCAATAGAATGACCCGCGGTTTGCTGGGCAAGGTCCTGAACGATTGAACCAATGCTTTGTAATCAGGCATAAACTGGTCGATCTTCAACCGGTACGGCAGTCGACTATCATTGGTACCCAACTTGATCAGCACAATATCCGGGTTACTTTTCAGGGCTTCCTGATACTTATCGGTAGCGGTATAGGGCGCTGTCGTTTCCCGTAACACCGTCCGCCCACTCACGCCAAAATTCATAACCTCGTAGCCACTCCCGAGCAGGTTTTGCAATTGACCCGGAAATGAGTTTTGCTCCCTGTGCGTAAGCCCGGCACCATACGTAATGCTGTTGCCTATGCAGGCAATCCGGACGACTTTCTGAGCATAAACCGAAAAAGACAGAAGGAGCAAAAAAGTTAACGGGAGGCTACGGCGCATAGACAAGTTTGGTTAACGATCCATTCTTAGGAGAATATAGTATTGCTGCTCGTCAGCGCGCAATCGTTGCGGTTTGTTTATCGAAATACTGGCGCATAAACAGCAGTTGGTACGTTACTGCATTCGTCCAGTACGGCCAGTTATGGCCACCGGGCCGGGCAATGTAGTCATGTGGAATGTTACGTTCCAGAAGTTTGTCGTGCAGGTTGTTGTTGACACGAAAGAAAAAGTCTTCGCTCCCGCAGTCAATGATTAGCGATAGCGCGTTTGGGGTCAGCAAATGCAGCAGATTGATGACGGTATTCTGCTCCCATCGGTCGGGAAACTGGGCATAGGTACCCAGCCGTTTAGCCATGTCCCAGTTATTGGGAAACGGGCGAATATCGACGCCCCCACTCATGCTGCCAGCCGCCCCAAATACGTCCTGGTGACGAAACGCCAGAAACAATGCGCCGTGTCCGCCCATACTCAGCCCTGTAATGGCCCGCCCCTGTCGGTTCTTAATGGTTTTGTAGTGGCTATCGACCCACGACACCAGCTCATTGGAGACGTAGGTTTCGTACTTAAAGGTAGGATCAACCGGACTATCCCAGTACCAGCTTCCGAAAGCGCCATCCGGACACACAACAATTAACTGATTACGATCCACAGTCTCACCCAGATTCGATGCTTTTTTGACCCAGTCGCTGTAATTGCCACTATAACCGTGCAGTAAGTACACCACCGGAAATTCACTACCGTTTGTATACGAGTCGGGCGTAATAACCACGGCTTTAATCGTCTTCTTCATCGACGAGCTATACGTATCAACCGTATCGATTTTTGCCGCCTTAACCAGACCAGTTATTAGTAAAAAACTTAAAATAAGAAGCGTACGCAGAGGAGTCATTGAGCTAGAAAAGTTATTGGATATTATCTGGAAGGGTATTTGCCACTAATGTTGTCGACCACTCTTGCTTTTAGAGGTGAATCAATTTAGAAAAGCGCAGAATAAGGGGGCACCTACTTCTTTTTTAAGTGCTTGTTAGCAAAACGCAGGTATTTTTCCCAGTCGTTGCCCGCTACGTCGTGTCTGCCAGTTCGGGGGTAATAAACGAAACCACCCCTGAACTGACTGATTCAGAGGTGGTTTTTGGGTAGCAGGAAGTCCTTCCGTTCTCCGAGATCGGAGCGTGCATTGTCAGCATGTAAACGATCAGGAAACTACACTGCTCTTTGCCAGTTCTTTCCGTACCACCGGCGCGACTTTCGTGCCAAATAACTCAATGGCGTGCAGTGTTTTAGCATGGGGCATGTCGTGACCGGTAATCATCTGAGCCAGATAGCGGGTATTGCCAAACAATTCGTGGAAGTACAGAATCTTATCGATCACCTGCTGCGGACTGCCTACCATCAGTGGCCCATACTGCCGCATGTATTCAAACTGATCCCGCGTAATGGGCGACCAGCCTCGCTCCTTTCCAACCCGGTTCATCAACAGCTCGTAGGACGGAAAAAACTCGTTGGCTGCCCGCTGCGAATCGTCGGCTATGTAAAACTGAGAATTGATGCCTAGTTGCAGCTGGTTCATGTCATGACCAGCTTTCTGAGCTGCCTGCCGGTACAAATTGACAAATGGGACAAAGCGGTCGGGCGTACCGCCGAGAATCGCTACGGTCATCGGCAGGTTTAACGTACCTGCCCGAACCGCTGAGGCAGGTGTACCACCGACGGCCAGCCAGACTGGGATTGACGATTGGTATGGGCGTGGGTAAATGCCCTGATTATGAATGGGCGCCCTATGTTTACCACTCCAGCTAATCACCTCCTGTTGATTGATCTTCAGCAGCAGATCCAGCTTCTCGGTGAATAACTCATCATAATCTTTCAGGTCATAACCAAACAACGGAAATGATTCAATGAACGAGCCACGTCCAGCCATAATTTCGGCCCGGCCGTTTGAGATCAGGTCCAGCGAAGCAAAGTTCTGGAATGTCCTGACCGGATCGGCCGAACTCAGTACGGTAACCGAACTGGAAAGTCGGATAGTTTTCGTGATAGCAGCCGCAGCCGACAGAACGACTTCGGGTGCCGATATAATGAAATCGGGGCGGTGGTGTTCGCCCAGTGCAAAAACATCCAGCCCAATTTCGTCGGCCAGTTTTATTTCTGCCAGGGTTTCCTGCATACGCTGATGCGCATTCATGGCTTTCCCTGCTACGCCATCCGGTTTGATCTCGCCAAAACTACTGATGCCTAATTCCATAAATATGTTTGGTGTTATGCTCCTACAATCATTTTGAGCCTGACTACGGTTCCTGAGCGTACCCAAAAACTACGGATAGCCATTCTGGAATAAGCGATTACGTGGATGTCTCCGTTTTACTTCGGCGCAACACCATTCAATGTCGTTCTGCCATCAGTGCACGGATACGTTTTTCCAGAGCCTTGTACCGATTCCGGGCTTCAGTCATTGGCAAGCCAGCATTCATTTCAGGGCGTTTATGGCCCGTAGCGTTGAGCCAGGCATCTTTCATAATAGCCTGTCGCTGACGTACCAATTTTAGAATTTCTTCGCTATGAGGGTTGGTTGACAAGGTAGCGAGTACGTTCGGGGCATCCGCTACGTTCGGTCCAAGATACTGCAAAACAGCTTTAGCCATCAGCCAGTGCCCTAATTCGTTCGGATGTATGCCGTCCTTTGCCAGCTCAAATGTGGAATCAGCTTTTCGGGTTTCGTCCAGATAACGGGTCATAGGAAAATGAAGATCGGCTACGTCCCACTTTAACGAATCGCGTTGAGCCAGCAACCAGGTTGCGTAGGCGTCGAGGGTACGGTTATAGCCCTGCGTCCCTAGCTTCTCATCGTCATGAACGGGGGTGTAAGGAAAATAATCCGCTTTGCACCGATCTTTTCCAACTCAGTATGCAGCCATTTCATCCCTTCCCGATACGGGCGAAAACGCGTTTCGTCGAGCGGCAGGTAAATGCCGTCATTCATACCATAGCAGGCAAACACTACGTCGGGTTTTGTTTGCGCCAGAACTTGGCTAAGTCGCTCGTGCAGGTCGGGACGAGGAAACCGACCATCGGCATGGTTTGGCTCGCTAAGGCCCGACACCGTTTCACTGGGTAGCCCTACGTTGATGAACTCATACGACTGCTTTGGATAGTGCACCACAAAATACGTTTCGATATCGGTCACGTAGGAGCCTGCGTACGTAATGCTATTCCCCAGGAACAGAATGCGTTTGGTGCCTTTTGGGAAAGGAGAAGCCGTTTGTGTCCCGGCGAGCGTCGATGCCATGACCAGACCGATCAGTAAAACAAAGCGACTTGTAAATTCCCGGTATCGTTCCATGGCAGTTTCGCAGCGGGTAATTTACATTTTGTAATGATTCCGGATCATTCGCTCATAAACGCCGGTTGGTAACAGCCGTTTTAGCAGAACAGAAAATTTTTCCAGAGGTTTGCCAACCCGATACGCTCGTTCTACCTGGGGCGACAGAATTATTTTTTCAATCAAGGGGCCGAACACATCTGGTTCGATGCCCTGACTAACACTCTCGTCGATCAAGGCGTACGTTCTGTCGAATGTGTCTTTATAGACACTATCTGCCGGGAGCGACACTTTTAGCCGATTCTTGTTGATGTCGGTCCGTGTACCGCCCGGTTGAACGTAACAGGCCTGAACACCAAAAGGGGTTAGCTCCAGCCGGAGCGCTTCAGTCAGGCGATCTACGGCTGCTTTGCTAGCGCTGTAAGCACCCCGGTAGGGTAATCCGGCTTCAGCTGCAATAGAACTGATATTAATAATTAGACCTGATTTCTGCTGTCGCATGGTCGGCAGCACAGCCTGTATCGTTCGGATAACCCCCACTACGTTGGTGTCAAATACGCGCTGTACGTCGGCAATCGGCAGCGATTCGACCGGCGACGCAATCCCGAGTCCGGCATTGTTGATGAGTACATCCAGCCGCCCCTGCTCCTGCAAAATACGGTTTATGGCTTTCTGAACACTTTCTTCGCTGCACACATCCATATCCAGCGTACGGAACGGTTTCTTCAGCTGCTCAATCGTTCGGGACGTACCATATACGACATAGCCCTTTTGTGCCAGATACGTTGCTATGTGCTCACCTAAACCGGTTGAGGCACCCGTAATTAATATAACTTTTGACATGATGTTCGCGAAAAAAGCGCTTTGTTTCGAAGCCGCCACGAAATTAGCCGTTACCCGCCTAAAACGATGACGCTCGCGAAGGTAGCGGTTCCCTTTCTATTGAGCTGATTTTACACAGCGAAAGCCAAGATTGTTGCTGGCGCTGGTTGTTTCGCCTTTACCCCGGCTCCCCGCTTTGTAGCGAATGCAATACTGATCACTGCACAGAAACGAGCCGCCCCGCTGTACGTGTTTCACCAGTCCGGGCTCGTCGGGATCGTAGCTATCTTTAGGGCCTTTCGGATTAGTGGACGGGCTTTTCTGATAGTAGTCGGGCCGGTACAGATCGCTGCACCACTCCCACACGTTTCCATCCATATCGTACAGTCCGCTCGGATTAGCCGGGTATGTTTTTACCGGTGCCAGCGTACGAAAGCCGTCCTCGGTGGTATTGTTGTTCGGAAACCGCCCCTGAAAAATATTGGCCACCCATTTGCCACCCGGCTTGAGTTCATTTCCCCAATAATATTTTGTGCCGCTACGTCCGCCACGAGCGGCAAATTCCCACTCAGCTTCAGTTGGCAGGCGTTTTCCGGCCCATTTGGCATAGGCCACCGCATCGTCGTAACAAACCTGCACCACCGGGTCATTGCCTTTACCCACAACACTGCTTTTGGGTCCCTGCGGATGGCGCCAGTTAGCACCCGCTACGTACTGCCACCACGCCAGCGGATTGGCCAGCGATACGGGCTGAGCCGGTGGTGTAAAGACGGCTGAACCCGGCACTAGCTTATCGGCCGGAACGCCGGGATAATCGGCGGGATTGAGCGGGCGTTCGGCCACCGTTACGTAATGCGTAGCGCGTACAAACTTCTCAAATTCAGCATTGGTCACTTCGTGCGTATCCATCCAGAAACTGTTTACGGAAACAGCATGAACAGGTTTGGCGTCCGGAAAATCGTTGGAGCCCATCTGAAAGCTTCCTCCTTTGATGAGCACCATTTCGGCCGCTCCTGTACCACGACTACCGGTTGATGTAGACGACACGACAGAACGCAACGCGGCTGCCCGTGAAGGCACTTTGCAAACCCCCGTTGTACATACCGGAATCGAGGAATCTTTTGTCCGTATGGTCGGCGTTACGTTAATCAATAGGTTCTCGGCTTTGAAAGCCGTAAGCGCCAGGAACGTAACAGCAACAAGAATGGCACACACTGATTTCATTGAAGCAGACAATTAGTACTACCAGAAAATCTTTTTATCGTCTCTGTCAGAACGACAAAAATACCGTAAAGCCGTTGAATTCTTTACTCACGAACAAGCCCGACCTGTTTGTGTAAGCAATTCGTACGGTTTTTTTACCGACTGAATCAGGCTGAATTAACCACCACGAGCTTTTTCGCTCCAACGATGCCCCGAACCACTTCAGCTTTCATTTCTTCCAGTCTACAGGTAACAGCCTCGGCCACGCCAACGGATCAGGCTACTTTTGATACGTTCATTCGGGTAAGTATCCATCCAATTAACGCCGTTTATTGACATGCATCGCCAAAAACAATTCACCATCATTGGGGCCGGTATTGCAGGCCTGACCACAGCCATTGCGCTACGGCAACTCGGCCTCTCTGTAACTATTTTTGAGGCTGCTCCAGTCATCAAACCGCTCGGTGCCGGATTAGCGCTGGCGGCTAATGCCGTGAAAGCATTCCAGAAACTTGGGGTTGCTGACTCCATTCTTCAGGCGGGGCGGGTGCTCGATGCGTTTGTGATCTGCGATCAACACGGGCACACAATCACGCGCACCGATAGCCGGGCATTGAGCCGAAAATATGGTACGGATAATTTCACCATTCATCGGGCGGCTTTGCACCAGGAATTGCTGAAACAGGTTGATGATCTTTCATTAACAACCGGGAAACGAGCGATTCATGTCGACCAGACAGGGTCGCGGCTGCTGATTACGTTCGACGATGGGACTGTTCATCAAACGGACTATCTACTCGTTGCTGATGGCATCCACTCCCCTATTCGTCAGCAGCTTCTCCCAGACAGCAACCTACGGTATAGCGGCTATACCTGCTGGCGAGCCGTTATTGATAGTACAGGTCTGAACGTATCGGAAGCAACCGAAACCTGGGGCGATAATGGGCGTTTTGGACTAGTGCCACTGGCCAACAATCAATTGTACTGGTTTGCCTGTGTCAACGCTCCCGCTAATGACGCCCGCATGCGTCAGTCAACAACCCACGATCTGCTGAATCGGTTTGGTAGTTATCACGCGCCCATTCCGGAAGTTCTTTCACGGACACGTGATAAAGATTTACTCTGGAACGACATCGCTGACCTGGCTCCCTTACCGCACTACGCCTTCGACCGCATCCTGCTGCTGGGCGATGCTGCCCACGCTACTACGCCGAATATGGGGCAGGGCGCCTGTCAGGCTATCGAAGATGCTGTGGTTCTGGCCGATGAACTGAAAGCGGGTGGCTCTATACCCGAATCCTTTAAACGGTTTGAACAACGTCGGTTGCAGCGAACTCATTACGTTATCAATAACTCCCGACGTATCGGTCAGATTGGCCAATGGCAGAATCCGGTACTTGCCTGGTTACGTAACAGCTTATTCAGGCTTCTGCCGTCAGTGATAAATGAACAGCAGCAGAAAAAGTTGTATACCGTCGACTTTTAGCCAGATTCATCTAGTTGAGGGTCATAATCAGCGGAATCACGACTGTGAAGGTGGATGACTCATCCTGTATTTCCAGATTTCCGTGTCCCAGCAACTGATACTTTGTGGCGATATTGGCCAACCCTACCCCGTTGGATATGGCTCGGGTGTTTTTCCGCTGTACGTTGTTGATCACGAATAAGCGTCCGTCCACATCCGTTTCGATACGAATTTGCAGGGGCTGATCGGGCAGGATTACGTTGTGCTTCACGGCATTTTCAACCAGCATTTGCAGCGTCAGTGGAGGCAAGAGTGCCTGCTGATGGTCATCATCCACCATAACCTGTAAATCGATTCCGTTTCCGTACCGGGTTTTCAGCAAATGAAAATAGGAATTGATAAAGCTGAGTTCGGTCTGCAAACTGGTGAGTTCCCCTTCGTTGGTTTGAAGCAGATAGCGGTATACGCTCGCCAGTTCTTCTACGAAATGCTCGGCTTTCTCCGGATCATTGTCGATGAGCGAAGAAAGTGAGTTAAGCGAGTTGAACAGAAAATGCGGATTTACCTGTTGTTTCAGGCTGTCGAGCTGACTCTGTAAGTTTATTTTTTTCAGTTTCTCAGTTTGCTGCAGCGTCTGGGTCCACTTCTCGAAGGTGTACACGCTTTCGTGAACAACATTCGCGATTACATTCCCGATTGTACTGAACACCAATGTCCAGCGCAGACGTACCGGATCGAACGTATAGTTGGGGAAACCGGCCCATTTGTAGCCGTAAAACAAAACGGAAATAATGGCCGACGACATAAGGATATGAATACCCAGCGCCAGGCATAACCGTATCCAGGTTTGGCGAACTGCCGGAAAGCGATCACGCAGGTAAGCAGCCGGAACAGCGTGTAAGAAGTAAACGGGCGTCCAGATAAGGGCAGTACTCAGCGTGGCCAGCAGAAACGTATCGAGCTGCTGGAAGTAAATTTCTCCGAACAGCATATAGTTCAGAAAGGCAACGTAAGCAGGCACAAGGCCCAGAGCAATCCACGTATCTTGCTGGGTAAATCGGTTTAGTTTCAAGCCCACCTTTGTTCAGGAACGATCCGTTAAAACTACTAAATAATCGTGTTTCTCCGGATACTGTCCTTGAACCGCCTAACAGGCATTGATCAATTGATACTCCCAAAGTGTGGGTTCACCCATTTGTTCAGCAGGTTCATCCGTTACGTCGTTTGGTATCGAGCCTGATTTAGTCAATTTTGAGCCACCACAGTAAACAACAGCCCTTCATGAAACTCGTAACGCTTGAACTTGAAACCACCGACCCAGCAGGTACCCGCGCCTTTTATACGCAGCACCTGGGTCTATCGATTGTAGCTGAATCTGTGGATTCGCTGACGTTGCAGGTAGGTTGGACGCAACTAACCTTTCGCTCGACAACGAAGCCTGTCGCACCGTACCACTTCGCCATAAACGTACCGAGCGGAATGCTGGAGATGTGCATGCACTGGTTTGCTCTGGATTATATCGATACGCAGGCGCGGGGACAAACGATTGCCGAATTTGGAGACTGGCGCGCCCGGTCAGCTTATTTTTTCGATAATAATGGCAACCTGCTGGAGTTCATTACCCGACATGATTTGGCCTGCCATGAGGGCAACCTGACGGATTGTGATTTCTTTCAGGGCATTAGTGAAATCGGCATCGTTACGCCCTGCGTCATAAAAACCTGTCGTCAGTTGTGGGAGCGGTTTGGTGTAAAGCGCTTCAGCAAATCCAAACCCATGCCCGACTTTGCTGCTTTTGGCGACGACAATGGTTTGTTCATCATCTCAAAAGCGAATCGTAACTGGCTATTTACGACCGTTCCGGCGGCTTTAACTAACTACCGGATGACGTTTGAATTGAATGGCACACTTCAATCACTGGCAAGCGATGAGCTAAGCACCAGTTCTGATGCCGTCTGCTTTTGCCCGCTTGCCCACAAACACTCCCGTTCTGCTGACAAACAGCGGATTGATAGTATCAGCCTTTCGGTCAGTATGTAAAAATCTTTTGCGCTCAACTGGACAGACCGGTACTCCCTACTGCTCCAGAACAGGTTCTGCAAGGACTATCGGCCTGTTCAGTTGATTCAGCAAAGAGTGCATATCCATTAATATCCACACATCGGTAATTTTATCGGCTTCCAGCTTTACAAAAAACGCTTCACTGAATCGGAACGACGTTGGCGGTTGAGAAGGTGCGATGGACTCAAAATCAGTCTGCTGCGTACCCTGAGCCGTAATTCGATAAGCCACCTGTCCTTCTACGGCTACCAGCTCGTCGATTGTTACGTACAGATCAGGAAAGGCCGTAAAAACGCCCTGTAATGCCTGACGAAAGCTTTCCCGGCCTCGTACCTCCCGGCCCGTCGTAGTACGCAGGTAACATTCTTCGGCAAAGTACTGATCTATGAGATTCAGCTGTTTCCGGTTGATAACCTCCCCGACGTATGCCTGAATGATCGCTTCCTCCTTTTTCATATTTTCTGGCTCAATTGATTGATCGACAATGTGATTGACGGCCCAAAAGTGCGATCAGAATTACACGTCATGAAAAAGAAAAGCATGAGCCGTAGAAAGTACCTCGCAAAGCATAAGGAATTTGCCTTAAACGACAGTAGCGAAGTTGTCTGATGCTTCTTTAGGGAATGGGGCAGTAAATTCCCGCTGATAAATTCATTCCTGTACCTTCATGAAACACCGTGGTTTTCGCTACCGCATTGTCTGCCTGCTGATCAGCCTGGCCCATCCGGTCCTTTCCCAAAAAACACCCGGCGACCGGATGCGCATTGCGGCTGAAATGGAGAAATCGATACGTACTGAGATGCTCAATAAATGGTATCCACAAGCGGTCGATAAAGAGTTTGGCGGTTTTCTGAGCACCTTCACCTACGATTTTACGCCTACGGGACCGCAGGATAAAATGATTGTGACGCAGGCCCGGCACACCTGGACGACAGCTAAAGCGGCCGAGCGGTATCCTACTGTTACGTACTATAAAGACAATGCCCGGCACGGCTTTCTGTTCCTGCGCGATGTGATGTGGGATAAGCAGTACGGTGGTTTTTATAACCTCGTTGACCGGAAGGGCAACGTAAAAGGGGGCGATATGAAACAGGCTTATGGCAATGCCTTTGGCTTGTATGCCCTGAGTGCTTATTATCACATGTCGCACGACACGGCGGCCCTGAATCTGGCCAAAAAGTCGTTCGCCTGGCTCGAAAAGCACAGCCATGATCCTATTCATAAAGGGTATTTCCAGCATCTGCAACGAAACGGAACCCCCATCAAACGCGATGATTCTGTACCTTCTACCTCCGATCTGGGCTATAAAGATCAGAACAGTTCCATCCATTTGCTCGAAGCCCTGACCGAACTCTACACGGTATGGCCCGATCCGCTGGTACGTGAGCGCCTGGACGAAATGCTCCGGCTCATCCGCGACGTCATCACAACACCCAAAGGCAATCTGACCTTGTTTTTTCAACCCGACTGGACCCCTGTTTCCTTCCGTGATTCATCAGAAGCAGTGATTCTGAAACACCGCAATCTGGACCACGTTTCTTTCGGGCATGATGTCGAAACGGCTTATCTGATGCTGGAAGCTTCGCACATATTGGGCCTGAAAAACGACACAAAAACCCTTCAGACGGGCAAACGAATGGTTGACCATGCTTTGGCCAATGGCTGGGACAAAACGGTGGGCGGTTTTTATGATCAGGGCTATTATTTTAAGGATAAACCGGGCATGAGTATTATTCGGGAAAGTAAAAACTGGTGGTCGCAGGCCGAGGGGCTCAATACACTTCTGCTGATGGCCGATCAGTTTCCTAACGATTCCATGCATTATTTCGACCAGTATAAACTACTCTGGCAATACGTACTAACCTACATGATTGATCACGAACATGGTGACTGGTATGAAGAGGGGCTGGACAAAGATCCCAAACGCAAAACGGCGCTGAAGGGGCATATCTGGAAAGCTGCCTACCACACATACCGCGCCCTGACCACTTGTGTGGATCGCTCTAAAAGCAAGTCAGCCGGGCATTCATCAGCGAACCACTGAGCCGATTGCAGCTATACTCAAACCGATGAGAAAATCACGCAGAGCTTTCATCCGAAACACCGCTTCACTGGCGGCCCTATCGGCAAGTGGTCTGGCATCCGGCAATGCGGACATAAACCACCCTACTCGCTTACCCTCAGCCGATCTGGCTACGTTCAGCAAGGATGCCGGTATGCAACTGTGTGAAGCCTATTTCAGCGGGATGAATGAACAGAAAATTGCGCTGACAAAACAATTGGACGTACTGGGTGCCGTAGGCGGAATAAATCCGGGCATGGCAGGTCTGAACGATGTAAAACCCTGGGAGTATCAGGCCGTTGCAGCTGTAAAAGAAGCTTGGGAGAAGGTTGGCTTAAAGCTTCGCGTTATAGAAGGGCCACCCGCATTGAGCGAAAAAACCAAGCTGGGTTTAGCAGGACGCGACGAAGAGATCGCCAATTTCATTACGTTGATGAAAAACCTGGCGAAAGTGGGTATCGACACGATTTGCTATAACTGGATGCCAGTTATTGGCTGGTACCGAACCCAAAACGACCGTTCGGGCCGGGGTGGGGCCTTGGTAACAGCGTTCGATTATGAAGCGGCCAAAAATTTACCACTTACCCAGTATGGCGAAGTATCGAAGGAAACGTTGTGGAAAAATCTTACCTATTTCATAAAAGCCGTAGTCCCGGAAGCAGAGAAAGCGGGCATCAAACTAGCCATGCACCCCGACGACCCGCAGGTCGACAGTCTCCGGGGCATTGCCCGCATTATGAACACAGTGGATTCGTTCAAACGGCTCATGGAACTATACCCAAGCCCCAATAACGGCATAACCATGTGTCAGGGGAATTTTGCCCTGATGGGTCAGGGTATCCCTGGTCTGATCAACTATTTTGGGAAACAGGGTAAAATTCATTTTGTGCATTTTCGAAATGTACGGGGTGGTACCTTTTCGTTCGAAGAAACCTTTCACGACGAAGGCATCATTGACATGTATCAGGCGATGAAAGCCTATTATGACATTGGTTTCAAAGGGCCCATCCGCCCCGACCACGTACCGACTATGTATGGCGATAGCAATCAGCACCCTGGCTACAGCACCATCGGTACCCTCTACGCCTTAGGCTACATGCGTGGCCTGATGGAAGCCGTCAGCAAGCGAAAAACATAATTAACACTGCTATCACTTTCCGATACAGAACTTGCTGAAAATAGAGTCGAGCAGATCGTCCGTTGTTATCTCACCAGTCAACTCACCCAAATGCTGGAGTGCCACGCGTAAATCCATAGCTAGCCAATCGGGTGTTACGCCGGAATCCAAACCCGAAATAGCGCGGGCGAGGGCCTCATCGGTAGCGGTAAGGTGCTCATAATGACGAGCATTTGTTACTACTGCGCTGCCTGTTTGCACGGCGGTATCCGTTCGGACGCGGCTCGACAATGCCGTTTTTAGTTCGTCCAGATGGGCTTGCTGAGCGGCCGAAATCCAAACAATTTTTTCCTGCGCCACGGCTTCCAGTAGCTGTCGCCGGGTGGCGTCGATAGCATCCAGTTTATTCCCGACCAGCAGATACGGCTTGCCAGATTCCTGCACTTCATGGATGGCTGCTTCCAACTCGGCGGGAAGAATATTTTTTCCATCGAACAGATAAATGACTAAGGCTGCATCGCGCATTTTCTGCTGGGTACGTTCAATCCCAATGGCTTCGATCTGGTCGGTCGCCTGGCGCAATCCAGCCGTATCGATTAACCGAAAGCGGAGTCCATCAATAAACAATTCGTCTTCGATCACATCGCGGGTGGTACCGGGTATATCCGAAACGATGGCCTTTTCTTCATTGAGCAGGGCATTGAGCAGGGTCGATTTTCCAGCGTTAGGTTTACCCACAATAACCGTCGGAATACCATTTTTTATAGCATTTCCCGTTGAAAACGAATCGATTAATGGATGCAAAACCCGTCGAATGTCGAGCATCAGCTGGCGGAGTTGCGCACGGTGGGCAAATTCAACGTCCTCCTCGCCGAAGTCGAGTTCCAGTTCGACCAGGGCCACAAAATCAATCAACTGCTGACGTAACGTTTTCAGTTGCTTCGAAAAACCTCCGCGCAACTGCGTCAGGGCAGCACGATGGCTGGCATCCGAATCCGACGCAATCAGATCCGCAACAGCTTCGGCCTGAACCAGATCAAATTGTCCGTTCAGAAAAGCTCGTTGGGTAAATTCACCCGGCCGAGCCAGCCGAGCCCCCTCGGCTGTTAACCGACGGAGAATCTGTTGAATGATAAACTCTGAACCGTGGCACGAAATCTCGACAACGTCCTCTTTCGTAAACGATTTTGGCGCACGGAAAACGGTCGCTACTACTTCATCAATGATGCTGCCGTCGGGATTGCGTAACGTGCCGAAATGAGCGGTGTGCGAAGTTTGTTTGGTAAGGTCTTTACCCCGAAAAATTTGGTTGGTGATCTCGATGGCCCCTTCACCGGATACGCGCAGTACGGCAATGGCACCAATACCGGGTGCGGTGGCTAAAGCGGCAATAGGTTCTAACTGAAGCAACTCTGTAAAGGATGGTTTACGGTTTGTAGTACCAACAATTCCAGTCGGGAATTTACACCCAACGGCCCTGATTAATACGACAGACTTGATAATTGATTTGGGAGAGCAGGCCACCGATTCAGCAGCCTGACCAAGCGCCTTTCAACCGGCACGTCGGGAATACCGAGCCAGTTGGCATATTGATCGCCCAGAAAGAAACGCATTTCACCGGCTGCGAGGTTCCGGGTGGTTTCCGGATTGGCGGTACCCAACTGGCGGGCAATGGCATCGAGCAACGAACGGGTTAGTCCTACTCCTGCTTCCGAAGGGGCAAACTGCCGCCGGGAGATGGCCTGACCAAGCATGAACGCTTCGCGCAGATTTTGCGGAATTAGCTCTTCAACAACACCATTTATTGAATCCACTACGTTGAGGTGGTGAAGGTAATCTTCTTCCTCCTCCTCGCTTGCTTTCACGCCCGCTTTTCGTAGTCCCAGCAGAACAATATATGAGAACGTCAGATTGGTGCCAGCCATATCTTCCTGATTGACAGGCTGCCCCCATTCCATGTTCCAGCGTCCCGAATGCAGAGTAAACCAGCGCGCTCCGGCATGAATCAGGCGGATTTTCAAGGTTTTCGTGATCGCGCTGCCGCTCAGCCATTCTTTTGGATTATTAACCGCAAAAACCCATTCGCCTGTTTCCTGCAACCGGCGGGACGTATCATTTTTGATCCGTTCCGTTAGCCAAAGTACCTGTGCGCCATTCGCACCGAGATAGGAATATGGCAGGGAATAAAACCCGAGTGTCAGGCTGATCTGTTGCGCATGTTTTTTAAAAAATGCCATTCCCCGATTCATCCGGGCCGGCTCGGCCCAAGCGGGCAGGTGCGCGTACTGCACAAAAAAATGCTGAACAGCTGGGAGTTGTCCGTTTGTGGACGTATCATCTGGATTAGCCAGCCACTTCATTAATGATCGCAGTCCGGCTGCCCCCTCAGCCTCAACCACAGCGGCAATTACTGCATCGGCGGGGACGTCGCCCTGCTGCCGGTACGAGGCTAAAAATTCGTTAGAAAATAAACGGGAGGGTTTGATGAGCGTCGGCATCGTATATGGTTGTCTACCTGACTGGGTAACGATGCGTTGACTGAATTGGTTGCGGTATTGGCTCAGACGAAATCACTTCATGGCTCACTAACCGGCTTGGTTCTAGTCCAGTTTTATCTGCAAACCATCATAACCCAGCCGGATATTGGGAGGTAGCTCCCGTTCAACTTCGCCATGCAGGCCCAGTTTGTGGCTGATGTGGACAAAATAAGTTCGGGCGGCATTGATACGTTGCGCCAGCGCAACGGCCTGATCGAGTGTAAAATGGGATATATGTGCCTGACGTTGCAAGGCATCCAAGACAAGTATCTTGGTACCGTATACTTTTTCCAGCTCTTCTTCAGAAATGTAATTAAGATCGGTGAGGTACGTAAAATCGCCTATTCGATACCCAAATACAGGGAGCTTATGGTGCATCACCTCGATGGGTATCACGGGTACGTCAAGTATCGTAAACGGCTCATTACTAATTTCGTGCAGCCGTACGTGAGGAGTACCGGGGTATTTGTTTTCGGCAAAAATGTAGGCGAATTCCCGCTGCAGCTGCGACAGAACCGTCGGGCGGCCATATACGGGAATGTCCTGCCCCGACCGGAAATTGTAGGCTCTGATTTCGTCAAGCCCTGCCGTATGATCTTTGTGTTCATGTGTAAACAGAACCGCATCGAGCTGCAGTAGATTCAGGCGAAGTACCTGCTGACGAAAATCTGGGCCGGTATCGATGACAAAGCTGCGTCCGTTTACGGCAATATGGACGGACGACCGCAACCGTTTATCCCGAAAATCGACGGAACGACATACCTCGCATGTGCATCCAATAAGCGGCACTCCCGACGATGTTCCCGTACCCAGCAGCGTGACAAGCATAATGATTGAATAGTTGAATGATTGAATGATTGAATAACTGACTCGTGGTTGTTTATGTCCATCCAATCATTCAACTATTCAATCATTCAATCATTCAACAATTATTTATCTGTCAGTTGATTAACTACCTCAACCAGCCGGTCGAAGTTGAGTGGTTTCACGAGTACGTCGTTGAAACCAGCTGTCTTAAATTCTTCTTCGGTATAGTTTTTGGCGTTGCCTGTAATGGCCACAATGGGTACATTCGCTTTACCGGTATCGGGTAAGGCCCGAACACGCCGAACGCACTCCATACCATCCATCAAAGGCATGTTGATATCGAGCAGAAGGATACTAAAATCTTCTTTTTCAAGAATTTGCAGCACTTGTTCACCGTTCTTAACGGCCGTGATGTCATAGTTTTGAAACTCAAGAATTTTGCGGGCCAGATTCTGGATAACAGAGCTATCTTCGGCAATCAGGACGCGTTTGGAAGCTGACATAAGGCTTAAAGGATCGTGTTTCGTTTTAGAGTGGTGAAATTAGCAGTTAAATCGGCAAACGCAAAAGAGCTTTTTTTTCAAAACGTATCAGCCCTGCCTTTTTACCCTAACGTTTATACGTATTAGTCAGTACCTGCTACAAAATGCTCTAAAAATCCTACATTTTGCCTTCGATTTTAACTTAATCTTGCTTTTACCCGGAAATGTGTACATAACCTTCAGTCGGTTTCACACGTTTTTTTATCGTATGAAACCGACTGAAAAATTTATTGGACCTTAGCCAGCCACAACGAAGCGTTGATATGCAATGCCGGGTGCGACGTATAACCCGATGGTACATCACCCGACCAGCCGTTGAACAGATTGTCGTTTGTATCGCCCGTTCCGTCGTCGGCCGGGGAGCTGTCCCCAACAAACACAACCCGCCCGCTGCCATACGTAGCGAGCAGCGCCATTACGTTAGTAGCACTGCCTACCGTACCGCTCATGCGCCAGAATAACCCTTGAACTGTAGCATTATTAGCAGGATACAAGGTGGCCGTTGTACCATTGTAAAAGGCTAATTTTGAGGCTGTTCCGGCCAAACCACCCAGCACTTTCTGCGCGTTGGTATTCGTCCCTGTATATACTTTTGTCGTGGGCTGTTCGCTGATGTCGACGTAATCGACCACAAAACCAAAAGGTTTATTGTTGTTCATGCCGTTGTTGGCCATCAGATCGTTCCAGACGCGGGGCGAATCATATCCATCGCCATCTCTATCAGAAGGATTATAGCCATTTGGATCAGTACCCGTGAGCGACGGCGCCGTATGGTCAGCTACCATCATCAGGCCACCACCGTTTGAAATAAAATTCATAATGGCAGTTTTCTCGGCCGCCGTAAACAACCGGTTCGGTTCAACTACGATGAAAACGTCATAATTGCTCAAGTCCTGCACGTTCGACGTATTACCGTAGGTAAGCGCTACACCCGATGGCAGCGTTTCGACCTGATTGCCACGCTTTACCAGATCGACAGCCCAGGCCGAGATGCCTCCTTTCCAGTACGTTTCCGTTGTCGATGCCGTAATGCCGGTATACGATGGCGTCGGATAACGCTGCGCCTTGGTTTCTACCGTGGTACCGCCCGTATAAATAGGGACGCTCTCGGTTCCATCCGCATCAATCTGCCAGTCGGCACTACCCGCATTTTCGCGTCGGCCCGCGTCAAACAGGAATTTCTTACCTGTCGGGGTGCCTCCACCCGAGTAATCATTAATGACAATGTCGTCAATATTAATTCGATTAGTCGAACCCGATAATTTACGAATCTCGATACGTACTGTGCCGCTTACGTTCAGTGCAAACGTCTGCGTTTGCAGCGTCGAAGTCGTTGTTACGTTTGCGCCCGACTGCGCCCAGGTACTGCCGCTATTGGTTGAAAACCATAACCCCCATTGGCTCGATGCGTCGGTACCATACGTACCATGTTTGACCGTAACGGTGCTGATGCCCGACGTCTGGTCGAACAGCATGGTAATTTTACCCGTGTTCCGTACCCGCGCCGACCATGAACCCGCTTTTAAATCGCCACTGAGATTACCAATGACTACGTCGTATAAATTCCATGATTTAGCCTGTAGCGTTACGTTGTCGCCACTGGACGATCCCGTTGGCGATACGTCGTAAGCAGTTTTAGGGCTGGTCGATCCAACTTCGAACCCCTCCGATAACGACACGGCCAATAGGCGGGCTGAGTGCGTTGACGTATCGATGTTTGGTGTCAAGTTGACTGATGGCTGGCAGCCAGGTAGCAGCGAACCCGCCAGTAAACCAATCAAAACTGTGTTTTTCAATTTTGGGAAATTGAGCATAAAAGAGGTTTTTTAGTTTGTCATTACGTATGCTTCAGTAGCCGATTTTAGACTGGTTTCTACTGCCAAAATCAGTTACCATATTGTCATTAAATTAGAAATTAATTTTACATATACATAAAAATGGCACAAACTCTTATCCTATAGCTCCTATTCCCCGCTCATGCAGAATTAAAACTTCTGATAACTTTCCGGCCATTCAGGGAGTTTTATACAGATAATCAACTCTCAACGTACTATGGAAACGCAACAACGATTGCAGGGAAAGAAAGTGGCCATTTTGCTTACCGATGGCTTTGAACAGGTTGAAATGACCGAACCACGTAAAGCCTTACAGGAAGCGGGTGCGACCACGCATCTGATTGCTCCTAAAGGCGGTGAAGTAAAAGGCTGGGACGAAACGGAATGGGGTGAAACATTCCCGGTCGATTTGCCTCTTGCTGGTGCTGATCCGAGTCAGTATGATGCCTTGCTTCTGCCCGGTGGGGTTATGAATCCCGACAAACTTCGTATGGAGCCAAAAGCTGTCCAGTTTGTCCGGCATTTTTTTGAGTCTCAGAAGCCCGTAGCCGCTATCTGCCATGCGCCCATTATGCTCATAGAAGCGGGTGTGGTTAAGGGCAGGAAGCTTACCTCCTACCCGTCTATACAGACGGACCTCAAAAATGCAGGTGCAAACTGGGTCGATGAGGAAGTCGTAACCGATCAGGGACTGGTTACCAGCCGGAAACCCGACGATATACCGGCCTTCAATCGAAAGATGATTGAAGAAATCCGGGAAGGGAAACACGCCCGACAACACGCGTAACGTAGGAGGCCGGTCCAATGGATCGGCCTTTTTTAATGGTGCTCTGACCCGATTTATCCAAATAAATAGTTGTATGTTTATAGCTAAACGGTTTACCCTGGCGGCATGCGTACTATTTCTCTGTGTTTATTACTGACTGTGATTCTGATGTCGAGGGGCACTTCAGCACAAACGCTTACTTCATCGAACCTTCCTATACTGATTATCAATACCAACGGCCAGACGATTCTGGATGAGCCGAAAATTGTAGCCGAATTACGTATCATCGACAACGGTTCCGGGAAACGGAACAACGTAACCGACTCCCCGGCTTTTAGCAGCAAAATAGGCATTGAGATGCGCGGAGCTACCTCACAGGACTTTTTCCCTAAAAAACCTTATGGAATTGAATTGCGCGATACGTCGGGACTAAACTCCGTGAATACTTCGCTGCTGGGTATGCCCGCCGAGTCGGACTGGGTGCTGAACGCTACGTATAACGATAAAACGCTTATTCGGGAAACGCTTACCTACGATCTGAACCGGCAGATGAGCAAGTATTACACCCCCCGCTATCGGTATTGCGAAGTAATTCTGAATGGGAGTTATAATGGGCTTTACATTCTGTTTGAGAAGATCAAGCGCGATAAAAACCGGATCGATATTTCTAATATCAAAAAAACCGACGTAGCTGGCGACGCTCTGACAGGTGGGTACATTTTCAAGATTGACAAAACAGAAGGCTCGCCATCCCGCACTTGGAATTCGCCTTATCCAAGCGTCAACGGACCGAATATCCCAATTCAGATTGATCGCCCAAAACTGGAAGATCTGGCCGAAGAACAGTTTCAATACGCAAAACAATTCATAACCGATTTTGAAAATACGCTCAAAGGCGCTCAGTATCAGGATTCACTAACGGGCTATCGAAAATACATCAACGATGATTCGTTTATTGATTATTTGCTCCTGACAGAAGTGTGCCGGAACGTAGACGGTTACCGACTCAGCACGTTTTTTTATAAAGATCGGGCAAGCAAAGGCGGTAAACTGACCATGGGGCCAATCTGGGACTACAACCTGACTTATGGCAATGTCAACTATTGCCCCGGTGGCGATTATAAAGGCTGGATTTTCGATTTTACCCGTACCTGCCCATCAGATGCGTTCCAGATGCCATTCTGGTGGGACCGGCTGATGAGCGATCAGGCATTTGCCCGGAAGGTACGTATCAAATACCAATCGCTTCGTAAAAGCACGCTACGAACGGAAGTTGTTCATAGCTATATCGACTCGGTAGCGAACGTACTGACCGAAGCCCGCACGCGAAATTTTCAGCGGTGGCCGGTAATCGGGGTTTACGTCTGGCCGAATGGGTTTGTCGGACAAACGTATCAGCAGGAAGTCGATTTTTTGAAAACCTGGGTAAAAAACCGTTTAGACTGGATGGACACGGCTGTTCAGCTTTTCGGCGTTACAGTGCTGGCTACTGAACCGAACGATTCATTCGACCTGACGATCAGCCCGAATCCCTCAGCAAACGACATTACGCTACGTTACCAGCTTCAGAAACGTACAGATGTACGGCTTACGGTAACAGACGCATCTGGCAAGACCATTCATGTAATCGATTGGCCGAACCAATCCGCCGGAGCACATCAGGAAACTTTGCCTGCGGGTTCACTGCCAGCTGCGGGTGTTTATTTCATGCAACTGAATGTAGGCGGACAGCCTGCTCAGCGAAAAATAGTGCGGTTTTAGAAGAGGCCAGATTTTCACTTTCCGGATTTCAGCGCATCATCGGCTTGCCTAAAAATGTCGCAATTTTACAATTAAATTTACCGATAAATAGTTTATTTTGAGCTTGTTAGAAATTTATTCGTATTCTAGCTTCTACGAGTTGCTTTAGCTTTTACTCATACCACATCGCCCGTATATTTATCGTCAATGATGCTATGGACAATACACGCCTGTTACTTGTTGACGATCATCAACTGATTCTGGATAGCCTGAAAATTCTCTTTACGTCGGTACCCGGCGTAGAAGTTGTTGGGACCGTAAACGATAGCCGTCGTGTACCCGATGTTCTGGCTACTACACAGGTAGACGTACTGCTTTGCGACCTGCATATGCCGCACCTGTCGGGAATTGATCTCACGCTGCTTCTGCGAAATACGCATCCGGCTGTAAAAGTCCTGCTACTGACAATGACGGAGGATGCCCGCACGATTCGCGAGGCTGTTCGAGCGGGCGCAGCAGGCTATATGCTTAAGCGAACTGGACGTAACGAACTTGAAAAAGCGATTCTGACCCTGCAATCGGGTCAACGCTACTTCTGCAACGACGTGTTGGAACAATTAGCACTTGCGGAAGAGATCGAAACAACGGACCATGACCTGCTGACAACCCTCACGGATCGCGAAGTTGACGTATTAAGGCTGATCGCCGACGAAAATCCGACGCATCAAATCGCCCAGAAACTGTTTATCAGCATTCCAACTGTAGAGACTCACCGCCGACACCTGATGCAGAAACTGGGGGTTAAAAGTGTAGTTGGCATGGTCAAATTCGCCATGAAGTACGGCCTGGCATCCTGATCGCTGGCAAAATCAGACAGCAAATCCGAAACGGCCCTATCTTTACCGGTTCGTAGTCCATTTCATTTGTTTTCCATGAAAGTAGCCGGATTCAGTTTTATCCGTAATGCCGTTGAGTTCGATTACCCCATTGTAGAAGCTATTACGTCTGTGCTGCCACTCTGCGATGAGTTTGTGATTGCCGTCGGCGATTCTGACGATGATACGCTTGCGTTGATCAAGGCCATTCCATCCGATAAAATTCGGATCATCCACACTGTTTGGGATCAAAATGCACGAACAGGTGGGCGGGTACTGGCACAGGAAACCGATAAAGCCCTGGCTGCCGTTTCACCCGATGCCGACTGGGCATTTTATATTCAGGGCGATGAAGTGCTGCATGAACAATACATTCCTGTGGTTCGGGAAGCCATGCAAACGTACTTGCCCGACAAAAGCGTTGAGGGCCTACTGTTCAAGTACTTACACTTCTACGGTTCGTATAGTTACGTTGGCGACTCCCGGCGATGGTATCGAAACGAAATACGAGTTATTCGCAATACCGGCAACGTAGTCGCCTACAAAGATGCACAGGGCTTTCGGACGCGCGATAACCGCAAATTAAACGTGAAGCCAATTGACGCTTACATCTATCACTACGGCTGGGTGAAACCACCTGAACTCCAGAAAAATCGACTCCGTTACGCTAATTATTTCTGGAATACGGAAGAAAATATTGCCAAAGCCGAAGCCCGGCTGGAGGAGTTCGACTACAGCCATATCGATTCATTGGCGCACTTTACGGGTACGCACCCGACCGTTATGCAAGCCCGCGTCGACCGGCTGAACTGGCCGTTTACGTTCGACACAAGCCAAAAGCATTACTCCCCAAGAGTCCGCTTCCTGACCTTTATCGAAAAGCTAACAGGCTGGCGGGTTGGAGAGTATAAGAATTATAAAAAGGTGTAAGTGGAGTAAAGGAGGAGGGGAAGAAAGGGACGAGGGGGATTTACTGATAATCCCTTTTGTCCCTTTCTTCCCCTCCTCCTTTACTCCCCTCTTTTTTAAACATCACACAACAACACCGCTTCTTTCAGACTGGTGAGCGGGTCGCGTTTGGGAATGAACTCCTGCGCAACGAAGCCTTTGTAGCCCGTGTCGACAATGGCTTTCATGATGGCAGGGTAATACAATTCCTGGGTTTCGTCGATTTCATTACGTCCAGGATTCCCCCCGTGTGGTAGTGACCAAAGTATTGGTGATTGGCCCGAATGGTCCGGATGATATCGCCCTCCATGATCTGCATGTGGTAGATATCGTACAGCAATTTGAAGTTTTCCGAGCCAAGTTTTTTGCACAGCTCAACTCCCCAGGCCGAATGATCGCACATATAATCTTTATGGTCGACCTTGCTGTTGAGCAATTCCATAATCATCGTAACGCCGTACTTTTCGGCACTGGGCATCAGCCGTTTCAGACCGGTAACGCAGTTATTCATGCCTTCCTCATCACTCATTCCCCGCCGGTTGCCCGAAAAGCAGATAACTTTATCGTAACCAGCTTCCTTGAGTTTAGGGAAAATTGCTTCATAACTGGCCACCAGTTCGTCATGAAATTTCGGATTGTTGAACCCGTCGGGAATGCCCTTTCCAGCGCCCTGTGGCATAGAGCAGGTCAGGCCATATTTTTTCAGCACAGGCCACTCGGCGGGACCAAGCAGATCGATACCTGTAATTCCCATTTCTTTTGTTGCCTTACAAAAGTCCTCGAGTGGGATTTTACCGTAGCACCATTTACAAACCGAATGATTGATACGTCCCTTCAGCGTGGGAGCCGTTTGTTCAGATTGAGTCATAGCATGGGCAAGAGAGTCCGTCAGGGCAGGCAACGTCAGGGCGGTGCCAGTTAAGGTTTTCAGAGCCGTTCGGCGTATCATAATAAGTGAAAGAGTGAAAGAGTGAAAGTGCGAAAGGTGATTGATGGGCTGCTATTGGCTCATTCACTCTTTCGCTCTTTCACTCATTGATTACAGTTCGCGTATCCGGATATTGCGAAACCAGACTTTGTTGCCGTGGTCTTGCAGGGCAATGTGCCCCTTATCGTACTTACCAAAGCCTTCCCACCCCTTAAATTTACTCTCTGAAACCATTTTATCCCACTCAGGACCACTGGTGGAGTACTCTGCCGTTTTTTTACCGTTCAGGTATTGCTCCGCTTTGCCGTTGTTAATGACCAGACGCGCTTTGTTCCACTCTCCGGCCGGTTTGGCAGCATTGGGCGTAACGGGCTTCTGCAGATCATAGAGCGAACCCGCCGTACGGTTTCCATCACGACCCTGTTTAGCGTCCGGATGACGCTCGTTATCCAGCACCTGCATTTCCGGGCCAGTCTGGTAGGTGGCTTTGAATTTGGGGTCTTCGTGAACGTGGTAGATGATACCACTATTGCCGCCCTCGGCAATTTTCCACTCGATTTCGAGTTCAAAGTTGCCGTATTCTTTGTCTGTAACGAGGTCTCCCGCGCCACCCGATGCCAGATGAATAGCCCCATCATCAACGGTCCATTTGTCGGAAATGGGTTGACCTTCTTTCAGATACGTATGCCATCCTTTGAGCGTTTTCCCGTCGAATAAACTTTCCCAGCCGCCTTTTTTCAGCGTACTAACCGCGCTGGGTTCGTGGGAAGAAAGAGTCGTTTTGATTGGGTTTCCATTAAGGGTTATGGCAAGAGACAAAAGGCCAGCTGTGATTGATAGCTTGCCCGAAAAACGCACATGGTTCATAGTTGAGAAACGTTAGGATTTTGACGGGACAATAGTAATGAAAAAAAGTATTGCCTATACGTTTGCAAAATATTTACCTTTAACTCAATGTAGCGCAATTTTAACCAGCACAAATCTGTTGGATTAATGCACCATCCTCTTGAATTGCGTAACGCATTATATCATGGAAGCAACAACGTTAGTACCTTCTGAAAAACAACGCTATCAGAAACACCTGAACTTACCCGAAATAGGCGCACAAGGTCAGTTACGACTAAAAAATTCCCGCGTACTGGTTGTGGGAGCCGGTGGGTTAGGCTGTCCGGTTCTCCTGTACCTGACAGCTGCTGGCGTTGGCAGAATTGGCGTTATTGATCCGGACGTAGTGGACCTGAGCAATCTGCAAAGGCAGGTGATTTACACAACCGATGAGGTCGGCAAACCCAAAGCCAAAATTGCTGTCAATCACCTCAAACGGCTTAATCCCGAAATCAATTTTGATACCTACACCATGGCGCTCGATATCAGCAATGCCCGCGCCATTATTGACGAATATGACGTAGTGGTCGACTGCACCGATAATTTCAAGGTGCGGTATCTGGTAAACGATATCTGTGTTACGTTGGATAAACCCTTCGTATACGGCGCCATCCACCGCTTCGAAGGACAGGTTGCCGTTTTGAACGCCGATCTTAAAAATGGTCGGAAAGGGCCTACGTACCGCTGTCTGTTCCCTGAGTATCCCAACGAAATCGAAATTCCGAATTGCAACGTAACGGGCGTACTGGGCGTCTTGCCGGGCGTTATCGGTACGTATCAGGCCAATGAAGTAATTAAGCTCATAACGGAAATCGGCGAACCACTCACCGAGCATCTGTTGATGATCGATTTGTTGGCAATGAGTCAGCAAAAAATAAAAGCCAGGCGTCAGATCAATGCCGAAGAGCTTGCTGAACAGGGATTGGCTACGGCCGGAGTACGACCTGATCCCGGTTCGCAGGGGCCACAGAAAATGTCGGCTCGTGAGTTAGCCGAACGATTGGCCGAAGGCGACAACATCTTCCTGCTGGACGTCCGCGAGCGGCCCGAATATGACCTTTGCCACTTAGAAGGTGCCGTACTGATTCCGATCGATATGATACCGAACAACCGCAAACGTATCCCGACCGACCGGCCGGTTGTCGTGTATTGCCACCACGGTATCCGCTCAGCCAACGTAGCTCAATACCTCTACGCACAGGATGGTCTGACCAATCTGTACAACCTCGAAGGGGGTATCAATGCCTGGGCGCGGGATATCGAACCCGAAATGGCCGTGTATTAACAACAGCAAAGGCTATTCCGGCTTGACGCTTCCTGCCGGAACCAAGCCGTAGGCAAGGCTGTTTTTGGGGTGCCGTTCGCTAAGGATAGCTATTGCTACGTTCAGGGCTCGGGCGGCATTATTTAACAAATCATGTTTCTTACCGTATTAAAGTCGAAGCTGCACCGCGTCAAAGTCACGCAGGCAGAACTCAATTACGTCGGAAGTATTACGATTGACGAAGATCTGATGGATGCAGCTGGTTTGCTGGAAAATGAGCAGGTGCACGTCGTCAACAACAATAATGGGGAGCGGCTCGTGACCTATGTAATCAAAGGCGAGCGCGGCTCGGGCATTATTTGCCTCAACGGAGCAGCCGCCCGACGCGCGCAGGTTGGCGATATCATTATCATCATCTCGTACGCTATGATGACGGCCGATGAAGCAAAAAGCTTTAAACCAACTGTCGTTTTCCCGGATGATAACAACCGGCTGGTAAAGGATTAACAGCCTTTTAACCGAAACTCCGTTACTTTGCAGCTAAGTAACGCGGATTGAAAGCCGCGATTTCATTCACTTCAACGCGGTTGGTAATCCGCGTTACTGGCTTATGAATTTAAAAAATATCCTTAAGTACCTTATCTCGCTGGCCATTGCGGGGGGATTGCTCTGGTTCACATTCAAGCAAAGTCACCTCGATGCAGGCGACTTATGGAAAAAAATCAGCGCGGCCGATTATCGCTGGGTATTGCTGTCTGCCTTATTTACCATAGTAGCCCACTGGAGCCGGGCCGAACGGTGGCGTATCTTACTGGAACCGGTTATTCCGCAGCGAACAAACTCGCTTGATACGACGGCCAGCGTTTTAACCGGCTATCTGGCTAACCTTGCCCTGCCCAGGGCTGGCGAAGTGGCCCGCTGCGGTACGCTTTACCGGCTATCCGGCGTTCCGGTCAACGTTAGTTTTGGCACGGTGGTAGCCGAACGGCTGTTTGACCTGCTAATGCTGATGCTTTTGCTCGGTGCTACGTTCATCCTGGAGTTTAACCGGCTGAGTCAGTTCTTCATGGAATTTCTGGGTGGTAAGCTTCCCAAAGGCTCCAGCGGTTCGGGAATTCTGCTGTTGGTCGTCGCAGGTCTGCTGGGCGTAGCGTTGCTGGGCTGGTTCTTATTCAATCGATATCGTGAAGCACTGGGTAGGCATCCGCTTTATCAAAAAGTCAGCGGTTTCGCCAAAGGGCTGCTGGCTGGCCTGTTGAGTGTCCGTAAGCTACGTCGGCCAGGTGCCTTCGTTCTACACACTCTGCTTATCTGGACGATGTATTATCTGATGTCGTTCAGTCTGTTTTTTGCCATGCCAGCCACAACGAACCTCGGTCCACTAGCCGGACTGACCATTTTGGTGGTGGGTTCGCTGGGAATGGCAGCGCCTACGCCGGGAGGAATTGGCTCGTTTCATTTACTGGTTGGGCAGGTTGCGCTTCTGTACGGACTAACCAGTCAGGACGGGCAGGTACTAGCGACATTCATTCACGGGGTTTCGACCATCATGATTATCATTCTGGGCATACTGGCGCTACTGGTCGTATTGCTACGTCGAAATAAAACTACCGACCTCCCCGACGTTCTGGACGATCCAAAGGCAATCCGGCTGGAACGATAATTGCCGACTTTCACTTTATGACTGAATCCAAAATTCTAACCCGCGAGCAGGCGATTGCTCAGGCGGATCGATGGCGTGCCGATGGGCAGCAGATTGTTTTTACCAACGGTTGTTTCGACATTGTTCATCTGGGTCATATCGACTACCTCGAAAAAGCCCGTCATCTTGGCGACCGGTTAATTTTGGGGCTTAACACGGATGCATCCGTCAGTTGCATCAAAGGCCCGTTACGTCCTGTTGTCAATGAATATGCCCGTGCCCGGCTTATGGCCGCCCTCGAATTTGTTGATGCCGTTACGCTATTTGGCGAACCGACTCCGCTGGAGCTTATTGAAGCCGTACGCCCGGATGTGCTGGTCAAAGGCAACGATTATACGGTAGCGACCATCGTCGGTGCCGACTTTGTATTGGGCCGGGGCGGGCGGGTTGAAACGATCGAGCTAGTGCCCGGTTACTCAACAACCAAGCTTATCGAACGTATCAAACAAAGCTATTAGCACAGCTTCGGCGAATCCAACTGGGCGTAGGGCTTGTTGAATGGTGCTGGAATTGGATAAATGGCGAAGAGTTGGGATACTTTTTAATCCCAACTGTTGTTCTATTACTAACGACGCAATATGTTAGTCGTTTTATTAAAACCAAACCTGACTAATTGACGATGATCTGGTTAATTATGATACTTATCTTCGGCGCCAGTGCCTTTGTGAGCTGGCGTTTGCGAAGCAAATTCAACGAATACTCTCAAATTGGCCTGAGCAATGGCATGAGCGGTGCCGAAGTGGCCCAGACCATGCTACGGCAAAACGGCATTTATGACGTCCGTGTTGTATCGGTAGAAGGTATGCTCACCGACCATTATAACCCGGAAGAAAAAACCGTTAACCTGAGTGCCGACGTGTATTATGGCCGGAGCGTAGCTGCTGCGGCTGTTGCTTCGCACGAATGCGGACACGCTGTACAGCATCAGGTTGCCTATGCGCCCTTAAAACTCCGTTCGGCAATGGTGCCTGTACTCACGGTTTCATCACGCTATTTGCAATGGGTGCTGCTGGGTGGCATTTTGCTGCTGCAAACCACACCGATCCCACTGGCAATTGGTGTAGGACTTTTTGCGCTGACAACTTTATTTTCGTTTATAACCCTACCCGTTGAGTTTGACGCCAGCCGCAGAGCGTTGGCCTGGATTCAGACAAACGGCGTTGTCAACCAGCGTGAATACGGTTTTGCGAAAGATGCTCTCTGGTGGGCCGCCATGACATACGTAGTGGCCGCGCTTGGTTCGCTCGCTACGTTGCTGTATTACGCCAGTCTGTTGATGGGTGGCCGACGTAGCGATTAATTTTTGAATACATCTGAACTTGAAAAAGCCGCATCAGCAATGGTGCGGCTTTTTTAGTTGCTGGTCAATGGTCATTACGCTTCGCTGTCACTGGTCATTGGCTGACAGTACTAATGACCAGTGACCAATTCACACAACCAGCCGGATTATATACCGACTTACCTCATAACCCGATTCAACCATTTCCGGTGTTGGGGCTGAGCGATCAATAAGCATTCCCGCCACAGCGACAGCCAACGCAATGACGAGAGCGGGCCAGAAACCAACGATGGTAAAACTATCCATAAATTTGTCGATCAGCTTCAGTAAAACCGCTGTAACCACAATCCGAACAATACCGGTCAGCAGGAAAAAGGTGACCAGGTTCAACGGGAAGCGAATGATCCAGCCTATAAAAAAATTGAGCAGGCCAAGGAGTACAGCGATCAGAAGGGCCGTTCCAAAGTTTTTAACATCAACCTGAGGCATCAGGTAAGCCAGGCCGAAAATCACGGCCGCATCGAGCAGTAAATGTAGAATGAGATTCATAATCAGGCGTATTTGATTTTCTTGAACAACCGTTTCTAACAAGGGGTTGTTTAGCTTTAACCCCTGCCAAATTATGGATCGTCTCTGGATTTTACTACTCGTTTCTTTGCTGTCCTGTGGTCAGGGAAGCTCTCAGCAAACAGTTACTAAGTCGTCACCTGCCGATAGTGCCAAATACTACCAGTATCGAAACGCTACGCGCGACGGGATTGGAAAAACCTATATGGGTCGTGAGATCGCACAGGTTATGGGGCACCTTGGCGCATCATGGCTCGAACGGCCGGAGCGGGAGCGGGAAGAACGTACCGATTTATTACTGAAAGCACTCAACCTGAAACCAACGGACGTAGTGGCTGATATTGGTGCCGGAACAGGTTTCTTTACGTTTCTGATGGCACCCGAAATACCCCAGGGGAAGGTGCTGGCCGTGGATATCCAACCGGAGATGATTGAGTACCTGAACGAAGGGAAAGTCAAACGAAAGTTTACAAACGTAACGCCTGTTCTAGGCACCGAGTCTGATCCTAAATTAGCGGCCAATAGTATTGATATGGCCATTCTGATCGATGCTTACCATGAGTTTTCGTACCCGCGCGAAATGATGAACCATATTGTGTCGGCACTGAAACCGGGCGGCCGTATCGTACTGGTTGAGTACCGCGCTGAAGACCCAAACGTACCGATCAAGGAATTACATAAACTCAGCGTGGCACAGGCAACTAAAGAAATGAAAGCGGCTGGGCTGAAACTTCTGAAAAATGACGATCGGCTCCCTCAGCAGCATATTATGTTTTTTGGGAAGTGATAACAGTATGAGCACTAAGGCTCGTGAAGCACAATTCCCGGCATAAAGGCAAAATCTTTGGTATTGTACGTAAAAAGTGGAATGCCGGTCACTAATGCCGTTGCTCCGATTAGCGCGTCAGGAATGCGTAAATCATGACTAAGTCTGAATTGTGCCATTAGTTCGATAGCCTTCCCAGAAGTTTCGGCAGTAATTTGAATGACGTCATAGAATACTAGTTTTTTACGCATTGCCAACAATTCAGCTTTGTTACGCATTCCTCGGTACAGCTCCATTACTGAAACAGAAGAAAGCACAATATTGTCAAAGCCAATCGAAGCTAGCAAGTCAATTGTGGGTTGATGCTGGTTAAATGCGTGAATAAACACATTTGTGTCACACAGAATCATAGCCGATCTCCCCAAGCATCTTTACGGATTCCTTCCAGCGTTCTTGGATTATCTTTCCATATACCAAACAAAGCAGTTGGATCAGTGCTTTTATCGCCCTTTGTAATCTCTGGTCTAGAATCGCCCCTGCTGGCTTTTACAGAGAGTTCATCAAGAAATTTATTCTCCCGAAGCCACTCCATCAGAGTTTCCAGCTTATCCTGGTCGTCCACTTCAATTGTAACCTTCATTGCTTTATTGTTTTTGCTAATAACACTATTCTATCCCTACCGCGTTCTCCTCTTTCGCCAGCTTACTTTTCCGGAATCCGTACGAAAAATAAATGACCAGGCCGATAACCAGCCAGATACCGAAAATCTTCCAGTTGCTAGCGCCTAATTCAGTCATCAGATAAAGGTTGGTTAGCACGCCAATGACGGGCAGCAACGAGAAATTATACCGAAAGCCCTGGATAGCAAGAATCGCCCATACACCCCAGAATACCACTAGTAACGGCTTGCTTTCTAACGTTTGTAAGGCTTCACCCTTCGTTAAGGCATACGCCAGTACGGCTAATAAAACTACCCCAATAATATACTTGCCATTAATATAGGGCACCTTGAATTTCGACTGCGCTGTAAGCCCCTTGGCATCCAGGTATAAAATTCCGGCGCAAACAAGAATGAACGCAAAAAACGTCCCGACGCTGGTCAGATCAACAAAGAATTTCAGATCCATGAACAATGATGGGACGGCCACCAGAAAACCCGTAACGATAGTAGCAAACGAAGGTGTTTTGTATTTAGGATGAATTCGTGAAAACCGTTTCCAGAGCAAACCATCGCGGCTCATCGTCATCCAGATGCGCGGTTGGCCGAGTTGATAAACCAGCAACGCACTCGTGATTGCGACAACCGCACTGACTGAAATTACGCCAGCTACAAAATCGAGGTTTACTTTCTGAAATACATAAGCCAGTGGGTCACTCACACCTAATTCTTTGTAGTTGACCATGCCTGTCAGGACCAGGGTAATCAGCACGTAGAGAACCGTGCAGATACCCAGGCAATAGAGCATGGCGCGGGGCAGATCGCGTTGGGGATTCTTACACTCTTCGGCCGTCGTTGAAATAGAGTCGAACCCAATAAAGGCAAAAAACACCGATGCCACCCCACTCAGTACACCCGACACCCCATTGGGCGCAAAGGGCGACCAGTTGGCGGGTTTCACATAAAAAGCGCCTACACCAATGACCAGTCCAATGACAGCTAACTTGAGCACAACCAGAATATTACTCGCCGTACGTGATTCCTTAATGCCGATATACACCAGGGCCGTAATCAGTACCGTAATGGCTCCGGCAGGCAGGTTGGCAATCAGATGGAGATTACCAATCACTGGAGCATTGGCATAGGCATCTGCCAGCAAACGTGTATTTTCGGGCAACGTAGCAAGGTCAGTACCCGCCTGTTTGGTTTGTTGCACCAGTTCGAAAGCGCGGGCTGCGGAGCCATAGTCTGTAGCGAAGTATTTTGGAAACGTAATGCCAAAGCCGCTCAGCATCGAGGTGAAATACTCCGACCAGGAAATGGCGACAACCATATTACTGACAGCATATTCGAGAATGAGTGCCCAGCCAATAACCCAGGCAAAAATCTCCCCAAAGGCTACGTAGGCATATGTATAAGCGCTGCCACTCACGGGTACGGTACTGGCAAACTGGGCGTAACTTAAGGCCGTAAACACACACGCAATGGCCGTAAAGACAAACAGCAGCGATACGGCCGGGCCACCATTATAACTGGCCAGACCAATGGTACTAAAAATACCGGCCCCAATGATTGCAGCAATGCCAAATGAAGTCAGGTCACGAACACCCAGGGTCTTCACCAGCTTACTTGACTCCCCTTCTGAGGCATCACTTAAAATTTGTGTTACGGTCTTTTTGCGAAAAAGCGACATGGGCTGATGAAGAAAAACAGTGTCTATTGGTGTTAAACCGCTAAAAATAGAAATTCTTTCCGGTTTTTTGTCTGTGCGTTCCCATTCATCGTATGCCAATCGTCCAGAATCCGTCGTTCATTAGTCAGCAGTAACTGTAGCGTATGTCCATCCGAGTTCAAAATCTTACCAAGGAATATAAACAACAACGTGCCGTCGACCAGATTTCACTGGTGGTAAAGCCCGGCGAAATTGTTGGCTTTCTAGGCCCAAATGGTGCCGGAAAATCCACAACCATGAAAATTGCAACAGGCTATATTCCCCCAACCGACGGGACGGTAGATGTCAATGGGTTCGACGTTCGGACCCACCCGATGGACGTTCGACGGAGCGTCGGCTACCTGCCTGAGCATAATCCGCTCTATCTGGATATGTACGTCAAAGAATACCTGCGCTTTGCGGGGTCCCTACATGGTCTGGCGGGTTCGGCATTAACCCAACGTATCACCGACATGATCGAGCTGGTTGGTTTGGGCCGAGAGCAGCACAAACAGATCGGGCAGCTTTCCAAAGGATATCGGCAGCGCGTTGGGCTGGCGCAGGCATTGATTCATAATCCGCCCGTTCTGATTCTGGATGAGCCAACAACGGGGTTAGATCCCAACCAATTAGCTGAAATTCGTCAGGTTATACGGGATGCCGGGCGCGATAAAACGGTGCTTTTCTCAACCCATATCATGCAGGAAGTCGAGGCCATCTGCGACCGGGTGGTGATTATCAATCGGGGTAAAATTGTGGCAGATGCTACTCTGAGCCAATTACGAAGTGCTTCAGCCAGTGAAGGTATTGTCGTGGTGGCAGAATTTGAAAGTGAGTTACCATCCGCCAACGTACTGAGCACCATTCCGGGTGTTGAACGGGTAGAACCTTTGGGAAAGGGTCAATACCGCATTACGGCCAGCCCAACTACCGATTTACGGGTAACTATTTTTCGACTTGCCGCCGATCAAAATCTTACGCTGGTGGGGCTTCGTCAACAGGAAAATTCGCTGGAAGGAATTTTTAAGGAGTTAACCAGGTAATGAATAATGGGTAATATATAATGCTATAAACAGTCATTATACATTACCCATTATTCATTATACACTCATCCACTATTTGACTGTCGCCATCAACGGATACTGGTCGAAAATTGACCGGACAATGCCTTTGAAATAGTTATTCTTGAAATTCTGGTTGCGCATCATCTTGGAGGCATAACCTTTCCATATCACTTGGTACGATTCGGCATCAATGAGCGAAATCATCAGCGTACCTTCGTCCAGGTTGTAATCAATACGTTTGTATGTAGCGTCATCATCTTCCCGAACAACCCAGTCTTTAATAACAGGCTGCTGATACCCCCGGAAACGAAGATCGGAGCGGAAGATATTATACGAAATCAGGAGATTTGGATTACGGTTACTGACACGGTATCCCCGCGCTTCCATTTGGTGCCGAATGGCATCCTGAATGTCGGAACAAAGCAGGGTGGAGTCGACAAATTCGCACTCCAGGAAATTAAAGGATTCGTAGTTTTTGAAATGGCCTTCGTAGCTGTAATCATGCTCCACAAATAACCGACTCGACGAACAGCCCGCCAGAGCAAGAGCGGCCAGGGTAAAGAGAATTCCGATGCACTTTTTCATACCCACAGTTGTAAAATGTTTTCAATAGACGAATTAGGTTAATCTATATAATGACGATACTTTGTTGGTCGAACCCAAATATAATCGTAAATGTTTGGCAAACAATGAAGTATTCACCAAAATTTAATTCTTAGTTAGGCCCCGGTAAAACTCCAGTCCCCGACGCATTTCGGCGGTTGTTACGGTGACATCATAGGTACAACTTCCAGGTCCATCCAGCAACGCCATACGAACCTGATTGCCCCGGTTTTTTTTGTCCTGAAGAGTCAGCGCCAGAATCGGCTCAATATCCTCATCCAGTATCTTCACATTCCCATATACGGAAAAAAGGTACTCTTCGGTTGCGTCCAACAGCGATTGATCGATCATTTTTTTGTGAAACGCAATAAAAGCTTCGGCAACCATGCCTACCGCTATGGCTTCGCCGTGTAGCAAGCGCTTTCGGGACTGGGTCAGAAAGTAGGTTTCTACAGCATGGCCGAGTGTATGACCAAAGTTTAAAATCTTGCGTATGCCCTTTTCAGTAGGGTCCTCAGCCACCACACGCTTCTTCACCGCTACGGAATGAGCCACCAGAGTCGGCCAGTCCTGTTCATCCAGTTCACGTCGACGTATCACCTCCCACATATTGGCATCCGCAATCAGACAATGCTTGATTACTTCTGCAAAACCCGACCGTAATTCGCGCTCGGGCAACGTAGCCAGAAACGCCGGATCGATCAGCACGGCATCGGGCTGCTGAAAGACGCCAATATGGTTTTTGAAGCCCCGGAAATCGATACCGAGCTTGCCGCCCACACTGGCATCGACCTGGGCCAGTAACGTAGTGGGCAGCTGGACAAAAGCGATACCCCGCTTATACGTAGCGGCACAAAAACCACCCATATCGCCAATGACCCCCCCGCCCAGGTTGATGACCAGCCCATAGCGATCAAAATTGGCCCGTGTCAGAGCCTCCCAGATCAGTTCACAGGTGGCAAGGTGTTTTTGTTCTTCCCTGATTTAATGCGAATAAGCGTATGCTTCGGCAAAAGGGGTTTTAGTTCGGGGTAACAATAGCGGAACGTATGATTGTCGGCAATAACGGCGATGTCCGAAAAATCATGAGAATCGAGGAAAGCAGGCAGGCTTTCAGTAAGTGGAGCGATGGATACAATTGACATGCTGTAAAAATACGTTGGTCGTCGGTGGGTATAATGACAAACCCATAAGTATTTTTGGTCTTTCCCTCTACTCCCCTCCCCTGCGTCTTATGAAGGTCCGCTACCGCGTTCTTACGGGCTTATTCCTGCTCTCAACCATTACTTACCTCGACCGCGTTTGTATGAACGTAGTAAGCAAGTATGTAAAAACGGATTTACAGCTCGATAACGAACAATTTGGCTGGATACTGGGAAGCTTTTCGCTGGCTTACGCGCTGTTCGAAATTCCTACCGGCGCCCTCGGCGACAAAATTGGTCCCCGGCGTGTTCTGACGCGGGTTGTGCTGTGGTGGTCGGGGTTTACAGCCCTTACCGGCACGGCTTTCAATTTCCTGTATCTGCTTGTCGTTCGGTTTCTGTTCGGAATTGGTGAAGCAGGAGCTTATCCCAATGCGTCGATCGTAATTGCCCGCTGGTTTCCTGCTGTGGAAGTTGGACGCGCCCAGTCGGCTATATGGGCCGCCGGACGCCTGGGTGGTTCGTTGACTCCGCTGGTTGTGATTCCGCTGGTTCATGCGGTAGGCTGGCGGTGGGCCTTTGCGGTATTAGGCGTTTTAGGCGTCATATGGGCCGTAAGCTGGTACAGCTGGTTTCGCGATGAGCCCTCCGAAAAAGCAGGAATCAGCGACGAAGAGGTAAAAAAGATAGAGGCCGAACGTAGCAGCAAGCCTACAGACCACCGCATCCCCTGGACAACCATTATCCGCAACCCCGATTTATGGGCGCTGATGCTGATGTGCCATCTGTTTTTTTACGGGTCGTATTTCTTCACGAACTGGTCGTCGGTGTATTTTCAGGAAGGACGGGGAATGACCGAAGACCAAACCAAAAATTTCATTTCCCTTTCGTACTTTCTGGGAGCTATTGGTTGCCTGGTCGGTGGTGTGTTAAGTGACGCACTGACCAAACGGTATGGTCTGAAAATAGGACGCCGGGCAGTAGGTATAGGCGGCCTGGGGCTATCGAGTCTGTTTTTTCTGCTGGCAGGCTTAACAACTGACAACCAGACAGCTGGCTATTTACTGGCTATGTGCGTCTTGTCGAAAGATCTGGCGTTACCCGTAGCGTTTGCCGTATGCGTCGATATTGGCCAGCGAAATTCGGGAACGGTGGCAGGATCGATGAACTTCGCGGGGCAACTGGGCGGCTTTTTCATTACCATCCTGTTTGGTACCATTGTCAAGCAAACCAACAATTTCAATTACCCACTTTTTATGATTGCGGGTTGCCTGCTCGTCAGTGCGCTACTATGGCTACGGATTGATCCAACAAAAAGGGTTGCAATCAAATAATAACGTAACATGGACTAATGACTAATGCTCGGGTTTAGTTCGCGCTACGTTAGATTAAGCCCGTAAATAGCTAAGATTGCTACCAGTCCTATGGGTCTATTTGAACGGAACGACACGGTAGAAAAATCGTTTATCTGTGAGATACCGTACTGTCAGTATTAACCAGAGTATTGTTGAAAAATTCCATAAAAAAAGTGGTGACACAGAATGTCACCACTTGCCTTTCAATGAGTTTTATTGGCCTGTTCTTCGGCCACGCTACGTGTCTTTTACGAAATTGTTTTTAGCCCATCAGCGAAGGCTTTCATCTGATCCATTGTGCCGAGGCTTACGCGACACCAGTATTGACCGTCGAATTTCCATTGCCGGATACTTACGCCCTGCTCCATCATCCGGCCAACGAAATCTTCGCCTTTCATCCGAATCGGAAACATCACAAAGTTGGCCCCCGATGGCAGCGGTTCATAATTATGCTGCTTCAGTACGCCGTACAGATAGTCTTTCGATTCTTTAGCCTTACCCAGCGAAAACTTCACAAAATCCTTGTCCTGCAAGCTCACCATTGCCGCCCGCAGCGTAGTCATGCTCATGCCACTGCCACTAGTGGAAAATTTAGCAATCTGTTCGAGCAATTCCGGTTTGGCGATCATGTAACCCGTCCGAAGTCCAGCAAAGCCGTGTACTTTCGAGAAGGTTTTCGTGATGATCACATTGCTTCCTTTCTTCACCATGTCGACCATGGAATAAGCTTTCGGATCGGGCGTATAATCAATGTAGGCTTCGTCTACCAGAATCGGCGTCTTCGCGCCAACGGATTCGCAGAATGCCCGCAGTTTGGCCGGATCCACGATAATAGCCGTTGGGTTGTTAGGGTTACAGAGGTATACCATGCCGGTCTGGCTACCTACCCGCTCGTTGAGTTTGTTCAGATTGATATCGTACCCGTCGGCCGCTACAAGTGGCACACGATCCATAGTAATGCCATGTTTCATAGCCGCACGAGGAAGCTGGTCAAAGGTTGGGTCTGGTGCCACAATGGTACGTCCCGCATTTGGCCGGTAAGCGGCCCACAGCGAAGCCGCCGTCAGCAGTTCGCCCGAACCAGCTCCCAGCAGAACGTAGTCTTCGGGTACGCCTTCCGTTTCGGCCACCTGTTTACGAAACTGACGGGCATACTCCATTGCATACAAATACCCATCCGGAGCAGCTTCTGTAATGGTTTTCAATGCCTTTGGCGAGGGGCCATAGGGGTTCTCGTTGGCCGACAACCGGGCTTTCTGAGCACCTTTAGGAGCTTTGTAGCCAACAGGCATTTCGGGTTCCGGTTCGCAAAAGGCGGCTGGCGCAGCTGCCAGACTCAGACCAGATAACATACTGGCCCGGAGCCAGTCACGACGATTGATTGCCATAGGAGAACGTTGGTCTTAACACATCAATTGATAGAGTAACGAATATCTTTCTGAGTAGTCAGGAACTCACAAACAGGAAAAAGAGGGAGGTGAGTTATGCCGTCTGTTTTGTTGTACCGCTTACGAACTTATCAAATATACAGTGCATTCAGACTGTCTCAAATATTATTTCCCGCTAAAGCCTATCTACTTCTATTATTTCTCTTTAATTACAATAAATTCAAAATATAATATAAATCTAAAGGCGTAACAGCAGATAAAATTACAGTTGTCAACTGGCTGTGCCTGGCTAAAAACAGACATCGAACTCCATTTTAATAAGCTTTACAACCAGTGCTCTCATCATTATTTAATCTATTTCACTCACATGATTTTGATTTTATGTGCGTTACCTTACTGTATATGTTTTTACGCGCATGTCATGAAAACTACTTTTCTGCTTAGTTTACTATCGGCGCTGGTTATCGCGTTGGCTGTTGTTAGCTGCGATACGCCCGATAACGATACGTCATTTGATCCGGCTACGACGGGCCGGATGCGTATTGTTTTCGACAATATGGTTGGCTCGTCGGACTTGAAGTTAGGCTCCGATACGTATCAGAATGCGGCCGGGGAATCCTTTACGCTTACACGATTTAATTATTTCGTCAGTAACATACGGCTCCGCAAAGCGGATGGCAGCGAATACGTTGTTCCACAGGATAGTAGCTATTTCCTTATTCAGGAAGATCTGCCTGCCTCACAAACCGTTACGTTGACTAACGTTCCCGCTGGCGATTATACCGGTCTTACGTTCCTGATTGGCGTTGATAGTTTACGGAGTCTGGCTGATATCAGTAAACGTACGGGCGTTCTTGATCCTGGTTTAACCACGCATGACCCTATGTATTGGGAATGGAACAGCGGCTATATTTTCATGAAGCTGGAAGGTACGTCGCCAGCAGCACCCGCCACCCAGAACAACCTGTTTTTGTACCATGTTGGCGGGTTTGGTGGTGGTTACGATGGGAAGAAAACGATCAACAACCTTCGAACGGCAACAATTTTGTTTAGAAACGATGTAGCCAGTGTAGAAACCGTTGTTACGCCAACAATCCGTCTAAAAACGGATGCGCTGAAGGTTTTTAACGGCACAACACATTTGAGTATAGCTCAGCATTCGTCGGTGATGTTTGAGCCTTTTTCCGGCAGTATTGCCGACAATTACGCGCAAATGATCAGTTATGATCAGTTGCAGAAGAATTTATGAGGAAACCGTCGACCATATCAACAAAATATAACTGGCTTGCAGTCAGCCTGTTTTTGTTTGGATTAGCGGTGGCCTGTAAAACCAGCCAGGAACCCGACCCGACGCCCGATCCGGGCACGGGAGGAGGTGGCGTTACGTATAAGCCAACGCCGGTAGCGCTTCGAAAACCGGCTAATTTTCCGGATGTCATCTATGATTTAACCAGCAATCCCTTAACGGCTGAGGGAATAGCCTTAGGCAAATCCTTGTTCTACGATGCCCAGCTCTCGCGCGATACGACGGTTAGCTGTGGATTCTGTCATCAGCAATTTGCGGGATTCGGCCACTCCGACCACGCTCTCAGTCATGGTATTGGCGGCAAATTCGGAACACGTAACGTACCGGGTTTACAAAACCTGGCCTGGGATCGCGAGTTTTTCTGGGATGGGGGCGTCACCAGTCTGGATGAACTGCCCATGACCCCGATTCAGAATGCCGTTGAGATGGATCTTAAATTTTCGGATGCATTAAGTCGAGTGCAGAAGAGTCCAAAATATCCGGCTCTTTTTAAAGCTGCGTTCGGCTCCGATACGGTCACGACGGCCCGCTTTTTGAAAGCGATTTCACAATTTTTGCTGACGCTCGTTTCGGCTGACTCCCGGTACGACAAATATGTTCGGAAAGAGGCTGGTGGCGATTTGACCAGTGATGAAGTAGCCGGCTTGACTGTATTTCAGCAGAAATGCGCGACCTGCCACGCTACCGATTTATTTACGGACAGAAGCTATCGGAACAATGGCCTGCCTGTTGCCGCCATCAATGATCAGGGGCGCTACAAAATCACGTTGAACGAAGCCGACCGACTGAAGTTCAAAGTACCAAGCTTACGTAACGTCGAGCGGACGTTTCCTTACATGCACGATGGTCGTTTTACTACACTGGAGCAGGTGATTGATCATTATCGGAGTGGTGTCAATGACAGCCCCACCCTCGACCCAGCTCTTAAGTTAAATGGACAACTGGGTATTGCTCTCACCGACACGGAAAAGAAACAGGTCATCGCTTTTCTGAAAACCCTTTCCGACGATACGTTCATCAACAACCGGGCCTTCAGCGCAAATTAGAACCGGGATTCCACCAAGATTTAAAAGATTGAACAGGATTTAACACTCCTGAAAATCTTTACAATCTTAATAAAATCCTGGTTCAGACTTAATGCACGTGACTGACACGGTGCTGCCGGATATTTATTAAGTGAGTGATAACCAAGCCAGCCGAAGCCAGATATGCAAGGTACTCAAAGGCGGGCGCTACGTCTTCCAGAAGAAGGGCAATGGTAAACAAGCCTAAAAATCCCCAAAGACTCTTTTTAATGATGGCTGGGGCGTAATGCCGGGTGGCAAAATAAACGGCGATGATGTTGACGCCGATAAAGACATAATCCAGACTCAGATAGCCGATTCGCAGTTGTTCATCCTGAAAAACAGCTGACGTCATCAGGAGAACGGGCGTAATCAAACAGTGAATAATACACAGTATGGAGCCAGTTATGCCAATATAGTCAGCTTTGCGGGAGAGAAAATCTGTTTTCATGAGCAAGCGCAAAAGTACAATGCTTTGCGGCAATTGTACTCTTGTTAACCGACTTTTCTGCAACAAAGTTGCGAAATGACTCAGAAATTATAGGCAAAGGAATTAAATGGTTCAATGACTGATGTGTATCGGCGCAGCCCATGAGTCTGTCAGTTTATTTTTGTCAGGAGCATATAGCCTATCAGTTTACCGTTTCGATAGGTCTCAGATTTAACATCGAATATCTGATTATCAGTTCTGTAACTAATCACATGCAGGTTTGCGCGAATGGGAATGCCCATAACTCGGCTCTCCGTATTCATATCTGACGAGATTTTATACGCATTGAAGGTTCCGGCGGGCGTCGTAATACTTTCCTGACTGTCGACCTGGCGGTTTTTCATCGTCATGGTCATTGTACTCATGGGGTTCCCACCAACGATCATTTCAGCCTCCATTTGGCCATCGCTGAGTTTCTGCCCGACGCTGAGCTTGTTCGGATACACCAACTGATTGGACTTCATCTTCATTTCCATATCTTTCGAATTGTTGGTCTGCATGGACTGCATCATTCCCGACAGATCGGCGATCAGTTCACTACCCGTGCAGGTGTAATGAACCGCGTAAGGGGCTCGCTGATTGCCTTTTTCATCCTGAAACTGCGCCGTAATATCCATCACCGTCGAGCTGCCTTCTTTATGAACGTCCTTTACCTGATAGGTGATTTTGCCGGTAGGCTTGTCTTTGGCACTGAACGTACTCAACTCAAAACCCATCCCCGTTTTGAACGTCATACCCATGCACTCCTGAGACCAGCTTCTGGTCAATACGGTAGTCATCAAAAGCAGTGAAAGAACAAGCGTTTTCATGCAACAAATCGGTTTAGTTTGGTATAAGCCAAAGGTAACCTAAAGCTGAATTTGATCGCTAATCCCTTGAGGGAACGGCAAATGTTACTGGCTAATGAAAGCCGGAGCGGCCATCATCCTTTCACAGTAAAGAATATCCATTATTAATAACCTCATGCCCAAATCATGCTAACAACGCCGAGCAGCATAATCAGCTTACAGAGATTACTGAGGTAGCCGAAATCACGCCGGGTATCGGCCAGAACCAACCGGTACGTAAGCCAGGTAAGCGGAATCAGAAGCAGTAAAAAGATGAAATTCAGCCGGAAATTCTGCAGTGGAAGAGCGATAAAAAAAGGCTGATGACAAAAGCTCCAATCAATACGTAAAGCAGGTATTTAGTCCGGCGCAGTCCCCATACGATAGGCAACGTCCGGCAGCCAAAGCGGGCATCTCCCCGAATGTCCTGCATGTCTTTGATGATTTCACGTATCATTGAGATGCCAAACGAAAAGAACGCATACATCAGCAGCATACCCGTATTATGACGGTAATAAATGGCCATAACGATAAGCGAAAGAGCCGTCAGGAGCGAAACGATAATGTTACCAATTAAGGGCTGCCGTTTGAACTGAGCCGAATAGAACCACAGCGACGATACGGCAATTACATCGGCCAGAAAAATCCATTTGCTCAGATAAAGCCCGATCAAACAGCCAATTATATTCAGTATCTGATGAACACCCATGGCCACCCGACGCTTGAGATAACGCCCGATCACTACGCGCTGCGGCTTATTGATAAGATCAATTTTAATGTCAAAATAATCATTGATGATGTAACCGGCAGCAGCAATACAAACTGTAGAAAAGGAAATTAGCCAGAGCGATGGATCGAGCAGAAGACGGAAATAACTGGTAGGCTGGCCGGTTGTTGTAGAGCCAACCAGAAAAAGCCGGGCCAGAAACTGCGTCAGCACCACAATCAACAGGTTCTGCACGCGGATAAGTCGCAGAAATCCGAATGTGAAGGCCGAGAAAGGTATGGACTGACGCGCCACCATGACCGTTTTTTTATCAAAAATAAGAAAATTTAGAAGAAGGAGGAACGGAGTATGAGGAAGAAAGAGCGGATGGAAACGAGTTACAGGTACTACGTCCTTTATTTTTTCCTCCCCTCTTTTCTTCCCTTATTCCCTTTCCCCCATTCTTACCCTTTTCTCCAGTCTTTAGGGATTCTTTTTACTCCCGTTTGTTGTTGAGAGACAAACTCATATCTCACGCATGAAAATTGGCATTGTGTGTTATCCAACCTTCGGGGGAAGTGGCGTGGTTGCTACTGAACTTGGTAAGGCTTTGGCGAAAAATGGCCACCAGATTCACTTCATTACGTACCAACAACCACCGCGACTCGATTTTTTCAATGAAAATGTGTTTTACCATGAAGTAAATATACCCTCCTACCCCCTGTTTCAGTATGCCCCCTACGAATCCGCGCTGACGAGCGAGATGGTGAATGTGGTGCTGAACGAAAACGTTGATCTGCTGCACGTTCACTACGCCATTCCACACGCATCAGCGGCTTATATGGCTAAAATGATTCTTCGCTCGCAGGGCCGGAACATTCCCGTAGTAACCACACTGCACGGTACCGACATTACGCTGGTTGGTAAAGATGCTTCGTATGAACCCGTCGTTACGTTCAGCATTAATGAGTCGGATGGGGTTACGTCCGTTTCCGAAAATCTGCGGCAGGACACCTACAAACATTTTAACGTTCATCGTGAAATTGAGGTAATTCCAAACTTTGTTGACCTGAGTCGGTTCAAACGACAGCAGAAAGAACATTTCAAGAAGGCAATTTGCCCAAACGGAGAAAAGCTGATTGTTCATACATCAAATTTCAGGCGTGTGAAGCGAATCGACGACGCGGTTATGATGTTTTATCACGTTCAGCAGCAAACACCGGCCAAGCTTCTGCTCGTGGGCGATGGCCCGGAACGTGCCCGAATCGAACGGTTGGTACGTGAGCTGGGGATTTATGACCAGGTGCGTTTTCTGGGGAAACTGGACGCCGTTGAAGAGGTGCTTTCGGTAGCGGATCTGTTTGTGATGCCATCCGAAAATGAAAGCTTCGGTCTGGCTGCCCTTGAAGCACTCGCCTGTGAAGTACCGCTCATTACGTCGGATGCGGGAGGCTTGCCCGAGTTAAACGTTCAGGGGGTAACGGGCTTCCTGAGCCCGGTTGGCGATGTGGATGACATGGTAAAAAATGCCCTTTATGTGTTAGACGATGCCAATCTGCCAACCTTTAAAGAAAACGCACTGGCAAGAGCGAAAGAGTTTGAGCTGTCGCGTATCTTGCCGCTTTACGAAGCCCATTATGAGCGGGTTTTGCAGAACGTAATGGATAATGCCTGATGAATTATCCATTCTTCATTAACAATTATTCATTGAACAAATGAATCCAAACATACCTAAAACAGACCGAAAGCGGATTGTGATCGTTGGCGCAGGGTTTGGTGGACTGAAGCTGGCCCGCAAATTATCACGTCGAAAGGAGTTCCAGGTAGTGCTGATTAATAAACAAAACTACCACGAATTCCAGCCCTTGTACTATCAGGTAGCTACGGCTGGTCTGGAAGCCAACTCCATTCTGTTTCCGCTTCGCTCTGTGTTCGGTGACTGCAAAGACGTTCATATTCGGGTAACGAACGTAACGGGTATACGTCCGGCCGACAAAACCATTGATACGGACCTGGGCTCTGTTACGTACGACTATCTGGTTATGGCTACTGGTGCGGATACCAATTTTTTCAACCAGCAGAACATCATCGAAAAAGCCTTGCCGATGAAGTCGGTGGCCGAGGCCATTGCCTTACGCAACCGGATTTTGCAGAATTTCGAAGATGCGCTGAGTGTCGAAACGCTGGACGAAAAAGAGGGGCTGATGGATGTGGTAGTGGTAGGCGGAGGCCCAACCGGTGTGGAGCTTTGTGGCACACTGGCCGAGATGCGCAAGACCGTATTACCGAAAGATTATCCTGAGCTGGATTTCAAGATGATGGATATCTACCTCATCGAATCTGGCGGGGAATTGCTTGGACCAATGTCTGTCGACTCGCAGGAACATTCGCTGGCCTATCTGCAAAAGCTGGGGGTAAACGTACGCCTGAATACGCGCGTAAAGGATTTCGATGGACGTACCGTGACCATGAATGACGGCTCGACACTTCGGACCAACAACCTGATCTGGGCAGCGGGTGTCAAAGCCAATCCGCTGGCTGGTTTACCGCCGGAAGTTATCGGACGCGGAGGTCGTGTGCTGGTGAACCGATACAATCAGGTGCAGGGTTTCACGGATGTTTTTGCAATTGGCGACGTAGCGCTGATGACCGAAGAGAAGTGGCCGAATGGTCATCCGCAGGTAGCGCAGCCTGCCATTCAGCAAGGGCGGCATCTGGCTAAGAATATGATGCACTGGGTCCGTAATGAACAACCGGAAGAATTTACGTACCACGATTTAGGAACAATGGCTACCATTGGCCGGGGTCTGGCGGTGGTGGATCTGCCTTTTTTAAAATTTCAGGGATTCTTTGCCTGGTTAACCTGGCTGTTCGTTCACCTGATGTCGATTGTCGGGGTAAAAAACCGTTTGTTCATCTTTCTGAATTGGATGGCTAATTACCTCACTTACAGCAATTCACTCCGGCTTATCATCCGACCGAAGCTGCCCAAAGGCGACGTAAAAGCCATGGAAGAGAAGATTTCTGATCAATTGGAGATAAGTAAGACATAACCAAGATAGTAAACTAAATTTACTAGTTTGAGTAATGAACCTGTTTTCCTTGTACTTTTGTGCTCACAAATTTGGTATTGAGCTATGTTAGCGCTAGTTTGGCTGCCACCTGAGAAAAATAGGGCATTTCTAATCAGCCGTTATTAATAGCAACGTTATTGTATTATTACTTTTTTAATCAACCTGTTTCTTTATGGAGTCAACTACGGAAAAACTGCAAACAATGGCGGGACACGGTAAAACCCGGCCTAAAAATAGCGGTACAAAAAAGTTGTTCGATAATCCGATTCTGGAGGCTCTTTCGCGGACGCACATCATGGTACCTATTTCCATGTGGCTTGTGCTTTCGGCGTTTCTTGGCTGGTATGCCTTTACGTATACCGACATGAGTAACGGAACCATCGGGCTGCTGTTTGCTGGGGGCTATTTGTCTTTACGCTGTTCGAATACGTATTACACCGCTACCTCTACCATCTGGCGCCATCAACGCCCCAGCGTGCCAAAATCCAGTATACGTTTCACGGTGTTCACCACGAATATCCGAAAGATAAAACCCGGCTGGCTATGCCTCCGGCGCTGGCCATTTTTGTGGCGGCTTTCTTCTTTGGTATCTTCTTTTTGATGATGGGCGAAGCGGCCTATGCGTTCTTCCCGGGTTTTCTGGTTGGCTATTCGGGATATCTGGCTACGCATTTTATCGTTCATGCTTACGCGCCACCGAAAAACTTCTTTAAGCAATTGTGGATTAACCACAGCGTTCACCACTATAAAAATCCCGAAAGTAATTACGGCGTATCGACGCCTATGTGGGATTACATCTTTGGTTCGTTCCAGAAATAATCACACCGATTTTGCTAAATAAAAACCCCCGACAAACTGCTTTGTCGGGGGTTTTTATTTAGCATATCTGCAATAAGCTGATTACCAGCCCGGATTTTGCTTGATGTTTGGGTTAGCGTCGGTTTCGTAGAGCGGAATTGGATAAAGTTCGCTTTTCCCTTTTTGGTACGTAGTGAAATCAGTGTCGAAATCAGATTCGTTCGCTGGCTTCTTGCCGGCATCGGGTCCGGCCAGTTCGGGGCCAAGAATACCGTACCGTTTCATGTCCCAGAAACGCTGTGTTTCGCCCGCTAATTCAACAACCCGATCGTGACGTAGCTGCACCCGAAAATCGTTCTGCGTCATCGTCAAAGGGAGTGCGTTCATGTTAACACGCGCCCGAACTCTATTCGCAAATGGAATACCGGCCGCAGTTTGCCCCTGTTCGTTGAGCGCTTCAGCGTACAGCAGATAAATATCCGCCAGACGAATCACCCGATCATTAATTCCTGAGAAATAGCTGTCGGTCGACTGGTAATAATTGGTGTATTTAATCCAGAAGCGGTCCCGCTCCGGCAAGTAATCACTGCCGGCCGCCAACCTGGTCAGATCCGCATAGGTATAACCATGCGGTTTTAGCGTACTACCGCTATAGAACATGGTATAGTCGAGTCGGTAGTCTTTGTTGCCGTTCTTGTCTTTTTCTTTCAGAAATTCGTTTAAAAGCCACTTCGTCGGCTGTCCGTCGCACCAACCGCCTTTGTCGAATCCAGTGGTGTTTCTTAAGCCAAAAAACTGAGCATGTTCAGAGGATTCTGACCCACCCGCTACGTCATAGTTAACGGCTCCCCCTACTTTACTTTCGTTTTCATCGTAATACTGAATCTCGAACAAGGATTCTTTATTATTCTCCAGCAGAGTCGTAAAGTTGTCCTTATAATCAGGAACCAAATCAAATCGCGTGGGGGTCTGGTCAATAATCTGCTTCAAAGCTGTGGCAGCTTCTGCCCATTTGCGCTGCTGCATGTAAGTCTTTCCAATCAGGGCAATAGCGCTGTACTTATGCAAACGCCCTACATCCAGGCCCGTATAGCCGTCGGGCAGATCAACTGCAGCCTCCTGACAGTCTTTAATGACCTGTTCAAAAACCTGTTGCTGCGTATTTTGCGCCGGGCGTTCACTTAGTGTCTGCGACTTTAGTACCAGCGGTACGTTTCCCCAGATATTCGCCATATTGTAATAAAAATACGCCCGAATCACTTTGGCTTCGGCCAGTATTCGTTTTTGCAACGTAGCGTCCATTTTGATGTTTGGTACGTTTTCCAGCACCTGATTCGTGCGGTAGATTCCCTGATAAGCCGCCTGGAAGGGCTCAATATTCATCGGAATATTATAGTCGGTGACGATGAATTTACTGATGTTACCCAAATCAGTCCAGGGACTCTGGCTATAGCCTTCGTCGGAGCTTAGATCAGTCAGGAAACGTATCCAGAGCGAAAACCGCCGGTCCTGCATGGCGCTATAGGCGGCATTAACGCCCTTGATGGCATCGTCGGAAGTTTTCCAGAATGTCGCCGTCGAGGCCTGATTGGGGTTTACCTGGTCGAGCAGTTTGCTCTCGCTGCAACTGAGCAGGATTCCTCCGGTCATCATCGCAGTCAGCGCCAGTGTTTTCGTATTCATATTGAAGTCGTGTTATACGAGTGTTCGAATGATTTTTTTCTAGAAGCTCAGTTGTAACCCTGCACTAATGACGCGAGACACCGGATAGTTGCCCTGGTCGATACCCCGTCCGATATAGTTACTACTGTTTTGAGCCCCCGACCCTACATCGCCAATCACATCCGGATTATAGCCCGAATATTTCGTAATGGTCAGTAGATTTTGCGCGTTTATATACACCCGGGCAGAACCCATTTTCCATTTTGACAGCATACCTGCCGGGAAATTATAAGCTAGCTGCATGGTCCGAATCCGGCCATAGGCACCACTCTCTACCCAGCGGTCGGTATTAAAAGCAGGGTTTAGCGTGGGGTCCCCTTTGATGGGTTTGGGCGTGGTGGAAGAGCTGCCCGGACCTGTCCAGAACGTCACGTCCGACCGAACATTCTGAACGTCGTCGAAGCGATCAGTCCAGTTACGGCTCCGGTTGAAGAGTAAATTACCCGATACGCCCTGAAAGAAAATAGTCAGCTCAAGGTTTTTGTAGGCCAGCGAAACATTGGCACCATATTCAAATTTCGGGAAAGGCGTACCAACAATCTGCCGGTCGTCATTATTGATCTGACCATTTCCATCCGTATCGACATAGCGCACATCGCCCGGCGATACGTTCGGTTGTTTGGCTGCTGCGTCGATCTCCGCCTGATTCTGGAAAATACCCGCCTGCCGCAGTACGTAGAAAGCTGCCAGCGGGCCATCTACGGCCGTACGGGTAATCTGACCATAACCATACAGCGGCTGGTTCCCGTTACTTGGCACCAACTGCAAAACTTTGTTTTTGATGCTGGTTAGCTGGCCATTTACGCTATATCGAAAATCGCCTTTCTTATCCTGATAGGTTACGCTTAGCTCAAAGCCTTTGTTTTCAATCTTTCCGAGGTTATCGTAGGGGTTATCGCCCTGGTTACCGGCCGTAATGGGCAAAGGCACACGAAGAAGCAGGTTTTTCGAGAGCGAATAAAAATAATCCGCCTGAAACTGAATTTTCCCGTTCAGGAAGGTAGCATCAAGGCCCACATCCGTTGTGGTTTTGCTTTCCCATTTCAGATTTGAATTCTGAAGCTGCCGGTTTGACGCACCCGGAACGATTGTGTTACCGCCACCCAGTACGTAGTTCAGGTTGGGCTGAATAGTTGGATCGAGTGAGTAAGGCGCAATTGCCTGGTTCCCCACAGACCCGTAACTGGCGCGTAAACGCAGATCACCAATAGCGGTTATACTCTGCATGAACGCTTCCTTGTTGATGTTCCAGGCAGCCGACACAGACGGGAAGTACGCCACCTGGTTGTCTTTGGGGAAGTTCGATGAAGCATCCCGGCGCAGGTTCGCTTCGATATTGTATTTATCATTAAAGGTATAATCGACCCGACCCAGATACGAGATCAATCCGGAAATACTGGAAAAACCATCCGTACGTGGGCTTGCCGTACCAGCGCCCTGTTGATAAAACTCACCCACAATGCCTTCTGTATGCGAGTAAATCTCGTTCTGATCAAAGCGCTGACGGGTGTACCCCAACAGGGCCGAAAACTGATGTTTACCAAAGGTTTTGCTGATGTTCAGCGTGTTCTCGATCAGGGTGTTGAAGAATCGGCCACTCCGGTCGTCGAGAATACCGTTGGGTGCACTGGGGCTGTTATAGCTTAATGCGCCGGGCCGGGCAAAGTACTTATTCTGGTAACTGCTGAAATCCAGACCTACGCTCAGGCGGTACGTCAACCAGGGCAGAATAGCGTACTGGCCGTATATATTACCTAACAGTTTGTAGCTGTTAACCAGATTATCATCTTTAGCCTGCTGACCGATGGGATTGGTGCCGAACGTAGCGTTATCGGCATTACCGTATCCGTACCCACTGGCATTGTTCGGGTCAAAAACGGGTATGGTGGGTGGCATCCGAATGACATTGTCAAAAGGCTGACCGATTACCCGCCGTTCATTGGTATAGGCTAAGTATACAGATTCACCAACGGTAAGTTTACCCCGGGTAGTCCCGGCATTGACCCGCGCCGAATACCGTTTGAAATACGGACTTACTTCTGTTCCATCGGGTTTACGCCCCCGGATCGTGCCATCCTGTGAGAAATAACCGCCTGAAATCCGGTAGTTTGAGCTGTTGCCCGCGCCGTTGTCAACCCCACCCGAAATACTAACGTTATGATCGGTAATCGCACCGGGTTTGATCAGTTCAGCCTGCCAGTCGGTATCATAACCGCCCTTGCCAAAATCCGGAACGGGCAGTTTACCATTCTGGTAAGCGGCCGTCCAGGTTCGGATATACTGATCGCGTTTCGCCAGGGGCAGCTTGTGGTCAATGTTCTGCACGCCGTAATAGCCATTGTATTCAATTAACGCCTTGCCGGCTTTACCCCGTTTGGTGGTGATCACAATAGCACCGTTCATCCCCCGCGATCCGTACAGGGCTGTGGCGGCAGCATCTTTCAATACGGTAACTGTCTCAATATCATTGGGATTGAAGTCGGCAGCGGCACTGCCAATAATAACTCCATCAATGATGTAAATAGGGTCCTGATTCGAGCCAAACGTACTAGACCCCCGAATTTTGATACTGGCTGTAGCACCAGGCTGCCCACCCGTCGAAGCGACCGTAACGCCAGCCGCCCGACCCTGAATCTGGTCAACGACCGAGGCCGCCTGCACTTTCTTGGCATCGGCTACATTCACGATACTTACGGCTTCGGTAAGATTCGATTTTTTTACCGTACCATACGATACCACCACCACTTCATCGAGGGTTCGGTTATCTGGCGCAAGCTGCAGGTTGATAGTCGTACGATTGCCGATAGTAACTTCCTGACTGATATACCCGACACTGGAGATGGTCAGTGTTGTAGCCGCGTCGCTCACATTAAGGCTGAAGTTGCCCCCGGCATCTGTTGTAGTACCATTATTGGTTCCTTTTTCGATGACGTTGGCACCGGGCAAACCCGTGTTGTTCTCATCGGTCACCCGGCCGGTGATACGTCGGGCAACTACTTCTTCAGGGACTGCGTCGGAACGATTTTCGCCCGACGCGACCGGGGGGTTTGCCGTAACGGGTTCGGGTTTAGTGGCTGACTGAATAACGTAAAGATTGTCTTTGATTTTCCGAAAACGGAGGCCCTGCTCGCTCACCAGTTGCTCCAGATTTTGTTCCAGAGTTGGCGCTTCCGTTTCGGCCTCTGTCAGTCGCCCCGCAATCAGGTTTTCTTCATAAGCGAAGTTTACTTTATAACGTCGCTCCAGTTCATTCAGGGCTTTCTTGATCGACCGCGCCTTATTCGGGCGGACATCCACTGGATGATGCTCCGTGTTGACCTGGGCTCGGGTCAGCAGTTGTGCAGTTGCGGAAAATGGTAAAGTTACCAGTGCCGTTCCTGCCATCCAGAATGAAAGGGTTAAGGATATTTTTTTCATGCAAAAAATAGAGTTAAAAAGACGTTGTTAGATCACAGGCTTAGCTTATGCATACATGTAATTCGTTTTCAGGGTCTGCGCAGATAAATTTCATTTCCCTTCCGATCGGCCTCCAGATCGAAGGTGGTAGCTAAGGTCGTTATCAAGGTTTCCAGGTCCTGACTCGACAGGTTGCCTGTAAACCGTCGGTCGGCTAAGGCGTTATCTTCAAAAATCAGCGTTACCCCCCACGTATCGTTTAGTTGCTGGGCAATTTCCCGTAGTGGTATGTTGTCAAAAGCAAATTGGTTTTTGATCCAGGCTGTATGAAGTTGGGGTTTAGATGGTTGAATCGCTACCTGTTCGATTCCGGCCTGAGCCATTGCCAGATCGCCGGGCTTCATCCGAATTACGTGAGCTTTCTTGTCGTTTGGCTTCGATAGTTCTACTTTCCCTTCGGCCAGCACAACCAGCGTATTACCTCGTCGTGTGTTTACGTTAAACTGCGTTCCCAATACCGAAATATCCAGATTGGGTGTGTGCGTTATGAATTTTAGCCGTCCGGCTGGAGACTTCTTTTTAGCGACGTTGAAAAACGCTTCCCCTTCGAGCCACACTTCCCGATCGCCCTGCTCTTGCCAGTTGTTCGGATAGATTAGCGTCGAGTTGCCATTGAGCCGAACCAATGAGCCATCCGGCAGCGTTACGCTGAGTTGTTCGCCATAGCTGGTATGTACTTCCTGTCGTTTCCAATATTGTTTCCAGGCCCATCCACCACCCGCCAACAGTAATAACCCCGTTAAAGAAGCAGCCACCCGCCAGTTTCTGAACGGATAATTCACAAACTTTTTCAGGAAAGAATTGGGGCGGTTTGCCTGCTGATCGTTAGGCAATGGTTGCCGATCGTAAGCGGCTTCCAGAACCTGCCAGATACGTTCCTGACTCGCGTGGGCCAGATCGTCATGACGCACGCGCAGATGGAGTAAAATACTACTTGCCTCGTTGATTATAGCCTGCTGGTCGGGATATCGAAGCATGAATGTGTGCCAGAACGACATCGTCTGTTCGTCGGGCTGAAGCACCCAACGGCGAAACGATTCATCCAGCACAAAATCGCTAGTCGAATACTGGCTATAATCAGGCGTATAAAATGAACTCATAGGCGAAAACTGGCAGAATTATGGTTAAAAGGGACGATAGGCTCAGGTTATCCCTCAGAGCAACTTATTTTTTTACAAAATTTTATCCGCTGAATGCTACTGATCAATTCAGCTACTTTTTTCTCCAGCCACTGCATTCAGTTGTCCAAAGCGAATCTGCACATTGTGCCCACCACCGGTACGTTCAACTGAATTCATGACGATGATCTGATTCGGGGCGGGCTGGTACAGACTGCTCCACAGCATTTTCGGCCAGGCATCGGCAATACGTTGCCACGACTTGCCGGAATCATTACTAACCGAAATATGACTACTGTTGGACGAAACCACCAACCGGCCATCTGTCATTGAAAGGAGATATGGACCGCCTAGTTGATCGGGAATCAGCGTACCTAACCCCACGGGCCACTGAACACCGTCCGGGCTGATTTTGTAGTACACGTTACATTTTTCAGGGCCGCAGATTTCGTAAACAACCATGTAGCGGCCATCTTTCATCCGATCCCAGACGGGCATCCCCGGTCGCGACGCGTTATGGCCGGGTTCATACGCTACCCAGATTTCAGGCCCCCAACTGCCCCCCATATCGGTTGAGATTTTTTGCGAAATAATCTGGCTATAGGACGGATTTTCGGTTACGTGCTTTTCATTGGCATACATCACCGACAGACGCCCATCCACCAGAAAAGCCATATGCGGTTCATAAATGCCCTTGTCGGGTTTGCCCAGGCTGCCGGGCGTCCCTTCGGCCGCATCAATCATGCTACGTTTGGCCCATGTCTGGCCGTTATCCGTGCTTTCGTAAACGGGCAACCGATACGATTCCTGCCAACGTACTGACCGACAGGCCAGTAAAATATTCCCATTGGGTAATTGACAGAGTTGGGCATTGTCGAGGTCGCGCCCTATATCGGTCAGGATCGCGATATTTTTCCATGTCTGGCCATTGTCAGTGCTTTGGGAAACCTGTATTTCCAGTCCACCTTTCGGATCGCGCTGATACCCATTGTTCCGCGAAATCGTGTAGGCCGACAGCCAGTTTCCGTTTTTCAGATGCACCATCCGCCCGTACTCGGAGCCATATAGGCCATGTTTGCGCAGGTCGGTTCCACCAGCGTGCGATACGCCCCCGGCATCAGTAAACGTAGGCTGATTATCAATCAAAATCGGCTCACGCCAGGTTACAGTCGTATCATCTGAACGAAAGAGGCAAACGCCCACAATGGCGATGAGAGCGAGTTTAACGGTCATGGTTCAGGCAGGTTTTTATCAACCAAAGAGCCTTGACGCGCAGATTATCTCTTTTACTGAATGCTTTTTTGCTAATTTTTATCCGATGAGTGCCAATAACAGAAAAACGACATGGGTTGGCATACGTTTCTGCAGCGAGGCAATGGCTTTATAGATGATTTTGTAAGCCGAGGTCTGTTCGATACACATAACGCCAGCAATTTCTTCGTAGCTCAGGTTGTCGAAGTATTTGAGAAACAACGCTTCTTTCTGACGGGCGGGAAGGCTGTTCAACTCCTGAAGAAGCAGGGTTGATTGCTCCTGCGAAATCTGCGCATCGAGCCAGGTGGGTTCGTAATGAAATTCAATCGTAAAATCGAGGCTATCCAGTTCGCCGTTAAAGCGCTGCTCGCTGGTTAGTTTACGAACAATGTCGCGCCGGAGCGCCCGCATCAGATAAAACTTAATGGAATCCGTACGTCCTAATCGTTCCCGCGTTTCCAGAATGGTTAGAAACAGGTCCTGAAGACAGTCTTCCGTTATCTGGCGGTTCTGGGCAATCTTATAGCCATAATTGTACAATATGGGCGCGTATTTTTCATACATAAACGAATACGCTGCCTTGTTGCCATGCAGAAAATCATCCCAAATCTGAGAATCCGTCGCTTGTTGGTAGAGAAGTGCGCTGTTCACTGACTGCAAAAATATTGTTAAAGCTACAGATTTGTATCCACAACTTGTTGGATTCGCTATCGCATTTTTACTACTTCTTCTTTTTATACTGCTATTATGTAGGGATAAATTTGAAGCAGGCTTCCTTATAGCAATAGCCTGGTTTTTGCGCGCTCAATTCATGTTTTATCGTATTGTTTTGTTAGGTAGTTTCCTCATCGGCTTACAGGCCTGTCAGTCTGGCTCACCGACTGATCCGTTGTTTACGATGATTCGTTCCGATGAGTCGGGCCTTGCCTTTAACAACCAGATGCAGCCATTCGAAAACGATACGTTGAACGCTAATGTATACGATCCAATGTACAATGGCGCAGGCGTCGGTGTCGGGGATTTCAACCGCGATGGCAAACAGGACTTATTTTTCGCCGGAAATAACGTAACGAGTCGACTTTATCTGAACAAAGGCAGTTTTAACTTTCAGGACGTAACCACGCAGGCTGGCGTCACAACCAAAGCCTGGTGTACGGGCGTAAGTGTCGCCGATGTCAATCAGGATGGCTGGCCCGATATTTACGTCAGTGTAGCCGGTCCTGATACCAGTCGGGCGGTTCGGCATAATTTACTGTTCATCAACCAGTCAAAACAACCCGGTACGTTGCCCACATTCCGCGAAATGGCGGCTGAGTATGGTTTGGCTGACAGTGGCATGAATACCCAGTCCGCTTTTTTCGACTACGACCGCGATGGCGACTTGGATTGTTATATCCTGAATAACGCTGTAGAACGAACCGGACGTAACACCATCCGCCCCCGACGGCTGAACGGCGAAGGCCCCAGCACAGATCGGTTGTATCGGAATGAGGGGCATGGAGCAAAGGGCATAGGGCATAGGGGGAAGGGTAAAAAACAGCAAGTGAATCACCCTCTGCCCTATGCCCCTACCCCCATGCATTTTACCGACGTCTCCCGTGAGGCTGGTATTCTGGCGGAGGGGTATGGATTAGGGCTGACCATTGCCGATCTGAATCAGGATGGCTGGCCCGATATTTATTGCGCCAACGATTTTCTGTCGAACGACGTAGTGTACATCAACAACCACAACGGTACGTTCACTGACCGGGCCGCCGACTATTTTAAGCATACCAGTTACAACAGCATGGGGGTTGATATTCAGGACGTAAACAACGACATAAGGCCTGACGTCATGGTGGTTGATATGCTCCCCGAGTCGAACGCACGACAGAAAATGATGCTTATCAAAACGAACTGGGAGTTCTTCCATCTCGCACGTCAGCAGGGTTATCAGGACGAATACGTTCGGAACACACTCCAATTAAATCAGGGCACAGGTCCAGCCGGACAACCTGTTTTCAGTGAGATCGGGCAACTGGCGGGTGTGTTCCGCACCGACTGGAGTTGGGCGCCGTTACTGGCCGATTTCGACAACGATGGTTGGAAGGATTTATTCGTAACAAATGGCTATCGGCGCGACATTACCAACCTGGATTACGTAGCATACCTGAATAGCCAGGCATCGAGTTTCGGGATGAGCCGGGTTAGCAATCAACAGCAGACACTGGCTGAACTGTATAAACTCCCCACTGTTCAGCTCCATAATTACCTCTTTCGCAATCGGGGTGATTTGACCTTTGAAGATAAATCGGAAGCCTGGGGTTTCGGCGAACTAAATTACTCGAACGGAGCTGCTTATGCCGACTTAGACAACGATGGCGATCTGGATCTGGTCATCAACAACATGGACAGCGAAGCTGGTTTGTACCGGAATGAAACAGTGCAGCCCAATAAACCCGTCACGCATCATTCGCTACGTCTGCACTTACCCGCCGATGCTCACGGACTAGGTGCACAGGTACGTATTCTGACGCCTGATGGGCAGACGCAAGCCGTTGAAGTCCATCCGATTCGAGGCTATACATCATCGGTGGAGCCGTTCGTCCATGCCGGTTTAGGCAAACACAAAACGGCAACGGTTTCAGTCCGCTGGGCAGACGGCACGTATCAGGAACTTGGCCAACTGGCAGCAGATCGCGTACATGACGTTACCTATAAGCCCTCCGCCCTCGTTCCTCCTCCCCTGCCCCTTGCCCCACACTTATTTACAACCACTGATGGCAAAAGTGTTGGGCTTACGTTTCTGCATCAGGAGGCACCCCTAAACGACTTTGAGCGAACCCCGTTGCTGCCTCAGGTATATGCAAAAAATGGCCCCGCTCTGGCCGTTGCTGATGTTGATGGAAACGGGCTGGATGATGTTTTCGTCGGAGCTGATGCCGGGCAAACGCGATCGGTATTTCTTCAATCAACACCGGGTCATTTTACCGAGCAGAAACAGGGCGCCAATGACCTCGAAGATATGGGGTCGCTGTTTTTCGATGCCGACGGCGATGGTGATCAGGATTTGTACGTAGTAAGTGGTGGAAGCCGATTGCCCGACAGTAGCGGGATTTATCAGGACCGGCTCTACTTGAATGATGGACACGGCAAACTGACGCGTTCGCAGGGTGTTTTGCCGCTCACTACGTCATCGGGTTCGTGTGTCGTAGCGGCTGATTTTGATGGCGACGGCGACCTGGATCTGTTTCGGGCCGGACGCGTAAAGGTTGGAAAGTACCCACTAGCGCCAGCCAGTTATTTATTCCGGAATGACGGAAGCAGAACGGTCGGTCCTCGCTTCACGGACGTAACCGATCAGGTAGCGCCTGGCCTGCGCCGGATTGGAATGGTCTGTGCCGCCTTATGGACGGATTACGACAACGACAATGATGCAGACCTGCTGGTAGCGGGTGAATTCATGCCTATTACGTTGCTGTCAAATCAAAAGGGCAAGTTGACAGTGCAGCCTTTAAAAACACAGACGGACGAGCCTGTAACGGGCCTTTGGAATTCGCTTGTCGGGGCAGATTTCGATCTGGATGGCGATATGGATTACATCGCAGGAAATTTGGGGCAGAATACCCGGTATCGCGTGTCGGCTCATGAGCCGTTACGTCTGTATGCCAAGGATTTTGATGGTAATGGTCAACTTGATCCGATTCTGACGCATTACCTGCAAGGCGAAGAACACATCGGGCCGATTCGCGACGTATTGAATGATCAGATGCCAACCTTTGCCCGGAAACGATTCACCAGTTTTCAGCAATATGCCAACACTACGTTTACCAACGCTTTCGACCGAAACGACCTCAGCGGAGCGACTGTATTAACGGCCAATGAATTGCGAAGCTGCTATCTGGAAAATAAAGGCGAAGCTGGTTTTGCCATAACCCCTCTACCGACGCTGGCTCAAATTTCACCAACCTTTGGAATGCAGACCGGCGATTTCAATGGCGATGGTTTACCAGACGTATTGCTGGTCGGTAATTCGTACGCATCCGAAACGTATTCAGGTTGGTACGACGCCGGACGCGGTTGCCTGTTGCTTGGCGACGGGCGGGGCCATTTTCGGGCCGTCTCACCCGACGTAGCCGGTATTCATGCAGATCATGACGCCAAAGCGTTGGCATCTATTTCAACAGGCACTGATCAATGGTATCTGGTTTCCAACAACAATGGCCCGGTTCAGCTGCTTAAACCCGTAAAACCGATAAAAACGCAATCGGCGAACCCCGGCGAAACATACAGGCTGGTCAAGCACCCGAATGGGCGAACGGAGCGTATTGAATTTTACCACGGATCGGGCTACTTAAGCCAATCGTCGCGCTGATACGTACCACAATGCTATTTCAACTTCTCGTTGTTCAGATGCCGGGTCGCATCGCGCTGATTTTTTTTATCCAGGTTTTTCTGAAACGCTTCCGTTAGGTCAATCCCCGTCTGGTTGGCCAGGCAGATCAATACCCACAGTACGTCGGCCATTTCGTCGCCGAGATCTTTTTGCTTGTCCGATTCTTTCTCCGACTGTTCCCCGTAACGGCGGGCAATAATTCGGGCTACTTCACCAACTTCTTCCGTCAGCATAGCCATATTCGTTAGTTCGTTGAAGTACCGAACACCAACCGTTTTAATCCAGTCGTCAACTGTCGTCTGAGCGTCTTTAATAGTCATTGGTCAATAGTTACTGGTCAATGGTCATTAGACATTGGTTAATAGTCAACGGCTATCAATTAATTTCTGATGACCAATCTCTAATAACCAATGACCAACGTCTAATGACCATTGACAAACCTTTATTTTTCAGGGACAAACGTTAGCGAACTGAATTGACTTTCGTCAAAGGAATCCTGCGCGAGGGCTTGTAGCTGTTCAGACGTTACGGCCTTAATTTCACCGAAAATGTCGCTCAGAGATTCTACCCGATCAACATCCAGCAGACTCTTCGCCATCATCAGCATGAAACTGTTGTTGCTTTCTTCGGCCATAGCTAATTGCCCGATCAACTGTTCTTTTGTCTGATGAAGCTGCAACGTAGTGAGCGGCTGTTCGCGCAACCGCTTCAACTCTTTCATGATCAGCGACTGCGCTTTATCAACTTTTTTAGGATCAGTCCCAAAATAAATGCCCAGAAAGCCCGTATCCAGATACGGTGTATAACTGGCATCAATGGAATAAACCAGTCCGTATTTCTCGCGTAAATTCAGATTTAGCCGCGAATTCATACCCGGCCCACCAAGCAGATTAATGAGCATGAAAAACGGGAGCCTCCGGGAGTCGGTCAATCCGTAAGCGGGACGACCAAGGGCGCACTGAGCCTGCGTAATGGGGCGTTCGACGCGCGTCTGGCATGGTACGTAATCGGTCGGTGTTTTCCGTTGGCGTGTGGAGTGCTGCGTCGGAACGTCACGAAAATATTTTTCCGCAATTTTCACAATCTGCTTAAAAGGCAGCTTGCTTACCGAAGCAAAAACGATGCGGCTGGTGTCATAATTCTCAGCTATGAACCGCTGAAGATCTTCCCGTCGGAACGAACCAACCGTTTCGGTTGTCCCCAGAATATTGCCACCAAGGGCATGATTCGGGAAAACCAGCTCATCGAAATCATCCTGAATCGCATCTTCAGGCGAGTCGTAATACATGGCCATCTCCTCCAGAATCACCCCCCGCTCACGTTCGATTTGCTTTTCGGGAAAAACCGAGTGAAACGTAATATCGGACAGTAATTCGGCCGCTTTTTCAAAATGCACATCCAGTACCGACGCGTGGAAACACACTTTTTCTTTGGTCGTATACGCATTCAGCTCACCGCCAACGGTTTCCAGACGAGTGATAATGTGGTAGGATTTTCGTTTCTCCGTACCTTTGAAGGCCATGTGTTCCCAGAAATGGGCTAATCCCTGCTGGTGAGGTTGTTCGTCGCGGCTGCCGATGTCGAGCATAATACCACAATGAGCAATTTGCGTATGCGGTATTTGTTTGTGCGCAATCCGAATTCCGTTAGGCAGGGTATAAACTTCGTAATCTTCCATTCTTATCTTTCACGCATTAAGCGCACTAATGATAACCGCAACCAATTCGCCCCGGTTCCTGATTATTCAAACTGCTTTCATTGGCGATGTGATTTTAGCCACTGCGCTGATCGATCAGTTGCACACTGCCTATCCCAACGCAGTGCTGGATGTGCTGGTGCGTAAAGGTAATGAGGGCTTACTGGCAAACCATCCTTTTCTGAACGACGTACTGATCTGGCATAAAAAAGGCACCAAATATCGGGATTTGTGGCGACTGTTGCGCATCGTTCGTGCCAGGAAATATGACGCTGTACTGAACCTGCAACGCTATAGCACAATGGGGTTATTGACCACGTTGTCGGGCGCAACATTTACGGTAGGTTTCGACAAAAATCCGCTGGCCCGATTCTTTACGTATCAGGTAGAGCACCGCTTCGAAACCGGCATCCATGAAGTCGATCGGAATACGAAGCTGTTGACCGTCTTATGGGCTGGTGGGAAATTTTTACCGAAGCCAGCCGCCATCCAGAAATTCCCCCGCCCAAAACTGTATCCGTCGGCAGCCGACTATGAAACGGTTAAGAATTATAAGAATCAGCCCTATGTGTGTATGGCACCTATGTCGGTCTGGTTCACGAAGCAGTATCCTGCCGAACGATGGGTCGAATTGATTCAGGCTTTACCCGAAAATCTTACCGTGTATTTATTGGGCGCCCCAACCGATACGGCTGCCTGCGAAGCCATCAGAAGCTCGTCTGGACGTAACGACACGGTGGTGAATCTGGCAGGCCAGCTGAGTTTGCTGCAATCGGCCGCTTTGCAGGAGGAGGCTATTATGAATTACGTAAATGATTCGGCACCGCTTCATCTGTGTTCGGCCATGAATGCCCCCACTACGGCTATTTTTTGCTCAACCGTTCCCGAGTTTGGATTCGGTCCGTTAGCCGACGTATCGCGTGTTATACAAACCCCCGAACGGCTCGATTGTAAACCCTGTAACCTGCATGGTCAGAAAGCCTGCCCGCTGGGTCATTTCAAATGTGCCTGGAGTATTCAGCTGGCAGAACTGGCAAACCTGGATTTATAAAATCCCTTTTGCGGATAAAATGCGATTGTGGTGCATAAGCAGTTCAGTCATGGCTCTATACGCCTGTTGCTGCTCAGGCGAGGATTGGTGCATAGCCTCAGTACGTTCCCGAAGTCCGGCCAAGGCATCATCATCATGCCCTAAATGTTCCTGATGCTTCTGAATCTGAGAAATTAATGTCCACATCTGTTCTCGCTTTTCATCAATTTGCTCCTGCTGATAGCCAAGCTGCTCTTGTTGATGGCTGAGTTGTTCTTGCTGGCGATCAAACAGATTCTGCTGTCTCTCGATTCGTTCGTTGATCAATTTAATTTCTGCTTCAAGTCGATCAAACTGTTCGCTATGACGATCAATTCGCTGAAGTGTTTCGGCCAGTAACTCAAGAATCCGTTCCTCATTTTTCATGAGCCAAATCCATTTATTATTTCACAAAAAATAAAGTATAGGTTACTAACCTGTTCATGAGAATGCTTACAGGCTTTTTAGATAGGCCAGACTTTTCGGTACCTGCTGCTCGACGGCTTTGCTTTCATCTTCGATGTAAAAATGCTCGATGGATGACTTGCGGGCAGCTTTGAGAACGGCAGGCCAATCGATCTGGCCGGTTCCCAGCACGACGGATTTCTCATTAGGCATTCCCCCTTTATCGCTGTGTTCAACGTCTTTCGCTACGTCTTTCAGGTGGATGAGCCGAAACCGCTTTGGGTATTTTGTCAGCAGGGCGGCCGGGTCCTGCCCCGGTAAAAAAGTCCAGGTAACATCCATCTCATAACCCACGTAGTCGGGATTGGTTTGTTTCACGAGATAGTCGAACAGAGTGCCATTTTCGTAGGGTTGAAATTCAAACCCATGATTATGGTAGCAAAACATAAACCCTTTATCGTGAGCCTGTTTCCCAAACCGGTTAAATACTTCAGCCGCTTTTTGCATCATCTCCAGCGTGGCCGCGCTCTTATGCGGAATTGACCCAATACGGATGAATTTAACCCCCAGAGCTTTGGCATTCTGCAGAATGGAATCCGGTTTCTGGTCAATCGCATCGTAACTGACCCCATAACTGCTGCAATGCATGCCGCGCTCATCGAGCAATGCCCGAAGTTCAGTGGCCGTTTTGCCGAACAGGCTCGAAAACTCGATGTCGGTGATACCCCAGGCTTTGACCTTGTCTAACGTACCGGGAACATCTTTGCCAAAACTATCGCGCATGGTGTAAGACACCATACCGGGCATTTTCGGAAGAAGTTTACCAAATGGCTGGGCCTGGCCGACCAACGTAATGAATACTGATAAGATCAGCAGGGAGGCTATACGTATCATAAAACAAAGGCGTAAAACAGAAAGTAATCAATCGGATTCTCGAGCGGAGCTTCCTGATCGGAAACGCTACGTTAACTCGTTTGCTATTTCCATAAGCAAACAGTTGATGGGTTTCTACTTTATTCGCCAGCCAACAGAATAGCTCAGATTTAGCACAAAAGTAGCCATTCAGGTAGCTTCATTGAGGTAAGGTATTCCAGAATGACCGTTAACGAACTGACATCTAGTAACATTTAAAAATAAATCTAGCTTTGGCATAAATAAAAATGCCATGCGATTGGCCTATCTGCTGCCTGCTTTACTGCTGATAACTCACGTAGCTGTGTGGGCGCAATCGCCCCTGCGTCTGTCCTTTCACCATTTAACCCGCGAAGAAGGTTTATCGAACAACAATGTCATCAGTATGCTCCGCGACTCACGCGGGTTTCTGTGGCTGGGCACATTCAATGGATTAAACCGATTCGATGGGATTGAGTGCCGGGTGTACAAACCGACCAATTCAGGCATCAAAGGTGTGCATATTGCCAATATCATTGAAGATAAAACTGGCGACCTCTGGGTTGGAACGGATGAAGGCTTATTTACCTACAACCGTGCGACAGATAGTTTTTCGTTGGTAGCGTCGCCATCGCGTGAAGTGCAGTTCATGGCGTCACCGTATTACGTCGATTATCGAGGACTGATCTGGGTGCTGCTGTCGGGCATAAAGCGGTCTGGATTGTATACCTATAACCCGGCAAAAAAGCAGTACAATTTCATTACCGATCTGGTAAGCGAGTACTTACCGGCCCGGCCAAAAGCGCCCTTTGGTACGGTAAATACTTTATACACAGGCGGTTCAAAACAGGCAGGACTATATAGATTATCGTTAACAAACAATAGGGTCACGAAAGTCGATACGTTTTTTACGGGAACAAAACAGCCCTTTAAGAACAGAATTCAAGACTATGCACTCGAAGAAAACGATTCCATCGTTTGGGTAACAGGCAATCCGATCAGTTTGACCCGACTGAATACCCGCACCAGCCAGATCAGGCAATACACTACGTTTGCCGAGAAACCCATCGGGCAACTGACACGGGGTGTCCTTTACCGAAACTGGTTGTTGTTTGGTTCAGTAGAAGGGGGTATTTATCTATTTGACCGACAGCAGGATCGTTTTGTTCAGCGCATTCCCTACTCGCCATCCCGCACCGATGGTCTGATGGCAAACTGGGCCGAAATTCCCTATCTTGATCAGAACAACAACCTGTTTCTCTCCCAGTTAGGATTCGGGGTCGATTATACCAATCTGACCCGTATCAACCTGTCGAACTGGTTGACCACCGACGATGCCGAGCAACTCGGACTTCGCGACAATCACGTAGCACGAGTACTGGGCTGGCATGACCAGATCTGGCTGACCACGCAGAGCGAAGGGGTTATTGTGCTGGATGCACAGGGACAGTTCCAGCAGCAATATAAAAACAAACGTGCCTTGCTTGCCGATAGCAAAGGTCGTGTCTGGATGCTGGGACCATACGGATTTGACGTACTGAATCCGACAACACAAAAGACAACCTTCCTGAGCGTAAGCAAACCCCATAATGGCGATTCCTTCCTGGTTGAAGTGGGGCCGGGCCAGTATCTGTTTTCCACCGATGGGCTATACGAAATTCGCGAACAGCCATCAGGCAAAATGACCATGAACGTAGTGGAATCGTTAGCCAAAGAAAAAGTAATAGCCTGTCATCCAATGCATTATGACGCTACCACAAAGCAGTTGTTCCTGTCGGCAAACTGGTGGTCTGATTTCTATGTATTGACGAATCGGCAGGGAAAGTGGGAAATCAAAAAAAAGAAAGCCGTCCCCTATAGCGTCTATTGGATCGCGCCCGCCACCGACTCCAGTAAACTTTGGCTGTGTACACAAAAGGGATTAGTCCTGTTTGACAAACAAAGCTTTACGCATCAGCTACTTACCGAAAAACAAGGACTCCCCGACAATATCGTTACAAATATAATTCCGGAGGCAAACGGTGATCACTGGCTGGTGACTAACCGGGGTATATCTCACTACAACTGGACTAGAAAGGAGTACAAAAACTTTACGTCGAAAGATGGGGCCAATTCGAAAGAATATGACTGGTACGGCAACTTTATCATGCCCGACGGGCGGGTTGTTTTTGGCGGCAATAACGGCGTTACGGTTATTGATCCGAAGGCCAATCTGGGCTATTCGGCTCGCCCTCGCGTACAGATCACCGAGCTTTATGTGAATGAGCAACCTTTCAAAACGACGCCCTACATTGGCGAGACACAGGAAATCGAGCTGCAACCCAGTCAGAACACGTTTGCACTTCATGCGGTGGGAATCGACTACGGCTTCCCGCAAAAAGCAACCCTGCTGTATAAACTCGACGGGTTTGATACACAATGGATACGTGCTTCCAATCCTGCCACGGCCCGTTATACCAATCTGCCGGCGGGAACGTATACGTTTCTGATTAAAGCAACTGACGAATCCGGTTTGCAGCAGTCCGACATTCGCAAGATAACCGTTGTGGTCAACGCACCATTCTGGCGTACAGCCTGGTTTCGGGCTATCCTGATCGGGCTGCTGGGGGCTCTTGCTTATCTGTTCTATACCCTCCGAACGAAACAGATACGTACTGAGGTCCGACGGAAGGAAGAAATTCAGCGGATACGTACCGAAGCCGAAATCAATGCCCTACGCTCGCAGATGAATCCGCATTTCATCTTCAACTGCATGAACACCATTGATTCCTACATACTGCTAAGCAAAACTGACGAGGCCAGTGAGTTTTTGCAGAAATTTTCCCGCCTGATCCGGCTGATTCTGGAAAACTCCCGGCAGGAATTTATCAGCCTTGATCAGGAATTGCAGACGCTGGAGCTTTATATTCAACTGGAGCGGGAACGTAGCAACTATAAATTCGACTACGAAATTTCGGCCGATCCGGCTCTGAGCAAGCAGGACTATCAGATTCCGTCCATGGTGTTGCAGCCATTTGTCGAGAATGCTATTTTACACGGACTACGCCACAAAAAAGAGGACGACGGCGAACTGTTTATCAACCTGAAAATAAACCACGATCAACTCATTGCCCGGATCATTGACAATGGCATTGGCCGGGTGGCATCCGCTCAGATCAACAGGCTCCGCAAACAAGAGTCGCATTCTGTAGGTGTGGCTCTGACCGAAGAACGTATTCAGAAATTAAACGAGATGTACCCCCATAAAGCCTACCTGAAAATCAACGATATTCATATTGAAAACGACAGAGGAACCGTCGTGGAAATTGGCTTGCCCTTGCTAACCCTTACGGATGTACGCGCATGATGACCGCTGTTCTGATCGACGATGAGCCTGCCAGCCTTGCTGCGTTGAAACTAAAAATCGAGAAAGCGTCGGATGAGATTACCATCCTGAAATCGTTCAGCTCGGCTGTTCAGGCGCTGGAGCAGATGGAAAAGCTATCGCCTGATGTAGTTTTTCTGGACGTTGAAATGCCCGAGATGGACGGCTTTTCGTTTATGAGCCACTTTGCCGACCGGTCGTTTGAGGTTATTATCACCACGGCTCACGGTGAATATGCCGTGCAGGCCATCCGACAGAGTGCCCTTGATTTTCTGCTCAAGCCCATCAGCAACAGCGATCTAACGCAGGCCATTGACCGGCTGATGCAGAAAGTGAATGCCAAGAAAAAAGCCGAAAAATCGGCTTACAGCAAGCTCAACGCGCTCTACGACAAAGTTCCGGTGCCGTCGATACGCGGCATTACGTTCGTGGGTGTGCGGGAGATTCTGTATCTCATGTCGGACGGAAATTACACCACCATCTATCTCGAAAACGGTCAGAAAATTGTCTCATCACGCAACCTGGGCGACTACGAAACGCTGATGGAAGGCCTCAGTTTCTTCCGAATCCACCACTCCACGCTGATCAATCTGGCGCATATTCGCGAATACCTGCGGGGCGAAGGGGGCAGTGTTATCTTAACCGATGGGACAGAACTGGACGTATCGAAACGAAAGAAAAAAGAGTTTATGGAGACTATCGGTTTCTGATCGGGGGATCACTTATACAAGCAGATCGGCCACTTATACATTGGCGGCTCAGCGACGAATCGGGCGCGCTATTTTCCTGTTTGAAACTCACGTTACACGAAGCCGATGAAACAGGACCCACCCGCGAGCCATCAACGTACTATTGTAATGGGAATCATACTGTTACTAATGATTCTGTTGAGCTGGCTGTTGATTGTACTTTAAAACTACGGCTCTCCAAAATAGACAACACCCCCCTTAAATCTCTCATTATCAATGAAATTAGGCAAAGGCATCAACTACTCCCGCTATTGCTGGCAATGGCGCGGTACCGAAGCACTGAACTTTACAGACTACATGGACCCCGATCCGAACGGAGGACTCCGCGACCAGATCTCTCCGGCCAGAATCAGCGAAGCCAGCACGCACGTAGCCTTGATCAATCACCTGGGTTTCGATACCATCCGTCTGCCCATTACGTTTCACTGCTGGATTTCAACAGACACCAATCTGATCGAGGACGATCATCGCTACTGGGTAGTGCTCGACAACATGATAAGCGCCTGTCAGGCCAACAATCTTAATCTGGTTATTTCGTATCATCACGCTCCGACTTCAGCTGATTTCGCCCGCCCACTGGCCATTTGGCAGCAAATCGCTCAACGTCCGTCTGTTCTCAATGCGGGAGACAACGTTGTTTTTGAAATTTTCAATGAAGCGGATGCATCTATATTGAACGCCGACTTAAAGACTAATTACATTAACCTTATCAACGACATACGGACCATTCCCCAGCATGCAAATCGGTGGATGGTGGTGGGTGGCAACAACTGGAACGACATCGGATTTGAGAATGAAGAGGGGGTTGAGGATGCGGGCTTAATGGGCTTCTCTTCCCTGAATTTACCCAATATCATCTATACTTTTCACTCCTACGAACCAAAGCTCTTTACAAATCAGGGGTTTATTGCTGAACCCTGTTATCAGACCACAGGCATTTCATTTCCGGTAAAACAGCCGCTGCCGCCTTTTGTATCCTCTCCTAAATGCGAAACCTCGCCAGGTGGATTCAACGAAGGGCAGTTTAAATACGATAATTATGCTGTTGATAACGGCAATAAAACGGGCTTTGGCATGGGAAGCGTACCGTTTCTGATTCGGCGCATCAATGATGCCAAAGCCTGGTCGGTACGTAACGGCGATGTTCCGCTCTGGTGTGGCGAATGGGGCTGCCATCGTTCGTTGTCAGCCATTCCCGACGATGGGAGTATCGAGCGATTTATATCGGCCATGCTCATCGCCCTGAAAGCCCACGATGTTGACTGGTGCTGGTGGGATTTTGAAGGCCCGTTTACCATTTTCGACCCGGTTCCAGACGTTGTCAATCTACCCGATTCGTTTGGCGTAGTCACCTGCACAAACGATACATTAAGCCCCCTGATTCGGAAGTTAATGAAACTAAGCCGACCACTCTAACAGAACGATAAGCCGCCTATGAAAGCAGCTTTTTTTGTTGAGTGTCAGCCCACTTATACACTCAATTCGCCCACTTACACACGCCCATACAAGCTTATAAAACTATAAGCTACTTTCAATCCATGATTAGCGCTGACGGTATTCGCAAACCAGTTTATCCGCTTAACCCGCAGCCAGTCAGACGAGTACACTAAACACAACTATTGCCATGAAAATGTATGCAAGCTGGGCACACGGAAGTGGGCTGACAGTCGAATCACCTGAAAACTTATCACGTATCGGTCACTTCGGCTGGGGGGCTGATATGTCCATTAAACCTGGAAAAGGAAGCTGGTTCCATATTTCGGTACCTACGCCGGTTATTGTCAACGACGTTCGGACGCACCTGCAACGCGTGTTTCTTCTGTTCGATGCCGAAGGTGGTTCCATTCGCAACGTACACGTGTACGACGGCTCATCTAAGGTGCAGGAGTTCAACGGCTTATTCCTGAAAGGTGAACACCGGACAGGTCTGGACGGACAAAATACGTTCAACCTGGCCACTCAGCACACGGTAATCTTTGGTATTGGCATCTCCTTTTTCTTCATCGCGGATATCGGATTTGACAGTGCCATTCCTCCGTCGCGATTGATTCTCGGTACGACCGGAGGTGATTTTATGGTTTAATCCAGCACCCGTCAGTTTCAGTCAGCCCTTGCGTTGCTCAGCCGTGCCACTGGCAACGTAATCGCTGGCTGAACTTTCTCTAAACACACCAAACTCATGAACACACCGACATACACAAAAGCGGCCTGGCTCACCCTGACCCTTGTATTGGCTTTCTTCATCGGCTGGGAACTCCACTGGCGGCACGAAAACTACGTACTGTCGTACAACGACGATGAAAGTCTGTGGGCCAGCAAACGGAAACTGATTTACCAGAGCAGCACGGCCAGACCCGTGCTGATTGGCTCTTCACGCATCAAGTTCGATCTGGACCTCGACACCTGGGAACGTACTACCGGTCAGAAACCCATTCAGCTATCCCTTCCTGGTACGTCGCCCCGGCCACTGCTGACGGATTTAGGTAATGATCCGAAGTTTAAAGGCATCCTGCTGATCGACGTAACGGAGCCGCTGTTTTTTACACCAACGGGCTCCTTTCCGGAACGTGAAGCCAACAAGCGCGTGACGGCCTACCCCAACTGGTCGTTGTCGCAACAGATCAGTTTTCAAATCAACCGCGTTCTGGAAGCCAGGCTGCTTTTTCTGGATGACCTGAACCTGGCCCTCAATCCGCTCCTGAACCGATTGCCGATTCCTACCCGGCCGGGTGTGTGGGGCGGGCCAAAATTTCCGCACGAATTTTCCGTCAATCTATTTGATCGGCAAACCAGGATGACCCCAGCCTTTGTAGCCGATACGGCGCTCCAGAATAAAGTAAAACGAGTGTGGCAGGATGTGGGTGCCCACAGCCCCAAACAGGCAATCAGCGGCCCTCCGCTGGCCGACATTTTAAAGGAAACAAAACAGTCAATTGATCAGATTCGGGCACGGGGAGGCCATGTTCTCTTCATCCGAACGCCCTCGGATGGCCCCATGCGTGAAATCGAGAAGCAGATGTTTCCACGAGCGCTGTACTGGGATCGTTTGCTTTCATATACCCAAACTCCGGGCATTCATTTTGAAGATTACCCGGCGCTTACCCACTACCATTGCCCGGAATGGTCGCACCTGACCCCCACCGATGCCGTACGGTTTGCCAAAGAGCTGATTCCAATTATCGAGCAAAAAACAGGTTGGTCGATTCAGCGACAATCCGCTCAAACAGCCTTATTCACTACGTCCTCACCGCTTTAATCCGCTACGTTTATGGTCTTCAATTCCTACACCTTCGTCGTCTTTTTTGCGATCATTCTGGTGCTGCATAACCTACCTTTTTCATGGACGGTCAAAAAGATAAACCTACTGCTGGCCAGCTACCTGTTTTACGCCCTCTGGAACCCGCCCTTTATTTTGCTGCTCTGGCTGTCGACCGTAGTGGATTTCTACATGGCCAAATTGATTTCGCTCGAACAGCGACATACCCGCCGAAAACTCCTGCTAACGGTTAGTCTGGTACTAAATCTGGGCATGCTCAGCTATTTCAAATACGGTGGTTTTCTACTGGAAAACTTCACGGCCTTGTTGTCAGCGATGGGCATAGCCTTTCAGGCGGCCAAACCCGACATTATTTTGCCGGTTGGCATTTCGTTCTACACCTTCGTTACGCTCTCCTATACACTGGATGTGTACCGACGCAAGTTTGCCCCGAGCCTTCGTTTCTCAATTTCGCCCTGTTCGTTACGTACTTTCCGCACCTGGTAGCTGGACCCATCGTGCGGCCGGAAGACCTGATTCCCCAGTTCAAAACACCCCGCCGGGCTACAGCCGAGCAACTAAGCTGGGGTTTGTTTCTGCTCTCGCTGGGTCTGTTTATGAAGGTAACCGTAGCTGATGGGCTGCTGGCCGAACCGGCCGATCTGATTTTCAGCTTGCCTTTTCCGGTTCAGACTCTCGATGCCTGGATGGGTGTACTGGCCTTTTCAGGGCAAATTTTCTGCGATTTTGCGGGGTATTCGACCTGTGCCATTGGCGTATCGCTGTGCCTTGGTTTCGTCTTACCCGACAACTTTCGTTACCCCTATGCAGCCATTGGCTTTTCGGATTTCTGGCGTCGCTGGCACATCACGCTCTCGACCTGGCTGCGCGACTACCTTTATATTCCACTGGGGGGCAACCGCCACGGATCAGTCAGAACGTACGTGAACCTGATGATCACCATGCTGCTGGGTGGCCTCTGGCATGGCGCTTCCTGGACCTTTGTGGTATGGGGTGCCTTGCACGGACTATTCCTCTGCATCGAGCGGCTCTGGCGCGACTGGGCAGCCAAACGGCAGGCCAGACGGGCGGAACTGGTTGTGGCTGAACAATCCGTAAGCCGCGCGTCGATCATTCCACCGTTACGGTTTTCCAACACGTTCGCCAAGTTCAGCCTGGCCATGCTGACGCTGCTGCTGGTGAACGTAACGTGGGTGTTTTTTCGGGCTCCTACCTTCAAAGGCGCTATGCTGATTCTGCTTTCTATGTTTGGGGTTATTCCCAACGGTGCCCCCATGCTTACGAATTTGGCCATCCTGACAGTCGGGGCTGTCACCATCGTGCTGATTGCCTGCCATTGGCTCATGCGCGATAGCTCGCTGGTGGCCTTATCGAAGCGGCTACCCTGGTGGGGGTTAAGCCTGGGTTGGTCCGGCCTGCTGATACTGGTGATTCTGACCCAGAAAAGCAGTGGCTCGTTCATCTACTTCCAGTTTTAACGTACCATCTATTTACGCAAACCCGTAAGCGATCGGAATAGATTTTGATACGTAATGCATTCCCGTTAACAACTCAATAAAATGGCACTGTTCTCTTTATTAATTCGTAGACCTGTCTTTAAATACGTTCCGGCGCTTTCGCTGATTGCGCTGCTGATCGGGTTTATAGAGGCATGTACCCGCAGTAACTCAGGAACCAAATCGGCCCAATCTACCGGGCAGACCGCAGCCTCCACAGATACCAGCAGCGAGTCTTCCGAAATCTTTACCATTGTTGAAGAACCTCCAAGCTTTCCGGGTGGAAATCCTCAATTGGATGCGTATTACCGTCGTTTTTTACGGTACCCGGAGGTGGCGCTTAAAAACAACATTCAGGGCAAGGTGTTCCTCAGCTTTGTTGTGACCAAAACTGGTGCTATTCAACAGATAGAGATTCTGAGAGGAATGGGCTTCGGCACCGATGAGGAGGCTGTCCGACTGGTGAAAAACATGCCCCCCTGGAAACCCGGCAGACAGTCAGGTCGACCTGTCAATGTGAAATATAATCTGGTTATACCCTTCACGATCGACGATCAGAAATAGCCCAACACGTAATGCTGACTATCTTATTCAATCCACCTTTTGTAGTATGGAAACGCAAGGCTTTCAAACCAAAATGGGGCACAAAATGGGTATCTACACAGTCATCTGCCTGCTCCTGAGTTTTTTATCAACTACGGACGTACTGGCCCAACCCTTATCCGATCCGCAGGATCATGCGGCCCGTTCTTTTATCACGGCTCTGCTTGACAAAGATTATACTCACGCCCTGTCTCTTCTCGAACCGGAAGGGCAGAAGGCTATGACCGTAGAAGAAATCCAGAAAGTTGGTAAAGCACTGGAGGAACTGGTGGCCCAGTATGGCAAAGAAATGCTGCTTTTTATGAAAGGATTTCGGACTTACCAGAATGGGAAGACACTAAGTATGTATACATATAAATTTAAAAGCGATGTCACCAAAGGGATTGCTGCGGTTCTGATTGATGTTGCTTTTAAGAATGCACAATCCGTGGCTATTATGGGCTTTCTTCCAAAATACGCGGCCAGTCCGAACTCAACTCAGATATCAACGAGTCCGGGCCAGGAAGTTTCTCTGGAAAAAGAGCAGGAATGGCTGGTTGGCAATAAAACCATTCAGGTGAATGAAATCGCGCTGGTGCTTGACGACAGGCTGGCCCTATTTGCCATCAAAGTGATGGACGACTCAGCCTCAACGATTACAGAACAACAGGCGAAGGCAAAAGCGATTCCGATTGTCAAATACGCCATTGCACACGGGTACTTACAAAAAGCGGAGGTGGGGGCCAGTCAGTCCAAACGCCAGCTTCTGGAAGCTATCGGGGTAGCTTTCATCAAGCCGGGCACCCGTGGTGGTTACCGGGTTCAGATCCTCCCGGGCGAATACAAGTACTGATTCAACCGTTGGCTAAACCAGAAAAACCTGGGCTGTTGAATTTTCTTACCTTTCGAACGAATCGCGATTGCCATCCTGATGTGCTGATTTTTTTATACAATGAAATCTGTATAATCCGGCTGACGTCAATATGGTAATCCTGTGATTTATGCTTAACTATCTCCACCAATTAATATGCTCAAGAAGATACTCAAATGGACCGGCATCGTAGTGGGTTGCTTTGTTCTCCTGCTCATCGTTTTTTATGGTATTGTCTACGTCAAAACGGAAGCGGGTATCAACAAAGTATATGATGTAAAACTTCAGACCTTAACCATTCCCGATGATTCAGCCTCGTACGCAGTGGGCCGACACATAGCCGAAATCAGGGGCTGCCTGGGCTGTCATGGCGAAAATCTCGCAACCGGCGAAGTCTTTGCCGATGAAAGTTCCCCTATCGGAATACTACAGGCTTCAAACATCACGAGTGGCAAAGGCGGCATTCAATACACGGATCAGGACTGGATTCGGGCGTTACGTCATGGCCTTGGAAAAGACAACAAACCACTCTGGTTTATGCCTTCGCACGAAATCTGCGGATTATCGAATCAGGATATGGCTGCCCTAATCAGCTACGTTAAAAAACAACCACCAGTTGATAAAACAGTGCCTCAGAAATCACTCAAACCGCTCGGGCGTGTGCTTACGTTTATGGGCGAGTTTCCACTGCTGGCAGCCGAAAAGATTGACCATACTGCTACGTATGTCGACGACGTAAAGCTGACCGTTAGTGCCGACTACGGTAAATACCTGGCCGTTACGTGCCAGGGGTGTCATACGGCAAATTTTAAAGGAGCCGCTTCGCATTCGCCCGAAGAACCGCCCATACCGGATATTTCATCGACCGGAAAACTAGGCAAGTGGTCGCAGGAGGGTTTTGTCAAGTTGTTTCATACCGGAATAACCCCTGAAGGACGTGTGCTGAGCAAGTATATGCCGGTTAAATCGTTTACGTATTCCGACGATGAGTTGAAAGCCGTTTACCTGTATCTGCATCAGGTTAAATAAGTGGAGCGGTAACCAGATGAGCGGTAAAAGCAACGGCTTTTACCGCTTACTCAATAATAGGGACTTTAATGATCTATTATCGAGTAACTAGTTGACATTTAAAGCATTTACACATAACATTACAGCGATTTTATTAGATTTTTCCATTGAACTAATCAGGTAATCCTGCCTTACAGGTATCTGCCAATGGTGCTGATAAATGATTTCCATAACCCCAACCAAGAACTATGAAAACTCTACACTGCAGAGATGCCGGTTTCGATTGCGAGGCCGTAGTGCAAGCAACTACCGAAGAGGAGGTACTGGCGCAGGCGGCCCAACATGCGCAGGCAGTACATGGCGTTACGGTCACTCCTGAATTAGCAGCAGGCATCAAGAGCCTGATTCGGGACAAATAAACACCCCAGTTTACGCTCCTGTCAACAACGGTCTGCCTTTGCAATCGCTTTCTATTGTTTTACACAGTATTCTATATATCGTAAGACAGTGTCAACAGCACGCTGTAGTGGATGATTGTCTGTAATCCAAGCGGTCTACCTGTTGTATTCAGTACGTTTACCCGATTTTCATCGCTTTTTCACCGCACTACTTAATCAACTTCCTTAACTGGTGCACACCGATTTTAACCATCAATTTAACCATGAATTACAAACTCAACCTCTCCATTTCCCTATTGACCGCCCTGACAATAGCTGGGTGTCAGGACCACCAGATTCCGAGTGCGCCCCCGCAACTAAACGTTACGACGCTGGCGTCTAATCTAGCCTCGCCGATTAGCGTTGAAAGTGATGGCAAGGGCCGGGTCTTTGTGATCGAACAGGGTACTGGAAAAAACGACGGCCGCTTATCTGAAATAACCCCAGATGGTAAAGTATACCCGATTATCACCGGCTTTCACTCCGAGGTTTTTCAGGGCAGTGAGCTTTCGGGCCCAGATCACATTTTATACGCAAATGGCTGGCTGTACATTTTAACGGATAAGGGACTTTATACAATCAACGTAGCTGCCATTAAAACCGGCTCGCCAGCCATTGATGCGTCAACGCTGACACCTGAATTCATTCAGCAGTGGGTAATAAATCATAATTTCACCAACGATACAGGCGAATCGCACTTGTATAACATGGTTATGGGTCCGGATGGGGCATTGTATATAACCGATGCTGCTGCCAATGCCATCATTCGTCGTTCGTCAACGGGTGCATTGAGTGTGATGGCTGAAGTCCCAAGCGTTGCCAATCCAAATCCGGCTGGTCCTCCTCCAGGCCCACCTTTCATTCAGGCGGTACCCACGGGGATTACGTTCGACGGTACGAATTTCCGGATCAGCACCCTGATCGGATTCCCATTCCCAGTAGGAACTGCTGTTATTTACAAGATGGACCTTTCGGGTAATCTGTCTGTCTATCAGAAAGGATTTACCAGCCTGGTCGACATTGAAAATGATGGCAACGGTCAATCGCTGGTGCTTCGGCATGGTGTATTCGGAGCTATGGGCTTCGGTGCCAATACGGGGCAACTAATACGGGCCAACGGAACAACCAGCACCGTATTGCTCGACAACCTCAACCTGCCAACCGACCTGAAGATGAGCGATAGCCATACGGCTTACCTAACCAGTCTGGGCAACGGTACGGTATCGAAAATTACGTTCTAGTATATCCATTTTTCGTTCACAGAAAAGGCTTGTTCGTCCAATGAACAAGCCTTTTCTGTTTTAACTTCTATCGATGATTTCCGTCAGCACAACCAGCTTCATCAACACATTTCAGGGTTTGGCATGACGCATTTCCAGCCCGACAGACATGCGCGGTTTAAAACCGGTCCAGGGTCCGGCGGCATCTGTTTCGGGCAGGTCCAGGTACTTTGCATAATCAAGTTTTTTCAGGTGCATTCCCAGAAACGCCGTGACGAAGTGCTGGTTGATGTTGTTGATGCGGTGTTCATTCCAGGCGGGTTCGGCGTAATGCATGTAGTCATCGGCCGATACGCCTGGTCGTAGTGACGCCGGTGGTGGCGGATTAGGTGCTACGTTATGCCGGGCATTAACGTATGTGAGCAGATACCGATCCGCATGGATGGCACCGTCGTAAATGGCTTTTATACCTTTTTCATAACCCGATACGTCGTCTTTGCTCCCCGCTACAAACAGCGTTGGCAGAGTCAGACCCGCCAATCCGTTAGTATCCCATACACCCCGCTCCATTCCCCAGGGAGCAAACGCTACTACAGCCTTAATCCGGGCATCCATAGATGCTTTGTAAGCAGGCGAATCCATTGTGCGGGGTTCAAGAGCAGTGCTCCCTGTAGCCATTTGGCCAAACATTTTTAGTGCTTGTGGACTAAAACCCGCTCCGGCCACATTGAGGACCCCGTAGCCCCCCATCGAATAGCCGATCAACGCCGTATTATCGACATTGAGTAGACCGGCCAGAAACGTCTTACTGGTTTTAGCACCCAGCCGGGCCATTTCGTTCAGCACAAACAGATCATCGAGGGGTCGGTTTAGCAGTGTGCTCGGAAATGCGGCCAGATCGCTATAAGTCGATTCGGTATGGTCGATTGCAACGACTACGTACCCTTTTGAAGCCAGATTTTCGGTCAGGTAAGTCAGCAAAAGGCGTGATCCGGGGTAGCCGTGTGAAACGATAACCAGTGGATAGGGACCCGCGCTGAGGTCCGGCTCGGCATCGCGACTAGCCCGGCCCATAAAGGTGAAAGGGACGAGTGGACGTTTGGGATCATTGGCCCGGCCAAATACGGATTCGTACGTTACTGTAGTCGGTTTGCTGGCCGGGACGGTGGCTGGGTACCAGATTTCGACAGTCAACGGCCGATCATAAAGCGGTTGTTTGCCGTCTTTCGTATGCAAGATATCGACCTGCCCTGGGTGAACCAGTTTCAGGGTCCGTACGCCAACGCCCTGATTACCCCGAGCCGCCAAGTCAGGCGAATTGGGAAGCAGATCGCCATTTATAAAAACATCGCCGGGCGTTTGGGCAAACGAAACCGTTCCCAGCGAAACCAACAGGGTAACTACGTAACAGATAGACTTAATTTTCATAGACTTCAAGAGCAATTCGGGATAACGTAACGCCAAGCCGGAAGCAGGTTCCGCTTGTCCACAATATTACCACCTTCATTGTTATGAACAATACGACCAATACGCTACCGCGTTGGGCACTTAGCCAGCAATGGTACAGCCCGTCGAAGCGGTTGACGATTTCGTTTTCATTCCGAGCGCGCTGGTCGTTAACATTAGTACGCGTGGGGTTATGTTTGCACCGAGCATGAGGCTCGTAGGCAATGGCCCCAAACCCAACGGATAAAACTACTATGAAAAAGTGGCTGTTTGTTACGTCATTACCCGTGCTGGCTGTTGCGTCCATACTGATGTTTGGCGGGTTTGAGAAGGGAAAGACGCCCTTGCCGTCACCTAAAGCGGACCAGCGGCCCAACATCATTGTGATTATGGCCGACGATATGGGTTTCTCGGATTTAGGCTGCTACGGTGGCGAAATTCATACGCCGAACCTTGATTACCTGGCTGCTAACGGAATTCGCTACACGCAGTTCTACAATACGTCGCGTTGCTGCCCGACCCGAGCGTCCTTGCTCACTGGCCTCTACAACCAGCAGGCCGGTATCGGTAAGATGACCGATGCCGAAGATGAACCCGGTTATCGCGGCCACCTGACGGAGAATACTGTTACGTTGGCTGAAGTACTCAAAGACGCTGGCTACCAGACAGCTATGACCGGCAAATGGCATGTATCGAACACCAACGTACAGAAAAACCCGCAAGAGCAGTTGGATTGGCTGAATCACAAAAAGGATTACGGTGATTTTGCCCCTATCGACCAATACCCAACGAGCCGGGGGTTTGATAAGTATTTTGGCAATATCTGGGGCGTAGTCGATTTTTTCGACCCTTTTAGTCTGGTGAGTGGTACCAAGCCGATCAAGCAGGTACCGAAAAATTATTATCATACCGATGCCATCAGTGATACCACCGTAGAATACATCAAATCTTTCGCTAAAGCATCGGCACCATTTTTTATCTACGTAGCCGAAACGGCCCCGCACTGGCCGCTGATGGCACTGCCTGAAGACATTGCGAAATACAAGGACACGTACAAATCAGGCTGGGACGCCATTCGGAAAGCCCGTTATCAGAAAATGACCCAGTCAGGTCTCCTTAATTCAGCGCAGACCAAACTCCCGGAACGCTGGCAGAATGACCTGTCCTGGGAAGCGAACGCCGATAAGGCGTGGGATGCCCAGGCAATGGCAGTTCATGCCGCCATGATTGATCGGATGGATCAGGGCATTGGTCGTATGATAAAAGCCCTGCGTGAAACAGGTCAGCTTGACAATACCCTGATCCTGTTTTTGTCGGACAACGGCGCGAGCCCCGAAAACTGCGCGGCTTACGGACCCGGCTTCGACCGACCTGACGAAACCCGCGATGGCCGAAAGATTATCTACGACCTGAAGAAGCAGATCATGCCCGGCACCGAAACATCCTATGCATCGATAGGCCAGCGCTGGGCCAACGTAGCCAACACACCCTACGCGTTCTGGAAGGCAGAGTCGTATGAAGGGGGCATTCACACACCCCTGGTCGCCTTCTGGCCGAAAGGCATCACGGCGAAAAAAGGCTCCTTCAGCGGGCAGGTTGGCCACGTCATGGATTTCATGAGCACATTCACCGAACTAACGGGTGCTACGTATCCAAAAACGAACAAAGGCCACGCCATTACGCCTACCACGGGAATTAGTCTGGTACCTTCTTTTAAGGGAAAGACGTCGGTTGGTCACGAAACCTTGTTTAACGAGCATTTTGGGGCGCGGTACGCCCGATCAGGCAACTGGAAACTGGTTTCAGCAAGCCGCGACAGCACCTGGCAGCTCTTTAATCTGGCTACCGATAAATCCGAGACACAGAATGTTGCCGCCCAGCATCCCGATAAAGTACGTCAGTTGGCTAAGCTGTGGCAGCAGTGGGCCGGTTCGCACCAGGTATTTCCGAAACCGGGCCGGAAAAAGCAGGCAGACTAAGGGCTGAATATACCCTTTTGATTGGATGTAGCACCGACCGTCCCGGTCGGGCGTGTTACATACTCACCCGACCGGGACGGTCGGTGCTACATACGAAGCGTTCCACTGATCGACGTTAGCTTAGTGCTCCTTCCCGTACGTTTTTTCACCGGCTCTAATAGCCACCGGCGACGTATTGTTTTTGGGCGGAATCGGGCAGGGATAGCCTTCCTGATAAGCGCAGTACGGATTATAGGCTTTGTTAAAATCTATAATCAACTGACCTTCTTTAATGTCTTTTGTGCGGAAATCGATGTAGCGGCCGCCACCGTAGGTTTCTTTTCCCGACGTAGCGTCTTTGAACGGCAGAAATAAATAATCACGAAATTCCGGCATCCGAATCACGTTCAGATTTCGATACAGCGTCAATTGCTGTTTCTTGCCGTTGAGCACGAAGGATAAAATCGCATAGGAGACGTGTGGCCTCGTTTTTCCGTTATATGTCGGCATCTCAAACGGTTCAGCTTTAGGCGTTAGCTGCACCGTAGCGGTTATGCGATACGTCGAATCAGGCTCGTAAAACTGCACATATGCCAAATCCTCTTCCGACGCCAACGGTCCCCCTGCCGATTTTAGCAAGTCTTTTTTGTAGGTTTCGCGGTGTGTGGCAAGCTGGTCAGCAAATGGCGTTTGGGCCATCGCGACTATACTTAGCAGGCAAATGGGCAGAGCGAACAGAAAGCGCATAAATCGGAGCTAGATCAGGTGAAACGAGGGCTTTTCTGAAAAGAGTCAAAGATACGGAAAGCCAGACAAAGCAGCAGCGATACGTTGATTTGGTATAATACCGCACTTTTTCTCCCGTACGTTTCTGCGTGAAAAGCCGTACGGTATCATGCCAGATTGTAATGGAGCCCCAAAACAGAAAAAGGCCTACAGATCTAATGAGTATCTGTAGGCCTTTTTTATGTTTCGATTTCTTTTATTAGGCTAGCCTTTTCTTCTGCTCGGCAACTGCGATTTCTTTCGCCAATCCATCTTTTAACAGATTAACTTGATAACGTAGTGTGGCTGTTTTAGCTAATAGACTATCTGCCTTTGCCAGTGCATCACCAACAATAGCTTCGCCTTTTCGAGCTATTTCTTCGACTTTATCCTGGTTTTTACTTGTCATCAGCATCCCTGCTTAAGTTTTCTATCATAAATTTAACATGAGAAATATCCAATTCCAAGTTGTCTAGCTCATGGTATAGGATTTCATGTTTCTTTCTCAACCGTCTGAGCCCTGACTTCAGATTATCTAATCTTGGGTTGTCATACTCATCTATTTCCAGCATTTCCTATAATAACTTCTGTATTTCGTAAACGGCTAACTCTATTTGTAATAGCTCACCGACAGATTCTAGTTGTGTGTATTCTAAATGACGTAGTAGACTTTGATAATAGGCTTTGTCTCGATTCATTCTTTGTAAAGTTACGGCCCACAACTAGCTTGTAATTAAAGCAGTTGTGGGCCGTAGGCTCTTTAAAATTATTTTACTCATCAGCGACGGGCCATTTTGAAGCGTTACCTCCCGCGGCCGTTGCTTTACGCTTTTCTTTGGGTTTACGATCCGCACATTTCGCAGCCTTCCGGATCGTCGAGCGAGCAGGTCATGGCGGCATATTGCTGTTCGAGGTCCGTTACCATCGGCACAGGAGCCGGAGTAGCGTTGGTCGCGTGCTCTTTGGCGTACTGTGCGTAATCAAGTGGTTTTTCGACCGGTGCGGTTTCGGCCATCGCCGGTTCCAGTTGTGGCTCGGCTTGTGGCTGAACAACAGTAAATTTAACCGCATCCGCAGCAGCTTTCGTACGCAGGTAATACATCCCCGTTTTCAGACCCGCTTTCCAGGCGTAGAAGTGCATGGACGTCAACTTGCCGAAGTTCGAATCCTGAATGTGGATGTTCAGCGACTGCGACTGGCAGATGTAGGCTCCCCGGTCGGCGGCCATGTCAATGATGTGCTTCTGCTTGATCTCCCAAACAGTTTTGTACAGGTCTTTGATGTTCTGCGGAATGTTCGGAATCTGCTGAACCGAGCCGTTGGCCAGAATCAGGTTGTTCTTCATCGCATCATTCCACAAGCCCAGTTTTACGAGGTCTTTAAGCAGATGTTTGTTCACGACGACAAATTCGCCCGACAACACACGGCGCGTGTAGATGTTGCTGGTATACGGCTCGAAGCACTCATTGTTGCCCAGAATCTGCGAAGTCGAAGCCGTCGGCATTGGAGCGAGCAGCAGCGAGTTCCGAACACCGTGTTCTACTACGTCCTTACGCAGGCTTTCCCAATCCCAGCGTCCCGATTTTGGTTTTACACCCCACAGATCGAATTGGAATTTACCTTCCGAAATTGGTGAACCTTTCCAGGTTTCGTAAGGTCCCGATTCCTTCGCCTGCTCCATGGAGGAGGTCATGGCACCAAAGTAAATCGTCTCAAAAATATCTTCGTTCAGGCGACGCGCTTCTTCCGATTCAAACGGCATCCGCAGCATGATAAACGCGTCGGCCAGCCCCTGCACGCCCAGACCAATGGGCCGGTGGCGCATGTTGCTCCGACGAGCCTCTTCTACCGGGTAGTAGTTGATATCGATAATCTTGTTGAGGTTGCGGGTCGCCGTTTTGGTCACTTCATACAACTTCTGGTGATCGAACCGCATGATGCCATCGGTACCCCGCGTAATAAACTTCGGCAGGGCAATCGATGCGAGGTTACAAACGGCAACTTCGTCGGCTGCGGTGTACTCGATGATTTCGGTGCAGAGGTTCGACGATTTGATCGTACCGAGGTTTTTCTGGTTCGACTTCTTGTTGGCTGCATCTTTATACAGCATGTAAGGCGTACCCGTTTCGGTTTGCGATTCCAGAATCTTGAACCACAGTTCCTGCGCTTTTACCGTCCGGCGAGCGCGGCCTTCACGCTCATAGCGTTCATACAATGCCTCAAATTCATCACCATAGCAATCAGCCAGACCAGGGCACTCATGCGGGCAGAACAACGACCAGACGTCGTCGGCTTCTACGCGCTTCATGAACAGATCGGGGGTCCAGAGTGCATAGAACAGGTCGCGGGCGCGGGATTCTTCTTTACCCGAATTCTTTTTCAGATCGAGGAAGTCAAAGATATCAGCGTGCCAGGGTTCCAGATAAATAGCAAACGAACCTTTACGTTTCCCCCCACCCTGATCGACGTAACGAGCCGTGTCGTTGAAAACGCGGAGCATCGGTACAATTCCGTTCGACGTACCGTTGGTACCTTTGATGTACGTTCCCGTTGCCCGAACGTTGTGAATGCTCAAACCAATCCCACCCGCCGACTGTGAAATTTTGGCAGTTTGCTTTAACGTATCGTAAATACCTTCGATGGAATCGTCCTTCATTGTCAGCAGGAAGCAGCTCGACATCTGCGGCTTGGGCGTTCCAGCGTTGAACAGCGTTGGGGTAGCATGGGTGAACCACTTCTCTGAAAGCAGATTGTAGGTCTCGATGGCGGCATCGACGTCTTCTATATGAATGCCCACCGCTACACGCATCAGCATGTGCTGTGGCCGTTCGGCAATCCGTCCGTCGAGTTTCAGCAGGTACGATTTTTCAAGGGTTTTGTAGCCAAAGTAATCATAGCCGTAATCCCGGTCGTAGATGATTGTCGAGTCGAGAAGGGCAGCGTGCTGACGTACTACGTCATAAACTTCCCGCGAAATCAGCGATGCGTTTTCACCGGTCTTGGGGTCTTCATAGTGATAGAGCTTCTTGATCGTACCAGAGAACGATTTGTTGGTCTCCTTGTGCAGGTTTGAGATAGCGATCCGGGCGGCCAGAATAGCGTAGTCGGGATGCTTGGTCGTCATCGATGCAGCGGTTTCGGCAGCCAGATTGTCGAGCTCGGTGGTTTTAACACCGTCATACAGACCACTAACGACTTTTACAGCGACCTCTACGGGCTGCACATAAGCTGGATCGAGACCATAGCACAGCTTCTCGATTCGAGCCGTGATTTTGTCGAACTTGACGGATTCCCGGCGGCCATCACGTTTGATTACGTACATGAGTTTTGGGCTTATTGATATATATGAAAAATGAGAGATTCGAGTCGAATTAGCCTTAAAGTTGTCCCGAAAAAGACGGAAAAACAACCCGAATAGTTCGGTTGTTTTTGTGAATCCTTGAAACGTGCAACTCTACCAGGCAGGTTACGAAATTGTTAAGCCGTCACCCTTAGCGCTTTAACAATAACCCATTGGAGAAGTAGTCTTAGAAATTAAAAAAGAGATTTTTTATTTACCAGAAGCGGGGTAAAACCTCGCCGGGTTCTGTTTCGCAGCGGAAACGTATTGGTCTGGAAAAGTAGTAAGAAACTGATAGAGACACAAGCGTTTATTACTTGATTATTAGGCAATGGTATTTATTTGTTAATTTATACGTAACGTCCGAAAAGAAGGCAAAAAATGGTTTGCCAATCATGAAAAACACCGTACCTTTGCAGTCCTTTTCGGTCGGAAACCGAGAAGATGACAAGAAACTGAGATCAGATCATGAAAAAGGGCATTCACCCGGACTACCGCGATGTGGTATTCCACGACCTGTCGAGCGACTATAAATTCCTGACGCGCTCAACGGTTCAAACAAAAGACAACATCGAGTTCGAAGGCAAAACCTACCCACTCGTAAAAATTGAAGTTAGCTCGCAGTCGCACCCGTTCTATACAGGTAAGAACGTACTGCTGGATACAGCCGGTCGCGTGGACAAGTTCCGCAAGCGTTACGGCACGAAGTAATTTCACCAGGCACTTGTCTGGAGTTCCCTCAATACAATTCGTGTGTTGAGGGAATTTTTGTTTTTAAGCGGGTCAATACCCATAGTGCGTATCCGGCAAGACCGTTATGGCGTTGTTTGGCCTAATCATATTAGCACATCCGTTCGTTATACGGATAGACGCTGGATCGAATTTCTTAACAACGATCAAGTTGCCGAATCATTCTTTGACAAGGTTTCAGCCGGTTATTTCTGTATGAAAAAAATCTTAATTATTGAAGATGACCGACGTATCGCCCAGAATATCAGCCGGGGACTTCAGGAAGAGGGGTATGCAACAGAAGTGGTCTATGAGGGTCTGAACGGGCGGCAAATAGCGCTACAACCGGGCGTTGATCTGCTGATTCTGGACATAAATCTGCCGGGCCTGAGTGGGTTTGAGGTGTGCCGGAGCGTTCGGGCCGAAAAGCCACAGTTGCCTATAATTATGCTTACCGCCCTGGGCGAGATCGAGGATAAAGTGGAGGGGCTTTCGCTGGGGGCCGATGACTATCTAGTAAAACCGTTCGATTTTCGCGAACTGGTAGCGCGGGTAGCCACCTGCTTCCGGCGGGTAGCTGGCACCATGGAACGACCGAGAGCCGAAGAAATCTGGAAACTGGCTAACCTGACCATTAACCTGACGACAAAAGAGGTTCGGCGTGATAGCGTTCTGATTGATCTGACCGCCCGCGAATTTGCCCTGCTCGAATACCTGATGCGGAACCGGGGGCGGGTACTCTCAAAAGTCGATATTGCCGAAACTGTCTGGAATCTTAATTTCGATCCGGGTACGAACGTAGTAGAGGTCTATGTCAATTACCTTCGTAAAAAAATTGACCGTGATTTTGAACCTAAATTAATCCATACCCGCTCCGGCATGGGGTATGTGTTAAAAGAGGAATAAGCTAGCGGGGTGCAGGGAGCGCGGAGCATGGTTTCCACTACGCCCCTACCCCCCGCCCCTTGCACCTTGCTCTTTGCACCCCGCTCCTTTCTCTATGACCATCCGAAACCGCATAGCGCTCCAGTTTTCGCTGATTGTAGCCTCCATTCTGATCGTATTCTCGGTCCTGATTTATCTGGTATCGGCTACGTACCGGCGAGAGGAGTTTTATGATCGGCTGAAAAATAAGGCGCGGACAACGGTGCGTTTTTTGATCGAAGTAAAAGAAGTTGACCGCGAACTACTCAAAATCATTGACCACAATACGCTGACGGCGCTGTTTGATGAGAAGGTCCTGATTTTCGATGCAAAAAACCGGCTGATTTATTCCAGTGTTGATGATCAGGTTATCCATTATAAAACGTCACTTCTGGACGAGGTACGCAAACAGAAAGATGTGGAAACGTTCAGCGGACATAATGAACTGATCGGATTGCTTTATCAGCAGAACGGACGCGATCTGGTGGTGCTGGCGTCAGCCTATGACCAGTTCGGGAAAAGCAAGCTGGATAACTTACGACTGACACTCGGATGGGGCCTGCTGGCAGGCATAAGCATCACAATCGGGCTGGGTATTTTCTTCGCTGGTCAGTCGTTACGTCCGATTAATCAGATCAATCAGGAGGTGTCGACAATCACAGCCCGAAACCTTCAGAAACGGTTGGATGAAGGCAATCGGCAGGATGAAATTGCCCGGCTGGCTATGAACTTCAACAACGTACTGGAGCGCCTTCAGCAGGCGTTCGACCAGCAGCGCAGTTTCGTTTCGCACGCATCCCATGAACTCCGGACTCCGCTGGCGGCCCTGAAATCAGAAATCCAGCTCGGGCTCCGACGGCCGTTGAGTATCGGAGAGCATGAAGACGTACTGAAGAATTTAATGACGGATGCAGACCGGCTTATCGGGCTGACCAATAGCCTGTTATTGTTGGCTCGCACCATGGAAAGCAGCAGTCAGGTGCCCTTGCAGCCAGTGCGAATCGACGATATTGTTTTTGAAGTGAAAGATGAACTAGCCGGTGTCAGACCTGATTACCGGATTGAGGTTGATTTCCAGAACATTCCCGAAACAGAGACTGAAACCATTGTTGAAGGCAATGAAGATTTGCTCAGACAGGTCCTTCTCAATCTGTTTGACAACGCCTGTAAATACTCGCCTGATCACAGGGCGCAGGTGCGGATCAGCACCGATCCGCAGGTGTGCCACATTGCCATCCACGATCGGGGTATCGGCATGTCGCCCAGCGATATTCAGCATATTTTTGAGCCATTTTACCGAGCCCAGAATGCGTTAGGCTATGATGGCTTTGGGATTGGCTTATCCATTTCAGCCAAATTAATTGAATTGCACCGAGGCACACTGACGGTAGACAGTAAACTGGGAACAGGAAGCACCTTTACGGTTTCACTACCGCATATCTAAACTTACCATTTGCGCTTAACTCTATAATCGGATGCTTTCTCTCCATAAAAAAGCTGTTGCTGCTACTGCATTGTGCCTATTCTGTCTGCTCACCACCGTTACGGCTCAACCCTCAAAATTTAACGTAATTGCTTTTTTTACAGCCAAAAACGATCAGGCGCACATCAGTTTTGTACACGAAGCCAATCGATGGTTTCCGCAAATGGCCGCCAAATACCAGTTTACCTACGACACCACCTCGAACTGGACTAACCTGAACGCTACGTTTCTGGCTAAGTACCAGGTAGTTCTGTTCCTGGATACGCGCCCCGAAGCACCCGAACAACGAGCAGTGTTTCAAACCTACGTGGAAAACGGGGGTGCCTGGATGGGCTTTCATTTCGCGGCTTTTGCCCTGACTCCCTCCGCCTATCCGCAAAACTGGGACTGGTATCACAATGAATTTTTGGGATCGGGGCAATACAAAAGCAATACGTGGCGACCAACCCCGGCCGTTCTGCAGGTGGAAAACCGTAAGCACCCGGCCACAAAACAATTGCCTCAAACGTTCAAATCGGCCGCGAATGAGTGGTACCGATGGGAAAAGGATTTACGAACCAATCCAAACATTGATATTCTACTGTCGATCGACCCGAGCAGTTTTCCGCTGGGCACTGGCCCCAAACCTCATGAGATCTGGCATAGCGGTTATTATCCCGTCGTCTGGACGAATAAAAAATACCGGATGCTGTATCTCAACATGGGCCACAACGACATTGATTACGAAAACAAAACCAACAAAGAGCTTTCCTCATCATTCGACAGTGCCGACCAGAATAAGCTCATCATCGATAGCCTGCTATGGCTGGGTAGTGGAAAGAAGTAGCCATGCAATTCCTGAACTCTCTAATTTTTTTCTAATCTTTTTCTAAAGCTCCTATAAGCCATCTCTAAGTCTGCTTTAACGTACGTAACAGACCTTTACAGCCGTATTTATAAAATTCATGCGGCTGCTTATTTTCTTACTGGTTTTCATTCGAGTTATTCTCCCCGCTCAGGCCCAAACGACTACTGAGCCGGATTCTATGCGCCTGACGCTGCAGCAGGCCGACAGCCTGTTTGTAAAAAACAACCTGCTGCTGCTGGCCGAACGATTTCGCATTGAGGCCAGTCAGGCGCAGTTGTTACAGGCAAGTCTCTACGACAATCCGACTATCAGCGTTGAACTGAGTACGTATAACAGCGAAGCCCGGCGGGTACTGGACGTAGGCAGACAGGGGCAGAAAATTATTGCCATTCAGCAGTTGCTGTATACGGCCGGAAAACGTAACAAACGTATCGCGCTGGCCTCAGAAGCTGCCCGGCTCACTGAATTCGAACTACTCGATCTGTTGCGTGGCCTTCGTTTCGATCTGCGAAGCCGGTTCTATTCCATTTATTTTCAGCAAAAAACGCTGGCCCGATTCGATCAGCAACTGGCTACGCTCCAGACTACGGTGTCGGCCTATGAGGTTCAGTATAACCGAAATAACGTATCACTCCGTGAGTTGCTCCGGCTAAAAGCCCTGCTGTTTCAGCTGAACAACGACCGAACTGCTATCGTGTTCCAATTAGCCGACGATCAGCGTGCTCTGCGTACCCTCCTTTCCATTGATCAGCCTATCAAGCCGGTGGTGCTCGATGAGTCATTAGCCCGCTACCAACTGCCTTTACAGTCGGAGGATACCCTCCAGCAGATAGCCCTGCGAAACCGGCCCGATCTGAAAGCGACGGAGTCGCTGACCCGGCAGGCAGAATTGAACTACAACCTGCAGCGTGCGCTGGCGGTGCCGGATATGCGCGTAGGCGGCACGTACGATCAGGCTGGAAGCTACGTCCAGAACTATGTTGGCCTGTCGGTATCGACCGACATTCCGTTTTTCAACCGCAACCAGGGAGCCATCCGGGCCGCCCGCAGCCAGATCAGTTACCAGACCCAGTTGCAGCGGCAGAAGGTCATGCAGGTAAACAACGAAGTGGCTACGGCCCTGCAAAAAGTTCGGGAAGTAGAACGACGGGTTCAATCGGTCGAGCAACAGTTTACGGATCAGTTTGATGAACTGAACCGAGGGGTTGTCGTCAACTTCCAGAAAGGGAATATCTCCCTGCTCGAATTCGTCGATCTGATTGAAGCCTACAACGACAGCATTAGCCAGTTGAATCGCCTGAAAGCAGACCGGGTCAGCGCCTACGAGGAACTGAATTATTTCATCGGCGAAGATTTATTCCGATAGCAGAGGCTTAGAAAATTTCTGTTGCAACATCCTACAAAGCCGGATGAAACTTCCGGTATTCCAATGAAAACCAATCTTGTTTTACTTCTCGGCTGTTTGTCTATCCTTGGCTCATGCGGCCCCAAGCCGACCCAGGAAGAGGCCAAAGCATTTATGCTATCTGACACGATGATGCACCGCATTAAGATCGACAGTGTGACAACTCAGCCCGTACGGAGCGAACTAACGCTGGTCGGCAAGGTGGTTGCCGATGAGAATCGGGTCATTAAAGTGTTCCCGCTGGTAGGTGGAAGTGTTGAAGAAGTCGATGTCGAATTAGGCGATTTTGTCCACAAAGGGCAGAAACTGGCTTCCATTCGGTCGGGCGAAGTAGCCGAGCTGGAACGGGAGTCGATTCAGGCCCAGTCAGATTTGTTACTGGCCGAGAAGAATCTGCGCGTCGCCCAGGATTTATTCGAAACCAAACTCACCTCACAGCGTGAAGTAGTGGCGGCTCAGAAAGAAGTGGAAAAAGCCCAGGCGGAAGCCACACGGGTGAAAGAGGTATCGCGGATTTATGGCATCGGCAAAGCCTCCATGTACACCGTAAAAGCGCCCATCGACGGGTACGTCATCGAAAAAAACGTCAACCGCGACATGCAGCTCCGCTCCGACAACGCCGATAATCTGTTTACAATTGGACAGATCAGCGAGGTCTGGGTGCTGGCCAATGTCAACGAGAGCGACATCAGGCGGGTACGTATTGGTATGGATGCCAGCATTCAGACACTTAGCTACCCCGATGAGCTATTTGCCGGGAAGGTAGACAAAATTTATACGGTACTGGATCCGAATACTAAAGCGATGACCGTTCGGATTCGACTTCAGAACCGGGGCATTAAACTCCGCCCTGAGATGCACGCAACCGTTACGTTACGCTACGAAGATGGCGGACAACTAGCCACTGTACCGGCAGGAGCCGTCATTTTCGACCGTTCCAAGCACTACGTAATGGTGTTTCGCAGCCGTTCTGACATCGAAACCCGCGAAGTCAACGTACTCAAGTCGCTGGGTAACCTAGCCTACGTCCAGAAAGGTGTCAGGACTGGCGAAAAAGTCATTTCCAGAAATCAGCTGCTGGTATACAACGCACTGAATAATTAAGCAGGAAAAAGCAAAAAGGAAACGAAATACGTCAGTCTGCTTTCGCACTTTTCCTATCGCTCGTTACCTGTCATTCTCCTCTATGAACAAACTCATTCGAACGATCGTCGGCTTTTCGCTAAAGAACCGCTTCTTCATCTTTTTCATGACGGCGAGTCTGGTTATTGCTGGCGTCTACAGCTACCTGAATACGCCCCTCGAAGCCTTCCCCGACGTAACGAACACGCAGATCATTGTAGTTACAGAGTGGAACGGCCGCTCGGCAGAAGAAGTAGAACGCTTCGTTACCGTACCGATTGAAGTGGCCATGAATTCTGTTCAGCGCAAGAGCAACGTGCGCTCGACAACCATGTTCGGATTGTCGGTTCTGAAAATTATTTTTGACGATGATGTCGATGATTTTTTTGCGCGTCAGCAGGTCAATAATCTATTACGTAACGTATCGCTGCCCGAAGGAGTCGATCCTGAGATTCAGCCTCCATATGGTCCAACGGGCGAGATTTTCCGCTATACGCTCGAAAGCCCCAACCGCGACAGTCGCGAACTCCTTACGCTGCAAAACTGGGTTGTTGACCGCCAGCTACGGGCCGTGCCTGGCGTCGCCGACATTGTGGCCTTCGGTGGCCGCGACAAGATGTACGAACTGCGCGTCAATCCAACCCAGTTAACCAAGTACGACATTACGCCCCTGGAAGTGTATCAGGCCGTTACGCGCAGCAATATCAACGTTGGTGGCGACGTAATCGAGCGGAATGGGCAGGCGTATGTGGTGCGGGGCATTGGCTTATTGACGTCGATTCAGGATATCGAAAATATTCTGATTGAAGAAGCCGGCGGCAATCCGGTGCTGGTTAAAAACGTAGCGGAAGTTGCTGAGTCGAATCTACCGCGCGTGGGGCAGGTTGGTTTAGATAAAAACGACGATGTTGTCGAAGGCATCATTGTGATGCGAAAGGGTGAGAACCCAAGCGAGATTCTGAAGCGGGTGAAAGACAAAATCGAAGAGTTAAACACGCGCGTTTTGCCATCGGACGTCAAAATGGTCACCTTCTACGACCGCGATAATCTTATTCAGTTCTGCACAAAAACGGTGTTGCACAACCTGACCGAAGGTATTGTTCTGGTAACGGTAATTGTGTTTCTGTTCATGGCCGACTGGCGCACTACACTGATCGTTTCCATCATCATTCCGCTGGCACTGCTCTTTGCGTTTCTGTGTCTGAAACTGCGCGGCATGTCGGCCAATCTGCTCTCGATGGGTGCAGTCGATTTTGGGATTATCATTGACGGGGCGGTGGTTATGGTCGAAGGAATTTTCGTTTCGCTGGACCATCTGGCTCATCAAACGGGCATGACCCGCTTCAACCGAATGGCCAAACTTGGGCTCATTCGCAAAACGGGTGGCGACCTGGGCAAGGCCGTTTTCTTTTCTAAACTCATCATTATCACGGCATTGTTGCCCATTTTTTCCTTCCAGAAAGTCGAAGGAAAAATGTTTTCGCCACTGGCCTGGACGCTCGGGTTTGCGTTGCTGGGTGCTTTGCTGTTTACCCTCACCCTGGTACCAGTGCTATGTTCAATGTTGTTAAAGAAAAACGTTCGGGAGAAACATAATCCCATCGTCAATTTCTTTAACCGGATCGTCATGCGTGGTTTTGGCTGGTGTTACCGCAACCGACGGATCAGCCTGGTCGCATCCATTTGTTTTATGGGCGCTACGTTCTTTTCCTCAACTCTGCTCGGAACTGAATTTCTGCCGCAACTGAACGAGGGTGCTTTGTGGGTTACGGCCGAACTCCCTATGAGCATGTCGTTACCCGAAAGTGTCGACATGGCTAAAACGATCCGGCAGGACCTGAAAACGTTTCCCGAAGTAAAACAGGTACTCTCGCAGGTGGGCCGTTCCAATGATGGTACCGACCCGAACGGATTTTATTTCTGCCAGTTTCAGGTCGATTTAAAACCAAAGGACGAGTGGCCCAAGCGCAATTCCGGACACTCGCTCAGCACCGAACAGCTAACGGATGAAATGGATGCCAAACTAAAAAATTACGCGGGTGTACTCTACAACTATTCTCAGCCCATCATCGACAACGTAGCGGAAGCCGTAGCGGGTTATAAAGCCAGCAATGGCATCAAGATTTTTGGGCCAGACGTGTATGAGCTGGAAAAGTATGCCAACCAGGCGCTGGAGGCCGTCAAAAACGTAGAGGGCATTAAGGACTTAGGCATTATCCGCAACGTAGGTCAGCCGGAGATGAGTGTTCTGTTTCACGATCACAAAATGGCGCTTTATGGCGTTTCGACCGCTGACGCACAGGCCGTTATAGAGATGGCAATCGGCGGAAAAACGGCATCGGTTCTGTATGAAGGCGAACGTAAATTCGATATTCGGGTACGCTTTCAACCCGAATACCGCAAAAGCGAAGAAGATATTATGCGGCTGATGGTACCGACCATGAGCGGGGGCAAGATTCCGCTGAAAGAAATTGCTACTATCCGGCAGGTTACCGGACCGGCTTTTATTTACCGCGACCTGAACAAACGCTTCATTGGAGTTAAGTTTTCGGTGCGGGGCCGCGACTTAGGCAGCACCATTGCCGAAGCGCAGCAACGGGTTCGTGAAAAGCTTAGTCCGGCGAAAGGCTACTCTGTAGAATGGGTCGGTGAGTTCGAGAATCAGGTCCGCGCTACTGGCCGGCTGGGACAGGTGGTTCCCATCAGTATCGCAGCCATATTTGTGATCCTGTTCATTACGTTCGGCAATGCCAAAGATGCTGGTCTGGTGTTGCTCAATGTACCCTTTGCCCTCATTGGCGGCATACTGGCGCTGCACGTAACGGGCATGAACTTCGGCATTTCAGCGGGCGTGGGCTTCATTGCGCTTTTTGGTATCTGCGTTCAGAACGGCGTAATTTTAATCTCTGTTTTCAACAAAAACCGACAGGATAAACTCCCCCTCGACGATGCCATTCGCGAGGGTGTTCAATCCCGAATTCGGCCCGTGGTGATGACGGCGCTCATGGCAGCCATTGGTCTGTTGCCTGCTGCGGTTTCAACCGGAATTGGTTCCGAAACGCAGAAGCCGTTAGCCATAGTCGTTATTGGTGGACTGATTACGGCCACCGTTCTGACGCTGCTGATTTTCCCAATTATTTATCGGCTGTTCTACCGCCGGGAGATCCATAAAAAAACGCGGGTGCTGGCGGTAGACATGGAGAAATTATAGTACGTTAGAGTTTACCGGTTCGTCCCAGGAGTCCGTCTTTCAAGCCTTTCAGCATGAGACCCATACGCTTGCGACGATCCTTTTGCTCGAAGAATACCTTTATCCATTCTTTAACAATCAAGTTAGCCATTTTATACACGACGCCAGGATAACGACGCAAGTATTGTCGGGCAACTAACAAACCATTCCTGACAATATAATATTGCCGAACAGGGTGATGGGAGATGTATGCGATTCCCCATTGCCGCTTTTTCTCGCCCAATGGATGATTCAACCGTACTGAAGGCAACTCAATAACCGCGTATCCCGCGCTATTTAGCCGGAGATTATACTCATGATCGACATGATCAATAAAAAAATCCTCCCGAAACGGGCCAACATCCTGATAGGCTCTTAGATTAAGCAGATTGCCGGATGTCATCGTGTACAGGACTGGATTAGGCAAGCCTATCTGAAGGGTTGCTGGTGAATGGGCAGCACCCACAATACCAATTCGATCTGGCGACGGATATTCAGCAATAAACTTCTTCATTTCAACGATCATATTAGCGGATGCGCTGCTATCATCGTCCATGGTCAATAAGAACGAATATCCTGCCTGAACAGCTCGCTCAGCCGCTCGATTCAACGCGTGGCTAATGCCCTGATTACCGAAATTAGATACGTACTCTACTTTAGGCGTGTTTTTTAGTGTCTCTACCAGTAATTCGTTAATACGATCTGAATTATCAATGGCAAAAAGAATATCGACTTGGTTTATGTAGGTATTAATATTTTCTAAACATGATAAGGGGCTATTATACAACACAACCACACCTGCAATTTTCATACTATAAATAGAAAGAATAACTTGTAAGCAGCTGGCTAAATCTAAACGAGGTAGTAGCCATTTAAATTAGACAGTAAAAACAGGGCGAAGTTCCGCCTGGCGATTTCCTCTGCTTAATTTATTGGCATACACTTTTGAGCATATGCTACGTTCAGCGTATGCCAAATGTTGTCAAAGATCGAGATTTATGCCTGGATTACTGGTAACGCGCACTCTACTTTTCAGTAGACCGTGTTAGCACGCTTATGCGTTATTCGTACTCTTCAACGCCCAGTAGACGAGCACAGGCTGAAAAAATAAACGGACAAACCGTTTCCGGTCCGTATCCAGCCCAAAGGCGTTTCGTTTGTGGACAAACTGAGAAATATTACCGGGAAAGACAGCCGTAAAAAAAGCAGCCGCAACTTTTCCTATTGTCTTCTGATGTTTTTCATTTGTCAGCACCAGGCTGCTGCCCAGCGCGATTTCAGCGATGCCCGAGTACACGACTGTGTCATCTTTTTTCAAAGGAACCTCGTCGGGTACTTGCGCCCTGAACTCTCTTCTGGCAACTGTCAGATGGCTTATACCGGCCGCAATCAAAGCCCCACCCAAAATAATTCTGGCTACTTTCTTCCCATCTTTCTCGTTCATGGCTCTCTTTTTTAGCACCGAAACGGAACTCCAGTGTCTTGTTATCAAACCTAATCGTTCCTGTTATACTAACTGGTTCGATGCTTTCAGGGTTTTAACCCGTAGCATGGTTGAATAGGGCAAAGCAGCCCTGTTGTCGAAAAAGGGGCAAAAAGCTAGAGCAGCACAAACTCTACGCGTCGGTTCTTCTTCCGATTTTCTTCGTTGTTGTTTGGCGCAACAGGATCAAGCGGCCCACGCCCGACCGCGTTCAATCGGTTTCGGCGAATCCCTTTTTCGATAGATAGTCGACGATGGCCTGACAGCGTTCACGAGACAGTTGGGTATTGAGGTCAAAATCGCCCTGGTTATCGGTATAGCCGCGAATTTCGATGCGTAACGAGGGGTATTGTGTCAGGACAGAATAAAGCTGGTCCAGTTCAGTATAGGATTCAGGACGTAATACCGGGCTACTCTGGTCGAAAAAGATTTTATTCAGCCGAATAGTCTTCCCTTTTTCAATAACCCCAAACGACTTTGTTGTTACTGCCGATACAGATGCGATGGATGAAGTCAGCATAGGCAACTGAGCATCAAGAGGACGAATCGGTAAACTAGTCACGACACTATCCAACTCTGCATCAAATTCATAGCGGTTCCCTAGTGGCGGCACGTCAATTGTCAGTTGACGACTAGCCGATGTGTAGCCTGGAGAACCTACCGTAATTTCCAGTTTATCCGGCTTTGTAAACGACCGTTGTAATCGTCCGTTGGTCAGTGCAAACTGCTCTGACTTACCAGTATTCATCGACGTAATGACGGCTGTGGCAGGTGACAGTGGCTGGCTAATATTCGTCGCAAAAGCCTTGATGGTTAGTATACTTGGCCTGGTATGGATTAATTTTATGATAACCCGCTGCGAGAGCGCCAGATTGGAAATTCTGGTTTTGGCTGGCAGATAAGCCGGTGCTGATGCCTGGATAGTGAGCGTTGTACCGGGTGTAGCACTGAGCTTAAACCCCAGACTATCAGGAACGACGGCGAATAGCTGTCCATTAGTTTCGTCGGTCGCCACCACTTGCCCATTGGCAACAACTGTATCGGTTTCCGCATCAATCAGGCGTATTGAAATGGTCAGCATTGGCGCTCCCCGGGAGGTCGAGATGGAAGCCGCCATTGACGGCGATTCAGGTAAATCAACCGTGCTTGGATAGATTACCTGACTCAGAATCAGCCCAAGGATTGGTACTACGCAAAAAATCACGAGAAGCAATCGACCACTCATATCACTTGTGAATGAGGAACTTAGTAAACATACCGAAGTCCTTTTTCACAAGCAATATCGAGGACTGAATTTTAGGATACGGTTTTCCTGGGTCAATGCGATGCGGTAGTCGACACAGGCGGGTTAATCATAATGTGGGCGCGGTGCGTACCGGGGTCCATAATCCAGGGCATACCGGGAGCTTCGGGCTTCAGGGGCAATCCCGTACTTTCGGCAGTGGCGTATGGAATGTACACAACGTAACGCAGGTAACCGTTTTTCACCTCCCCCGTTGCCGGATTGTATTCCTCATCTTTTGCGGTGTAGGAAAACAAAGTCGACGGGTGCGAAGGCATCGTTAGTTTCTTATCTTTAACCTCCTGTTCGCGGGCAGCCAGAATTTCGGCGGGCTTTTTCCCTTCTTTCTTCAAAACTCGCCCCCGCTCCATGAATGGGTCCAGATCCTTATGATAGCACGATACACTTAAGCCTTTCTGAGCGGGATCGTCGGCCAGGCAAACCAGCTCATTTGTTCCTTTTCGAAGCAGTGTGAATTCGTTTTTTGCTGAATAGCCATACACCGACGCGCCATCCCGTTTGTCGGCCGGAGCCGCCAGCACAGCAGTTTTTATCTGTACATCAGGTGAGGGTATGGCGGGTGTCTGAGCTAAAGCCGTTGTTGCCAGTGCACACAAAGTAATTAGAAAAGCAGGAACAGATTTCATCGTTCAGATCGGTTTCGATATATAAGCTAAATAAATTCGTCGCCTACTCAAGCCATGAGTTACAACAAACCCAAACCAATCACACTATAGCCTGCGAAATAAAGTCGACATTTTCTTACTGATACCCTCTGGCCTGCAAACCAAACAACTCCGCATAGCGGCCATCTTTTTCCAATAGCTCGTAATGCGATCCTATTTCTAGCAACGTACCGTTTTCCAGCACTAGAATCCGGTCGGCCATGCGGACAGTGCTGAATCGGTGCGATATAATCACCGACGACTTCCCTTCCGTCAGCTTAGCGAATCGCTGAAAAACTTCGTACTCAGCGCGGGCATCGAGCGCGGCCGTTGGTTCGTCCAGAATAATAAGCTGAGCGTCGCGCATATACGCCCGAGCCAGCGCTACTTTCTGCCACTCGCCCCCCGACAGTTCGACGCCTTTGCCAAAGGAACGCCCGAGTTGCTGGTCGTACCCTTCAGCGAGCTTGGCAATTACCGTATCGGCCAGGCTTCGCTGCGCTGATGTCTCAATGCGCGACTGGTTGCTACGTTCGTCAATATCACCAACCGCAATATTGACCCCCGCTGACATTTTGAAGCGGGTGTAATCCTGAAAAATGACGCCGATATTCCGTCGTAGTTCCATCAGGTCATACTCTCGCAGGTCGTATCCATCCAGCAGAATGCGCCCCTCTGCCGGGTCATACAACCGCGCCAGCAGTTTAACCAGGGTCGTTTTTCCGGCACCGTTCTCACCAACCAGAGCCAGTTTTTCGCCAGCCTGAAGCGTAAAGGAAAGATTACGTAACGCCCAGCGCTCGGAGTTTGTATACTTAAACCCAACGTTGTCGAAGACAAATCCTTCCCGAATCGGTTTCGGAAAAGGACGGGACGTACCGGGCGAATGAATCAGGGGCTTGATGGCAAAATAATCGAACAGGTCCTGCAAATAGATGGCTTCCTGCGTCAGGCTGCTAAACTGGAGCAAAATCCCTTCCAGCGAACCTCGTACCTGCCGGAATGATCCGGCCAGAAACGTAAGATCACCCAGCGAGATTTGGCCGTTAACGGCACGTAGCACAATCCAGACGTAGGCCCCGTAATAGCCTGCTGTTCCGAGGCCGGAAAGCAGCGTCCCCCAGCCTGCCCGACTGATAGCCAGCGCCCGGTTCTTCAGAAAATATTGCCACGACAGCGTTCGGAATCGATCAATCAAAAAATCGGACAGCCCAAAAATTTTGACCTCTTTGGCCGTTTCGTCGCTGGCGCCTACGTACCGCAGGTAATCGAGTTCGCGCCGTTCGGGTGTCCACGAACGCGACAGTGAATAGCTCCGTTGGTTGAAATAATTATCGCCGATAAATGAGGGCGTAACAGCCAGTAATATCAGCACTAATAACCAGGGATTATACACGGCCAGTCCAGCCGCCAGAAAGCCTACCGAAATCAGTTCCTGCACCTGCCCAAATACGCTCGAAAGCAGTACAGTCCGGCCGGTAGTCTGTCGCCGGGCACGTTCAAGTTTATCGTAAAACGTAGCATCCTCAAACTGTTCCAGATCGAGTAAAGCCGCGTGCTCCATCAAGCGGACAGACGTTTGATTGGCAAATAAATCCCCTAATAAACTATCCATAAGCGACACAGCCCGGCCCAGAGCCGTTGACAGAACCGCCAGACCGAATTCGGCCACAAGAAGCCACCATAAAGACCGCGTATCATGATCAGTACCGGCAACTTTAGTAAACGTAACGACCTGATCAATAATCAGTTTTCCAATATAAAGGGTTGCGGCCGGAATGGCAGCCCGAATTAGTCGTAGAAAAGCATTACCGAGGAATAGCCCCGGTGAGACGGCCCATACTAATTTAAAAAAAGCGGGTAAGTTTCCTAAAGCAACAAAGCGATCACGCCAGCTTATTTGGTCCTTAGTATCAGCAGAGTTAGTGTGTGAAGTTGCCGTTTTTGCCATATACAAAAAGACACCTCCAGCTGTAGATTAGTTCACCATGGCTGTCTTCTCCAACGGCCTTCTCATCAACTCAATTCATGTACCAGTTTTCGAAATACAGCATAGGCGAACTTAGGCGAATAATCGTCACGCAGCAGTCCAAACTGATAGAAAATATCCTCCTGTGAACTGTCGGCATCGCGCAGATCAAAAAGCTCATAGCCGATAATGGTAAAGGTTTGCCGATGGGCATGTACCGTACGGATTACGATTTCCAAAACCTCCGCCTGCCGCTCGTAGGACCGCGTAGAGTTGGTTGGCCATCCGTTTTCACCAATGATAATCGGCACCGTTTCGGGAATACCCGCCTGCACTAAATTTACGTACCGGAACTGATGCAAGACCATTCGTACAGCCTCGCTTACTGCAACTTCGGGCGGCAGCGGCACGAATACGTCTGTGAAGAAGTCCAGCGCTACGTAGTCCAGGGCATCGACAAATGGGTGCCCGCCAAGCTGACCAATCGCCTGCCAGAAATCGTCGGCCGGATTAAAATTAATGGTAGCGCTGAAACCAATACCGATCGATAAGCCCAACCGTTGCACTTCGGCTTTTGCCGTAATGACACCTGCTACCAGTGCTGCCCGCACGTTTGGCGTTATGCCATCGCCACCCGGACCGGTGGAATTCGCTTCTTCCGTAATTTGCAGGGTTGCCAGATCAGGACCGTATTGCTGTAAGGTTGCCCGAATAAAATCAGTCCATCGATCAAGCGGCTCATCTATCGCCCGATAACACAGGACCAGATCAAGTTTTCGGTTCTCGCCAACGTACTGCCTGAAATTTTGCGGTGTTGTGGCCTCTACCCGGCCATCGCCTGCGTACCCCATATAGGCACGGACCCGAAACGGCTTGCCTGCTGGCTGCAGGTCGTTTAGTGCTTCCAGAATCCGCTCAGGAATGTCGGCAGGCCCGGTAACTAATCCCCCTTCAGCGCCGGTCGCGCTACCCGGATAAATACCAAATGTAAATGCGTGCATTGGCTTGTCAATTGATGGTCTGGCGAAGGTAGTGCTGGCTAATGACGGCCGACCCCGCAAAACGGATTATCGTGCCCGCGAAACGGATTCGTTATGCGGGTTGGCGGGTATGCACTTTCTACGTAGCTTCGTTCTATGCAAATTACTTCGACTAACTACGGGTACTATTTCGATCAGTTTGAGCGCAGTTACCCTGCCGAATTTCACGACAGAACGGGCTATACCGAAACGCATACCCGCCTGAACGATGACGTATCGAAGGGTGAACTCGGCGAGATCTGCTTTCAGGGTGTGCGAATCCACTACGGTCGCTTTCACACGCTCAAAACAGACGCGATCCATACCACAGAAAATTTTTCGTCGGTCGAGATGACTTTTCAGGTGCAGGGACAGATGTCGCAACAGTCGTCCGTATCAATACAACTGTGCGATCAGCAACATAACCTGAATTATCGTCCTTATGGAGATGGCAAAAGTTGGTTTGGTACGGGCAGCCATTTTTATGTTGGCGTTCAACTGACCGAGACGTTCTTCAACCGATTTGCCGATGACACGTCGCCACGCATGAGCCATTTACTAAACAGCATCGCTCAACGTAACGCCACTACGCTGGTCAGCCACAATCTGCCCATCGGGCCAGCTTTACAAGCGCAACTGACTCAACTCACACAGGCTAGTCGCACACAACCATTTAAGCGGTTGTACCTGGAAACGATCGTTCTGGATCTGTTACGTCAGCAGCTGGAACAGGCTGACACAGATCGAGCCAACCGCGAGACGGCCTTAAGCGTCAGCGACATCGACAAGATTATGGCCGTAAAAACCTGGCTTGATACCCATCCACTGGACAATCACTCGCTCTTACAACTTTGCCGCTACGCTGGCCTGAATGATTATAAACTCAAGAAAGGATTCCGTGAGCTGATCGGCACTACGGTATTTGGGTATTTGAATGACCTTCGCATGCAGTACGCTCATCAGTTGTTACGGGATACGAATCAGCCCATTGGCGACATTGCCTTAACGCTTGGCTACAGCGAAACGCACCATTTTTCGGCGGCCTTCAAACGAAAATTCGGCTATTTACCCAGCCAGTTGAACAGAAGAAGTACATTTGGCTCATGAACCATTCGACGCTACTTGTTTTTCTTTTTTGCCTGTTTTTTAGTCAGAGCCGAGCTGAAGAGCCAACCGGCATTCGCTTTTTCAACGGGTCATGGCAGAACGTTCTGGCGGAGGCCAGACGTCAGAACAAACCTATTTTTGTTGATGTCTACACAAGCTGGTGCCCTCCCTGCCGACGCATGGCTCGCGAAGCTTTCCCCAACCCAACCGTAGGAGCAAAATTCAACGAACATTTTATTAGTTACCAGGTCGATGCCGAAGTCGGTGAAGGAGCTGAACTAGCCAAACGATACGCCATTGCCAGCTACCCGACGGCATTGTACTTTATTCCTTCCGGAGAGGTGGTTCACCGGGGTGTTGGCTACGCGGGGCTCAACGCCATGCTACAACAGGCAGACATGGTATTGAAGATGCCTAAAGTACGTCAGGCCCGACGAAAGCGACCCATAGTCAATGATACGTCCCTGCCAGTTCTATCAAGCCCAACGGATTCGGTAAAGGCAGACAGTTTATAAAATAAGTATTTGATTACCAGAAATAATACGTTTATTCCAGCTTCGGTCAATCAGCCCGTGAGGCCAACTTCTGTTGGGATAAACAGGCCGTACATTTTCTAAACGGTTTCATCAAAACGAGCTGGTTTCCAATGGAGCCAACTCATTTTAATTGGTATTCCTATTAAAATGATTTAATCTCACAAAGTAAGTTGTATAGGGTTAAGAAAAGGCATTCATTTACGTCTGAACAAAACCGCCTATCGATATGCAACTGAATCCATCTGCCAATTTTTTTGAGCGATTTGCCTCCCGCGCTACGTATGCAACCGGCTCGTCAACTGCTTTTTTGTTAGCCCTCCTTACAATCATCATCTGGGTTGTAACAGGCCCTATTTTTCATTATTCCGATACCTGGCAACTGGTTATCAATACGGGTACAACCATCATTACGTTTCTGATGGTCTTTCTGATTCAGAAGTCGCAGAATAAGGATTCTCTGGCCTTACAGATCAAGCTCAACGAATTAATCGCCGTCAACTCCAAAGCCAGCAACCGGCTGCTGAATGTGGAAGACCTGACTGAAGAGGAATTACGGGCGCTGCATCGGTTTTTTGGCAAACTGGCCGAGCGGGCCAAAACAGAAGCGAGCCTGTCTGAATCGCATTCGGTTGAAGAAGCCGAAGACATTCATGATGAAAAAGTGGAAGTGTTGAAGCAACGGCTATCAGGCCGACGAAATAAACAGAATGAAAGACCAGCCGCAAAACAACCGGCAGCACCCACATCGAAACCCACAGGCAAAGCGCGGCCGACTAATAAAAAAGCAGGATAAAACGCTAAGGGCTATTGGTTTGCCTTGTTCAGCTTAACTTATTTTGAGTAAGTTTATCGTTATTTTTGTTAAAACATGCTCAATTCGTTCGGATTTTGCCTAACAACAACCGGGCAAGTGAGTTTATGTTCTTGTAGCCATATGGCTTGCCCTCCTTTCCAGACATTCACTGTATGAACCAGCTGTTCGCTGCTCAGTTATCTCCTTTACTGCCCACTGAAGAAGCGTTATTACGTCGTTCATACGATCAGTTACAAACAGCCCTGAGCATCGGTTTAATCGCTACCTGGTTCTGGGATATTACGAACGACAAAGTTTACGGCGATCAGAATCTGTTACGTCTGTTTGGGGCAACGCTACCGCCGGGAGTCGATTCGCTGCCGCTGAGCATTTTTACCGACAGCATTCACGCCGATGATCAGAAACGGGTTCTTAAACTGATTGACGAAACCATTCATTCCGGCCGCACCTACGAAGCGGAGTATCGAATCGTTGGGCAAAATCAGCAAACTCGCTGGGTACTTGCCCGAGGGCAATCGACCCGGGATAAGGCACACCAGCCCCTTACCTTTTCGGGAGTACTGATTGACGTAACCGAACGGAAACTGGCTGAGGTGCGCTCGCAGGCCATCGAAAATCGACTGCAACTTGCCATGGAAGCGTCGCAGATGGGCGCCTGGGATTACAAGCCCCAGACGGGCGAACTGATCTGGTCGGATCGCTGCAAAGAATTGTTTGGTCTCCCTTCCACAGCTTCTGTCGATTACCGTATTTTTTTAGAAGGATTACACCCCGATGATCGGGAACGTACCGATCAGATCGTTCAGCGAGCGTTACAGTTTGAAAGTGGTGGCCACTACAACACTGAGTACCGGACAGTGGGTTTCAACGACGGGAAGCTACGTTGGATACGTGCCAACGGTCAGGCTTTTTTCAACGAAGCCGGACTAGCTACCCAGTTTATCGGGACGGTCATCGATATTACAGACAGTAAGCGTACCGAGGCTATTTTACAGGAGCGCGTGGCGGAGCAAACGCAGCATCTGGAACGGCAGGCCCATCAGCTGCGTACGACCCTCGATGCTTCTCTGAACAGCATTATTGCCATGACAGCCATCCGCGATCAGCAGGGTACGATTGTCGATTTTATGATGGATACGGCAAACGAGGCTGTCATTAAAAGCAATTTCATGACCCCTGATCAAATCGTTGGCCGCTCCTTGCTGACCGTATTTCCGGGCAATCGGGAGAATGGTTTTTTTGATTTGTATGTGCGGGTTGTCAACACAGGGGAAGCAGAGCAAAGCACGCAATATTACCGCGATGAATTCGGACTTGAGGGTTGGTTTGAAGTGTCGGCGGTGAGGCAGGGCGACGATGGTGTAGTTGTTACGTACAACAACATTACGGATCGCAAAAAAGCGGAACTGGCGGCCCAGCAGCAGGCAAATGAATTAAAAGAAGCCATTGCCGAACTCAAACGCTCCAATGAGAGCCTGCAACAGTTTGCTCACATTGCCTCGCATGATTTGCAGGAGCCACTTCGACGCATTCAGGCGTTTAGCGATCTGCTGAAAACTCAATTTGCCGATAACCTGTCAGATGGTGAAACGGACATGATTCATCGGATTCAGCGTTCAGCCAAACGGATGCAGATGCTCATTAAAGATTTACTGGCGTATTCCAAACTCAGTACGCAGCGTGAACCTTTTACGACCATTGCTCTGACCGATGTGCTGGAGGATGTATTCAGTGATCTGGAAATGAGTATCTCCGAAAAAAACGCCACCGTCGATATTGGGGAGCTTCCACAAGTCTTGGGAAGTTCATCGCGGCTACGGCAGCTTTTTCAGAATCTGATTGCCAATGCGCTCAAATTTATTCCCTCCGATAGATCGCCTGTGGTTCAGGTACGCTCCCGCCCGGCCTTGCCCAACGAGATTCCAGCGCGTCTGCAGGACAAAAACACCCAATCGTTCTGGCTGATAACCGTAACGGATAATGGCATTGGTTTCGACGAACGATACAAAGACCGGATTTTTACCCCTTTTCAGCGGCTCCATGATCCTGCCGTTTACAGTGGAACAGGCATTGGCCTCGCTATCAGTCAGCGGGTTGTCGAAAGCCATGGAGGAGGAATGGATGTCAGTAGCAAAACCGGTGAAGGCTCTACGTTCAAGGTATTTCTGCCCGCTATTTAGCTGCTCTGAACTTGCCGCAGCGGAACCCCAGCCTCAGCAAGCTTCCTGAGAAACCGGCGACTTCAGATGCAGAAAAATACGCTGGTATTCCGAAAAGGCTTTCTGGGCTGCCTCCACTACTTCGTCTGGCTGGCTTCCCCCTTTTTGTAGGGCAAACTCGCCAAAACGTTTCCATTGGCTACCCGTATCGCTGCCATATCCCTGATAAAAACGGGCCTGAGCCAGCAAAGGCTGGATAGCGGGATTTTTTTGCAACAACCGCCAGATGACCGTTCCGCCCAGCATTGACCCCTCGCTTACGTACGCAGCGCCTACCAACGACACAGGCGACCAAGTGGCAAACAACGCCGGTTTAAGCTTGGGAAGCGGCTCATTCAACTGAATCAGGTCGTTTTGCAACCAGGGCATTTTCCGGCGGGTGTCGGGCTCAAACTCCCGAAAAAAATCAGGATACTGATCAAGGGCCGCTTCAAGCGACTGATGAAACGTCAGATGCGTACGTAGCAGATGCAGGTATTCCTCTGTCGAAAGGGTTCCGTTTTGCAGGGCTTCTGTATAAAAAAGTTGCTCGGTCTGTTCGTGAAGGGGGCGGGTTTCGTACCGCAGTCGTTCCAGTAATGAAGCCATTTACCTACTTAAAACCTGATTTTTTAGAATCGCCCGATTATTTATGATCTATTCGGGTGTTATTTTCCAACCAGAAATCGCACATTTTACCAATGATGTTGCCTGTTGCCTGATAGCTTCCCGGTTTTACTACGTATGCATTAACGCCTGCTTCGTAGGCCGAATGGATATCGCGCGGGTTGTCGGAGGTGCTGAACGCAACAATGGGTAAAAACTTGGTCCGATCGAGTAGGCGGGCCTGGTGCACGACGTCAAAACCACTGATGCCGTTTAGATTCAGATCCAGCAAAACCAGTTTTGGTAATACATTCGGCTGAGCGCTATACGCCCCCTGACCGGTCAGATAATTAACGGCATCCGAACCGCTGTTTAGCACCTTGTACGTAAAGGGCCGGTTCATTTTTCGCATTAATCGGTTGAAAATATCTGCATCATTCGGATCATCTTCAACATATAGTATATCTACCATCGCTAAGCAGAGAGTTGAACGGGTGTATACCTGATTCGACAGAATCAGGCTTTGTTTTTTTATTAGTATATAGATGTCGGAAAGGAGACGGTAAAGGTAGTGCCTCGGTTCGGCTCGCTATGAAACCAGATTTTTCCCTGATGCCGGTTAATGATCCGTTTGACAATGGCTAAGCCAACACCAGACCCTTCAAACCCCCGGGCATTCTCCAGTCGTTTAAACAGGTCGAACATTTTGCCCGCCTGCTTCATATCAAAACCGATTCCGTTGTCAGCTACCGAATAAACTACTTCCTCATCCGTTTGTTGGCCATTGACCCGAATAATAGCATCCGGAGCCAATTTCGTATACTTAGCTGCATTGCTGAGCAGGTTCGAGAATACCTGAAGGATCATTGTCGGGTCGCCCACTAAAGGGGGTGTATCGCCAATATCAATCCGTATGGATCGATCCTTGTTCGCCACCATAAGCTCCTCGCGGATAGTCTGCAGCAGGGCTTTCATGTCGACTTGCTGCATGGTCAGGTCCGTACGTCCCATTCGGGAATAATACAGGATATGCCGAATCAGCCGCTGCATTCGTTCCGTCGATTCGGTTATCTTCTGGAATAGCTCCCGGGCATCCGGATTGAAGTCCTGCCCGTACTCTTCCAGTATAATTTCAGAGTAACACCGGATTGACGACAGCGGAGTACGCAGATCATGAGAAACCGTGTAGCTGAATGCGTCCAGTTCTTCGTAAGCCACCTGCAATCGCTGGTTCAGCAGCCGCACCTCGTTCGCCAGTTTCGTAACAACCTGCAAAATATCTTCGCGGAGCTTCACCACGGCACTAATTTCGGTCTCGTCCCAGGGTTCCGACGTATTACGGACCACTTCGGTCCAAGCCTCAAAACTTTTCCGGGGACTCAGCCGCTGTTGGCCATCCTCACCAACCGTAACGGGCTTGTTGGGATTGCCGGCCCAGGTAACCTGCTGAACCTGTTCGGGTTTAAACCAGATCAGGTACTCGTTCAAATCTTTCGACAATGTAATGGCCAGTATGCCCGCCCCTACGTCCCGAAACGCTTCAGCAGGGGGATACAGAGCCGACAGCTGGTTGGTTTCTAAAAAGGTTTCAACACCGGTTGTGCCAAGCCAGATAGACAAAGCCCGGATCGACGCTTCACCAGGCGTTTTTCCAAGCGTATACACTTTATCGTTGAACAGGAGTGCTGCCCCCGTTGCCTCCGTTACGTCGAGGGCGGTTATGGGAAAATTCGTTAGTGCCCGTGTTACGTCATTGCCCAGCAACAGCTGTTCGTGGAGCCGCTGACCATTCTGCGTATAGCGCAGGAGGTCTGTCTTATACTCTTCGTCTTTGCGAAATTCCAGCGCAGCCGATAGCAGCTGACTCACAAATTTGGCCGTTTGCCGCGCCTGAAAATCTACGAACCGGGGCGTTGTGTTGTGGCAGGAAATCAGCCCCCAAAGTTCGCCCCGGTACAGGAGCGAAATACTCATGGATGCCTGCACGCCCATATTTTTGAGGTATTCAATATGAACGGGCGAAACTGCCCGAAGCACCGAATGCGTCAGATCGAGTGGACGATCCCAATCGGGTTGCGACAGGATCGGCGAGGGTGTACTGCCTGCATCAGCAATCAGGCGGACCAGATTGATTTTGTAGAGTTCACGCGCCTGCTGTGGAATGTCGGATGCCGGGTAATGAAGGCCCAGAAATGGTTCCAGATGCTCGTCTTTGGCTTCGGCCACTACGTGCCCATGCCAATCAGCACTGAAACGGTACACCATCACCCGGTCGAATCCGATGATGGTTTTTATGCGCTGGGCGGTATTTTGCAGCAAATCAGTCAGCGTTCGGCTGGCCTGAACTTCGGTTAAGGCCTGAGCGATCAACTGCTGATTGATAACCGCATTGCGATCATCGCCGACGGGTTCCCATTCCAGCAGAATAAGTCCCTGATGCTGGTGCAGGATTAAATTCCATACCTTCCCGTTTATCGTTAGCCTATGCGGGTTCATGGCTTCCCACGAATCGTTCCGCTTGCCAACGTTCAGGACTTCCGTGATCACGTCGGAGGACAAATCTGTATCATGCAGCAACGTAGCAACGGATTGACCCACTAGCTGAGAAGCCGGTACGTTCACCAGGTCGGCGATGTTCTCACTGGCATGAACGATAGAATAGGTATCGGGTTGGATGGCGATCAGGTACCCGTGCGATTGAATATGACCAAGAATATGAATAGGCTCGCGGTCGCAGGTAGTCAGATCAACAGTCAATAAACTCATTGAGTAGCATAAATGGTTAAGAGGAGGTATCCGACGTCAACGAGACAATACCCAGTCGTAATAAATGCAATATACGCATACAAAGAATATCGCGATTGCAAACTTATTAAGGGAACAATTGAACAATTGATTGGTTCCGAAAACCGGCATTCTTACCGAAAACCATCGTAGTAGGCTACGGCTCCGGCCAGTTCATATACCGTTAGTTTCTTTTTGGTTAAATACTGAGTTAGCTTCCCCGACTGGTCATCCAGCACAGCCAGTACCGACTTTCGGGATAACGTAACGAGCCTGGGCGCTTCATTACTGCGCTGAATGTAGTACGTGTGTTGCCGGAGGTACGTACCGTTGAACGGATCTTCCAGCATATAAACATCATTATCCCGTTGTTTCAGCGTGCATTTGATCTGCTTCAGCAATCGGGTTTTACCGGCATATAAAACCATAAAATACGCCCGCTCGGGTTTGCCCGCTTTGTTGATTACCTGGCTTACGAAACGAGCATCCCCAATGGTAAAGGCGTCGGGCAAAACGATATAGGTGCGCGAGTCGCCTGCAAGCTGACAATGTATTTCGTTCGTTACCAGATTGAAGGCGAGTTTACAGGAAACGCTATTGCCGGCATTACCCACCTCCATCGTGCCATCCTGCCAGATCGGATAACTGAAATACTCACTGCCCAGGTAAACTACCTGCGAAATCGTCTGAACTCGGTCAGACCGATTTATGAACAGCCCATCGTTTGGTGCATAAAACTTACAGGTAGTGATGATCCGCTTTTTGTCATCCAGCGAAACAGTACACTGCCCATAACTGACTACATCCAGTATAGCAACCAAACTAAAAAGTAAGGCGGTACGGAAAATCATATCGGGTTCGGAAATAACGTACGAACTTCTAATTCTTGCCTTAATTTAAGTAATTGCCGCATTGCTACGTATCGGGCCGATCAGAAAGGCCGCAACGAGCAACAATTAGCGTAATACGCGACCGCAGAAACAGTAAATGCAACTTAGCAAATGCATTTAAAGATAAAATTTACTATTAATTCTTTTTTTCATGCCAAATCAGATTTTGGTAATCGGTAGTTCAAACACCGATATGGTTGTAAAGTCCGACAAATTACCCGCACCCGGCGAGACGGTTCTGGGTGGTACGTTCCTGATGAATCCGGGCGGAAAAGGAGCCAATCAGGCGGTAGCAGCCGCCCGGCTGGCCGGTCAGGTAACGTTCGTCGCCAAAGTAGGCAACGATATATTTGGTCAGGAAGCCGTCAATGGATTTCGGCAGGAAGGTATCAACACTACGTATGTGCACACTGACAGCGATCATCCGTCGGGTGTGGCGCTGATCAACGTCGATGCGAAGGGCGAAAACTGCATTACGGTTGCCCCCGGCGCTAATGCTCACCTTCAGCCTGCCGAAACCGAAGCGGCTCTTCAAGCAGCTCCTTCCGATACGCTGGCCTTGCTGCAACTCGAAATTCCTTTGGCTACGGTAGAGTATGCTATCCAGCAGGCGTCTACGCGAGGGCTGCGGGTTATCCTAAACCCCGCTCCGGCGCGTTCGTTACCCGTTACGTTGTTTCCGCACCTGTTTCTGATTACCCCCAATGAAACGGAGGCCGAAATACTGACTGGTATTCACGTAACAGATACGGCGACGGCTGAACAGGCCGCTCAGAAACTGCATGACCTGGGTGTTGACAATGTAGTCATTACGCTCGGCGCCAAAGGAGCTTATTTATACACCGATGGAGAAGGCCGTCTCATTGCCGCTCCACCTGCAACGGCTCTCGATTCAACCGCTGCGGGCGACTGTTTCAATGGCGCACTAGCCGTGGCCTTAGCGGAAGGCATGGATCTTCCGGAAGCTACTGCATTTGCCTGTAAAGCCGCTTCAATTTCCGTCACACGCATGGGTGCTCAGGCGTCGATGCCCAAACGAAGCGAAGTAGGGTAACCTAAAGTCGAACTCCTAACCCTTTTCTTATGAAATTTATTCTCCTGCCAATCCTGGCCCTGCTGGCAACTTCACTACCACCCGAAAAGCCAGCCAAAACTGTAACTCTTTCGAAAACGGCCATTCAGAACAAAATCAAAGGTGGCTGGGCCGGACAGGTCATTGGCTGCACGTTTGGCGGTCCCACTGAGTTTCGGTTCAATGGGACGATGCTGAATGATTATCAGCCCATTCCGTGGTATGATGGCTACATCAAAAAAACGATGGTCGAAAATCCGGGCCTGTACGACGACCTGTATATGGACCTGACGTTTGTCGATGTATTTGAACGTAAAGGCCTCGACGCGCCCGTAGCCGAACATGCTAATGCGTACGCCAGTGCAGGTTATATGCTCTGGCACGCCAATCAGGCCGGGCGCTATAACCTGCTCAACGGCATGAAAGCACCTGAATCGGGCCACTGGCTCAATAACCCACATGCCGATGACATCGATTTTCAGATTGAAGCCGACTTCTCGGGGCTGATGGCGCCCGGTATGCCCAATACGGCGGTACAGATTGGCGACCCTATCGGCCACATTATGAACTACGGCGACGGCTGGTACGGTGGGGCCTTCGTAGGGGCGCTCTATTCACTGGCGTTCGTCTCGAACGACGTTAATTATATCGTCAAAGAAGCCCTGAAAACCATTCCGGCACAGAGTACATTTTACCAGTGCATCGCCGACGTAGTAAAATGGCACGATCAGTTCCCGACCGACTGGAAACGGAACTGGTTCGAAATTCAGCGCAAATGGTCGGATGAAGTGGGTTGCCCGGAAGGGGTATTCTACCCGTTCAATATCGATGCTAAAATCAATTCGGCATACATTGTACTCGGCCTGCTCTATGGTGGTGGCGATTTCACCAAAACGATGGAGATCAGCACGCGCGCCGGTCAGGATTCTGACTGCAACCCGGCTTCGGCGGGCGGAATTTTAGGCACGATGCTTGGCTACGACGCGATCCCGGCGTATTGGAAACAGGGGCTGAAAGAAGCCGAAGACATTGATTTTAAATACACAACCATGTCGCTGAACGATGTATATGCCATGAGCCTGAAACACGCCCTGCAGGTAGTGGAACGCAATGGCGGCCATATCAGCGGTGATCAGGTGACCATTGCGGTACAAACACCCAAAGCCGTCCGGCTTGAACAGGGCTTTCCGGGCCACCATCCGGTGTTAGTAACGAGCATTCGGAAGGATCTGGAGAACGAATACAGCTTCGATTTCGAGGGCATTGGCTTTGTGCTGAAAGGCGAGGCAAAACCCAAAAACCGAAGTTCATGGGGTTACGAAAACAGCTTTGCCTTCAACGCGGAGCTTTATATCGACGGAAAGAAAACCGAGACCGCTAAACTGCCTGTCGATTTCACGCATCGGCGGTACGATCTGTTCTGGAAATACCAGCTGCCCAAAGGCAAACACACGGTACGTATCAAGCTGCTGAATCCTGACTCTGAACACACAATCCGCATGAACGAAGTGCTGGTGTATAACGATCAGTCGGTAAAGTCGAAGTTGTGATTTTTATCAACTATAGATGCCCAGAGGAAGCTTTTAAGATTACGTTTCTGAACCAGCTTTACCATTCCGTTTACCCACCCCCGGCCCCCTGAAGGGGAGAAGGCCAGTCTCAGCGAGCTCCCCCTTCAGGGGGCCGGGGGTAACAAAACCAGAACCCTGACGCGGCCTTAGTATAAAATGCAGGGGTGAACGAGGTGGTTAAAAATGTTTTTTGCGGTAATTTAAAGATAGCGATGCCAGCTAAAAAGTACTTTTTTTTCATTCTGCTGCTTACTCACTTGGTACGTGCCCAAAAGGTGGTCCCGCCGACGCTTTTCGCCGATCCGGTTAATGCCCTACAGGCTTACCACGAAAATCTGGCGCAGCTTCGGCAGGAGCATACCAACCACCGGGAGTTGCCCGATCTGAAGTTTTACTTCTTCGGCATGGGCGACCGGCTTAAGCTTATTTACCGCAATGGGCGATTACTAAACGCGCTTACGGGTAATATTGAAGAGCAGTGGAACGTAAAACAGGAAGTGATTGTGCCCTCGGAATACCTGGTGCATCTGACCTTAGCCGATGGGCAGACCGTCCAGATTCGCGAAGATGAACTAGGTGTATGGTTGTTGCAGACCAATAAACGACCCAAACTTATTCCCGGAACCCGCAGCCGGATTAACCTGCCCCGATTTGCCGATAAATCATTCGGGCCAGTGCTCCGGGTACTGCATCAGGAAGTGCTGATAAACGTAATCAATGGCCGCCCGGTGCCGAATTTTCTGGTGTATTACAAACCGTGGTATCGCGATGCAGCTATGATGGCGATGGTGCTACGTACCACCAATAATCTGCATCTGATCCGCGACTGGATTTTGGCGATCCGCGACCCATTTGACCGTAACAACCGACTCGAAGCAGACAACTTCGGCGAGGTATTATTTCTCGTGTCACTGGTGTCCGATAAGACTCATCCAGTTGTGCCCATCGTGTTGGATTCACTCAAAAAATTTCGGAAAGGAAACTACATTCTCGGCAAAACGGATAATATCGAACATCCTGTCTATCAGACAAAATGGTTGAAGTACGGACTAAAGTCGCTTGGCCTGCCAGACACTTTCGTGATTCCGAAACTGGCCGACAGCTACTCATCCGTGTTTTGGCTGGATTACAAAAATGAGCATGTCGACGAAAAAAAAACGATGAAAACTTCAGCAATAATCCTTTTTTCGGCTGGGCAGAGGACCATTTCTACAAGCTGGGGAATGTATCGGAGAAGCGCGGCATGGTGGGCAACGTCGATTATCCGATAAGCTGGCAACAGCGGGATATTGATGCGCATTACCCCGGCCTGACGGTACTCGACCGGGATCTGGTCAAGCAAAAAATTGCGTTTCCGCATGCCTGGCACGCGGCCGAAATGTTCTCCTCCTTCAGGAAAATTAATAGTGATTTTCCTGAAGGAGGATTTACAGTGTTTGATCAACTGTAGTACTGGTTACTTTCTGTCCTATTGAATAATCCAGGCCCGACTCTCCTATCAAGATTGAATAAGACAGGTTAGCACTAGCCGTAATAACTTGTTAATGAATCAGTCAATCTGCAAAACAATTCGTCCACTCTGCTTTTGGCGGCCACTAACTGGTTTGCCCATTAATTCCTGCCAGGCCTGGGCTACCTGACTCATCGGATAAACGTTCCCCTGGTTGATTTTCAACGTTCCTTCATCAATTTGTTGCGCAATCCGGCTCAGCCCCTCCTGAGTCGGACGGAGTTCGAGGAAAACGGCGTGAATACCATGTTGATCAGCCAAATCGTTTGAAACGGGCTGATTGATCGCCACCAGGTATCCCCCTTTTTAATGACTCCATACGAGCGTTGCTGCATTGGTCCACCTACCAGATCAATCACGGCATCGACCCCGGAAACAAGGGTTTCAAACTGTTCTGTCCGGTAGTCAATGACTTGATTAGCACCTAGTGCGACTACACGTTCTCTCGCTCTCGACGAAGCGGTTACAATTACCTTGGCTCCGGCTTGATGGGCGAACTGAACGGCATACGTACCAACAGCACCTGCCCCGCCATGAATCAGAACTGTCTGGCCCTCATGTACGTGTGCCTGCTCAAATAAGACCTGCCAGGCCGTCTCGGCTGACACCGGAACCGAAGCCGCTTCGATGAAGTCCAGCGTACGAGGCTTTTGGGCAATCTGCTCCGGCCGTATGGCAATATATTCGGCATATGCACCACTATGGGTGCTGGTCCCGTAAACGTCATCACCGACGGCAAAGTTGACGACGTTGGTACCGAGAGCTTCAATAGTCCCCGCAAAATCATAGCCGGGAATCCAGGGGAAGGTTAGCGGAAACACCTGCTTCATCGCCCCCGAAGCTTTTTCGTAATCGATATGATTGACAGCGGCAGCCCGCACTCGAACTAGTACTTCGTTGTCGGCTGGTTCGGGTTTAGCAACTTCCTGTACCTGTAAACTTTCTGGTGGCCCATAGCTGGCCAGGATAATGGCTTTCATAAAATCTTAGGGTTATGAGAGATGAAATGATACGTAATAGATTAATTGTAAGCAGCTAACCACTTCGCTTTAAGATCAGCCCGGGCGTTGATGAAGGCTACATCAGTACCCTGCGCAATGGCATCCAGCGGAAAGCGTAACGGACGGGTTCCTTTTTGCATTTTGATCAGTTCCAGAATACCGTCGGCAATGGTCTGGGGATTCATCTTAAACTCAACCATCTTACCAAATAGCGACTGACCAATTGCGTTGAACTTTTGCTGGGCCGCTTCCCCATATTCGGCCGCAATTTCTGCTTTGTCGGCCTGAACGCCCGATTTTGCCCCCGTATTCATTTCGGTAGGATAAACCCCGGACTGGATACTGACGTTTTCAATGCCGTACTCTTTCAACTCATCCTGAAGCCCTTCCGTAATGGTTTCCACCCCAAATTTTGAGGCCAGGTAAGGTACCATGAACGGTAAGGTATGCCCGCTGGCTCCCGAAGTAATGTTAATGATCAGCCCACTTTTAGCTTTTCGCATACTGGGCAGAACGGCCTGATAAGTCCGGATAACGCCGTAAAAATTCACTTCGAACATACGCCTAATCTGATCGATTGAGTAGGCTTCCAATAAGCCAAAACCTGCTACGGCAGCATTGTTGACCAGTACGTCAACCTGGCCGTATTTAGCCAGCACCGTCTCGAAAGCGTTCGCGACCGAGGTATCATCGGTTATATCAATCTCGACGACATCAATGTTAGGCAGGCTACCCAATTCGGCGGCCACATCTTTATTCTTATCCTGTGTATTACGCATTCCAGCGATGACGGTGTAACCCGCTTTTGCTAAAGTAACCGCCGTCAGTTTGCCAAATCCAGTACTGGTACCGGTAATAAAAACTACGTTTGACATGATCTTTTTTGTGTTGTTTGAACGTCACAAAGGTGCTGCGACTACCCAATTTTCTCCTTGATATTTCGTAAGAAAGAAATTGATCTATATCAAGTAAAACACGGAGGTAAAATTCATCCTAATCAACAGAAAAGGCCGATAACCCTGCGATTAACGGCCTTTTCTGTTGATTAGTCATAAGCAAAACATGAATGCTTACATCATGGGTTCGCAGGAAACTAATTGGCAAATAGACAAGCCTGCCGCTAGCTATCGGAGACCGAATGTTCCTTCTCCTGATATAAGCCAATGACGGTTCCATCGGCCAGCGACAGATGACAGTAAGAAAGGGTAGTGCACAGATAAGTAATGGGCACCAGGGTTGTCAATCCCTGATCGATAGCCGTCCTTACCGCCTGTTCTATATCGTCGACTTTAAAGCTGACCACTACCTTGTTGGTTTTAAACAGGTAATCCGGACAAGCTGCGTGGGGCGAATAAACTTCCAGTAAGGTACCATCCGGCAGCAGTAGCGGAGCAACCCCTGCTTCATAATGAATTTGCTGAGCACCACAGTTCGAAAGCGCCAGTTGTTTAAGCCAGTCGGCGTCTCCGCTTTCAGCCTGAATGGCAATTTTTATGGTACGCATCGATAAAGCCATGGTAATTATCTGACAAACAGGCAACAAGTCCCGACAAAATTGAGGCTCAGCCCTGTCATTTCCCTTGATTTATCGTAAGAAATAATTTGATCCAGATCAAGCCAGTTCGCGTCCGGTTAGCACTTGTTTATTTTTTAGCCGACTGACTACGCACCCGGCTCAGGGTTTCCGGAGTCATTCCCAGAAAAGAGGCAATCATGCTTTGTGGCACTCGTTGAGCAAAGGCGGGGTACTGATGAACAAAATTCTGGTACTTTTCTTCTGCTGAATAGCTGATGGCTGCGTGAATCCGATTTTGAGAGACTACAAAGCTTTTCTGCAAAATGCCATTGACCATCTCTCTAAAAGCAGGTATTTGCTGACCGATCAAGTCAAAATTATCTTTCCTGATCAGGACCACTTCACTATCCTCAATGGCGTCAATATTAAACCGGGATGGCTGACCCGACAGGAGACTCTCCCGGTCACCGATCCACCAGTTTTCAACAGCAAAACTGATAACATGCTCCAGTCCTTTATCGTCTACACCATAGGTTCGCAAACATCCTTTGCTGACAAAGGCGTTATAAATCCAGACATCGCCCTCCTGAAGCAGATACTGCTTTTTACGCAGTTTTTTCAGAGTACATAACGGGCGAATCCAGGCTGTTTCAGCCTCGGATAAAGAAATTCGTTGAAGAAGATAGTGTATAAAAACGTCAACCATAGCTAGAAATCGTATTGGCTTCTCCAGAAAAAACGATACGATAAAGCCCAGGATTCACAAGCACTTTCGCAGTTGCAAATCCCAGGCGAATCACTCATCAACAGAGCATACTATTTGTTCGGCTTAACGCCTTTTATCGTTGGGACAGCAGGACGCTACGCACCGAAATTCCACCCAATCCAATCTGAAAAAGCACTTTAACCACAGCTCTCGATACGCAAATGAAAAACAAGTTGTTTTCCAGGGCTATTCAGCGTCACCGCCACCGATGGTGAAGCCCACTTTAACGCTGAAATATGAGTTTTTAGCTTCCAGTGTCCGGCTTGTCGCACTGACCCGTACCTGCGTGTCGCTCACCAGATTATACGCCAGATCCAGACTTACCCGACCTAATTTAGCACCTATCCTTCCTAAACCACCCACTACCGTTGTCGTAGGCAAGGGATACGTAGTGGTAATCCCAAACCGTGTATCCCGCTGCGAGCTGGCGTCTGCGTAATAAAGTCCTCCCCAATTCCTATGTACGGCTGAACTTTGCTGCCGATAGAAAATGAGTAATTCGCCGTTACTACCCCCGACATGATGTATTTGGCATTCGTCTGGAACACAATAACCTTATCAATAAACTCGGGACGCTGCACAAATGCCTGCTCGAAGCGAAGACCAAGATCCAGATTTTTAATGATTCGGTACTGTGGCTCAATACTATACACAAACCCCGCTTTACTGATGGCATCACTATTCGAGTAATCAGCGGTGGCGGCATAGCCAGCGGCCACGTTTACTTTAAAAGGTTTGGTATTCTGGGCACTCGCAACAAAAGGAACCAGGACTAACAGACTGAAGAATAAGTTTCTCATTGAGAATGAATTTACTACGTACAATAAATTAAAACGTTTGGGCATATCAGTGTAAGGATTCTCAGGTAGACAATAGGGTTGTTGTACTGCCACAAAATTGTTTGTTTATTCCAATTCTAGGCAACCATCCGTACTGTCTTTACAATCATTTTCTGGTTTCCGTTGCAAAATTGACGGCTAAAACTCATTTTCGGCCACTATTCCCGCTCTACCAGAATCTACATGCAATGCCTCAACTCTGCTGCCTGCTCCTCTTCCTGCTGAGCTGGACCAATCTCCGATTACTTGCCCAGCCGGTAAAGATACACGCTGCCGACGTATTGGTTATGCCTTTTGGCCGAACAAACCGGATTACGTACAATCTAAGAACGGGCACCGCAACGGTGACCTATAATCGCACCACCATCATTTCCGGCGCATTTGCCGCAGCCCGAACGGGCAGTATCGACCTGAGCAGTAAACTGTATCAAAATCACCGATTCGATAAAACGCCTTTACACGACGCGTTTGGCACCGGCACACGCTACGTCATTACGCTAACGGGCAATGGATTGCCTACGATGCAGCAGGTGTTTGATACGTATGCCGACAAAGCTTACTTTTTCACCGAGGTCAGCCTGAGCGGTCCGTCTGTCAGCAGCAATTATCTGGCTCCACTGGTTGCTAATCAGGTAAATATTGGTGCTGCTGGTAATAACCGGGCGTTGTTCGTTCCGTTCGACAACGATACGTTTATTCGCTATAATGCCAAATCCATGAGCAGTAAGCTTACAAATGTGAGTTCGGAAGTAACGGCCGTTTATGAAAACACAACCCGGAAGGGTCTTGTGGTTGGCTCAGTAGAGCATACCGTCTGGAAAACCGGCATCCGAACAACGGGCACAGGGCCGCAGCTTACAGAACTAGTGGCCTGGGGCGGGTATACGGACTCAACCATTACCCGCGACAAAAAACCACACGGCACATTGACCGGCACACGCGTGAAGTCGCCGAAAGTATTTGTCGGTTATTTCAGCGACTGGCGGCTCGGGATGGAAGCGTACGGCAAAGCCAATCAACTTGCTGAGCCCCGCTACGTATTTGAGTGGAAAAAGCCAGCGCCTTTTGGCTGGAACAGCTGGGGGTCGATTCAAACTAAACTCTCGCTGACAAATGCCAAAGAGGTCGTCGATTTTTTCGCGCAGCATTTAACAGGGTTTCGGAACGACGGCACCGCGTATATCGACCTGGATTCGTATTGGGATAATTTGTCATCAGGTGGGCTAAAAGGCGATTTCAGCCAGTTGAAGCAGTTTGCCGACTATTGCAAAGCCCAGCACCTGAAACCCGGCATTTACTGGGCACCGTTTGTCGACTGGAACAAACGCGACCGGGCAGTTGAAGGCAGTACGTATCGCTACAGTGACATCTGGGCCAAAGTCAACGGAAATTACCATGAGCTGGATGGCGCCCGCGCCCTCGACCCTACACACCCCGGCACGCAACAACGGCTGGCCTACGTAATCAACAAGTTTAAGGAATGCGGTTTTGAGCTGATCAAGATCGATTTTATCGGCCATGCCGCCATCGAAGCCGACAAATACCATGATACGACCGTAACGACCGGGATGCAGGCATTTCGAAAAGGCATGGAATATCTGAATGATCAGCTCGCTGGTCAGATGCTGGTTTACGTAGCTATTTCGCCGAGTCTGGCTACCGGCCGGTATGCCCATATGCGCCGGATTGCCTGCGATGCCTTTCGCTCCATCGCTGATACGCGTTATACACTCAACAGCACTACCTACGGCTGGTGGCAAAGCTATCTATACAGGTACATCGATGCGGATCACATTGTATTTGGTATGGAATCAGAGGGGTTAACCGCGCCCGACTGGCATCCGCTATTGTAACGGGCACGCTCATTACCGGCGATAATTATGCTACGCCGGGGCAATGGACCAGCCGAGCGCAGCACTTGTTACAGAATCCTGATATACTGATGATTGCCAAAGACGGTATTGCCTTCCGGCCTGTCAATGGCAACACCGGCGAGTCGGCAAGCAATTTATTCGTGCGAGAAACCGACCGTTACGTTTACATCGGCGTATTCAATTACGAAGGGAGCACCACCCTACCAATCGATCTTGCCCGAATCGGGCTGCGCCCCGGCCGTTACGTCATGAAGGAGCTTTACAGCGGAGCTACGCAAACTGTTTCAGGAACCATGTCGATTCGGTTTGACGGCCCCGACGCGCATGTATATCGGATTGACAAGCAGACACTTACTTATCCCAAAAAATAATACCGTCGCGGGTTATCCAGGCATGGGTTGTCGATTCGTATTTGTCGATCTGGTCGCCCCCGCCCCCTAGTCGCGGGTCATTTTCCTGCTTCATCCAGGCTTCCAGGCGCTGCCCAAGTGCTTTCGTCGTTTGCGCATAGCCTGCTTCCCCAGCCCGGTTGTGCAGGTTATAGGGATCATCTTTCAGGATGTACAATTCTTCCGCTGGCCGTTTGTCGAAGCCTAACGTAAACAGATTTTTTACAGCGGCATCTTTTCGGTGATCCATCATATAAATTTTGGTGGGCCCGCCATCCACATCGCCAAAAATTGAGGGCGTGTTTGGGATGGTTTCGTCACCGGCAGGCATTCGATCCGGGCGAAAGTTTTGGATGTACAAATACTCGTTCGTTCGGATGGCCCGCATTGGATAACCCGCTCCGTTGTCGAATTCGGCCCGGCATAGGCAGTGCCGTTCGCGCTCCAGAAAAACCTCCGACCGATGAATCGGTTTTTGCCCAGCCAGTACAGGCACCAGACTTATCCCGTCAAGTTCGGGCCGTTCCTTCACCCCCGCCCAATCCAGAAAAGTAGGCATCAGATCAATCAGGTTTACAAACGAATCGTTACGTTTCGGCTGACTGGCCGCTTCCGAAAAACGGCTGATCAATAAAGGTACCCGCGTACCGTAATCGTACAGGTTTGCCTTGGCATGCGGAAACGGCATTCCGTTATCAGAAGCAACAACAATGATGGTGTTTGCCAGTTGTCCCGAGCTTTCCAGTTTTGTAAGCAGGTCGCCAATTTCCCGATCGAACCGTTCCACTTCCGACAGATAGTCGGCTACATCACTTCTAATTTCCGGCACATCAGGCAAAAACGCGGGCAGCCGAATTTTTTGGGGATCAATACCCGCTTTTTTACCATCGCCCAGCGTGAAGGGCCGGTGTGGGTCGTTTGTGCCGAACCAGAAAAAGAAAGGCTTGTCTTTTGGCAACTGATCAATAAAAGGTCCAAATCCCAGCTTTGCTGAATCGCCTGCCGGGTTTTGGGTATAGCCCATTTTCAGGAAATCGCCCGGCGCCCAGCCTTTACGGTCAAACGCAACGGAATACCCTTCTTTTTCAAGCAATTGCACGTAAGTCGGTACGCTATGGTCGAGCCGTCCGCAGAGGTTTACGCCTTCTCCGAGATTATGCGGATAGCGCCCGGTCAGCATTGCGGCCCGCGAGGGCGTACACGATGGCGAAGCACAATACGCATTAGTAAAAACTGTGCCATGCTGCGCCAGGCGATCAAGATTCGGCGTCCGGATCGAACTGTCTCCATAAATACTGGCATACGGATAACTCCAGTCGTCGGCCAGAATAAACAGGATGTTGGGCCGCGATGGGGCCTGCTTCTGACAGGCCGACAGCGCAAATAAGGCTAAGCAGAGAACACTAATCAGGCGATAGACGGATTTCATAACAGCGGGTAGTTTCCCGAAAAATAGCAGGAAGCTACGTTCTTAAAAAATTCCGTCACATAGAATCTCTCGGCTATTTCTCCACCTCAAAAGCAAGCAGTACGTTACCCGGCATTTCGCCAAACATTCCGTAGCCCGAATTGACAAACAGCATTCCATCGGAAATAACGGGCGAGGGTCCATCAATGGCACCACCTTTTCCATCGATACCGTTGACCGTCTGGTAGGGTTTCACTGTATCGTAATCCCATAGAATTTTTCCATCGGCTGTTGAATAAGCCCGCAAATGGCCATCGAGCGCACCGGCAAAAACAACCCCCGGAATAACGGTCGGAGCAGCCGAATTAGCTTCCAGACAATCTTTCTTTCCATCGCAGGACGGTGCGGGTGTTTTCCAGACGACATGCCCCGTTGTTACGTCCAGCGCAAACAGGCCGGGCGACGGTTTGATCAGCGAATCAACCTTGGGGTTAATCCCGTATTTGTTATCGGCATTAGCCGCATAAACCAGTTTGCCATCGGAAGCCATGCCCCAGTGAATGCCGCCCAAAGCGCCACCGTGACCGATACGGGTTTGCCAGACTACGTTTCCATTGTCAGGGGATAAGCCGTAAACGATACCCGCTTTTTGCCCGACTACCAGTAAATCGCGCCCGCCGGGCTGTTTCACCAGAATCGGTGCCATTCCGAAATCATAATCCGGCCCTACCTTCTCCGGGCAGTTGGGATTTCCCGGACAGGCCAGGTTCCACGTATCGTCTCTGGTTGCCTGAAACGACCAGACCAGTTTCCCGGTTTTCAGGTCCAGCGCCTGGATGGCGTCGCTGGTCGTGGTGGCCGGTGACGTATAGTTCTCGCCCGTTCCATAATAAAGTAACCCTCGTTTTGCGTCGACGGTAGGGCTACTCCACACGATTGCTCCCGATGGCCCGTAAAATGCAGAACCGTCTTTCCTTTTACCAGCAACCTTTGCCTCATCAGCAATAACCCGATGCCGCCAGATTGCTTTTCCCGACCGGGCATCCAGCGCGACAATCTCGCCCGACGATGAGCAGCAGGGGTAAGTGGGGTCCAGAACGGAAGCAACCTCTATCGATGTCAGGGGTACGTACACTTTATCGTCGTACACAGCAACGGAGCCCGTATTGCCCGACTGCGGGTGCTGACCGGTTTTACTTTCCCAGAGTAATTTGCCCGTTGTTACGTCCAGCGCGTAAACATTCGTATTGTTGTCGCAAAAGAAAGCACGAAGTCCGTCACGGTTCTGCACGACCGAAATGGCACCCCGTATGGCCGACTTTGCCAGAAAGCGCCAGCCAATTTTGCCGCTCTGCTTATTGAGGCAGTATACTTCGCCGAACTGGCTTCCCACGATCAGCCAGTTGCCCACAATAGCGGGCTTGCTACGTACCTGATTGGCTTCCGGAAATGCAAACGCCCATTTGAGTTTAAGTTTCCCGACGGTTTCGGCCGATATGCCAGCTTGTTGCGCCGATCGGTAACCGGTACCTTCCAGATTACCACCCCAGCCTGAATGCTGAATCACCGGACTTTTGCTGGCCGTAAGCGTAAACGGTTCGTAAGCTTCTTTCGGGATCGGACTGTCTTTCATCACTTTCCCCGTCAGCCATTGCGCCACGGCTTTTCGCTGCTCTGTCGTTAGCTCTTTGGCCTGCACTCGCATTTTGCCGGTTTCGAGGGCCGCGAAAATTGCCCGTGGGGGCATCTGAGCCAGCACCAGATAGCCCGGTGCTCCCACGCCAGCGTCAGCTTTATGGCAGTTGTTGCAGGTAGCCATATATACTTTCTGTCCCTCAGGTAAGGCGGCCGTATTGGCCGTCTGGGCAAAAACGTTACTCGACTGAAGCAGTAACAAACCAACCCCGTATAAAGACGATTTCAATAAAGACGACGCAACAGAATGGCAATGACTTTTCATAAGGTAAACGGATTTAGCTTAGACAATAAAACATCCCACTAGGAATAAAAGTCGCCATAATCCATTGACCAGCAGCCTCTTTTCAGACAAACGGTCGTTTACTCGTGGTAAACGACCGTTTGCGCCTGACGAATTATGGTCTCATTTTGCCGAGATAATCAAAACCAACCCCATTACGTAACAGACGCCCATAAGCATCAGGTATCGGTTGGAAATGGCAGGTGCGCTGCGAAACTCATGCCAGATAAATACGCCCCAGAGTACGGCAATGATGGTGGCTCCCTGGCCCAGCCCATAGCTGATCGCATACCCGGCAGCCCCCGATGCCAGCAAACTCGACGCCATACCCAGACACCAGATCATCCCGCCGAGCATGCCAATCCGATGACTGCGACTGCTGACATCGCTGTACGTAATTTCATCGTCGGCAGGCTTACCCGTAAAACGTCGCAGAATGGGCAGAAACAGCGGTGTGCTCACCACTACGCCCAGGCCGAACAGCACCAATGCCGTATAAGGCGTCAGCAACCCAGCGTCAGGATTGGCAAAGTCCGTCGCCATCGCTTTAGCAACGAAATAGAAGAAAAAACTCATCAGGAATCCCCCAACCAGCGAAATCACCAGACCTTTTGTACTGACTGACTGATCAGTACTGGCTTTGGAGCGGTAGGCCAGGGCACTGAAAACGACGGCCAGAAAGATTGAAAAAACGCCACCGGCCAGCAAACCGGCGGCTCCTACCGGCGATAGAATATAATTGACCACCACGCCAAGAATCAGCGCCAACCCAATACCAACGGGCATGGCAACGGACAGGCCTGCCAGTTCGATACCGACGACAATCAGAATATTAGCAATATTAAAAATAAAGCCGCCTACCAGGGCATAGAACACATTCTGGGTATCGGCCTGCCGCAGATCCGTCAGAAAAGGCCGCCCCTGCGTTCCAACACTGCCCAGCGTAAAGGCCAGTACCAGACTCAGTAATAGAATCCCATAGGTATAGTCGCGATAGTAAATGGTTGTTGGTACGGACTGTGTCGTTAATTTCTGCGTGTTGGCCCATGACCCCCAACAGAGCATGGTGAGAAAACAGACGACAACAGCCACCGGATACTGATTGATGATGAACATACGTTTGCGTTTATGAAGGTTAAGAACACCGAGCTTTCGTGATGGAATGGATTAGCAGAAAGCCAGTTAAAAGACAAAACCGACAATGGGTTGTTTCCTACCTTTGCCTCATGAATTACTTCTATTTGTTACTTGCTTTTATAGTTGGTCTGGCCATTACGGTACAGGCCGGGGTGAATGCCAATCTGCGTCAGGCAATGGCCAGTCCGATTCTGGCGGCAGCCATCTCGTTCGGGTCGGGCTTTGTTATACTGGTACTGCTTTTTCTGGCTTCGGGCGGGTCAACACCACCCGCAGAGACCATCCGGCAGGTGAGCTGGTGGAAATGGATGGGGGGCCTTATGGGCGCTGTTTACATGATCACGGTGATTGTCAGCGTAACAAAAATCGGAACGGCGAACCTGGTGAGTCTGAGTGTAGCGGGCCAGTTAGTCGCGGCTCTCGTTCTGGATCACTACGGTCTGTTAGGCTTTGCTCATCATCCGGCCAATACCTGGCGATTGCTGGGCGTATTCCTGATTATTGCGGGCGTACTGCTGGTAGTGAAAAATTAATGCGTACTGAATAATACGTAATGTACAATGGCTACCAAGAACAAGCCTGCCTAACTATTGTTCATTATACATTATTCATTATACATTATTCATTACACATCATGGCAATCAGTTATCGCTTTTACCCTCTCTCCTGAACGTATTCGCACGCTATCTGAACGGAGGCAATCTATCCGTGCAGGAGTTGATCGACTCGATCAATCGCGTTCCCACACCCACTACGGCTGCTCAGGAACGCGGTATTTCGTTCGAAGAGGCCATTGTGAAAGGTACGGACGAAGCCCGCTTCAACCCGACAATTGTTCAGAAGGTACGTAAGCTGTTGCCTCGTCCGATTGTCGATACGCAGGTGTATTGCCAGTGGGAAATTGAAGACGTACTGTTTTACGGCTACGTCGATTTAATTGGCAAATTCAAGGCTGTGGATTTAAAAACTACCTCCTCATACCAGCCTGGACGCTACGTTCATAACCATCAGAATCTGTATCTCCACGCACTCAAGCGCAAAGGAATTAAACTGATGGAATACGTCATTACCGATTTTAGCGATGTATATGTGGAGAGCTATCCATTAACGCACCCGATTGAAAAGCAGTTGGAAGAGATTCGGCTGTTCAAGGCTTTTCTGGAAGAATACCGGCCCCTGATTACCGACAAAAAGATTTTTGTTGCGCCCGGCGAAGACGCTGATGCCCGACGAGCCCGCACTGAATAACCCTCCGTCGATTATCTATTCTGCCATTTGCTCAATCACCATTAGCGGCTGGAGCCTATTCGTTGTACCTTGTAGCCATGCTTCAGCGTACGTTTCATCTGTATCAGCGGGCCTATCAGGGTCTTTCGCCGTCGGTATGGTTACTGGCTGGTGTTATGCTCATCAACCGATGCGGCACAATGGTCTTGCCATTCATGACGCTGTACCTGACCGAGCATCTGCATTATTCCGTTACGCAGACTGGCGCCGTCATGGCGATTTACGGAGCAGGCGCTTTTGTCGGTACGTTCTTTGGCGGTCGACTAACAGATCGGTTTGGTTTTTACTACGTCCAGTTGCTTAGCCTTCTGTTTGGCGGGGCATCCTTGCTGGGTTTACAATTCATCACTAATTTTTATCTGCTCTGCGGCAGCGTATTCTTTTTTACGCTGTTTGGTGATGCGTTCCGTCCGGCTAATCAGGCGTCGATTGCCTACTATTCGGAGCCAGAAACACGTACCCGTGCCTTCTCGTTCAACCGGCTGGCCATCAACCTGGGCTGGGCGGTTGGCGGTGGTGTAGGTGGCTGGCTAGCCGGGATTGACTACAGTCTTCTTTTCTGGACGGATGGCCTGACCTGCATCGTAGCGGGAATTGTTCTATGGCTGTATCTGCCCGTACCCGCTACCCTACATACCGATGCCGCCGGCAAACGATCAGATACCCGACTGGCCAACACCACCGACGTAGCAAAATCGCCCTATCACGACCGTACCTTCCTGGGTTTTGTGGTGTGCAATACGTTGTTTCTCATTGCGTTCATGCAGTTTTTTACGATTGTGCCTTTGTTTTTCAAGGAGATACTCCACATAACCGAAGGAACCATTGGTTTATTGATGGCGCTAAATGGGTTGCTGGTAGTTAGTATCGAAATGGCGCTGGTCTACGCAGTTGAGCAGCAAAAACGGGCAAAGCTGAGCCTCATTACGCGGGGTGTGCTGTTTACGGCTGCTTCGTTTGTGGTGCTAACAGTACCCGGCGGGACGGCTCCATTGGGCATACACCTTTCCGGATTAGGCATTGCTCTGGCGTATATTTTGCTGGCTACGCTCAGCGAAATGCTGGTTATGCCCTTCCTTCAATCGCTAACGGTTGAGCGATCAAGTCTGGCAACGCGCGGTCAGTATCTGGCACTTTACGCCATGAGCGGTGCGCTGGCTCAAACGATGGCTCCCGCTCTGGGCTCACTGATGGTGGCACAATTCGGCTTTACTGTGCATTGGCTGATTATTGCGGGTGTTAGTCTGCTCTCGGCCGGTGGATTTTGGCAACTGGGCTTAAAAACTGCCCAAAACTCATCTGTTTATAAAGTGCCTCCAACGGTAGGGTCGACTTAAGGGTCAATGTATCAAACCCGACTGCTATGAAATCAATTCTTGCTGCTCTGCTGGTACTTTTGTTTAGTGCGTCCTGCCACCATGAAGAGTTGACGCCTAAAGATTTACCAGCCTGCATTCAAAGCATCATCAGTCAGAATGGCTCGTGGAGGTCAGGAGATCGTCTGATAGCCATTTACCGCTATAAATACCAAAAGCGTTACGTATATCTTGGCATATCAGACTGTTGCGACTTTTACAACTTCTTGTTCGACAATAACTGTCAAATCCTATGCGCACCCAACGGTGGATTTTCGGGCGGGGGCGATGGCAAATGTCCTGATTTTTCGAAAGAAGCTACTGAACAAACGGAAATATGGGTAAAGCCCCAGTAATCTATTTTATCTAATTTTCCTGTCCCCAACTTTCTTTACGACCTTTGCGAATATCAATGAGTGAAAGGGTGAATGAGCGAAAGAGCGATTGGCTGACGTGGATTAAGTTTAGTCGTTTGCTCCTCCACCCTTTCGCTCATTCGCTCATTCACCCTTTCGCTCATTAGTATCTTGAAACTCTGGCAAAAAGAAGGCGTAAATACCGCCGAACAAATTGAACGCTTCACCGTAGGGCGCGACCGCGAAATGGACCTGTACCTCGCTCCGTTCGACGTACTGGGCAACCTCGCTCATGCGCAGATGCTCGAAACGATCGGTCTGATTTCTACGGATGAATTAAAAATGATGAATGATGAATTGAAACTCATTTATCAGCAAATTCAAAAGGGGCAGTTCGAGATTGAAGAAGGGATTGAGGATGTCCATTCGCAGGTAGAGCTGATGCTCACCCGCGTACTGGGCGACGTCGGAAAGAAAATCCATTCGGGCAGGTCGCGCAATGATCAGGTACTGGTGGATCTCAAACTCTTTACCCGCGACCGGCTCTGGCACGTAGCGGAAGCTGTGCACCGCGTTTTCAATCGCCTGATTGACCGTTCCGAACAGCACAAAGGCGATCTGTTGCCGGGCTACACCCATTTGCAAATTGCCATGCCATCGTCGTTTGGTCTGTGGTTCGGCGCCTATGCCGAAGCCCTTGCCGACGACATGCTCACGCTGCAAACGGCCTACCGGCTTGCCAACCGGAATCCGCTGGGTTCGGGTGCCGGCTATGGGTCGTCGTTTCCGCTCAACCGGACGCTCACCACGGAATTGCTCGGTTTCGAAGGCATGCATGTCAACGTAGTATATGCCCAGATGAGCCGGGGAAAAACCGAACAAACAGCCCTTACGGCCCTGGCAGCCGTTGCCGCTACGCTCTCGCGAATGGCTATGGACATCTGCCTGTACAATAGCCAGAATTTCGGCTTTCTGATTTTACCCGATGCATTAACTACGGGCAGCAGCATCATGCCGCACAAAAAAAATCCTGACGTAGCGGAGTTGTTGCGAGCGAAAACCAACCGGTTAAAAGCGCTGCCCATGGAAATAACGCTGGTGATGAGCAATCTTCCCTCAGGCTACCACCGCGACATGCAGTTGCTGAAAGAGATTCTGATGCCTGCGTTTGACGAAATTCTGGACTGCCTCGACATCACGGACTTTATGCTCGAACACGTTCAGGTGAAACCGAACCTGCTCGATGATTCTAAATACGATCTGCTGTTCAGTGTTGAGCGCGTAAATGAGCTGGTGCTGCAGGGTGTTCCCTTCCGGGAAGCGTATCGAACCGTCGGCAAAGAGATTGCCGAGCACACCTACGTACCGCCCCGCGAATTGCATCACACGCACGAAGGAAGTATTGGCAACCTCGGTAACGATCTGATTATTCAAACGATGAGCGAAGCCATACGCGGTTTTGGCGCCAATAAAGCGCAGGAAGCAATTAGTAAGTTGCTGGGTTATTAAGGGGTATAGGGAGGAAAGGGAGTAGCGGGAGGATGGAAATAGATGTGCGTGTTTTCTCTTTCCCCTCCTCCCCTTCCTCCATTTCTAATCCTATTCCACCCGATACGCCACCAGTTTATTCTTGAAGAAAGTAGGGATTATCAGAAGTTTCTCTTTCTCAACGTAGTCAATATCAGCCGAGTTGATTTTGTCGCCACGGGTATCCAGCAACTGTTCTTTCGTTCCGTCAGCCTTTACGTGGAAGACCTGCCCGTTCCAGTCCGAAACGAAAAAATTGTTTTTCCCTTCCGACACAATGCCATCCGTGGCGGCCATACCATCGGCCAGAGTCGTTATCGTTTTCGTGGTCAGATACATTGCCCGCAAAGCGCCAATTTTCGTACTGCCGATCATCAATTTATTTTTCCCAACCGCTAGTAACCCGTTCGGTTTGTTGAGTTGCTCCCCTTCGGCCAGCACTTCCCACTTGTCGTCTTTCAACCGGTATATCTTATCGAATTTGCTGTCAGACACGTAAACAGTGCCATCTTTGGCCACCGTTACGTCGTTCAGGAATGATTCCTTTCCGATGGCATCCCAGGTTTTTTCGGCCTGACCATTTGCCGTGTTGATACACACCAGGCGATAAACATCCGTTACGTACAATTTATCTTTGTAGAGACCCATTCCCTTCGGTGCATTCAAGCCCGAGGTCCAGCGCAGGTTTTCAATTTTACCATCCAGCGACACCTTTGAAATAAAGCCACTGCCGTCGAGTGAGTCAGATTTACCGTCGATGTTCGCTACGTACAGAGTGTTGTTTCCGTCGTAGAGCACCGATTCGGGGGTACGTAACGTCTCATCCGTTTCCCAGGCTTTTACCAGTTTCAATGGTTTTGGCCGAACGGGTGGAGGAGTCAGCGCAATCAGGCTGATGCCTGTCAATAAACTACTCACAACCAAAGCGAATTGCTTCATAATTTGCTAGATAGTAAACGGTAAAAAATATATGAAAAAAATTCGTTGTATCATGCCGGGCTGAAATCCGCATTCGAGGCTGTGAACGGAAGGCCTAATATGATTATTCTAACTACCTGTTTTTCGCCCCCGTCCAATCAGGAAACAATCTACAGATGCGTGTGTTCTAAAATTTCGCACGCTAAAAAACTAAGGGTATGGAAAACGTTCAGCTTCGTGCTTATCAAGTACAATCTCCTACTGGCCAACTCAAAGAGAGCATCCGCGATATGATCCGGCTGCAGCGAGATTATCAACTTTCAGACGAACTGTTCTGGGAAGTTTTTAACGTACGGGTGCTGCTCGATGAGCAGATCGACGTCGATGAATTCGTAAGCGACCTCAGCGAGCCGGTTGCGTGCGCCTAGCTCCTTCTCGACCGTATTGCATTATTTATCACCGGGTTTCGGTCCGCACCAATAGCGTATGTCGCTTTGTTCGGGACCGGAATCCGGTACGTTGTTTTTTAGCTTAAGTGTACGGCAAACAAGGCTTTAGATCGCGTATAGACGTATCCCACGACCAGCAACGTAACAACACCACCGAGCGCCACGGAGGGTACGGTCCCTAAAAGCCGGGCCAGCAGGCCAGACTCAAACGCGCCAATTTCATTCGACGAACTCACAAAAATGCCGTTCACAGCAGCTACACGCCCACGCATATGATCGGGCGGGAAAATTTGCAGAATCGTCTGGCGAATAATAACGCTCACACTATCGAAGGCCCCGGTCAGCCCCAGCATAATAAGGGAGAGGTAAAAGTTGGTAGACAGCGAAAAAATGATGGTAGCTATACCAAAACCCGTTACGGCCAGGAGCATATTTCGCCAGGCGTTGTGCGTGGGTGGATGTTTGGTCATGTAGCCCATCGTCAGCAGCGCACCAATAGACGGTGCCGCCCGCAGAAAGCCCAGCCCTTCAGCACCCACATGCAGAATATCTTCGGCAAAAACCGGCAGAATGGCCACTACGCCCCCAAACAGTACCGAAAACAGATCGAGTGAGATGGCATACAGAACGATCTGTGTTTTGTAAACAAACCGAAATCCTTCTTTCAGACTCTCGCGAAGGCCCTGGGCGGGTTCGTTACTTACCGGAACAGGCTTACGTTCGATGAGCGTAATCAGCACAAAACAGACCAACAGCAACCCGATCACAACGATCAGCGAGTTATCGAAACCCACCCAGTTGTACAGAAAGCCCGCTACGCCCGGCCCTACAATAGCGCCTGCCTGCCAGAATGAACTATACCACGTAGCAGAATTGGCGTACAGTTCGCGGGGCACTAAAAACGGTTTCAGCGACGAACTGGCTGGCGAATAAAACCCTTTGGCCGTACCGATCAGCATCAATACACCGTAGATGGTAGCTAATCGCGCGGTTTGCGATAAGCCAGCCGCAACGGATGGCTGAAAAACCAGATACAGAATAACCGAACTTAAGATAATCACCAGCAGACTCCACAACAGGATGCTTTTTTTGTCGCGCCGGTCGGCCAGGTGGCCGCCAAACAGCGACAGCGCAATGAACGGGATCGCTTCGGCCAGTCCAACCAGTCCTAACATCAACGGATCGTGCGTAATTTTGTACAGTTCGTACCCCAGAATCACCTCCTGAATCAGCAACGTAACGGTGATCAGGAAGCTATTCATGACGAAATAGCGAAATTCTGGAATGCGAAGCGATGCGTAGGAGTCGTTGGAGTATTGCTGAACCATTCGATTAACCAGCCAATCGTAGATTTGCTGCTTTGTTTAGTTAATCAACCCCAAATAATGGAATCTCAGTTCAGGACACGCGTTAAAATTTGCTGCATTAGCAGCATTACCGAAGCGCAGCTAGCCGTTCGGCTTGGGGCCGATGCGCTTGGGCTGGTCGGCCGGATGCCCAGTGGTCCCGGCGTAGTGGTTGACGAGATCGCGGCCCAAATCGTACGGATGACACCTCCACCTGTTGCTACGTTCATGCTCACGAGCGAACTTACTACGTCCGACATCGTTGCGCATCAACGTCGCGTCGGTGCCAATACCATTCAGATTGTCGACGCTGTTCCGCCCGAAACCCACGCAGCGCTACGTATTGCGCTGCCCGCCGTAAAACTGGTTCAGGTCATTCACGTGATTGACGAGCGGAATATTGAGGAGGCTCTGAAAGCGGTTCAGGATGGGGCCGATGCGCTCCTGCTCGATTCAGGCAACCCGACGCTAACGGTGAAAGAATTAGGGGGCACTGGCCGGGTACATAACTGGCAAGTAAGCCGCCGGATCGTAGAGCAATCGCCCGTACCGGTGTTTCTGGCGGGCGGTCTGAATCCTGATAATGTTCGGCAGGCTGTCGACACCGTACAGCCGTTTGGCCTCGATATCTGTAGTGGCGTTCGCAGCAATGGCCATCTTGACGAACGTAAACTCGAAGCGTTTATGGGAGCCTTGATATAGTGTAAAGTTGGAAGCGCGGTGCCTGAAGTACAATTGAAATCCCTGCAACAGGCTCACAACTCAATGCCACAAAAAAAAGCCCAGGCCAATCGGTCTGGGCTTTTGCTGGTTAAGCTACATATCAGGTGTTACAATCAGTCCTGTTCTGTGCTCTTTGTTCCCTGCATTACTTACGCAACGGAAATTTCTTTAACAGCTTTTTCTTCTTTTACTTCGACTTTAGGCAGCTCGACGGTCAGGATACCATCGGTATAAGCAGCCTTAATTGCTTCGGCGTTTACCGTTTTGGGCAGACGGAAGCTGCGTTCGAATGAGGTGAAACCAAACTCATGACGGGTGAATTTTTCCGTCGTTTCTTCCGATTTCACTTCAGCATTATACGCAATCGTCAGCTTGTTATTTTCTACGTTCACTTTCAAATCCTCTTTTTTCAGGCCGGGAGCGGCCAATTCGAGTTGGAAAGCGGTTTCCGTTTCTTTTACGTTAACAGCCGGTACGTTTGGGGTACTGTTGTGATAACGGTTGATAACCGGACGGCTGTAGAAAGGATTAAAGAAAGTAGGGAAGTTGTTATATCGAACTAAAGTTGCCATGATCTTAGCGTTGTTTTCGTTTATGTTGGGTTGTATACTGTCAAACACAACCTCTCTATTACAAAGCTTGTACCAAAGCAACTTTAGCGGAAATCAATGACAAAATGTCATTATATTTTAATATCGCACCAAAGTCTAAGACATTTTGTCGGTAAATCTTGGTATTTGTTTTCTCTATCAACTAATCTGTTGGCATAATAATCTGTTAGTTATTATAACAGATTGGCTTACGACCGAACCTAAATAGGACGTAATTACTTATTTTAGACGATCTTGAACAAGGGCTATAAGTTGGTCAAATCGTTGATTCATTTCCTGGCGAAGACCGCCGATTTCAGTATCAATTTTTTGATCAATCTGTTTCAACCCATCCCGAACTTCCTGCTTAAACTCATTAAGGCTAACTGTCAGATTAGCCGTCCCTTTGGCAGCTAACTCAGCATTAGCATTTCCACGTACGGCTACATCAAGTATCTGGCCGTTAGTCTCTATCAGGCGATCAACTTTCTGGGCGGTTTCGGCAACTATTGGTTCTAGTTGGTTAAGACGTTTTTCTGGTGTCATAGATTATTAAATATAGTGGGTTATTCTTTTTATTCAAATCGTAAGTGCTTTACTGAGTCGCCGGACGACTCGAGTTCGAGCAGGGCGTCGATACCGATTTCAAGATGCTGATTGACGAACTGACTGGTTACGCGCTTATCACTTTCCTCGGTTTTAACCCCCTCAGGTACCAGCGGATTATCGGACACTAACAGCAGAGCCCCGTGCGGAATGGAATTGACAAAGCCAACCGTAAAGATGGTAGCCGTCTCCATGTCGATGGCCATGGTACGGAGTTCGCGCAGGTAATCTTTGAAGGGTTCGTCGTGCTCCCAGATACGGCGGTTCGTTGTATAAACCGTACCCGTCCAGTAATCCAGTTCGTATTTTTTGATTGTCGATGATACAGCCCGCTGCAACCGGAATGAAGGCAGCGCTGGGATTTCGGGACGCATGTAATCGTTGCTGGTACCTTCGCCCCGGATAGCGGCAATGGGCAGAATAAGATCGCCAATCTGGGTTTTTTTCAATCCTCCGCATTTGCCCAGAAACAACACCGCTTTGGGTTCAACCGCCGAAAGCAAATCCATAACCGTAGCCGCCATAGCACTACCCATACCAAAATTGATGATGGTAATGTTATTGGCTGTAGCCGTCTGCATGGCCCGACCGATGCCGAAAATCTCAACGTTGAATTTTTGAGCGAACAGCTCAACGTAATTAATAAAATTGGTTAGCAAAATGTATTCACCAAACTCCTCGATGGGCGTGCCTGTATAGCGAGGCAACCAATTCTTAACGATTTCTTCTTTTGTTTTCATTAGTTTAAAGAGTGAAAGAGCGAAAGAATGAATGAGCGAAAGTTGATACGAGTTTTTTTCGCTCATTCATTCTTTCGCTCTTTCACTCTTTTATCTTTGAGTTATGGTTACGTTGAACCTCCCCCTTTTGATTGCAAAACTAAGCAAGTAGACGGTAAAGCGTATATTTTTGATTTATTGCGCCGGAAGTACGTCCGATTGTCGCCCGAGGAGTGGGTGCGGCAACACATCGTCAATCTGCTGCTGACCCATTACGCCTACCCGAAAGCATTAATCCGCGCGGAGGGTGGGCTGATCCTGAACCAAATCCAAAAACGTACCGATGTGGTTGTGTTTGACCGGCAGGGGCAACCATTTTTGATCGTTGAATGTAAAGCTCCGCATATTCCGCTTTCGCAAAGCGTTTTTGATCAGATTAGTCGGTACAACCATGTTCACCGGGCCCCTTACATTGTGATCTCCAATGGCATGATGCACTATTGCTGCTGTGTCAATCATGAAACAGCCGAGATCCGGTTTATGGACGACTTTCCGGCATTCGAATAACCAGTGCTTTGCTCGCTTCAGGCGGCTACTTATTCTTACTCAACTTATAATGCGTTATCTTTTCATTCTGCTGCTCTTTTGTCTGACGACCTGTTGCCAGGGCCAGTCGGCCCAAACGTTAAAGTTGCCGGGTCTACAACAACGTGTCGAAATCATCCGCGACCGTTGGGGCGTCAATCACATCTATGCCAAAAATGAGCATGATTTATTCTTCGCTCAGGGGTATTCGGCCGCCCAGGACAGACTTTTTCAGATGGAAATCTGGCGCAGGCAAGCCACCGGCACCGTAGCGGAACTGCTGGGACAGCAGGAAACCAAACGTGATATTGGTACGCGTCTGTTTCGCTTTCGCGGCAACATCGATCAGGAGTTAAAACACTACCATCCGCACGGTCCGCAGATTATACGCGCCTTTGTCGAAGGCATCAACACCTACATTAATCAAATTCTGAAAACGCCCGAAAAGTTACCTTTTGAGTTTGGGGTGCTTAAAACCAGACCGGGCCTCTGGACACCCGAAGTGGTCATAAGCCGCCACCAGGGCTTGCTGGAGAACGTTCGCGATGAGCTTAATTTTGGCCGACTGGTAAAACTGATTGGTCCCGACAAACTGCGCGAACTGCAATGGTTTCACCCGTCTGTGCAGTCAGCAGAGCCAGACCTTACGTTGCATGTAAATGGCGATGAACTGTTTCAGCCAATTCTGGAGCTGTACGAAGCTTTCAGGCTACCGTTAAAATTCCAGGGTCGCGAATCGAAGATTGACGAAAATGAGGCATGTCACTCTAGAGATGCGATAGACAAGTGGTTCGCCACCGAAAAACAGTACGTCGGCTCAAACAACTGGATTATTTCGGGCAAACGGTCGGCTAGTGGATACCCGATGCTGGCCAACGACCCCCACCGGGCACAATCAACGCCTTCGCTACGGTATTGGGTGCATTTGAATGCACCCGGCTGGAACGTTATCGGAGCCGGTGAGCCAACTCTTCCCGGCATTTCGATTGGTCACAATGACTACGGTACGTGGGGGTTGACAATTTTTGAGACAGACAACGAGGATTTGTATGTGTACGAGACCAATCCCGCCAATCCGAATCAGTACCGGTACAAAGGGCAATGGGTTACGATGAAAACGCTGACGGAACGGATTCCGATGAAGAACGGGCAAACGGTTTCGGCAACGTTGAAATATACACGACACGGACCCGTCGTCTTTGAAGATCTCAACCATCACAAAGCGTATGCCGTTCGGGCGGGATGGCTCGAAACGGGCTGCGCACCTTACCTGGCTAGTCTGCGCATGAATCAGGCCCGAAACTGGGCCGAATTCCGGCAAGCCTGTCTGTTCAGTCGAATTCCCGGCGAAAACATGATCTGGGCCGAACGTAACGGAACCATTGGGTGGCAGGTGGTCGGGCTGGCTCCCATTCGTAAAAATTTCACTGGTCTCGTTCCCGTACCCGGCGATGGACGTTTTGAGTGGTCGGGCTACCTGCCGATTCAGCAATTACCCAACAAATTAAACCCGCCGGAAGGGTACGTTGTCACGGCAAACAATAACCTGACGCCCGCTGATTTTCCGTATCGGAACGCAATTGGTTGGGAATGGGCCTCGCCTAGCCGGGCGCACCGTATTGAAGAAGTTCTCAATGATGGGAAACGTAAAAACCTGGTCGATTTCATGGCTTTGCAGGCCGATTACCTGTCGATTCCTGCCCGGACATTAGTTCCGCTGCTGCAATACCTGGCATCACCCAATGACCGTACCGAACAGGCATTAAGTTTGCTGCGTAAGTGGGACTATCAGCTTAAACCAGAATCCGTTGCGGCTGCTATTTACGTAGCCTGGGAAGGGCAACTCAAACAGGCCGTTTATGAACAGAAAGTACCACAGGTAGCGCAACCCTATCTGAAAACCTTGCCGTCCAAGCGGGTTATCGACGCCTTGCTTACCCCAACCCCCGAACGTGACAGCCTGCTGCTCACCTGCCTCGACCGGGCCGTAGCGGAGCTGACTGAGCGGCTCGGCAGTGATACCGACGACTGGGCATATGGGCAGCGAAAAAATAAGCACATCACCTTAACCCACCCCCTTAGTGATCTGGTTGACAAGACAATGCAACAGAAAATCAACCTTGGTCCCGTGTTGCGAGGTGGCTATGCTGAGACCGTTAATGCCACCAGCAACGACCTCAATCAGACGCACGGTGCTTCCTTCCGCATTCTGGTGGATACCGAAAACTGGGACAAAACGCTTGGCATCAATACACCCGGCCAGTCGGGTAATCCGGATAGCCCACATTACGGTGATCTGTTTCCCATATGGGCCGAAAACAACTACTTCCCGGTGTATTTTTCCAAAGAAAAGATCAGGAACGTAGCCGAAACAACCACAACGCTACAACCCTGACTATCAACCCCATTTACGAATTTGATACGTATCTGCTTCAGGTGGCCGTTGACTCATTTGTTAAGAAAAAGCTCATTTATTGTAGCAGCGTGAGTCGCGAAAACACGTATTTCTGCGCCTAAAAACGAGTGGAAATGCGCTTCTACAGAGCCTGATAATAGTGGTACATTTGATTACATAAACCCTACGGACATGCCACTAGCTAATTATAGCGTATTGAAAGGTCACGTAACCGACCGCAAACGCGCCACGCAACAGCAAGCACATTATCAGATTCTGATTGAAGATGATCAGGGCACGAAGTACCGGGTAGCGGTGAATGCCAGGTCGGCCGTGGCGCCATCGGAAGTGAAGTACTTTTTCAGTGACAACTTCTCGCACGAGCTGGTCGACAAGATTACACAGGCGAATCTGGCAACGGGCCTGACTACCGTACCCAACAAACCGAATGGAATTGCCCTCGATTTCGTTCGTCAGAATTTGTTCGATACATCGCAGATGCAGCCGCTCCCGCTCGACGTACCGGGCGAAGACAACGACCTCAACGACAAGATCGATCTGTACGTCAAACGGGCGCTGAATAACCCCGACGCGACGCTTTATGCCTTCGGTGAAACCTGGGGACCAGAAACGCAGGCTGATCAGTATTTTCATTTTCAGCCCGGACGCGGTATTCACGACATTCACATGAACCAGGGGAACGTAGGGCAGTATGTTGCGCAGGATGGCACCTGGCAGGATGGCGGTATCCTGATTCACTTTGCCAGTACGAATCGCTGGGTTGCCCTGTTTCTGGCTTTTCAATCGCAATCGTTCCACACCGATGACAAAGGCCATACTGTTTCTGATCAGCCGGGAAATCCACCCTCGCCCGTGGAAGCAGATTTGCACCTGATTGCCGCGATGGTAAAACCCGTATCAGGCAAACCTGAGCAGGTGTATATCCTGAACGCAACGCCAACCGACATTGACCTGACGGGTTATGAACTGGTTGATAAAGCGAACCGGCATGAAGCACTGAGCGGCCCACTGGCGGCCGGTGCAGTACTGATGTATTCGCTAACGGGGCAGCACGTATTGCTAAGCAACGACGGCGGCTCCATCAGCTTACTCGATCCAACCGGACTGAAAGTATCCGGCGTCGCCTATACGCGGCAGCAGGTCGGGCAGGCAGGGCGATTAGTCGTGTTTTGATAGGATATAAACCGTAGCAGAATCGTTGTTTAATGGTCAGGACACGTATCTGTAATTTGTAATTCGGCCGGTTGGGGAGTTACCTTTGCAATTTGTAATGGAATCCAACCGAATGGACATACAGGAACAGGTAAAAACCGACATCCAACAAGCAATTCAGGCACTCTTCGGCATCACGATCGAGGACGTTGCCTTACAACCCACCAAAAAAGAATTCGAGGGTCTATATACGTTCGTTACGTTTCCGCTAACCAAAGCGCTACGTCAGGCACCTGCGCAGATTGGGCAGGCAATTGGTACGTGGCTGGTCACGAACAGTTCGATTATCAGCAGTTTCAACGTAGTACAGGGCTTTCTGAACATTAACATTGCCGATGTGGCCTGGGTCCGTGCCTTAAACGACATCGCCACTAATCCCGCCTTTGGCACGCTGCCAGCCAATGGGCAGTCGGTTATGGTTGAATTTTCGTCGCCGAACACCAACAAACCGCTTCACCTCGGCCACTTACGGAATAATTTTCTGGGCGATTCGGTCAGCCGCATTCTAACCGCGAACGGCTACGACGTTGTGAAAACCTGTATCGTCAACGACCGGGGGGTTCACATCTGCAAATCGATGCTGGCGTACCAGATGTTCGCAACCGATGCGTCGGGCCGGGCCGAAACGCCCGAGTCATCAGGCATGAAAGGCGATCACCTGATTGGTAAATACTACGTTCTGTTCGACAAAGCGTACAAAGCGCAGGTTGATCAGATGGTAAGCCAGGGAACGCCCAAAGAGGAAGCGGAAAAGAAGGCTCCGCTGATGCAGGAAGTACAGCAGATGCTACGGCTTTGGGAACAGGGCGATCCTGAAACAGTGGCGCTCTGGCGCAAACTCAACGACTGGGTTTATGCCGGTTTCGACGCTACGTACCGCAGCATTGGCGTGAGTTTCGACAAAACATACTACGAATCGAACACCTACCTGCTTGGTAAAGAAGTGGTTGAGGAAGGGCTGGAAAAAGGAATTTTCTACCGCAAAGACGATGGGTCAGTATGGATTGACCTGACGGAAGAAGGGCTGGACCATAAACTGGTGCTACGTTCCGATGGTACGTCGGTATACATGACGCAGGACCTTGGCACAACGGATCTGAAATTTCAGGATTTTCATAACGACCGGCAAATCTGGGTAGTTGGCAACGAGCAGGATTACCATTTCGCGGTTCTGTTCGCCATTCTCCGCCGGTTAGGCCGCCCCTACGCCAATCAGTTGTTCCACCTCTCCTATGGCATGGTCGATCTGCCCACGGGAAAAATGAAATCCCGCGAGGGTACCGTGGTCGATGCCGACGATCTGATTCAGGAAACAACCGACGCAGCCTCGACGGCTGCCGACGAAGCCGCCAAAGGCAAGCTGGACGAATTTAGCGAAAGCGAAAAAACGGCCCTGTTTCAAATGCTGGGCCTGGGTGCGCTGAAATATTACCTGCTGAAAGTTGACCCACAAAAACGGATGCAGTTCAATCCGGCCGAGTCGGTTGATCTGCACGGAAACACAGGGCCGTATATCCAGTACGTTCACGCCCGTATTCAATCGGTTCTGCGTAAAGCGGCTGACATGGGTGTGGCTATCTCGGGAGAAATTCCGGGCGGTACGTTAGATGAGATTGAACAGCAATTGATCTTTCTATTAAGTCAGTATCCACAGCGGGTAGCCGAAGCTGGTACGGACCTGGCGCCTTCTTATATCGGGCAGTACGCCTACGAGCTGGCGAAGACGTTCAACCAGTTTTACGATAAGCTGTCGATCTTGAAAGAAACCGATGCCGTGAAGTTGCAGACTCGACTTGTTTTATCGAAAGCAATTGGTGAAACTATTCGAAAGGCAATGGGTTTATTGGGGTAGAAGTCCCCGAAAAAATGTAGAACAACGCATTCAGATTCAGTACCTAATCGTTTTCCAAAAACCTCTACAATTCGCATAACTAACCATGAAAAAAAATCTTGTTTTCAGCCTGATCGCAGTCGCGTTCGTTTTTACTCTGTCCAGTTTTATGTCGTTCTCAACACTCGTTAAAGGTATCTTCGCCGACAAACGTGAAATGGCCGTTGCGCCTGCCAATGCGCCTGCTCCGGCAAAATCCTTGTATGATTTCACCGTTAAATCGATTGATGGCAAACCCGTCTCACTGAGCGGTTTCAAAGGAAAAAAAGTAGTTATTCTGAACGTAGCGTCGAAATGTGGCTTTACGCCCCAGTACGCCGATTGGGAGAAGTTCTACAAAGAACATGGCGATAAAGTTGTGGTACTGGGTTTCCCGGCCAACAATTTCAAAAACCAGGAGTCGGGCAGCAACGATGAAATAGCTACCTTCTGCAAGAAAAACTACGGTGTTACGTTCCCAATGTTCGAAAAAGTATCTGTTCTTGGCGACGACCAGGCACCGCTTTACAAATGGCTGTCAACCAAAGACATGAACGGCTGGAACGACAAAGTTCCTACCTGGAATTTCTGCAAATACGTGATCAACGAAAAAGGCGAGCTGACTCATTTCTTTGCGTCGAAAGTAAAACCCGAAGACGAAGAGTTTAAGCAAGCAGTAGGTATTTAATTAGCGAAAGAGCGAATGAGTGAAAGAGCGAAGCCTTCCGGCAGATTTTCGCTCTTTCACTCATTCGCTCTTTCACTCATTCATTATGAAAAGTTGGATTGCGGCAGCTCGGCCGCGTACGTTGCCGCTGTCTTTAGCCAGTATTATTCTTGGGAGTTTTTTGGCGTATGCCAACGGGCAGTTTAGGTGGTCCGTTACGTTACTGGCCGTATTAACCACCATTTTTCTGCAAATCCTGTCCAACTTCGCTAACGACTACGGCGATGCGGTTTCGGGGAAAGATACGGAACTACGGGTAGGTCCCCGGCGGGCCGTTGCTACTGGCGACATTACCCGGGAAGCCATGATGCGGGGCATTATCATTACGTCGGTGCTGTCGCTGATTAGTGGTATTACGCTGCTGGCCGTTGCTTTCGCCAACGCAGGGCCAACAATTTTCTGGTTTTTCCTTGTCTTAGGACTTCTCAGCATTGCAGCCGCCATTGGCTATACCAACGGAAAACGCCCATATGGCTATGCCGGTTTTGGCGATATTGCTGTACTGATTTTTTTTGGCTGGGTTGGTGTACTTGGAACGTACTTTCTGCACACACTGTCCCTTAACCCAATTCTTTTGCTGCCCGCAACTAGTGTTGGTTTATTTGCAACGGGGGTTCTGAATGTCAATAACATCCGGGATATCGAAACCGATACCATGACGGGTAAGCGCTCCATTCCGGCTCGCCTGGGCTTACCGCTGGCCATCCAGTACCACTGGGGGCTACTTCTCACCGGCATGTTCTGCGCCCTTGTTTACTCGTTCATGACGGGTGCATCCTGGTTTAGTTATCTGTATGTGCTGGCTTTTCCCTTATTTTTCCTGAACGGGCGCGCTGTTGCAACGCACAAACAACCCGCCGAACTCAACGCCCGACTTGGTCAGCTTGCACTCACTACCTTATTGTTTGTCGTGCTTTTCGGCCTTGGTCAGGTATTGTAATCGTTGACTCTGGGATTGGCCGGAACTAAGGAATTTTTGTATTTATGGCCTGACAAGCTAATTTGCTCAGGCTATGTGGTGTCGTTTGCTTGCTGAAATTGATTTTTTACAGCAACTTTGACCAGAGCGACACACCCTATCTCCACTGTACTTTAAAATCTTTTTCTGATTGGCAGATGACTCTGTATAGCCTCTGGTTCATATAGAATCAAAAAATGCAATTTAAACTCTACTAATTATATAAACTATATAGGTATTACTTCTATATATACTCAGTAAGCTGGTTGTTATGAAACAAACTTCTCCTCTCCTGCTCTCTCTTTTCCTCATCACCCGTTTATCTTTCGGCCAGACTGAACTAACGGGTCTGGTTGTTGATGCGACTACAAGCCGGCCTGTTCCGTTCGTCAGCGTTGCTCTTTACCGATCGACCGATTCAGTAGCGGTAACTGGCGCACTCTCAGACTCAGTCGGCGTGTTTCGCATCGCTCAGGTAACACCCGGCCCGTACCAGCTCAAAACATTTTTCATTGGCTATAAACCCCAGATCGTTTCCGTAACACCTAAACGAGGCCAAATAACCAACCTGGGTACCATATTTATAGAACCGTCGAAGAATCAGCTAAACGAAGTTGTTGTAACAGAACAGCGAGCTGACTTAACCGTAAAAGCCGACCGTCAGACCTACCGGGCCGCACAATTTGGGTCAGCCGTGGGAGGCACGGCAACCGACCTGCTCCGTAATCTGCCGGGTATCAGCATCAATGCCGAAGGTGAAGTAACCCAGCGTGGTGCCAATGGCTTTCTGGTATTATTGAATGGAAAACCCGTACAGGCCAACCTTGGCACATTACTCAACCAGTTGCCAGCCAACACGATTGAATCTATCGAAGTAATTACGACACCCTCGGCTCGCTACGACCCAGACGGAAAAGCGGGGATCATCGCGATCACAACAAAATCGGGTGCAGACCTGGGCTTATCCGTGCTGGTCAATATGCAGGCAGGACTGCCTAGTCTGAATACTTTTGGAAATACGCGGAATCCGGTACGTTACGGAACGGACGTAACGCTCAGCTATCGTACCAACCATTGGGACTGGACGTTCAGTACAGCGTATCTGCGCAGCGATCTGGCCGGTAGACGTGAAGGGGATGTTTACACAATATTGGACAATCGGTTCACGCGTTTTCCTAGTGTGGGTGAGCGGAGTTTTGATCGCTACACCTTTACGAACCGGCTGGCTGTCAGTTTCACTCCCAACAAATCCAACGTCTGGACAGGCGGTTTGTATTATGGCTATCGCACCGAAGACCGAATTGCGGACCTGATTTATAATAACCGGACAACGGATCGGCAAACCGGCTTGCTGATCAGCCAGATCCGTTATTTCAACGCGAATCTGGTTCGGAAACGCGGACAGTTTTTTACAGCCAATCTTGATTATACGCACACCTTTGCTAACAAAGCTACGCTGAGTACAAGCGTGCTATACGAATACGATTATCTGGACGGTTTTACGCGTAACCTGAACGTACGCCAGACGGACATCGGCGATACGCTGCAATACACGCTCACCAATACAGATCGACCAATCGGGAACGTCCGGGCCAATCTGGATGCTTCCTGGCCACTGGCTGGCGGTCGGCTCGAAGCTGGTTATCAGTACCGCAGTCAGCAGGATAACGGAAATTATCAGTATCTGAACCAGAACGGACGTGGTGCCCCATTGCTTATAGTCGATGCCTTTACCGGTCAGGCACGTATCAATAATCAGATCCATAGCCTGTATAGCCAATATACCCGCAAATCGAAAACGTGGGAATACACGGCTGGTCTACGCTTCGAGTCGGCAGAACGTCAGGTAAACATACAGCCACAGGGGCAAATCATTCCGTTAACCCTCAATAACCTGTTCCCCTCGTTGAATGTAGTTTATCGGCCAAAGGACGTGTGGCAATTTCGGTTAGGCTATAGTCGTCGGGTCCAGCGTACGAGCAATCTGGCTCTCAACCCGCTGCCCGAACGCGAACATTCAGAAACCCTCGAACAGGGCGACCCGGCCTTACTACCCGAATTTGTTGATCTAAGCGAACTGGGCCTAACGCGCACGATCGGACGAAGTACGTTACAGGCAACAGTTTATCATCAGAATGTACAGAATATCGTAAACCGGGTCAATAGCGTTTTTGCTGATACGATTCTGAATCGACTCTACACCAACGCTGGCCGGGCTCAACGACTTGGTATAGAGCTAGCGACAGACCTGACCATTACCAAACGCTGGAAATTGTACGTCGGGGGTACGGTTTATCGATCTGTTATTGCCGGACAACTATTTCAGAACTCGGTGGTATTCAACAACCAGGCATGGGCCTATTCCGTCAATGCCAATACCACCGTGCAGCCTTCGGCTACGTGGGTGTTGCAGGCTAACCTGAATTACCTGTCGCAACGTATTACGGCACAGGGAGAAGATTCCCGTTTTTTCGTACCGAACCTGTCTATCAAAAAAAGCTTTGTACAAAACCGGCTGGCGGTTATGTTTCAATGGCAGAACATTGGGCTAGGTTGGTTTTCGAGCAATGAGCAACGGATAACCACGCGTGGCCGGGACTTTTACACCACAACGAACTACATTCAGGAACGGGACATTCTGCTGTTTAACATCAGTTATTCGTTACGTCAACGCAGCAAACCCGCCAAGCTCCCTACGAATGAATTTGGCGAAAAGGAATTTTAAAGCCCCGTCTGCCTGCTATTGACGAACTACTTTTCGGGTAAGGGTAGTCTGTCCAGCCTGAATCGTCAATAAATACGTTCCGCTGGTGTGCGGCATAGAAATCGATTCGATCAGTGACGTGACCGCCCCTACCTGCCGCTGAAAAAACGAGCGGCCCTGCACGTCGGACAGACGTACAGTAACAACCCTTTTTTGTGTCATGGTCAGTTCTACGTGCACTACGTCCTGCGCTGGATTTGGGTAAATGCGCAGCCGCCCTCCCGCAAAATCTTCTTCAGCCGTTGGAATCAGTACGGTCACGGACGCCTGGCCAGCGCTACTCCCCTTTCCGCATACATTTTCTATACTGCTAATTGAGTAGTCCGTTGACTTTACAGGTTTAAGGCTCAGAAGCATCGGGTTGGCGCTTCCAGAAAACGTTGTTCCGTCCGATAGGGTGCCTTTCCAGGGCGCGTCGCCGGTAAGTGTAATGCTGAGCGGGAGCGATTCTCCCTGTGTAATGGTTGTTGACCCCGCCACGGTTGCCGTTGGAAATGGTTTAATGGCAATCGCATCGGATGGCGTAAGTTCGGCATAATTGTCGCGAGGACGTACCCGGAGTTTGTATCCCGAACCAGCGGGCATATTCGCCGGAATCGTCGCTTTCAGATCCGCTATTTTCCCCGACCCGATGAGTTGTTCTTTCTCAAAAACTCCCGAAGCGTTGGACAGAAAAACATCATACTCCCAGTTCTCCGCCTGCACGGCATTCTCAAGCGAAACCATAACGGCGAGGGTGCTTCCGACACAGGCTGAGGCCGCGGTTTTAGCGATTACTTTAGGGGTAGTCGTACGGTAATGGATGCCTGGCCGGAAGCCGTTCCTTTACCACAGCCATTCTCTACGTTCGATACCCGATAATCAACGGATTGAGCGGGCTTTACGGTTAAAACCAATGGATTCGTTGTACCAGAAAAAGCCGTTCCGTCGGATAAAGCCCCTTTCCAGGGGCCTTCGCCGGTGAAGGTGAGGGTAAGGGGGGCTGACTGCCCTTGCAGAACCGTAGTCGAACCCGTTAACGTAACCGTTGGAAGCGCTTTTACCGTAATAGCATCACTCGCCACGGCGGATACGTTAGCAGCATCACGCGGCCGAACCCGCACCCGATAGTTGGAACCAGCGGGCAGATTCGTCGGCATCATCGCTTTGAGTTCGTTGATCGTTCCTGAACCGACTTTCTGTTCCCCGGCAAAATTACCCGAGGCATCCGACAGGAACACATCATACTGCCAGCCATCCGCGTTAGGTACGTTTTCCAGAATTATGGCAACGTCGAGACTGTTGCCAGCGCAAACGGAAGCCGACGTTTTGGTGGAAACAACAGACTGAGAAACGGTTAACTGAAATACATCCTCCAAACAGTTTCGATCATCTTTTACTATTACAGGATACGTACCGACCTTATCAACAACGTACTGAATACTACGGCTGGTTTGCCCGCCCGGCCAACGATAGTCGCCCGGCCACGAAGCTGTAAGCTGAACAACATCCCCGTATTTGGCATTCAGGGAGACTTCTTTATTGACGTTTTTCAGAATCGTAAACTTATCCCCTATCGAATTGTCGGCCATCACCAGTTGCGCATCAAGCCGATTGTCCGTTACGTCCAGAATCATCGACCCGCCCAGCGTCAGGTTATTGTACACGGTTCCCGGATGCGGAAAATCAGGCGATTGGCCGCCTATCTGCCCGCCCGAGCCATTGACAATGTAAATTGTTCCTTCGCCTTTTGTGAGAATCGGGCACGAATTTGGCGAGCCATCGTAGCGGCCCGTTGTATTTTCGGCAATGTGCTTGTCTTTATCAAACGTATTGGCTAGTCCACGCATGCCTTTCAGGCGGTACGTTCGCTCGTAGCCGTGGCTGTGCCCAGTCAGCACCAGATCGACACCGTACCGTTCCAGAATTGGCGTCAGATTTTCGCGAATTAGCCGCATCTGCTCCTCCGTGTCGGAATCGTGCCCCCCTTTACTATAGGGCGGATGGTGAAAGATGACAATGGTCCACGGCAATTTATTGGCTGTCAGATCCTGCTTAAGCCATTGAACCTGCGTAGAGGTTGTATCATACAGCCGAAAACCATCGTCCTGATTCGCCTGTGAATCGAGAGAAATCAAGTGAACATTGCCGTAATCGGCTGAATAGTATGACTTTTTACCGGATGGAACGCCCCCGGCTTCGCCTTTTTCGGGGAAAGCAAAAAGCTGATAATAAGGAATGTTGAAATTTGTACGACTGTCGGCATAGTCGTGATTGCCCGGTGTGATAAAAATTGGCGTATTCCGTAACGTGGGTGGATAAACATTAAATACGTACTGCTGATACTCCTGCTCCTGGCCAAAGCTATAGGCATTATCGCCCAGCCACACCCAGAGATCCGCCGGATGATTGGCCGTAGCAGCACGGTAGGCATCGTAAACCTGCTGCTGGTTCGGCAAACCACAGCCAAAATCACCCAGAACCCAAAACCGGGTCGGGCGCTTATCGCCCGCAGGCACTGCTGTTATTACGTAATAGTCTGGTCCAGATGCCAGTTGTGTATCGTCGTACCCAATGGCATAGGCATATTTCGTGGCGGGTTGCAGTCCCGTAAGCGTCAGGCTGTGCTCAAGCGCAGCTTCGGTTTCGCGAACCGAATTCGTAAGCTGATCGGTTGATGAGCCATACCAGACCCGCCCTTTCGTTGGCTGGTCCGTCCGCCATCGAACGACAACCGATGTCGGCGTAACAACCTGTAGATAAGGCCCTCGTGTTACGTTAGCCAACTGTGCAACCGCATGCACACGCAAAAAAAAGATAAGCAGTATAGATAAGCCGAGGTGGTACTTCATGGGTGAACTAAAATCAGGGTAAAAATAAATATACTTCCCGAAACTCCCTCACGTATAGCTCTATAAATCAAAGTTTTACCTATAGGATCTTCCTTACGCAAACGGTTCTCAGCCAAAAACATGAGACGGGCTCAGGTCTCACCCGTCTAACCTGTGTTTCTATTCTTCAATACGTTCATGCGACATTATTACTTCATTTTTTTAGTGCTTACCGGGCTGACTTCGTCCTGTATGTATGGTTCTTATCCGTCAGGTGGCGGACAACAATATCCTTCCAGTGGGCAGTCGTCGCCGGATGATACGTATCCGGGTTCCAGCGGACAAGCGGGTACACCACGGCCCGCCGATCCGGGCGTAACGGTGAACAGCGTCCGACTGACGAAAGACTATACTATTCTGAATCTGACGTTTACGAACAAACGTCAACCCCACTATGATCAAAATGGGCAACCTGACGATCAGGAATTTATAGAATTCGATCCCGCAGGCCAACTGGTAGCGGCCAATGGTGCCCGGAAGTTTGGTTTTGTACGAGTAGAAGGGATTCCCAGGAAATCAGAGAAACAAAACAGAGGCCCTAATGGAGAAAAGCTTATGAGTGGCTTAATGACACGCCCCGGCGATAAAGTTAATTTCACGCTGTATTTTGAGCGACTGGATAAAGGACTGGAGTACTTCGACCTGTTCGAGTGTAATGACTATGATCAAATTGTTTGCTGGAACATTTATAATCTGTACGTCAATAACCCAGCTGATGCGGTAGCTAGCATCCCTCCGCCAACAACACCTGCCCCGGCCCCAGCGCCCGTACCGAATTTACCAAAAAAGAAAACGCAGCTGCCACCCCAACCTACGGGCAATTCGGGTGGTGAAATGGAAGCGCCCAAAACCAAACCGGCTCCGGCCCCAGCGCCTGTCGTTACGTTAGTGAACGTATCGGGCGTAGTGAGTGATGCAAAAAACAAACGACCCGTTACGGCTACCATCGATTATCAGCTTTCGTCGAGCAAGCAGATGCTGGATTCCGTACAAAGTTTTGCGTCAACCGGCGGGTACAGGATGGCGCTGCAAAAAGGACAGGTGTATACCTACATCGCATCGGCGCGGGGCTACCAGTCGACCAGTGGTGTGCTGGATTTGAGCAAAGTGGCGGGTGGGCAAAAACTCACCCGCGACATAGCCATGACGCCCTTAGCTGTGGGTGATAAAGTGACATTGAAAAACATTTATTTCGAAATGTCAAAGTCAGACCTTCTTTCGGCCTCGTATGCTGAGCTGGATAAATTAGTAGCCATGATGCAGGATAACCCAAATATGAGCATCCGGCTGGAAGGGCATACCGACATTATTGGTGACCACGATAAAAACCTCCAGCTCTCCCGCGACCGGGTGATTGCCTGTCAGCGCTATCTGGTTCAGAAAGGGATTGACATCGACCGGATTCAGACAATCGGCTATGGCGATACGCGCCCCATCTTAACCAAAGGCACCGACGAAGAACGTAAAGTGAACCGCCGGGTCGAGTTCGTCATTCTGGCGATATAAGTAGCATAGGGCAGAGGGGTAAGGGCATGGGGACGTTCATTTTGACCCATGCCCTTACCCCTCTGCCCTATGCTACTTAATTCACATCCTTTCCCTGCGCCAACTGACCAAGCAGCCGCTCTATGTTGGCTTTGTTATTGTCGTCGGGGGCCTGAGCGAGTGCTTTTTTACCCCAGTCCGTAGCGGCTTTGTAGTCCCCGACGGCCGAGTACCCCCGCATCAGCCCCATGTTCGACATGAATACATTCGGGTACTTTTTCGCCAGTCCCTGAAACAACTCCAGCGCTTCTTTCGATTTTTTCTGCCCGATAAGCTGACGTCCATATTGATACGTTTCCTGCATATTGGCCAGCGGCAATGCTTCTTTCATGAGCGCATCAGCTTCGGCCGTACGGTTCATAAGCGACAGAATCCGCGCTTTTGTGTTGAGCGTATTGAAATTCTTCTCTCCCACAAACTGGCCGTTAATGGAATAATCAGCCCAGCGTAGCCCTTCATCCAGGTTGGTCTTATGATCGGCCAGGTAGGCGGCTGCCTGTTGATACGCATCCCACCGGAAGCCTTTCTCTCCCCGCAGTTCATTCCGTAACGAAGCCAGTTGCGTTTGCAGCAGATTAACGGATACCGTAAACGGAATCACCCATTTTTCCCACGCCAGCGCCACCACGGCTGAGCTGTCCGTCTCGTTCATAAATTCATACTTGAGCCGCTCGACAGATGGCTGGTTTTTGAGGGGTTTTACCATCACGCGCAGCACATCTTCTTTAGGATCGTAGAAATAACTTCCCCACGACGTAGTGCTTTTTGAGAAAATAACTGTTACGTCGTTTTCCTGAACGGCCATCAATAACCCATACGTACCAGCGGCCAATGACTTTCCTTCGACGTTAACATCCGTACTGAACGAGATAGTTGTGTTTTCGTTGGCTCCGGCCCGCCAGGGTGATTCTTTGCTGGTGCCGAACCCTAAGTCTTTGAAGCCGTAATGGACCAATTGACCCCATATTTTACCATCACGCCCCTTTACTGCCGGACGGTCGTACTGAATCGCAACGTCTGTGAGGCCGATACGTTCGGAAACCGACGCTTTTTTGTTGCCCCCATCGGCCGGAAATGTAAGCTGAGCTTGTACAGACAACGAGCTGATTCCCAGACATAATATCGTGAAGAATACAGTAGACTTTTTCATAAATGGTCTGAGTTTAGTGTGCAGTTAGATTGACAATTTACCAAGGTAACCGTTTACCAAATACACACGCAAGGCAAACTAGATGAGCGGTTTAGGAACGGCATGGACAGCCCAGGCACAGGCATTTGTAGTCCCATAGCCGTTGCTGAACGTTCTGGCCGACTTGCTTTGTTACGTTTGCAGGCGGAAGCAGACGTAACAGGAACTCATTTGTAGCCCACCCTGTGCACCAAATTTCCGTATCTTTGCCGTTATTTTTTAACCGCACGCGAATCTGAGAGAGACCCGTGCCGTATGTTATGTCAGGCGTGAAGTATCAGCAATATGACTCCCTCGATTATGCGAAGATCGCAGCCGAGGTATTGACCTACTGGAATCAGAATCAGGTTTTTGAGCAATCCGTAGCCATTCGTGACGGACAACCACACGCTCCGGCGCACCGGTTTACATTCTACGAAGGGCCGCCCTCGGCCAACGGAACACCGGGTATTCACCACGTAATGGCCCGAACCATCAAGGATATTTTCTGCCGGTACAAAACCCTGCAAGGCTTCCAGGTTGAACGGAAAGGCGGCTGGGATACGCACGGCCTGCCGATTGAGCTGCAGGTTGAAAAAGAACTGGGTATTACGAAAGATCATATCGGCAAGCCGGAGTCGGAAGGGGGCATCAGCGTTGAAGACTACAACCGCAAATGCCGCGAAACGGTCATGCGGTTTACCGACCAGTGGAACGACCTGACCCAGAAAATGGGCTATTGGGTTGATCTCGACAATCCGTACGTTACGTATAAAAATGAGTACATCGAGTCTGTGTGGTGGCTGCTCAAACAGCTGTACGACAAGGATTTGCTGTACAAAGGCTATACCATTCAGCCGTATTCGCCCAAGGCAGGTACGGGCTTGAGTTCGCATGAGCTGAACATGCCCGGCACGTATAAAGATGTACGCGATACGACCATCGTGGCCCAGTTTAAGGTAAAACGTACCGGAAAATCGTTCTACCTGTTCGACGCAGCACAGGAAGCCTCCAACGGGGTTGAGAATGATCTGTTTATTCTGGCCTGGACCACTACGCCTTGGACACTTCCCGCCAACTCAGCCCTGACCGTCGGTAAGGATATCGATTACGTACTGATCAAGACGTTCAATGCCTACACCTTTCAACCGATCAACGTCGTCCTGGCGAAAGCACTGGTGAGTCGCTGGTTCAATGAAAAAGGCCATCAGGACAACCCCAACAGCCCGGCTTTCGACGCTTATCTGCCCAACGACAAAGTGATTCCCTGGGCAGTAATCGACATTCCGGGATTTAAAGGTGAGCACTTGGAAGGCATTGAGTATGAGCAACTGATGCCCTATGTACAACCCGACAAGCCAGCTTTTAAAGTCATACTCGGCGATTTCGTTACGACAGAAGATGGTACGGGCGTTGTGCATACCTCCCCAACCTTCGGTGCCGATGACTTTCGTGTAGCACAGGCTGCGGGTATTCCGCCGATTATGGTGAAGGATGAGACGGGCAAGGACGTACCGATTGTGGATAAACACGGCCTGTTTGTGAATGAAATCACCGATTTCGCCGGGCGCTACGTGAAGGAAGAATACTATTCGGACGAAGAACGGGCTGACCCAGAATTCAAACCGACCGACGTACTGATTGCCATCAAACTCAAGGAAGAAAACCGGGCGTTCCGGGTTGAGAAGTACGAACACCCGTATCCGCACTGCTGGCGGACGGATAAGCCGATCCTGTATTATCCGCTCGACAGCTGGTTTATCCGGACAACGGCCAAAAAAGACCGGCTGGTTGAACTGAACAAAACCATCAACTGGCAGCCCGAAAGTACAGGCACCGGTCGCTTCGGCAACTGGCTCGAAAACCTCGTTGACTGGAACCTCAGCCGCAGCCGTTTCTGGGGTACTCCCCTTCCAATCTGGCGTAGCGAAACCGGCGAAGAAGTTTGCATTGGCTCGGTAGAAGAACTGGTGTCAATGAGCGAACGAGCGAATGAACGAATGAGTGAGTGGGTACAACAAGGGAAAACCGACTACCAGACCTATATCGATAAAAACGATTCATTCATTCAGTCATTCCATAATTCGACGTACGACCTGCACCGGCCTTATTCCGATGAAATTTATCTGATTTCAGAGAAAGGCCAGCTCATGCAGCGCGAGCCGGACCTGATCGACGTATGGTTTGATTCGGGCGCGATGCCGTATGCGCAGTGGCATTATCCGTTCGAAAACAAAGACGTGTTTGCCAAGTCGTTCCCGGCCGATTTCATTTCGGAAGGTGTTGATCAGACGCGGGGCTGGTTCTTTACACTGCACGCCATTGCCGGTATGCTGTTCGATTCGGTCGCGTTTAAAAACGTGGTATCGACGGGGTTGGTCCTCGACAAAAACGGCAATAAAATGTCGAAACGGCTCGGTAATGCCGTGAACCCGTTTGAGACACTGGCGCAATACGGCCCGGATGCTACGCGCTGGTATATGATCACGAACGCGGAACCCTGGGACAACCTGAAGTTCAACACGGATGGCATCGGGGAAGTGCAGCGGAAACTATTCGGTACGTTATCTAACACGTATAATTTCTTCGCGCTTTACGCCAATCTCGATCAGTTTTCGTTCGAAGGACGTACCGTGCCCATCGCCGATCGCCCTGAACTCGACCGCTGGATACTCTCGAAATTACAATCGTTGATTCTGGACGTTGAGCAGCAGTTTGATGGGTATAACCCAACCAAAGCGGGGCGGGCCGTTCAGGATTTTGTCAACGATCAACTGTCGAACTGGTACGTCCGGCTGTCACGTCGGCGTTTCTGGCAGGGTGAGATGACCGCCGACAAACGGGCGGCTTACGAAACGCTGCACGAATGCCTGACGACAGTAGCCCAGTTGATGTCGCCGATAGCGCCGTTCTACGCCGACTGGCTGTACCGGAACCTGACAGGCGGCAGTACGTCCGTTCACCTGACAAATTATCCCGTGGTCGATCAGGCGCTGATCAATACCGAGCTGGAGCAGTCGATGGATGGTGCCCAGCGGGTATCCTCCCTGGTTCACTCACTCCGGAAAGGCCATAAGCTGAAAGTACGCCAACCGCTGAGTCGGGTGCTGATACCGGTGTTGAACCCCGATACACGTCGGCAGATTGAGCACGTAGCCCCGATCATCATGTCGGAGGTGAACGTAAAAGCCGTTGAATTTGTGGATGACGCGAGCGGTATTCTCAAGAAAAAAGTCAAACCGAATTTCAAAGCACTCGGTCCAAGATTTGGCAAACAGATGAAGGACGTAGCGGCTGCCATTTCGTCCATGTCGGAAGCGGATTTGAAAACGCTGGAGCAAACCGGAATCGTACGACTTTCTCCCTACGACATTCAACTGGCCGACGTTGAAATTCTGACAGAAGATATTCCAGGTTGGCTGGTTGCCAGCGAAGGCGGCCTGACGGTTGCTCTGGACGTTAACGTAACGGAAGAATTACGCGGTGAGGGTATAGCCCGCGACTTTGTAAACCGGATTCAGAACCTGCGTAAAGACCGTGATTTTGCCGTAACGGACAAGATTACCATTACGCTGGAACGTAACAACGAGCAATTGGCGCAGGCTGTAGAAACAAACCAGGAATACATCCGGCAGGAAGTACAGGCTGTTTCGCTTGATCTGGTGAATGATCTGAACGGGTCCGCCACGGAAATCGAGATGGACGAGTTTCTATTACGTGTTCTGATTAAGGTAGCCTGATTTATGCCAACAATGAAAACGCCTGCGGGGTCTGGGAAGCAAACAACGCTCCAGACCCCGCGGGCGTTTTAAGCCTATCCGATTACTTCCTATCAGAGCCTTTTTACTGTATATTTCAGCGGTGGGTCAACTTATACCCATGTTGATATGAAGCTGATTCTGTCCATTTTCACGCTGATCGTTTTGAGTTCGGGCTGTGGAGGTAGCCATTGCGAACTCGATGCCGAAAACTACCGACCGAGAGAATGTGCGATTAAAGTAGCGTCGAATGATGGGTTTGGGCCCTGGTTTAGCATAGAAGGCACGAATGCTAACAATGGCAACCGCAACCGGTATTCTGACCTGGGCAGATGGTACACGTCGTTTACGAACCACGTTGCCAAAGGTGATACGGTAATTAAGCGTAGGAACGAACTCGTTTTTTATATCCACAAAAAAGATACTGTTCTGGCGTTCCCCTACGAGTGCGAAGGCAAGATTATCAAATAAGCTAATTTTAGTAGCTCGTCGATTCTTTTGTTCTTTTTTCTTTACTACTGGATAAAAGTTGGCAAAAAACAACCGAATCCATAATCAACTTGACTCTTCCCATAAGGTAAAAGAACGGACCACTATTCCGTTTCAGAACAATAAAACGGCTTGCAAGCCTGGTATTATCAGCACTAATTTACTAACATACTTGCTTAATAAACAATATATCAATATATGATTACTTGAGTTTTTTCAACATTTATGCAAAATAATCTGTTATATTTTCACATTAGCCCGTAAAACGGAGGATTTCTCCAAAAGTCAGGCAAATAGTTAAACAATTCGCAGCCATTCAGGTTATAGATTCATAGTTTGCTCGAAGTAGTTCTGCCGGTGCTTGAAACGTACCTTCAGTCCGCACACAGAGTAAAACAGAAAGCCAGGTAACTTCGTGTTGTCTGGCTTTTATTTTATTCTATCTATACAGGTCATCAATTGGGGGCAAAGTTGCCTTACCGACTTTGCTCTTTGGCTCTTACGTCTTGCAACAACGCCGTTAACTCCTTAACCACCTGTGGATTTTGAGCGGCTACGTTACGGGTTTCGCCCAAATCGTTACGTAGGTCATATAACTGCGGTTGTGGGTCATTTCCTAATTCAGTGTTCGTAAACCTGTTCACTTTCTGACCGTTGCTCGGCTCAATGTATTTCCAGTTTTCTTTGATAATAGAAAGTGTCCCGTTCAGCGCTTGTTCAACGACATACGTCCGGTTCTCTTTCGTTTTTCCGAGAATGGCATTGATGGCATTGAAACTGTCGGGCGCTTCACCGGCACCCAGCGATTGACCCGCCATAGCCGCAAACGAAGCAAACAGATCGACCTGACTTAGCAGTACGTCTGATACACCAGCTTTTACCTGAGCAGGCCACCGCACAATAAACGGTACCCGTGTTCCGGCATCAAAAGCGCTGTATTTACCCCCACGCAACGGACCGGCAGGCGTATGGCCATTTAACTTCTCAACCGCCTGATCCTGATAGCCATCGTCCACAACCGGGCCATTGTCGCTGCTGATAATAAGCATCGTATTTTCTTTGAGCCCCAATCGATCGAGGGTTTTGGTAATTTCACCAACTGTCCAGTCTAACTCCAGAATGGCATCTCCCCGTGGGCCCAAGCCGCTTTTGCCCAGAAAGCGAGCGTGCGGCAAGCGCGGTACGTGGATGTCGTGGGTAGCGAAATAGACAAAAAAGGGCTGGGCCTGTTTTTGACTGGTTTCAATAAACTGAATCGTTTTACGGGTCAGCATATCGGCAATATCTTCATCAACCCAGCGAGCCGATTTGCCCCCGCTCATGTACCCGATCCGGCTAACGCCATTCACGATGGTTTGATCGTGCCCGTGCGAAAATTTCATTTTCAACAATTCGGGGTGGTCTTTTCCGGTGGGCTCATTGCCAACGGGGGCTTCATAACTCACCCGAATCGGGTCACTGGGATCTAGCCCAACTACACGCTGGTTCTCTACGTAGACGCAGGGGACACGGTCGCCGGTGGCGGGCAGGATGAACGAGTAATCGAAGCCAAGTTCAAGCGGGCCGGGCTTTATATCGCCATTCCAATCGGGTCCGCCTTTGGGACCTAAACCCAGGTGCCACTTACCCACCACCGCTGTCTTATAACCCGCTTTTTGCAGCATACCCGGCATCGACCGCCGATTGGTTGGGATAATAAGAGCGGCATCACCCGGCGCAATACCAGTGCCCGATTTCCGCCAGGCGTATTGGCCGGTCAGCAACGAATACCGGGAGGGCGTACAGGTTGCCGATGAAGCATGAGCGTTGGTAAACCGCAGCGCTTCAGCACTGACGCGATCAATGTTGGGCGTTTTGATCTTCGTAGCACCGTAGCAACTCAGGTCCCCAAATCCCAGATCATCGGCATAAATCAGAACGATATTCGGCTTCTGCTGAGCGTAACTCGGTCGTAGAACACCAAAGCTCACCAGCGCTATGGCGATAAGAAGGGCTTTCTTCATACGTAACATAGCAGACCGGAGCCTGGGCTATGGTTATTTTTTTAGAAATGGCAGCAGGAAGGTGTATGCGTAACAACCGGCACAAAAACCCGCTAACGATTCTAAAGCGGCAAAGACAGCCAGTATACCCGCCACCACCAGCGTACTGATGCCTAGTCCCTGAAGCCCGATAATTATGATCGCGAAAACCAACCCAACACCAGCTGCAAACCGCTTGGGTGCCTGATCGATGAGCAGAACCGGAAAATTTAATGTTTTGACAATCCGGCCACTCAGCTGAGCAAACGGGCTGAACTGACTATAATCGAACGCACGCAGGGCAAAATCAACCATTAAAATGAGTGGCAGAAGCCAGTACGATGTCAACAGGTAAGCCAGCGTTGTCAGCAGGATCAGAAAAGCCACGGTTCGTACTTTGTATTCGTTTACTTTGACGCCATCAACGGGGCATTCCAGCGTCGGTGAGCGAAAAGTCGCAGGCGGGTTCAGTGGTTCATTAGATTTTGTCTTTTCCATACGTACAGGTTGATTTCGTAACGAAGCTGTTAGTTCCTATAAGCGACTCAGTCGGGCAGCCGCTTCTTCCAGAATGGCGTCATCTTTCGCAAAACAGAATCGCAGAATTTTGTAATCGTTTTTCCGGTGATAAAACACCGACACCGGAATTGAGGCAACGCCAATTTCGCGGGTCAACCGTATTGCCAGATCGTAATCCGGCTCATCAGAAACGGCCGCATATGATACGGTCTGGAAGAAACTTCCCTGCGCGGGCGTAAACGTAAACCGTGAATTTTGCAGCCCAGCCAGAAACAAATCCCGCTTGCGCTGATAGAAATCAGGCAGTTGCCGATAATGGTCTGGTTCGCTCAGGTAGTCGGCCAACGCGTACTGAATTGGGGTGACGGTACTGAACGTAAGGTATTGATGAATCTTCCGGAACTCCGTTGTCAGCGCCGTGGGTGCCAGACAGTAGCCAATTTTCCAGCCCGTAATGTGAAACGTTTTCCCGAACGAACCAACCACAAAAGTCCGCTCCTGCAATTCGGGATGGGTCATCAACGAATAATGCGCTCTTCCATCGAACAGGATATGCTCGTATACTTCATCGCTCACAATCCAGATATCGCGGTCACGAACGAGGTCGGCCAATTGGTTCAGGTCATTCCGGGTCCAGACGTAGCCGGTTGGATTGTGGGGCGTATTCACCAGAATAAGCCGTGTTTTATCCGTGATTTTGTCGGCAACCGACTGCCAGTCAATGGCATAATCGGGCGGAGTTAGGGTCACATATACCGGAATTCCACCGTTCAGTTCAATAGCTGGTACGTAGCTATCATAGGCGGGTTCAAGCACGATTACTTCATCGCCGGGCCGCACTACCGACGTAACGGCCGCAAAAATAGCTTCTGTAGCTCCCGACGTAACCGTTACTTCCGTATCGGGATTGTACGCTACGTTATACAGCTCGAACGTTTTCTGCGCCAGTGCTTCCCGTAGTGCCGGCACACCCGTCATGGGGGCATATTGATTAAACCCATTCCGTAAATACCGCTCCACCAACGATACCAGATCGGGTGAACAGTCGAAGCCCGGAAATCCCTGCGAGAGGTTAATCGCTCCGGTTTCAGCCGCCAGCTTCGACATCACCGTAAAAATGGTCGTACCAACGTTCGGGAGTTTCGACGGCAGCCCTAGGGCAGCCAACGTGTTTCTAAGCATTGCCAGAAATAGTCAGGAACCAACAGTGATCGTTACTGCCAGCTCTTAATTTGGTAATAATGTGTCGAGTGAAATCTTGTCAATATACGGCTCCAGCTCGTTTATGGAATCCAGCAACCGAACCAGCGTTACGTCATAACGGCGCTGACATACCCATATCTCGACAAAAAAAGAATCGACGGCGTACAGATGAAGCCAGAAACCGGGAATTCGTCGGGCTTCGAGTAAGATGCCCCGCTGCCAGATTACGTTCAGCTGATCCTGATACGGTAGCCCAAGAAAGTAAGCCGCACGCTTATGATTTTGTTCACTTTTCATGCAACGTATGCCGTAAAATCAGTGATTATCGTAGCGTTTTTCTCCGGCCGTTACGGCAAAGGCCAGCGTATTCTGTTTCGGTGGCAATGGGCAGGTTGCATACGGTGTAAACGCACAGGGCGGATTGATCGCCCGATTAAAATCGAGCGTCGTTAATCCCTCAGGGCTAGCTTTATCCGCGTATAAAAACCGGCCGGACCCATACGTATCGTGCGCGTTGGTGGCATCGCCAAACAGAATGAACAGCTTATCCTCTTCGCCAACGGCATCCAGCCGATACGTTTTGCCCCCTTCTCAAACACCAGCGTACCGACTAAGGGGGTTGGTGTGGTTTGTCCCAATACGTTCAGAATTGGAATGGTTCGGGGCGTTTCAGGTTTTTCAAGCCGGGCTTTCACCACCCAGTTCTCATCAACCGGATAACGGTCAATAGCATGAAAATCTTTCAGAAAAGGGCTCTCCAGATCCCGCAGTCGAATGCCATACTTATCGCCACGCTTGATGATCACCCAACGTAACGAGCCAGTAGCCAGCACCGCTGGTTTGCTGCCTGCGGAGAATATACGAACTGGCTCCGTTATGGCCTTTCCATCGACCGTTACAGCCGCGTTTGCCTTCGGAACAAACAGAACCTCACCATTTTGCAGATCGACTGACCCAAGTGCTGTAGGCGTACCAGCCACCGGAAATGGTACGTCGAAGTCCGAGCCGCGACCCAGCGAGTTTTTGCCTTCGTTCAGCCAGAACAGCCCCGCCAGATTCAGCCAGCCATTTTCGCTTTTCAGCGAATTTACGCGGTTCTGATGCCACTCTTCCACCTGTGCCTTATACGATGGTCCATCGGCAATCCGGAACCCTACTATTGACAACATGACCAGCGCCCATAAACCAAAGAAGAACCGGGAATACGGATTTAACGGACGGGAAAATTCCTTAGTGTGTCTCATAATGGGCGATGTTAAGGTCGCGAACGACGTTGAAAATGGTATCCTGATCAAGCGGACGATCAAAATTCTCATCCAGAAAATGGTACGCAATCCGGCGACCCGGACCAACTATATACAAAGCGGGTGTAAAAGCCTCCTCCGATATGCCCGATACACGTTCCCAGAGCGGGTCATCTTCACTGAACACGCCGAAACGCTGGGCTACCGTTGATTCAGCATCGTAAGCCACCCGAAATTCAAGTCCTTTCATCTGCCGCTCAAGCACCTTTGGCGATTCGTTAGAGAACACAACCAGCTCAGCGCCAGCCGCAAGCAAGCCCTGGTTAAGCTGAACTAGCGATTCAAGATACGGGCGAGCGTAACGCCCCCAGCATGGGCAATAAAAACTCACGACCAGGGGCCGGGCGCTAACCAGATCGAGCAGCGATGTGCTGCGCTCAACAGTATTTTGCGTATAAACGGACGTTTGCCAGTTGCTGGGTGCGCCAGTGAGCCTGAAAAAGGGAGCCAGGTCGCCCGTTACCAACGGCTGTATACGTTCTGTTTTGGAGCGATACTGCTTACTGTCAACTGTCCGAATATCGCCTAATTCATTTTCAAATTCAAGTGTCATGATCGTGTTTACTTTTTAAATTCCATATACCAATTGAAAATATCGCTTCTGGATGAACGAGAAATAAACCCAGAGCGACAGCGCACCGATGTAGCCCAGCACAATGAGCATTGGATTGCCCAGTAATCCGTACAAAGCCAGCCAAAGCACCCCTATCCGACCCATTTCGAGATAAAGTACCCACTGCCGTTGTTCGAGTAAAGCCCCACAGTTGATCAGGGTCAGCAGAATAAATAAAGCCGTTAAAAACTGGAGATAGCCTGGTACGTAGGTATCGAACAACAAAAACCCAAACAGGATCAGTAACGTACCGATCAGCTGGCCGGCAACGTATCCACGGAAACGCCTGGTTCTGTTATGAACCGCCGAACGCCCAGCTGCATCGGCCGACAGGAAGCGACTTTCCAGCTCTTCACGAATGGCAGGATCGACGCTATCGGGCCGACCAAACAAGGCAGTCCGTTTTGCCGACCAACCGTTTGCGCGCCAGGTAGCTACCCCTACTTCGAGCATGCCGTGAAAATGTTGCCACAGAAAACTATGGCTATCAAGTTGCTTGGTCAGACCATACACAGGTTCTTCATCTTCTTCGATGAACGTACCGAACAGCTTATCCCAGATGATAAACATGTCGCCGTAATTCTTATCCAGATACTGTGGATTACTGGCGTGGTGTACCCGATGGTGGGAAGGCGTAACAAGTACGTATTCGAGCCAGCCCAATTTGCCGATGGTACGTGTATGAATAAAAAACGGATACAGTCCGTGAACCAGCAGAATGGTGGTTATCATTTCGGCCGGAAACCCGATAACCGGCAAAATGGACCAGAAACCCGTTCGGACAACTGCCTGAAAAATCGTGATACGTGCCGAAACCGTGTAATTGAAATCTTCACTCTGGTGATGTACTACGTGCACAGCCCAGAAAATATTGATTTCGTGCGCCAGCCGATGATACCAGTACCAGACGAAATCCGTTGCGATCAACAGCCCGATCCACCCCCAGACGTTTGACGGAATCTCGAACAGGGCATAATGCCGATGCAGATACTCGTACACGAAATAAAACGCGCCAACCGTGAAACTGTCCAGCAATCGTTCTGCAATCCCGACGTTCAGATTCGCAACCGTATTGTTGAAGCGGAAATACGATTTATGTTGTCGTTTCGCAACGAGGTATTCCAGCCCGATCAGGGACAGAAACAGCGGAACAGCAAACGCGAGCCAGTTGAAATGCATGAGCAGAGTCGTCAGTGGTTATTGATAGGCACCCATACGGGATCCGGCAAGTTGTATCAGCGCATAATTTTGCGGCCCAGCCGATGGTAAAATGGAGTTTTACTAGCTGCGTTTTTGGGTTGATAATTGCCCGTAACGAGCGGGATGTACATAACCCGCCGACGGCTCTCAGCACCCAGATTCGGCGACTGCTCGACCCGGTGCCACAAACTGCCGTTATGAATGGTCAGGTCGCCCGCTTCGATATCGAACCCAACTTCACGCGGATCGGGCCGATGATCGATAAACTGCCGTTTCCGGAATAAGGTCAGTAAAGTGTTCTGCTTATGCGTTCCGGGCAACACCCGCAATCCTCCGTTGGTTTGGGGGCAGTCATCCAGGTGCAGCCCGACATTCAACATGGGGCGGATGCGATGACCCAGAAACAGATCGCGGGGGCTATCGGTATGCCACCCCATCCGCGAAAAATTGCTCTCGGGCGTACGAACGTAGTGGTTCACGACCAGCCCATCTTTTTCTTCCTCGCCAATACGTCCCTCATACGGCTGTAGCAATTGCGTAAGCACTTTAAGGCGCTCATCCTGCAAAAATTCATGCAGCACAGGGCTGAACAAAGAGGCAAAGGCAAACCGCTGGACGATTGGCTGGCCATGCTCATCACGGCCGTACTTAATGGGTGTACCATTGATTTTATCGACATTCTCGGCAATCCAGTTGGCCTCAATTCGCTGTAGCTCGCTCAGAAAGAGCTGAACAACATCCCGGTCAACGAAGCCCTTAATGTGGAGAAAGCCATTTTTTTCAAAGAAAGCCGTTTGATCCGGACTCAGTACCAAAGAAGATTGAACGGCTGTTGGATTTTCTGCAACTATCATCGCTGTATACATTAAGCTTTAAAAATACTTACTATACAGATTAAGTATAGTATTTAAGTTTATGAAAAAGCAAACAATTGTTTGCCCGAAAAAACAGATTACAAGGTGATTAGGTAATGAGCGGGCTGGTGATCAATGGATGCATAAAAAGCATACTGCCCTACCCTAAGTTAGCATCGACAACACATACCCATCATCGTATTAAGGATGAGGGTTTCAGCAGTACGATTGGCGTACCTGGCGTTTTGCGTGTGTTGGTCGAATTTCATATATGTGTACTGGACTTTTTCAATAACCTCCTAATTCAATAGACAAAGGTGAATAGTGATTTTTACATTTCCAAATTTTTTAATCTCAAACCTAAATTGTGTAGTAGATACATGATAATTTTTACTTTATGATTTTCAACTAATGGGGAATAAATTGTTCTATTCGAATATACACCCAAACTACCCATCTTATAATGAAACACACTTTACGAACAAGGATTAGCGCCTGGGGTCTTTTGCTATGGGCAGCTTTTCTACTCACACTCACTGCCCAGGCGCAGGATCGCCGGGTAACAGGCAAGGTTATTTCCAGTAAAGACCAGCAGGCTATTCCAGGGGTAAATATCCTGGTCAGGAACACCCAGTTGGGAACCACCACCGACGGCAATGGGAATTTTACCCTGAACGTATCAGCCAATTCAACGCTGGTTTTCAGCGCCATTGGCTTTGCCGGCCAAACGCTTGACATCGGCAATCAGACCCAGCTAACCATTACGCTACAGGAAGCGGAACAGAACCTGGGGGAAGTTGTGGTTACGGCGCTTGGTATCAAAAAAGAAGCCAAGCGACTTGGCTATGCTACCGCTATTGTAAATCCCGAACAGGTAACGACAAACCGTACCGTTAACTTCATGAATGCCCTGCAAGGGAAAATTGCGGGCGTAAACATCAGCAGCCTCGGCACGGGCGCAGCGGGTACGAGTAAAATCCGGATTCGGGGCCAATCGTCATTTTCGGGGCAAAACAGTCCACTTATTGTGGTCAACGGTGTTCCAATCGACAACACCAACTTTGGACAAAACAACGGGAATACAGGCAGCGATAACTCCATTGGTAACCGGAATGGCGACAACTATTCGGATGGTGGGGATGGACTTTCGTCCATTAACCCCGACGATATTGAAGGCATGACCGTATTGAAGGGCGGTACAGCAGCGGCTCTGTACGGCTCACGGGCTAAAGACGGCGCCATTCTGATCACAACAAAAACGAAAGGCAATGGCCAGGGTATTGGGGTGATCTACAATTCAAACTTCACGAGTGACCACCCACTCGATTACACGGATTATCAGTACGAATACGGTCAGGGTGAGTATGGCGTACGCCCAACCGCCCCCAACCCAACGTCGGGCGTGTGGAGCTTTGGCGAGAAGTTTGCCGGACAAACGCAGGTTTTGTTTGGTGGCGTAACGGTGCCGTATCAGCCCGTGCGCAATCGGATTAATACGTTCTATCGCGACGGGTCAACCTGGACAAACTCCATTTCAGTATCGTCGGGCAGCGAGAAGGGCGGCTTCAATCTTTCGGTGGCCAATCTGGACAACAAAGGCATCACCCGCAATAACAGCTACAACCGGAAAACCATCAACCTCGGCTTTAGCTATAACCTTTCGTCCAGATTGACCGTAACGGGAACCATCAACTATTCGAATGAATACAACAAAAACCCACCCCAGATCGCTCAACAGGACAACAGTACGCCTACCGTAATTTATACACTGGCCAACTCCATGCCGCTCGACGTACTGGAAGCGAACCAGATCAACCCGACTACGGGCAATGAGTTTATTTATTCACGGTTCATGAACCGGACGAACCCCTATTTCGTCCTCAATTACAAATTCGAAAACATCCGCCGGGATCGGTTGTTCGGCAATATTTCAGCCCGCTACAACTTCACGGACTGGCTGTATCTACAGGGCCGCGTTGGTCAGGATTACTGGTCGCGCGATCAGGATTATAACTTCCCGACCGGTCAGGCTTCGCTGGCAGCGGCACCCGCCGGATTCGTCAATGGTCGTTACGTACAGGAGTCCCGCCGGTTCCGCGAGTTAAATGCGGACTTCCTGATCGGCGCCAATCGCAAATTTGGCGCTATTGGTGTAGACCTGACACTTGGTGGAAACCAGCTGTATCGCCGGAGCGATCTGAACAGCGTACTGGTTACGGATTTCATTGTGAGAGGCTTGTATGTTCCGCAGAACGGCCGTGTAAAAGACCCGCTTTACGGGCTCAGCGAACGTAAAGTAAACTCGCTCTATGCAGCGGCTGAGTTTTCTTACAAAGACGTATTATTCATAAATGGAACCATCCGTAACGACTGGTTCTCGACGCTTGCCCCAGCCAACCGCAGCATCCTGTATCCATCTGTAACGGGAAGTTTTGTGTTTTCGCAGGCCTTCAATAAGATGCCCGAATGGCTGAACTTCGGTAAGCTCAGAGCGGCTTATGCCGAGGTTGGTAGCGACGGTGACGTAGCGCCTTACTCGAACAACCTGTTCTATGCCGTTGCGGCTAACCTGTTCCCCAATCCGGCCGGAGCTGGCCAGCCTGTGGGCAATATCACGTCGAACACCGTACCGAGTGCTACGCTCAAACCCAGCCGGGTTGCCGAAACCGAAGTTGGCCTGGAGTTGAAACTGTTCAACAGCCGCGTTGGTCTGGATGTGGCTTACTACAACAAGATCACCAGCGATCAGATCGTGGCCGCTCAAACGTCAGATGCATCGGGATATACAAGCACACTGATCAACAGCGGGGAAAGCCGTAACCAGGGTATTGAAGTATTGCTGAATCTGTCGCCAATCCGGACAAAAGATTTCTCCTGGGATGTTACCCTGAACGGGTCATACAACAAAACGAAACTCCTCCGGTTGCTAACCGACGATGATGGAACCCCCGGCAAAGACTATAACAATGACAAGCAGGCCGAACAGATTGTGGTCGGTACCGGTGTTTATGTAGGTGAACTTCGGCAGGTTGTCGGTCAGGAATTGGGCCAGCTTTACACCTATGGATACCTGCGCGATGCACAAGGCCGTATTGTTCACGGAAACGATGGTATCCCCAGCCGGACACCAGCCCCGATTTCGTTTGGCTCAGCGCTACCCAAATACGTAGGCGGTATTACCAACACGTTCAATTTCAAAGGACTTAGCCTATCGGTACTGGTCGACTTCAAGCTGGGTGGTAAAATGATGTCGGGCACGAACCTGAATGCGTTCCGCCACGGATTGCAGAAAGAAACCCTGGTAGGCCGGGGTGAGCAGGACAATAAAATGGTGGGTGTGGGCGTCAACGACAAAGGGGAAGTCAACGCTGTTCGGGCGTTTGTGCAGGACTACTATTCGGTGGGCCGTTCGAAAAGCCTCGGCGAGCAGGTTATTTATGATGCTGGTTTCTGGAAACTGCGTCAGATCAGCCTGGGCTACGATTTCACCCGGTTCCTGCCCAAATCGCTGTTCATCAAAGGCATTCGCGTCAGTGCTGTAGCGAACAACGTAGCGATTCTCAAAAAATGGGTACCCAATATCGATCCTGAGCAATTTGGCTTCAGCTCCGACAACCTCGTAGGGCTGGAATCAACGGGTCTGCCTACCACACGTAGCATTGGTTTCAACTTAAATGTTCGGTTCTAAAAAGGCTTGGGTGTGTGGCTGATGCTTACTTCCATACACCAAAGCCTCAACTCTTTACCCATGAAAAAGACATTATTTTATATACCTCTGGTAGCGGCCCTGGTCAGCCTAAGCGGCTGCGAAAACGGATTCGACCAGTTGAACACAAACCCAACGGCAGCCACGGCGCTGAATCCGGTCTTCACGTTTAACAACGCGATTGTCAATACGTCCTACCCCTCGCAGATACTGATTTTTGAGGAGCCGATTGTACAGCAGATGTTTTCGCCGAACTCCGGGATTCTGTCTGGTGGGAATTTCAACATCGATAACCGCGGATCGGCCGGGGCCAACGCTGCCCTCTGGCAGCGGTATTACCGCGATAACGTCCGCTACCTGGTCGATGTTCTGGCCAAAACGAAATCGGATGCCAGCCGGAGCAACCTGTACAATATGGCTCGAATCTGGAAAGCGTACGTATCAATGGTACTGACCGATACGTATGGCGACATTCCTTACACCGAAGCCGGGTTGGGGTACTTAAACTCAAACATCCGGCCGAAATACGACACGCAGGAGAGTATCTATAATGATATTCTCAAAGAGCTTCCCGAAGCCGCAGCCGCCCTGGATGCGACCAAGCCCACGGAAGCCGGTGAAATTATGTTCGGTGGCGATATTTCCAAATGGAAAAAATTCAGCTATTCAGTTCTGCTGCGGGCCGGTATGCGTCTGGTTAAGGTGAACCCTACACTGGCACAGTCGACCGTTCAGAAAGCCGTAGCGGGTGGACTTATGCAGTCGAATGCCGACAACGCTGCGGTTCGCAACAACGCCAACTACCAGAACCCGGTTGGCACTACGCTCAACTCAACCGAAGCGGCCAACTATTACCTGACGAAAAACTTTGTTGATTATCTGAAAACAAACTCCGATCCCCGATTGACGGCGATTGCTGTGCGTTACGTTGGCGCTAAGAGCGGACCCGAGCAAACGGCGGCTAAGGCCAGCAAAGATCCCGCTGTACAAATCGGGATGCCCCTGGGATATGACAATGGGACAATACCAGCGCGGGCTACCGCCGATGGACTGGCCAGTTTTTACGATTATTCACAACTGGACCGGACCCGTATGGGCGGCTTAACGGCTCCTACATTTCTGGTTACGTATGCCCAGACGCAGCTACTGCTTGCCGAAGCCGTTCAACGGGGCTGGACAACGGGCAATGCAGCTGATTTTTACAACGCAGGCGTAACGGCTCACATGAAACAGCTTGCCGATTACGGGACAACCACAGTTATAGCTGACGCCGATATTGCTACGTATTTGCAGAAAAATCCATACGATGCGGCCAAAGCGCTGGAGCTGATCAACACGCAGTATTGGGTAGCTTCGTTCCTGAATGGGCCGGAAGCGTTTGCCAATTTCCGCCGGAGTGGTTACCCCGCACTGACGCCTAACCCCTATCCGGGAAAGGAAATCAAGGGCAACTTCATTAACCGGCTCAGTTACCCTGACTCAGAAATCTCGGTCAACCAGCAACAGGTTAACCAGGCCATTACCCGGCAGGGACCAGATAACCTGGACACCCGCGTTTGGTGGGACAAGCAGTAAGCCAAACATTATTTGCCAACAAACAAGCCCGGCCCGATGGCCGGGCTTGTTTATTTTGGTCAAGTGCGGAGCCGCCGTTTATTTCATTGTAAAACCACTTGTGTAATGTGTATTGCCTAGTACTTTACATTACCTACCTTCATTTTGAAAATGTAGATGGGCAATGGTAGCAACAAAAACAGCTTCGTTTCTAAGGCAAAGATTCTGGTTTCCCGGCCGTTGGATAGGCGGAACGTCCTTGATAATCGGACCTATTCTTCTTCTGGCAGGAGGTTTGCTCCGCATTCAGTTCCATTTTTTCTTTCCTGAACAGCTGAGAGCTTATCATGAACATCCTGATCTCATAACTACCTCCTACAGCCTGTTTCTGGCCGGAAACATCCTACTGTGGCCAGCTATTATTACCCTGGTCAACCTGGTTGGCCAAACAAGACCTGGCTGGGCGCTTTGGGGTGGAACGTTCGTGATAATGGGACTGTTTGCCCGCACATTTCACTATGGCATTAATCATCTGGCCTTTCAGCTTGTTCGGGTGCAAAACCTGACACAGGCCACAAAGGCTGTTGCGGATTCGTATGGTGCTTTTCACATCGTGGCCATACTCTTCGGCAGCCATCTTTTTCGGCTGGACGATACTCGCAATCGGCGCTTACCTTTCCGGCGTTATGAACCTGGTTCGTTCCATTGCGCTGAGCATGATGTCGGGACTAATGCTTGGCGTACTGAAAGGTAGTTCGCTGGTAGCGATTCTGGCTACGGTGGGCCTGTGTATAGCGCTGATCCCGCTGGGTGTTCAGGTACTACGTAGCGGACCCACACCAGGCTTTCGACGTGTAGTGGGCTGGTCTGCATTAATGGCCGGATTACTGGCCGCTATGTATTTTTTAGGCCAGGCAGGTTAACCCTTTTAGTCCCTCTTATCGTTCAAATAATACGTCGGCAAAGTAGCCTTTGCAATCCGTAAACCAGCCCGCTACGCTGAAACCGGTTGCCTGAGCCAGTTCTTCGATCTGGAATCGGGTAAACTTGCGGGAAATTTCCGTGTGAATGATTTCTCCGTACTGAAACGGTACGTCCATGTCCAGCGCATCAATCCGAACCAGCTGTGCTTTCTGACTAACCAGATACGACCTTGCTTCCCCCGTTTCGGGATTGTACAGTTCATAATGATCGAAAGCGGCCAGATCGAAATTGGCGTCGAGTTCACGATTGATACGTCGGAGCAGATTCAGATTAAACGCCCGCGTCAGTCCCTGCCGGTCGTTGTAGGCGGTATGGATAATGGCCGGATGTTTCTGTAAATCAAAACCCGTTAGCACCACATCACCCGGCTGAAGCCGATCGTATAGCTGCCGGTAAAAATCCAGGGTTTCTTCGGGCGTGAAATTGCCAATATTCGACCCAAGGAACAGCACGACCCGCCGAGGGCTCGCTGGTTGATCGGTGGTTTCTTCGGACAGGTGTTCAAGTGCTCTGAAATAATCCTCATGGCGGGGGTTGAGCCGCAAATCCGGCCATTTCTGATGGATACCCACGACTAATTCCTCAAGGGCAGCGGCAGAAATATCAACCGGTGCATACGTAAAATCGGCGTGTTGGTCAGCGAAGTAGCCGAGTAGAATTTTCGTTTTCAGCCCATCGCCCGCGCCTAGCTCCACCAGATCAAACGGCCGATTGTTCGTCGTTACGTACCGTAGCAAATCGGCCTTGTACGTATCCAGAATTTCGTATTCCGAACGAGTCAGATAATAATCCGGCGACCGCATAATTTCCGCAAAAATCCGGCTCCCCTCCGCATCGTAAAAAAAACGCGACGACAACCGTTTGGGGGTCTGCTGCAAACCAACCTGCACTTCATTGGCCAGTGGTGAGGATGCAGGGGGCAAAGGGCCTGATGCCTGGGGTAACGTATCAACATCATTGACTCCTTCCTCTGTGCCCCTTGCTCCAGGTTCCGCGCTCCAGGCTCCCTGCTCTACATATTCTCCACCAGCCGTATTCCTGTAAATTGCCATCGTTTGTCAGGTTGAAAAAAGTTGCGATACGTCGGACGGGAATGCCCCTCGGGTGTAGCTACCGAAGCCCCACGCAGCACCATTTGTCCACTCATGAATTTTCCATTGTATTCGCCAACGGCTCCATCGGCGGTTGTAAAACCCGGGTAAGGCAAGTAAGCCGAGTTCGTCCACTCCCAGCGCGAACCCCAGTTCAGTTGATCGGCGGCTGCTTCCCACTCAAACTCCGTTGGCAGACGTTTACCCCGCCAGCGGGCGAAGGCATCGGCCTCGTACTGACTGACGTGACAAACCGGTGCACTAGTATCAACAGGCTGTAGGCCATCGAATGTATAATTCCACCACGTACCGTCAATTTGGTGCCAGTACATCGGCGCCTGAATCTGGTTTGCCTGAACCCACGCCCAGCCGTCGGAAAGCCAGTGCCGGAAATGCTGGTAACCGCCTGCATTGATAAATTCCAGAAACTCACCATTGGTAATCAGGTTCCCCGAAAGCGTTGTATCATTCAGATAAACTTTGTGGACGCCCAGTTCATTATCGAAGCAAAACGACTCTGCATTTCGGCTGGATGCCCACTGAAAACCAATGGTGTAAATGCCTTCGGGTATACGTACTGACTCCCGGCTGCTCTGCAATGCCATCCGGTTTTCCAGCTCTGTCACAGCGGGCATAGGGATAACCGGCAGTAGCGGATTATGGCCTAGAATGTATTTGATGTCGGTGATGAGCAATTCCTGATGCTGTTGCTCGTGATTCAGACCAAGCAGAATCAGGGCATACAGCTCATCGGAGAGGTAGGCAGTATCCAGAAACCGACTCATCTGCTCGTCTACGTAAGAACGGTACGCATATACGCCAGCTACCGTCGGCCGACTAAGGTTACCCCGGTCGGTACGTAACACCCGTTTGCCAACGGTTTCATAATAGCTATTAAATACGTAGCTGAAATCTTCGTGAAAAATGCGGTAATCAGGCGCGTTAGGCACCAGAACGAATGTTTCCCAAAACCAGGTTGTATGTCCCAGGTGCCATTTGGGCGGACTAACATCCACGACGGGCTGCACAACGTAGTCTTCCGTTTCAAGCCCTGCACATATGGCTTCAGAATGTGCCCTTACACGAAGATATTGTTGGGTAAGTGTTTGTTCAGCGATCATTCAGATTAATAATTTACGGTATTCGATTTGCGGTAGCTGACGCAAAACCGAATACCGTAAATAGTAAACCAGAATATGTACTCCTTGTTTAGTACGTCACCATTTGCTCATCAACGAAACACCAGAGCCACCGCTCGCCCGGTTCGGCTGACGCGACAACCGGATGCTCGCTCCGATGAAAATGTTTGGTTGCATGTTTATTGGGCGATGAGTCGCAACAGAGCGTAACGCCACAGGTTTGGCAAGTGCGCAGATGTACCCACGAGCTGCCGGTTTTGACGCATTCTTCACAAACGTACTCTGTAGCCGTACGCAATTCTGTCAGGTTGGCGAGGTGTTCGCAAATGGTTTGTTTAAGCATAGTAATGAGGAAGGAAATCGGCAATCATTGAATTGTGATCTCAGAGACTGTCTAACATTATACTTTAGAGCTAATCTTATCAGGGTTTTGACAAACGGGGCATACTTGCGTTGTAGCTAGCTTTTTACCCCTAGATCCCCTGAAGGTGACTTTTTTCAAATTCGAATTCAGGGGATTTAGGGGTAAAAAGGCAAACCTGTATTAGTTTTCTGCCAGGTATTTATGAACGAAACTTACGGCCATAGCTCCTTCGCCCACGGCCGATGCGACTCGGTTCATCGCTCCGGCACGAACATCGCCAGCCGCAAAAATACCCGCACTACACGTTTCGAGGGCAAACGGCTCCCGGTTATAGCGCCAGACTTTTTTGAAGTCGGCATACTTAGCCAGATCACGACCTGTAGCAATAAACCCTTTGGGGTCTTTGATAATGTCCATTTCGATCCAATCGGTGAACGGTTTGGTACCGATAAAAACGAATAGCCCGGCTGCCTGAACGGTTTTCCGCTCTTTCGTGTCCATATTTTCCAGAACCAGACATTCCATCCGTTCCTTACCCAGGGCTTCTACAACTTCGGTGCAACCCAGTACGGTGATGTTTGGCGTGTTCGCAATCTGATCGATCAAATATTGCGACATGGTTTCGGTCAGATCCGAACGGCGAACGCAGATAAACACATCGGAGGCTGTTCGGGAGAGATACATGGCTCCCTGCCCGGCCGAATTTCCACCACCAACAATGTACACCGGTTTACCTTTGAAGGCATAGGCTTCAGTAGTAGCGGCACCGTAGTAAACGCCCGCTCCAGTGAATTTGTCCAGGCTTTCGTTTTCCAGTTTATGGTAAGCCACACCCGTACTCAGAATAACCGCCCGCGTAACAACTTCGCTGCCGTCGGCCATACTGATGTGCTTGTACTGCCCCTGCGACCGAATGGAAATTACCTCCTGTGGTGCTAAAAATTCGACACCAAAACGCTGCGCCTGACTAATAGCGCGTCGGGTCAGATCGGCTCCGCTTAAGCCACTGGGGAACCCAAGGTAGTTTTCAATCCGCGAACTTGTGCCAGCCTGACCACCGGGCGCCCGTTTGTCGATCATAATGGTTTTCAACCCTTCTGAGCCACCGTAAACGGCAGCTGCCAGTCCGGCAGGGCCAGCGCCAATAATTGCCAGATCATACAGACTTTGGGATGCTTTAGGCTTCAGCCCCAGTTTTTCGCCCAGATCGCTGAGCTTAGGTTGAAGCAGTAGCTTTCCATCTTCAAGAATTACGGCTGGCAGGTCTTTGTTCGTTGCCCCGTGCAATTCAAGCAATTCCTGCGCAGCGGGGTCACTTTCAATATCGAGCCACCGATACGGGAATAGATTACCCGCCAGAAAATCCTTTAACTCATGGGAGCGCGGTGAAAACTGGTAGCCAATCAGTTTTAGCCCATCATGACCGGGCCGATAATCCGATTGCCAGTCGTCGAGTAAGTCATCAAGAACCGGGTACAGTTTTTCTTCGGGCGGGTCCCAGGGTTTGGCAATATAATAATCGAGCTGAACCTCGTTGATAGCCCGGACAGCCGCATCGATGTCGGAGTAAGCCGTCAGCAAAGCGCGTTTGGCATTGGGGTATACCTTGCGGGCCTCCGTCAGAAACTCAACGCCCGTCATGTCGGGCATCCGCTGATCCGACAGGAAAAGAGCGACTTCCTCGCCCTGCTTCTTCAGCTCAGGCAGCGAATCGAGTGCTTCCCTGGCCGAACTGGTGGCCATAATACGGTATTTCCGTCTGTACTGCTGCCGCAAATCATGCTGAATAGCTTTCAATACCTGCGGGTCGTCGTCAATGGAGAAAATTATAGGAAGACGCATAGTTTGAATGATTGAATTGTTGAATGATTGAGTTGTTGAATGAAGAGCTACAGGCTTGTAATTCACTCATTCGACAATTCAATCATTCGACAGGGAGACACACACTGAATTCAGTATGGCCGGGTTTTGAATTAACCTTTATGGAACCATTATGGTGCTTGATCACACCGTGTACAATATCCAGGCCAAGACCGGTGCCTTTGCCAATAGGCTTTGTGGTAAAGAAGGGTTCAAAGATTTTGTCCTGAATATCAGCAGGAATTCCCGGACCGTTATCAACTATTCTGGTCAGTACAAACTCCAGTCCTTCTGCCTGATGATCAGTTTCGCTGGAGATCTCCAGTTTTCCGCCATCGGGCAGGGCATCGATGGCATTGTCGATCAGATTGGTCCATACTTGGTTCAGCTCGCCGGGCCACCCACAAACAGCTGGCAAATCGCTGGGGATGCTGATCGTCAGATCAATATGTTTGCTTTTTACTTTATGGTCCAGCAGCGTTACCGTACTGCGAATTCCTTCGCCAAGCTGCACGGCTTCTTTGCCGCCCCCCGATCCATGTGGGTATAATTCTTGATGGAACCGACCAGCGTAGCAATACGTTTAGAAGCTTCGCTGATATCCAGCACCAGCTTTTCGGTTACCAGATTATTGACAATCCAGTTCACTACGCCTTCCAGGTTCTCATCCCCGATTTTTTCCAGCAGCCAGTCCAGATCATCGACCGACATACCAAAATCAACCAATGGCCCTGCCAGGTCCAGACTATCATCAACGCCGTGATCGTCGAGCCAATCGGTCAGTTCATCTTCCCGGCTACTCCGTTCAAGCAGCGTCAGTTGTTTTTTGGCGCTACCGGCCAGCTGCTCGTCTACCTTTCCGAAAAACACGGCCCCTACAGAATCAACCTGCTCCTCATCCAGTTTCAGCTCCATTACGGTTTTAAACGCTTCAGGGGTAGCCCGGAGGTGATTTTTGAGCGTATCGACCGAGCGCACAACGGCAGCTACCGGATTGTTTAACTCGTGAGCAAGGCCAGCCGATAAGCGCCCCAGCGACGCCATTTTTTCGGTTTGCTGAGTCATTTTTGTGAAATCCCGGATTCGGGTAGTCATCTGATGCACAAAGGCTTCCGTTAGCTCATAGCAGGAGTCGATCAGTTCCCGCAAATGATCCCGATGCAACCGAAGCGTTCGGGCTTTTTTCTCAACAACCAGCCGGTTGGGAATGCTTTTCATCCGCGAAAACGGCAGTAAACCCAGAATCGAGTGCGGATCGTAGCTGATAATTTCATCGCCGGACCCATTGGCGCCTGTATCGACGCGGATACGGCCTTCCAGTAACAGAATCAAATAATCGACCTGTTCGTTGGGTTTGTAAATAACAGACTCGGCCGGAAACGTTATTTCTTCAGCACGGTCAATAAACCATTGAAGTTGATCATCAGGAACTTGTTCAAAAGCAGGAAATAAGCGGAGGTTTTCTAGTAAATTCATGTTGACGGAAAGAGGATAGCCTTCAAATAGCCGGACGACTAACTAAATATACACGCTATTCGTTACAGAACGCATACAGGCTCCTCTGAACTTCCCGAAGCTTCCAAAATTGATGGCTTCAATACAACCTACATACATGCGAGCGACCTTAATTTTATTCTGTATGATGGCTTTCGCCTTCCGGCCCCACCCGGGTGGCCCCGACAAACCGGCTTATCGGCTCTATACGCCTGAGCTAAAGGCCACTACGTATGCGAAATTAGTACGTCAGGCTACGGATGCTGACGTTGTTCTGTTCGGTGAACTGCACAATAATCCGATCTGCCACTGGCTGGAACTGCGCCTGACGAAAGACTTACAGGCTGAAAAGAAAGGAAATCTGGTGCTGGGTGCGGAGATGTTTGAAACGGACAATCAAACGGCACTGAGCGATTACGTACAGGGACGTACCACAGGGAAAGAACTGGCGGATCAGGCCCGGCTCTGGCCAAATTTCAATACTGATTACAAGCCGATTGCTGACTTCGCCCGCGAACAGCGCATCCCCTTCGTGGCGACTAACGTACCGCGTCGGTATGCCCGGCAGGTATCGCGGCAGGGGCTGGCTTCACTTGACACGCTTTCGGCCGAAGCAAAAGGACAAATCGTCCCCCTACCCCTTACGGTCGATCTGACACTCCCCGGTTATCAGGCGATGATAAAAATGATGTCGGAGTCGTCGCATGGCGGAAATACTGGTTCATCGCCTGCAAATCCACATGGCGCCAACACCGACATGACTGCCAATTTTGCCCGTGCTCAGGCCATTAAAGATGCCACAATGGCGTATTTCATTCTGCAGAACCTAAAGCCGGGCCAAACGATGCTCCATTTTAATGGAGACTACCATTCGAAAAATTTCGAGGGGATTGTCTGGTATCTGCGCAAACAACGGCCCGACCTGAAAATCGTTACGCTTTCATCGGTAGAAATTCCTGACCCCGATCACCCCGCTCGTGAAAATCAACATCTTGCTGATTTTGTGCTGGCCATTCCCGACGACATGACCAAAACGTATTGATTTCAAGTCTGTTTTACCCCCGTCCCCTGAAAGGAAAGTTCTCCAAGACTGGATTGCTCCTCCTTCAGAGGGCCGGGGGGTGAAACAGATTAGAAAAGAAATTGCTTTTATAAAGCGTCAGGTGAAGTCCTGATTACAACAGGCTACAGTCAATCCTTTCTTCGTAAATAAACGTTGTTGCTGATCGATTCCAGACGCACATTGGGCCCGCCACCGTTAACGGTACCTTCCAGCAGGTAGCCAACAATTGGGTTCTTTTCTTTTTTCGTCTTGAAATCAATGTCCAGGTCCGAATACACCTCGCCTGTAATGGTTTGCATGGCCAGATTTACGCCTTTCGATTTTGGCCAGCTCATATCGACGTATCCGCTAATGGTTTTTGCAAAAACCGGCCCGTTTGCTCCCTGAATGTCGATGTTGCCATTGATGGTTTCCACTTTCAACTGTGCCTGTCGGGGAACGAATACCTGGTAATTGATCTCGCTGCAAATCGTGTATCCTTTACCGTCGCGATCCGTGTGCATCGAATGATACCTCTTGTCGGGACAATCTGCGTCTTTGCCTTGCTTAATAAGTTCTTTGTCGAAATCCGTTTTTACACTGACTTCTTTATCTGTTGACCCAGTCGTTACGGTCAGGGCATCGTTCAATTTCCCGCTATTGATTGTGACCGCAATACGTACCGATACGTTTGGTTTGTCCCAGTAGCGAACCTGGATGCTGTCAGCAAATTTCAGATTCAGATTAACGAGCTGACCGGCCGTAACGGGCAACGATTTTTCGATGATTTTCTGCGCAAACGCCGGGCGAAGCAACAGACTCAGAAAGAGGAGGAATACACTGATTTTCATGGGAGTAGGATGAGGAAAGATGCTCATTTTTGCTTGCGGATATAGATATTGCTGTTGATCGTCTTGAGTTGTATTTCGACGCCACCGCCGTTCGTCGATCCGTCGATGTTTCGCCCGCCACCTACTTTTGCCATGCCGTCTTTGGTGTTTTTTACGCCCAGATCGAAGTCGGTATACATTTCGCCCTGAATGGAACTTAGTTTCAGATTGGCTTTGGCATTGGCCGGGAGCGTAATGTCGATTGGCCCGTTGATCGTGGAAATTGCGGTCGGCTTTTCCTGGCTTAGGCCGGAATAAACAATGTTCACTTCGCCATTGATCGTATTCGCAACCACCGGACCCATTACGTTGTTGAGATCAATTGCCGAGTTGTTAGTACGAATTTCCAGGTCGCCATCCATGTTGCTTATGGTAATTTTTGACCCGTGCCAATTTGTTTCCTGGTACAAAATCGCCACTTTGCGGGGCAGTTTGATCGTGTAATTGATCTGCTTGCGAGCCGCTTTTTCGATTTTTAGCCCGCCACTTTCCTGCGTTACAGCTAACCCGATACCCGAATTATCGACGGCCGTGTTGTAAATCGGTTTCAGACCCTTTGCCCGTTCGGGCGGAGCTTCATAGCCCGAGGATGCCTGAATAATAACTTCATCGCCGTTGTAGCCTTCAATTTTGAGCTGGGAAGCGTCCATCTCAATCGTGACTTTACGGTCTTTCGAGTTAGTCAGTTTGGTTTTGTAATCCTGTGCCCTGGCCGTGCTTAGGCACCACGCCAGGCCGAAGCCCAGCAGAAGGAATTTTTTCATGAATGGATATTGAGTTAAATTAATAAGTGGTACTGCGTGAATTATTCTGTTTATGAAGGTGAATTTTTGCCATGAATCAGGCTGTTTGCGCCTTCTTCGGCCTTTAGCCGCACCACGTCCAGTGCCTGCTGATTCTGCGCCAGTCGCTGCATTTCCTCCACGGCACGTTTTTCCTTGATAGCCACAAGCACTTCGATGAGCGTAATCTGCACGTTGGGGTCGGTCTGTATTTTCAGTGATTGAATGAGTCCATCTCGCACACTCGGCTCATTTTCGAAGTGAGCCAACGCCTGACAGGCAGCCAGCCGTACGTTCACATTCGCATCGAAATTCAGCGTATTTATCAGCAGTTGCGTAATATCCTGATCGGCATGTGTGAGTTCATAACTCTGATTAATGGCCTGAATCCGGTCGCTGGCCGACGTTTTGGGATGATGCTCGAACGCCAGTATTTTTTTCATTTCCTGCATCGGTATTACGTCATTGGCCGCTACGTTCGGGGGTAGCCCATTGTCTGTTTTCGAGTGCCATTGGTCGTAGAACCGTCCGCCTGCAAATCCGACGAGCAACAGCGCCACACCGGCTGCCAGACGCATGCTCCAGGATGTTAGCCGAATAATCCGGGCTGGTTCAGGGGCGTTTAGCTTGTTTGCCAGCTGGTTAAGAGCCGCAGTTGACGGATGCTGAGTCCGCAGGTTGGCAAAATAGCGAAACTGCTCAGCATGAGGCTGTAGATGCGTTGGTATGGTTTCCTGCTGAAAGTAATTACGGAGTTGCTTTTCTTCAGCCAGTGAGGTTTCGCCCTCGTAATATTTTTCCAGCAGCTTTTCAATGTCCTGCTTCATAGTCGTTCGCTTTTACATAATTATCCCGCAGTCGTTGGCGGGCCCGCGACAAAATCACCCGAATGTTATTGACACTCAGTCCGGTTATCTGTTCAATCTCTTCGAATGAGTATTCCTCCACGTCGCGCAGGTGAAGAATCAGCTTCTGCTGGTCGGGCATGGCATCAATCAAATTGCGAATCAGCTCGGCACTGTCGGCAAATTCAACCTGCTGATAAGGCGAAATACTGGCAGCGTGCAGACTCTGCATATCGGTCTCATCCGTGGTTTTCTGTTTATTGTGAGCCTTAAGTTTATCGAGGCACAGGTTTTTGGTCATCTGCACAGCCAGTGCTTCGACGCTGTGGTACGCATCCAGCTGCTGCCGATTTGTCCAGAGCCTGAGTAACACATCCTGCAAGGCATCTTCAGCTTCTTCGCGGTTGCGCAGAAACAGCTGAGCCAGCCGAAAAAGGCGTCCCTGAACGGGCAGTATGCGTTGCTTAAAGGCTTGTAGATCCATTTCAGTGACAAAGACGACTGAAATCAAAAAACATTACAAGCAGGAAAAAAAAAATTGGAATAGGCTTGTTGCCATGTTATGTATTACGTGAAATCAGCATCGAATTGATCGCGTAGCGATGGGATGTCCATAGCGAGTGTGTACGTGTGTTCTTGCCTGCCGTAGGTATGCCACCACGCTAATTGTGGTCTATATGTGTATATGTATCGGGCTTTATTGGTCTGTTTCACCCTAAATCCCCTGAAAGGAACTTTAATCAGTACAAAGTTCCTTTCAGGGGATTTAGGGGTGAAACAGACTAGAAAACGAACTCTCAACAACTTCAATATAATTTTGAATTCACTCAATCCATTCAAATAAATACTCTTGCTTGAAGTCAACTTGAAATTTTCGCAAAAACGCTACGTATTCCTCGCGGAATGTTCGATTTCGATGATGCTCTTTCTGATTGGCGATATAAGCTATTATATTATCTAAACCCGAATGACTGTACGAGAAAGCACCGTAGCCGTCCTGCCATTCAAATTTGAATTGACTAAACCGTTTTTCCTGAATAAACACGTTTGATGATTTCTTAACTTCTCTAACTAAGTTCAGATAAACAACAGGATGGTTTCATGCCAATCAGAAGGTGGATGTGATCGGGCATTCCAGTAGATACGACCCCTACGGGGTCAGATGTTTATAGAGAAATTTACTTTCTACAAACATTTGACCCCGTAGGGGTCGTATCGTCATCAGGAAGTTGCATTTTCCGGTTTGATTCTAATCGGCTCACTCTGTCAGGCTTCACACCTTCCTGATTAGATCCAGCAGTTTGCGGTCTAGTTTGTGACCGTGCCAGTCCTCATAGGCCACATCGGCCCGACCAGAATCCAGAATACCAAAGGAGCCCGAAAATTCCCAGAGTGCAAACCCGATTCCGTGGCTTGTCAGAATGTCCAGTACGTCGCTGAACCAGGACAGAAATACGGCATGTGGTGTTTTATTCCAGCAGCCGCACTCGCCACAATGCACGCCTACGCCTTTGTTGACCAGATCAATCCAGGGCTGGTAAAACGTTTCGAGCATGGCCCGACTTAGGTACTTATCGCCGACCTGCCCCGGCCATTTGGGTTCGGGCAGATGCTCTGGGTCTTTATTCGCCCAGGGCGCTTTATAGTGAGAGATTATACCCGGATTATAGCCCCGGCAACTCTGGGCAATGTTGAGATCGGTAAGCTCCGGAATCACCGAACTACCCACATCATTGCCATCGGCAATAATCAGGTGCTTTGGATTCTCTTTCCAGATGGCCTGCGACGCAGCCTGGGCGACTTTCCGATACGTAGCGCCCGGTACCGTACTGCGCTTCGAATGCTGGTCGTTCATGTCGGCTCGCATACTGGGTTCGTTCAGCAGATCGAAGCTGATTTTCTGCGACGATACGTTTTTGTAGCGTTTGGCCCACATATTCCAGTGAAAACAAAAGGCATCGAGCGCTGCCTGATCGGTCCAGAGGTTGTAGGGCTCGTTGAAACCCGCATTGACGCAGTAGCCGGGCGCCCGGTGCAGATTCAGGCTGACATGCAGATTGTATTTATGCGCCATCGCTACCAACGCATCAATCCGGTCGATGGCCTGTGGGTCAACCTGATAAACTTCCTCGGGGGTAATGTTCCGACTCCGGTCAAATTTCAGATAAGATGGATACGCCATCGGAATCCGGACGAAGTCGAACCCCCAATCCTGCATCCACTTAAAATAATCTTCTTTCGTAGCCGGGCGGCTGTTAGCCGGATCGGGTGAAAAGAAATCCAGCATATTGAATCCTTTCCATTTGGGTAGCTTGTTTTTCGCTACGTTCGGTGCTAATGACGTGGCCAGCAAATCCGGTCCAACTGTGCCAAGAGCCGCCGTGATCAGGCTGGTATTCTGAATAAATGTCCTCCGTTGCATACGCCAAAGAGAGCCCAAAACCCCGAATCTACTCTACTGAGGAAGTCGAATAAATGGCAACTTTATAATTCCTGCTACGTGCTACTTTGCTTTAGCTTTATGGGAGGTTTTATTGGCGTTGCGGATTGTCTGGTGGGATAAATCGTACGTAAAGCAACTTTCCCAACCCCGAAAATCGTAGTGCCACCACTCCCACGGGAAAATCGAAAAACCAACCCGTTCCATCTCTGCTTTCAGAATGGCGCGATGGGCCAGCGACGCACTGTCCGACTGCATATAGTTGTGAAAAGCGCGGGGCGTCGATTCGTCGTATTCCGATGGCATCGACAGCCGTTTACCGGTTTTCCGGTCGAATAGCGTCAGGTCTATAGCCATTCCCCGGTTATGGCGCGATCCTTTGCGCGGGTCCGCTACAAACGTAGTGTCGCCATGTTCTTCGTAGAAAAGCACCGTAATGGCATAAGGCCGGTATCCATCAAAAAGCAGCAGACCAAGTCCTCGCTTCTTAAGATTTTCGTGTGCCTGCTGAATAGCCAATGCCGCAGGCTTCCGCATAAACACATCGGCCGTCGGATAGAGCTTCCGCTTCAGAAAGTTAGAGGTATTGGCATACGTAACATCAAACTGTGCATCGGGCAGTATCTGCCGCATATCAACCAGTTCATTTTCTGGATCAGCTTCTACAATTTTCCGGTAAATCGATACGTCATTCACTACGGGCAGGCCATACTTACTTTTAGGCAGATCAAACGTTAGCGGTTTCTGAGCCAGCGAACAACAGCCGATCAACAGTGCATTTAAAAGAAGCAGGCAACGTAATGGATGGTGCATAGCGGAGGTTACAGAACGTAGCTGTAAAAACGAATATAGCGAATCGCTTCTCAAATACACCAGCCCCTTTTACCCTTCGCTCGTCTCTAGCTAAATGTTACCGTCAGCACTTCATGCGCCAGTTGCCAGCGACCGCTACGTTTGCGCCAGATACGCAGGTAGGCGTTTTTTTTGTGATTGAACGTAGCATAGCCATAACAAAACCCCAGATCGCCCGACCGGGAGGTAATTAGCTGCAAGGGCTGATAATCAACGGGCTGGGTCGACCTATCAGCCAGACGTTTGGCCGCAGTTCCTTCATAGCGTTCATAGCCTTCGCGCAACAGCCGAATCGAATCACTGGCAGGGAGAACCGAACGGTACGCATCACGCAGGTTTTTGGTCCGGGCTGTTTGCACAAATGCCGCTTCAACCTGCCTTAGTTCCTGGTTAGAAACAGTCGTATCAGAGGCTATCATTCGTTTGTTCGAAAAGCGTGTTGGCGGGTTAAGATCAGGTCCGGGCTTGGCAGGTTTTGGGTGCGTACAACCGAAATCAATAAGCACCTTCCAGTCGCCGGATGCAGTTTTGTGCCACACACTCGTAAATTGCCCATAAGCCACAGGTTCTTCGTCCATGGTTTTCGGACGAAATTCAAAGGGGCCAGTTGTAAAGCCTAACGTACCAGATGCTGCAATTTCGGCATAATTTGGGCGCCAGGTCAGCTTTTCGGTGCCTTTAGGGGCACGCTCGTAGGTAGCTTTGCCAGGGCGAAATTGATTACCGGCATACACAACCGACTGCTCATCGAGGTTTTCTACAAACGAATCCCGAATCCCTTTTTCCAGACCCGCTTTGGCGAACCCGCGCTCGGCGGCTACCAACGCTTCGTAGTCGGCCTGGAGTGTGTTAGTCGGTTGGTACGGAGGAATGATCAACAGGAAGAGTACCGGAAGAAAAAGTGGGAAAGTCATACGTTTATTGGTGAGATGATTGCAGACTAAAAATACATGCTCATCGATGATCCTGCCAGTTCCAACCGCTTAAGTGGTGAATTAACCGGATGAATTGAAAAATACGGCAACTGATTTGGCTACCAGCAAATTTTACCTGAAACCATCGCATCCGACCGGTTCTTTTTGGATTCAATACGCCAGTTTTTTTGTTGTACTGCAAAGAAGTCCAGGGTTGCTACGTCCGATTTATCATTAACCATTGGCTTCTGCTTTACCACCAACTCATATATGCAACTTCTCTACAGCTATTTACGGCGCTATTGGGGCCTGTTGGCGCTGGCGCTCTTACTGGCAGCCATCAATCAGATCTTCTCGCTGCTCGACCCGTACATTTTCCGAAAAATTATTGATCAGTACGTCGTTAAGCCGGGCGGTACGTTACGCACAATCAACTTCTGGGGCTTCCTGAAAAACGGGGCGGGTCTCCTGATTTTGCAGGCCCTTGGCGTGGCAATGGTAAGCCGCATTGCCAAGAATTTCCAGGATTACTACGTCAACGTGATTACGCAACGGCTTGGCGCACGGCTCTATACCGACGGTCTGCGGCATTCACTTGAGCTGCCTTATCAGGTATTTGAAGATCAGCGGTCGGGCGAGACGCTGGGCAAGCTACAGAAAGTACGTTCGGACGTTGAAAAGCTAATTCAATCGTTTGTAAATGTGTTGTTTACGTCGGTAGTGGGTATTGTGTTTGTGATGTGGTATGCAGCGACCGTCTACTGGCCCATTGCTCCGGCTTATTTTCTGACCATTCCGCTGCTTGGTTTTGTGAGTTCACTGCTGAGCAAAAAAATCAAGACCGTCCAGAAAACCATTGTGGCCGAAACGACTGCACTGGCTGGTTCAACAACAGAAAGTCTACGCAATATTGAGCTGGTAAAAAGCCTCGGTCTGGCACAGCAGGAGACCGAACGGTTAAACGCTACGACTGACAAAATTCTGAAGCTCGAACTGAAAAAAGTACGGTACATTCGGTCGCTGTCTTTTATACAGGGAACGTTTGTGAACCTGCTCCGCAATTCAATTATGCTGCTAATGCTGTTTCTGGTTGTACGGGGCGAAATAACGGTGGGCGAATTTTTCTCGTTGTTCATTTACTCCTTCGCCATTTTCGGCCCTTTGCAGGAACTGGGCAACATCATCAATATTTATCGCGAAACGGAAGCCTCACTGGCTAATTTCCAGCAAATCCTGAACACCCCCGCGACGTTCAACCGGCTCTACCGCAACCCGTCAACGGTCTGAAAACACTGGCTTTCGAGGATGTTCATTTTAAACACCTGACAGCCCAAAAACCGGCCCTTGATGGTATCTCGTTTGATGCGCACGTCGGCGAAACCGTTGCGTTTGTCGGGCCGAGCGGTTCTGGAAAAACTACACTGGTAAAACTGCTGGTGGGTTTATATAAACCATTGAGCGGCCAGATTTTGTACAATGGAATACCCGGTTCCGAGGTAAATCTGGATGAACTGAGGGAGCAGATCGGCTTCGTAACGCAGGATACGCAGCTTTTTGCCGGAACCATCCGCGAGAACCTACGCTTTGTAGCACCTAACGCTACCGATGAGGAGTGCCTGACAGCACTGCATCAGGCAGCTGCCAACTCCTTGCTGGCCCGTGCCCCACAGGGACTCGATACGGTCATCGGAGAGGGCGGAGTGAAAGTGTCGGGGGGCGAAAAACAACGGCTGAGTATTGCCCGCGCCCTGCTTCGCAAGCCTGCGCTGCTGGTGTTCGATGAAGCGACCTCGGCACTGGATTCACTAACGGAAGAAGAAATTGGCCGTACGGTACGTAACCTGTCGGGTTCACGTCAACACATCACGATTCTGATTGCTCACCGCTTGAGCACGATCCTCCACGCCGACCGGATTTTTGTGCTGGAGCAGGGCCACGTTGTCGAGCAGGGTCGTCATGAGGAATTACTAGCCCAGAAAGGCCTTTACTACGCTATGTGGCGGCAACAAATCGGCGAGCGGAAAGAGCTGGTAACGGCTTAATTTATGGAGAGCTTACTGGCTTTTGTGTTTCTGGTAAGCAGAGCCCGATTATCAATCCAGCCAATGGCTCAGTAAGTACAACATCGCACGATGAAAACGCCGGAGCGGAAGGTTCGGCGTTTTTGTTTATATTTGAAAAAAGCCACTTCCTCATGGAAACAATTGACGCTATATACTACGATCGTTACGGACTGCCGAAATACATAGGTCAGACGATGGAAAAAGCCGATTTTCTATGTTGGGAGTCGGACGACAACTACGTCTACGAATTTTATAACGGCATGCTTGAACCCACCACTGGCATGAGACAGGATGAAATTTTGCTTTTTAAACGTATTGCACGCTTTTTCTCAAAAACACAAGCTTACCAGCAGGGAAATGAATTGCTTGCCGAAGTAGAAGTCTGGCTCACTGAAACCCAGATGCGTCGGCCAGATATTGCTTATTACACTGCTGATCAATTCAGTTTGGTTGGAAACGGCGAACCTGTTATACCAGGTCTTGTTATTGAACTCGCTTCCGAAACGGACAATGAATTAAAGAGCCTTATAAAACGGCACGAATATTTTAATGCAGGTGTACAGGTTGTCTGGTGGGTGTTTCCACTTTTTAGAGAAGTACACGTCTATACTTCCTCCAAAACCGTTCGTATTTGCACGGATAATGATATGTTGAGTGCAGCCCCTATTCTACCCGAATTGCAGATGACTGTAAACGAGTTGTTTAGTTAGTCAAAGATTGACTTTTAAATAGCGTCGTTATGATTATAATTGATGTTGACAAAATCACAATAGATCAACTTCCTCAAGATGAAGATGACTATTACGAATATAAGTCTAGCTTGACTCCTGATGATAAACTAAAAGATAAATTACAAAAGGCTGTATCGGGCTTTGCGAATTCTGGTGGGGGATTCTTTATAGCCGGAATAAATGATAAAACAGGAGAGGTAGACGGCGGTATATCTTTGCAAATAGGTAGACAATCCCGTCGTGATTGGGTAGATATAGTTGTAAGTCAGATAGAACCCAAACCTAAATACTCCGTAAAGCTACTAGATGATGTGGATGGAAGAGGTTTTCTCAAGGAAGCTCATGCGGTTCTGATTGTGGCTATAGAAGAGAGCACTATAGGTCCTCATATGGCAGCAGATAACCGTTACTACATTCGCAATGGCGCTCATACCGTACCAGCTCGACATTATATAGTTGAGGCAATACGAGCAAAGCGTTTTAGTACGAACCCTAAATTATCACATGTATTTAGACTAAAACCGGGATATGAACAAGTCTTACAACTTGGCATAGTAGCAATTACAAATGCACCAGCGGTTAACGTTATATTGTCCTTATTTCCACTACCTAAGCTACTGAAAGCACGTGCTCAAGATTTTCCAATCAAACTTCCACTGATTGACCAAAACAATCCTTTCTTTTTTGATGTGTCTTTATATTTTGAATCTGAAGAATCGTTTGGTCGTGACGTTAAGCTAAATATTGAGTATGATGATTTGTTACAGAATCACTACGTACAAGAATTAGTAATTGGGATAGAATCAACCCCACCTATTTTAATTGGCAATCCAAATAAGGAAATTATAGGGGCACTTAATTCAATTGAGAAAGCGCTTTTAAAACTTAGTTTACGCGCAAACAACAGCCTGAATGATACTGACTAAATACTTCATTCCTCCAATATATTCGCCAGTACCGTTTCAAATCCCACCAGTACGTTGTCGCCGGATAGGGTATCGATAAAGGCTCTGGCCTCGACAGCCTGGCCGGGTCGATAAATATATGTTTGCTTCTCTTCAGGTGATACCAGCCAGGCCAGACGGACGCCATTGGCCAGCCACTTCTCCATCTTTGCCTTAACAAGATCCAGATTATTCGAATCGCTGACCAGTTCGAGCACAAAATCAGGTGCCAGATGAGGGAACGAGTGTTTGTCTTTCTTACAGAGCGCATCCCAGCGATCCAGGCGAATCCAGGCCACATCAGGCGCTCGCATGGACTTATCATTCAGGAAAAACCGCCATTCGAGTCGATTACTTTACCTGCTTTGGTTTTGCGGTTCCAAATACCGATTTCGGTATTCAGTTCACTGTTGTTGGAACTCGTTAATAAATGTGTGGGAGACATGTCGATATATAATGTGCCGTTTTCATCGCGCTCAATGTTTAGCTCAGGATTGGCCAGGCAGAACCGGACTAATTCGTCGTCAGTGAAGCGGTCGATTTGGGGGATATTTAGAGGCAACTGCATAATTGAGCATGTCTTTAGCTATCAACAAATCTACCTAATCCCGAAAAGTAATCAAAATAGAGCCGCTTCTCTATCCAGGAGGCATCCATAAAAAATACAAAAACTTTTTTAGTAAAAAATTGGTTGATATATCAACCTAGTATTACATTTGCGCCATGACCGGTACTAAAGAAGACGAGTTAAAAGAGAAGGTTTCGGAACGGATGGGCCGCTTGCTCATTTTCACAACCACACATGTAGGACATCTTCTGGCCCGGAAATCGAATAGAGAATTAAGTCGTTTGGGGTTTACGCTGCAAATTGAGCAATTCCCGATTCTGTTTACTACCTACTTTTCAGGTGATGATTTATTATCGCAGCAGGAGATTGCCAATATGCTTCAGAAAGATAAATCGGGCATCCAGCGCTCGCTGCGTACTTTGGAGCGGGATGGCTACCTGCGTATCGTTCCCGATGACATTGACCGGCGTAAGAACCTGATTCAATTGACACCAGCCGGGAAAATGGTTGTTGAGAAAGTAATTGAAACCGCCGAAACGATTGATAAGCAGGTAACCGATCAGCTAACAGGTGAAGAACTTGATTCGTTTTTAGTGACGCTGCGAAAAATTTCGGCACTGTTGGAGAAGTAACATTTTTTTAAATAAATAGTTGACATGTCTACTGTAGACCCCTCAACTTTATTCCGCTTATGAAACATAAAATTGCACTGGGTTTATTGTTGATGCTGGCTCAGGGTAGCTGGGCCCAGTCGACAAACAGCTTTCGGCTGAAAGACTGTATCGATTATGGTCTGCAACATTTTGGAACGGTACGTATTGCTCAGTATCAGGTCGAAACCGCTAATCAGCAGGCTCGTCAGGCCTTGGGTCAGTATCTGCCGCAGATTTCAGCAACAGGAACAGCTACGGACAACATCAAATTACAGCAAAGCATTATACCGGCGGGCGTATTCGGGCCTGAACCTCAGGTATTTATCATTGGTCAGAAATACCAGATAAACCTAACGGCGCAAGCCAGCCAAACGATTTATGATCGCTCACTGCTGCTTGGTTTAAAAGCCAACAAACCCAATCAGCAACTGGCCGAACTGAACACCCGTCAGACTCGAGAGGACATTATTTACAACATCGCCAGCAACTACTATCAGGTTTTCATTGCGCAACAGCAGATTGCCCTCCTTCGGGATAACCTCCAGCGGACGCAGCAGGTGTTGAACATTCTGAAATTGCAGCGGGACAATGGCGTGATTCAACCTGTCGATTATACACGTACCGAGGTCAACTACAACAGTACGCAGTCGCAACTGACGCTGGCCGAAAACGATTACAATCTCGCGCTCAACCGGCTCAGGTACCAGATGGGTTTACCACAGGATCAGGATCTGGTTTTATCGGATTCGACCCTTTTGACTCAACTGCCTGTAGTTGAACAGACGCCCTTTGATGCGCAAAGCCTGGTTTCTTTCCAGCAGGCGGCTACAAATCTGGATTTGCAACGCCTGCAACTGGAACGGGTCCGGGCCGGCTACATACCGACTTTGAGCCTGACAGCCAACTATGGAACGCTAAACCTTGGCGCCCAGAAACTCGATCAGCTGTTTAACAAATTCGTTGGGTTTGGCAGCGTTGGCCTGCGCTTGAGCATCCCCATTTTCGACGGGCTACAGCGCGATGCGCAGGTAAAACAGCAACGGCTCACCGTACTGACGCAGGAAGAACAGCAACGCCTGAACGTAGCGGCCTACCGGCTTCAGTTCAACAATGCACAGTCGCAGATTCAGCGCGCGCAGACGAACGTACTGAACGGTGACCGAAACGTTAAGCTGGCTCAGGAAGTTTATAATGTTACTACGCTACAATACAAGCAGGGGGTCAAGTCGCTCACCGATCTGGTGAATGCCGACACATCGTACCGCCAGGCTCAGTCCGACTACATCAATTCACTCATTAATCTGTATCAGGCCCGGCTCGATTTAGAACAATCGAAAGGCTCCTTACTTAATTTTTATAATCAACTATAAAAAGTAATGGCTAATGAAAATGTATAATCGACAATGAAAAATAGCTGACTTACAACGCATTATTCATTTTACATTATCCATTGTTCATTTCCTTTAATAGGTCATGAAAAAAACAACAGGTATCATTATTGTGTCGGCAGTGGTCATCATCGCGTTGATCGGCTTCCGACTGGCGTCGAACAAAAAGAAGATCGATGCCCAGAACAAACCGGTCGTCAATACAAACGTAGCGATTCCGGTGACGGTCAACCGCGTAGAAGAAAGTGCGGTTAGTCAGCAGCTTGTCAAAACAGGAAATCTGATTCCTTACCGGGAAGCCAACATTACGGCTACTACAGCCGGCAAAGTTACCCGCGTCAATTTTGACCTGGGTACGCAGGTACGTCAGGGCCAAACGCTGGTCGAACTGGATAACCGTCTTCGCGAACTTTCTCTGCAGGCCACACAACTCAACATCGACAAGCTTAAGAAAGACGTCAACCGCTACAATACGCTGCTGGCCGGAAACGCAACCACCGAAATTCAGGTGAATGAAACCAGGTATAACTACGAAAGCGCTGTTAATCAGGCCGAGCAGATTCAAAAGCAGATTCAGGATGCGAACGTAAAGGCCCCAATCAACGGACAGATTGTTCAGAAAGCTATTGAACCTGGCGTGTACATCACCGTGGGTAGTACGCTGGGTAAAGTTCTGGATATAGCCCGCCTGAAAGTCAACGTACTGGTCAACGAAAGCGATGTGTACCAACTGCGCAAAGGCCAGTCTGTGAACGTTTCAGCCGACGTGTTTCCGGGAAAAGTATTCACCGGTCAGATTACGTACATCGCCCCACAGGGCACCGACGAACATAACTACCCGGTTGAGATTACGATTGCCAATGCGAATACCCTGAAAGCTGGTACGTTTGTCAACGTTGATTTCTCACAAAAATCGAATCAGAAAGCCCTTCAGATTCCACGGATTGCACTGGTCGAAAGTATCAAAAATCCGTATGTGTACGTAGTGGATAACAACGTAGCCCGTCAACGCAAAATTACCGTCGGTCGTGATTTTGGCGACACGATCGAAGTGCTGACCGGCCTGTCGGCTGGCGACGAAGTAGTAACCACCGGCCAGTTGAACCTAAGTGACGGCAAACCTGTACAAATTACAAAATGAGCGAAAGAATGAATGAGTGATTGAGCGAATGCCATTCGGCAAGCTCTCGCGTCAGCTTTTCACTCTTTCATTCTTTCGCTCTTTCACTCTTTGAATCATGTCAATAACCGAGATCGCCATAAAACGGCCGTTACTGGTAACGACCATCTTTACCGTACTGATTTTGTTCGGTGTGCTCAGCTACCAGCAACTATCGTACAATCTGCTGCCGAAATTCGAGGCCAACGTAATCAGTGTAGCCACTACGTACCGGGGTGCCTCAGCCGATGAGGTTGAAACGAACGTAACGAAACGTATTGAAGATGCCCTGTCGTCGCTGGAAGGACTCGACCGCATGACGGCCACCTCGCAGGAAGGCGCGTCCATTGTCATTATTCAGCTAAAAAACGGGGTCGACGTAACACTGGCGCAACAGGATGCCCAGCGTAAAATCGAGCAGATTATCAACCTCTTGCCCGACGAAGTAGACCGTCCGATTCTGAATAAATTTTCGACGGATGAAATTCCGGTTCTGCGGATGGGCGTAACGGCCAACCTGTCGCCTACCAAACTATACGATTTGATCGACAATGAGTTAAAACCCCAGCTTTCCAACGTTGCGGGCGTTGGGCAGGTGAACGTAATTGGCGGTAATGAGCGCGAAATTCAGGTGAATGTCGATGCCGAAAAGTTGCGGGCATATGGCGTCTCCATTGGTCAGGTGTCGCAGGCTATCAACGCAGCTAACACCAGCTACCCAGCGGGTCAGCTGGAAACGCAGAAATCGCAATATTCCATTCGGTTCGATGCGTCGGTCGAAACCGTCAACCGTTTGCGGACTCTGGTTGTCGCCCGGCGCACCGACGGCAGCGAGGTACTTCTGAACAATGTGGCTGAGGTGGTGGATGCAGTAGCTAAACCTACCGCCATTAACCACATCAACGGCCTGCCTTCAATTGGGGTACAAATCCAGAAACAGTCGGATGCCAACGCTGTGTCGGTGAGTGAGTTGGTACGGGCACGTATTGCGCAGTTAGAAAAGCAGCATAGTGATATCAAAGTTAAATTCAACATTGCGTCCGACCAGTCGACGTATACGCTGGCTTCGGCTCATGCTGTAGTTGATGATTTATTTCTGGCCGTACTGATCGTGTCGGTCGTGATGCTGCTCTTTCTGCATAGTTTCCGGTCGTCGCTGTTTGTGCTGGTAGCGCTGCCTTCCTCCATGATTCCGACGTTTATCCTGATGTATCTATCGGGTTTCTCGCTGAACCTGATGACGCTGATGGCCCTCTCGCTGGTGGTGGGTATTCTGGTCGACGACTCCATTGTAGTTCTCGAAAACATCAACCGCCACCTCGAAATGGGCAAAGGGCGCGTTCAGGCGGCACTGGAAGGACGTAACGAAATTGGCTTTACCGCCATGGCCATTACGCTGGTCGACATTGTGGTATTCGTACCACTGGCTATGACTGGCGGACTGATCGGGAACATCCTACGGGAATTCTCGCTGGTCGTAGTATTCTCGACGTTGATGAGTTTGATTGTGTCGTTCACCCTTACACCGTTGCTGGTATCACGCTTCGGAAAACAGGAGGCCTTAAGTCCCAACTCGTTATGGGGTAGATTAAACCTCGGTTTCGAGCGTCTGCTTGACCGGATCACGGCCGCTTACGGCCGTATTCTGGAATCCGTTCTGGGTCATAAACGCTGGATTTTCGTGGCAGTTATTGTCATGCTGATTGGCTCTATTGCGTTGGTGCCCGCTGGCTTCATCGGGGCGGCTTTCATGCCACAAAGCGATCAGGGCGAAATGAGTGTACAGCTGGAATTAGCGCCTACAGCGTCTATCTACGAATCCAATGCGGTATCTCAGCGAGCCGAGCAGATTATTCTGAAGCATCCTGAAGTAACGAATGTCTTTACAAACGTAGGGTACACGAGCAGTGGTATTGCTACGTCGTCCAACAGCAACATCGTTGACTTAAACGTAAAGCTGACCGAAAAAGAAAAACGGACGCTCTCCACCGAAGATTTCGGGCAGCTGCTGAAACGGGAAGTTGGCCGGATTCCGGGTGTGAAAGTAACCGTGAGCCCGGTGGGTATCGTGGGCGCGTCGCAGGCACCGATTCAGATTGCGGTAAAAGGAACCAGCCTGGCCAGCATCCGGCAGGCGGCTGCTCAGGTGAAAAACGTAGTGACTTCCATTCCGGGTACGCAGGATGTGAAGTTTTCGGTGAAAGACCCGAAACCCGAAGTAACCGTGAGTCTGGACCGGGAGAAAATGGCGCAACTGGGCATCAGTGCTTCAGATGTAGGAATAGCCTTGCAAAACGCCTTCCGCGGAAACGATCTGTCGAAGTTCAAGCAGAACGGAAACGAGTATGACATTCTGGTCAGTCTGGACCGTTTCGACCGTACCAATCCGCAGGATGTCAGCCGCTTAACGTTCGTCAATAACCAGGGCAAAACGTTCGAACTATCGCAATTTGCGCGGGTCCAGGAACAAACGGGCGAAAGCGTGCTGGAACGTATTGACCGGCTGTCGTCCATTACGGTTAACTCGCAGGTTATCGGACGACCAGTTGGTACGGTCGGTGCTGATATTCAGGCCAAAATGGCGCAGGTCAAATTACCCGAGGGTGTCACCGTTCAGTATTTGGGACAGTTGCAGCAGCAATCCGACGCGTTCGGCAGTCTGGGTCTGGCGCTGATGATTGCCATTTTGCTGGTGTATTTCATCATGGTGGCGCTCTACGAAAGTGTTGTCTACCCGTTCGTGGTGTTGTTCTCCATCCCGGTTGCTCTGATTGGTGCGTTGCTGGCACTGGCGCTGTCGATGCAAAGCCTGACCGTGTTCTCGATTGTCGGCATGATTATGCTGCTGGGCTTGGTTGCCAAGAACGCAATTCTTATTGTTGACTTTGCGAATCAGCTAAAAGCCGAAGGACACGATGTGATTCATGCCCTTGTCGAAGCCGGCAAGGAACGTCTTCGCCCAATTCTGATGACCACGCTCGCTATGGTGTTTGGGATGTTGCCGATTGCGCTGGCTTCTGGTGCTGGCGCTGAAACCAAAAACGGTATGGCCTGGGTCATCATCGGCGGCCTTACGTCTTCGCTCCTGTTGACGTTGCTGGTAGTGCCCTCTGTGTATCTGGTCGTTGATCGGCTGATTGCCCGATTCACGAAGAAAAACGTAACTCCGAAAAAGCCGCAGGAACTGGAAGTCGCGAAAGCGATCAGTTAATAGGCAACACACGACAGCGGGGCCCTTCAACCAGCATAGCCAACACTTGAGTACAGCTACGCCGGTTGAAGGGCTTCATTACGTTCATTCGCTTATGACAATATCCTTTTCAATCCAACTCCACATCCCTAAACGAACGCAAATTAGGCATTACGTTAATCAATTGTAAATCAGTAATATAACCACAGATACCATGCATATACGTAGCTGTAGTTTGCTGTTAATATCAGATCCCGTAGTGGTTAATTTAAGCCTGAAATGAAGATGGCTATAAAGCAGGAGCTTAGAATCTTCTCCTAAAGCAGGTTCTAAAAATATCCGCTTGAGTTGTATATGTATCCAGTAAAACGGCAACGATACCACCGCTCCACACGTAATGGTGAATGTATCAACTTCCTGCTTCAACGGATGCGTATATCTTATTTCAAAATCGGCATTACAGTCATAGTCTGCTTTTTAGCGATTCTTTCCTGTCAAAAAACGGAAACTACCGTAACGCCAGGCTCGACCACTACTTCGGGTAGTTCGTCCTCGATTACAGAGCTACTTTCGAACACAACCTCAGCAAACACAAGCTGTTCATCCCAGACGGGCCTGGCTCAGGTTGTTTGCCTGGCCGAGGCCTTCAAAGCTACCTTGAACAGTACACAACTCTCGACCGTGCAATTGACCTATAGCAAAACCAATGCCCAGAAATGGTCGAACCTGCCAGCGTCGTTATCCTCTCGAATTGGTATCAATTTAGGTTCGCTCAGTAGCACACAACAGGCAGCCTTCAGAGATTTGATGGTTGCGGTATTGGCCCTCAACGCAACAAACGAGGGATATGATGAAATGATGGGAAATCTGGTGGCCGACGACTACTTAAACACCGCCGGGGGAGGCTCGGGTTACGGGGCTGGTAATTATTATTTATCGTTCCTGGGGACTCCCAGTACAACCGGCTTGTGGGAAATCCTGTTTACGGGTCACCATTACACACAGCCCTACACGTTTAATGGCGGACAGATTACGGGGGTTACGCCAGCATTTCGGGGCGTTGAGCCAGCCTCGGAGCTGAGCGCCAACAGCCGTACCTATCAACCATTTGAACAGGAACGACAAGCTTTCGCTACGTTGCTGACCGGCCTTAGCAGCACCGAGCAGACCAGTGCCAAGCTCTCGTCTACGTATACCGATCTGGTGCTGGGTCCCGGTCAGGATGGTAAATTTCCCGCCACTAAATCCGGCTTGCAGGTGGGTACGTTGAGCGCTGATAAGCAGGCGCTGGTACTTAATACTATTAAACTCTACGTCAACGACTTAGACGCCAACACAGCGGCTACGATTCTGACTAAGTATACGTCGGAGTTAGCCAATACGTATATTGCCTATTCGGGAACGACAAGTGTTGCGTCGCAGAATGATTATGTTCGCATCGACGGACCGAGCGTCTGGATCGAGTTTTCATATCAGGGCGGTGTTATCATTCGTAACACTCCTCACCCACACTCAGTATGGCGTGATCACACGGACGATTATGGTGGCAATTAATCGAATGAATATCAGGCACTGGCTAATGAATACTGAACTTGTCAGAAAACTCATTTCGACGCTCGCATTCATTAGCCAGTGCCTGGTACTTGTCAGCCTGTATAGTATTTCTGCGATGGCTCATCCGATGCCCAATTCGGTGGTTCTGCTTACTATCCATGCCGACCGCATTGATGCCGAGGTTCAGATTCCTCTCAACGAATTGCAGGCAGCATATGGCCACGCTGTCAACGATTCATCAGCTGGCCTGGTAAAACGGCTCGGTCCTGAGCTTAGGGCTTACCTGGCTCAGCACATTCGCCCTCAAAGCCCGAATGGGCAGTCCTGGGCCGTATCGGTAGGCGATTTAGCCGTTCAGGAAACCCAAAATCCGATCAATGGGATATACCGTGAGCTGGTAGCTCATGTTCGACTTGTTCCGCCCATCGGGGGTGATGTCCGGCGGTTTACGTTCCATTACGACGTAGTGCTGCACCAGGTGGTAACCCATAAAATTCTGGTGTCGGTTCGGCAGGATTGGGCCGGGGGCTTATTAGCCGACGCCCCTCCGACTCAAGTGGGTGTCATTGAGCTGGATATCGTAAACAACCGCATACGTCCCCTTACGGTTAATCTGGAATCGGGAAGTACCCGGACCGGTTTTGCGGCCATGGTACAACTAGGAATACGGCATATCTCGGAAGGTACGGATCATCTGCTTTTTTTGCTCGTATTGCTACTGGCAGCTCCTTTGCTGGTTTTCAACGGTCGATGGGGGCAGTTCGGTGGGGTTCGGTACAGCCTCAAACGACTATTCCTGATTGTAACCGCGTTTACGATTGGCCACTCATTGACTCTATTGCTGGGGGCGCTGGGCTGGGTTCAGTTGCCCAGCCAACCCGTCGAAGTGCTCATAGCGGTGTCCATTTTGGTATCGGCCGTACACGCCCTGCGACCACTGTTTCCGGGCCGGGAAGCCTGGGTGGCGGCTGGTTTCGGCTTGGTTCATGGTCTGGCCTTCGCCACTACGCTCGCCAACCTGCATCTGGATGCGGGTCCAATGGCGCTGAGTATTCTGGGGTTCAACTTGGGAATTGAACTGATGCAACTGGTGGTCATTGCCCTAACCATCCCCTGGCTTATGCTGCTGAGCCGCACATCCGCCTACCGGTTTGTTCGCCTGACTGGAGCGTCACTGGCTATTATTGCTGCCATAGCCTGGGCGATTGAGCGTGTCAGCGGCCAAAGTAACCTGCTTACGCGGGGAATTGAGCAGATAGCCGGATATGCGCCTTATGGACTGGTGTTTCTGGCCGTCTTCGCCTTAGTACTTACTTGGCAAATGAATCAGGCTAAAAAGCTTCCTTTTTTATAATCATCCACAAGTCAGAGCACAGAGCGATCAGGCATTAGGGATTAGGCTGGCGTATAGGCTTTTGGTTGTTTAGCTGATGGCCTTCACAACAAAGAAATTAGGCCTTTAAAACAAAATCGCCAACATTCGCTCCGTCTACTTTTGTTCCAGTCATTTATCCTTAAAATCATGGAACAAGTCATAAGTGTAGACAATTACAATGGGGCCCTGCAGATGCCAATCCATTCAGGCTTTACAGCCACTTCCACCACCGCCGACGTAATAAAAGGCATTCAGCTCATTGAGAAAACGGCAATTGTAACCGGCGGTTATGCAGGAATCGGTTTAGAAACCGTAAAAACTTTTGTAGAAGCCGGGGCTAAGGTTGTAGTGCCCGCTCGCGACGTAAACAAAGCGGTAAAAAGCCTGGCAGGAATCCCGAATGTAGTGATCGAAGCAATGGATTTGATGGAGCCCGCTTCCATTGATGCCTTTGCCGAAAAATTCCTCAATACCGGCGATTCGTTGCACATCCTGGTCAATAATGCAGGGATTATGTGGGTGCCGCTCCAGCGGGATGCGCGTGGCTATGAATCGCAATTAGCCACGAATCATCTAGGGCATTTTCAGCTTACAGCCAGGCTTTGGCCGGCCCTGAAAAAAGCGGGTGACGCCAGGGTCGTCAGTGTATCTTCATTTGGCCATCAGATCGCACCGTTTAACTTTGACGATCCGAACTTTAACCACCGGGTCTATGAAACATTAACTGGCTACGGTCAATCTAAAACGGCCAATAATCTTTTTGCTGTAGAACTGGATCATCGGGCTAAAGAATTTGGGGTACGTGCCTTTTCACTCCATCCGGGGTCAGTTAATGGTACTGATTTGGGACGAGTGGCTCCCATGGATTTATTTAAGCAGATGGGCACGCATGATGCTGAGGGCAATCTCTTTCCCGAAGTGGCCCGAAAATTAAAGACCATTCCCCAGGGAGCCGCAACAACCGTTTGGTGTGCTACCAGTCCGCAACTGGCTAATCTGGGCGGGGTATACTGTGAGAATGCCGACATAGCCGAAATGGATACAGGAAACATCGACCACCAGTACAATGATCCGCTAACCCTTCGGGGCGTAAAGCCGTATTCAGTCGATGCAGATAACGCGAAGCGATTGTGGACACTGAGCGAGGAGTTGACAGCCGTACCGTTTGTCGTACATTAAGGTTTGTTTTCAGCGTATTAACAAGATTCTATACTCGCCAAATTGTCATTTAAATCCGTGGGATATCAAGCGTATTATATTCATCCTGACCTGAAGCTGTCGAGCTTCGACGCTAAGCTTTATCGGGCCGATGTGCTGTTTGAGCATCATTTGCTGGTCTGGTTTATTTCGGGCGAAACCAGAATCGTGCAGGCAGATAAAGTGCACTGGTTCGGCGCTGGCGACATCTTATTCTTCCCACGTAATGAGTTGGTAACGGTAATTAATTACCCCAAAGACGGTTTGCCGCACCAATCGGTGGTTATGCATCTTACAAAGAACCGATTAACTGAATTTTACGCCAGAAATAAGGTTGCCATCAGGCCGATGGAACCGCCAAAATTCCGCACATTCAACCACCATCCGCTGCTAAAAAGTTGTCTTGCCTCGCTGATTCCCTATTTTGAGCTGAACGACCCGCTGCCCGAAGCAATTGCTTCTCTAAAAATAAACGAAGCCATCACGATTCTCAGAACTATTGATCCAGCTATCGATCATCTGCTGGCTAATTTTGACGAGCCGGGCAAGATAAGTCTTGTCGATTTTATGGAGCAGAACTACATGTTCAATATGTCGATGGATAAATTCGGTTACCTGACCGGCCGCAGCTTAACTACGTTTAAACGTGATTTTAAAAAAGTCTTCCAGACTACGCCACAAAAATGGCTTATGGAAAAGCGACTTGAACTTGCTCATTATCAGATCCGGGAAAAGAAGCGAAAGCCTTCAGAAGTTTATCTGGAAGTTGGTTTTGAGAACCTCTCTCATTTCGGGTACGCCTTTCGAAAGCGGTACGGCTACGCCCCAACCGAAATAGTGAATTAAGGAGAGTTGGCTTATAAAACAGAACCCACCAGTCTGTTTCCGCCCCTGGAATTGGGTGGGTAACAGACCGGCGGGCGCTGCTTAACTAATTCGGATCAACTATGCCAGTGCTTTCCGTGCATCGCGGTCGGGATCGTTGGCCAGAACAGGCGCATCATCCAGGATCATCGTTTCTCCGTTCTGACTGGTATACGGTTTCCAGTTGGGCAAACCGCCCCCGTTTGGATTGCCGGTTTTCGCAAAATTGATAAAGGAGCCGGCCATCTTTTCCGATAACGCTCTAGGTCGTTTTCCTCCGCCTGTATGCGTAAGCATCAAATCGGTGTTATAAAACCAGAAGCAGATATCGTCGCAGTGGAAAGCCCGCATCCGGCCATCGAACAGCGGAGGCTGCCAGCCAAACCAGGCTACGTATACGGGGGCTTTTTGTTGCGATGCCTTCGCGTCTGCAGTGGCAACCACATTTTTCCGATTGGAAACAATTAAGGCCCATAGCTCAATGGGACGAGCCTTCGGGAAATTTTTGGCGTAAGCCTCGACAATGTCGCCCGCTTTATCACCGAAGCGGGGTTTGATTTTTTCTTTTACTTCAGCCAGTGAAATACTTTCCAGCGAAGCATCTGTTCGATCGGGGTTTTGCTCATGAAACGTAGAGCAGATCATCAGCGGAATGTTGGCCGAGAAGTGATTGGGGTCATTGAAGAAAGGGCCGCTATTTAACGAGGTTCCATCGGCCACGGGTGCGTACCCCCTCGCTGAATATTGAGCCGCTTGGCTTCGTCGGCCATTTTTTCAACGGCCCTGTTGGCAATGTCAATATACTGCCGCCAGGGAATCTGCTGAAGTTTGTCGATTTCACCGGGTTTTAAGCCAGCCTCTTCCATCACTTTCAGCCCCAGTTTCTCGGCATACTCCTTATTAACGCCGGCCAGCGAACTGCCGCTCAACGCCACGGCTTTATGAAACAACCCTTTGGCCGATGGCATATTCATCAGGGTAGTTACTTTGGCTCCCCCGCCCGACTGGCCAATTATCGTTACGTTAGCCGGATCTCCGCCAAAATTGGCAATGTTGTTTTTGACCCATTCCAGAGCCGCCACCATATCTAGGTTGCCCACATTACCCGATTCGGCATGGCCTCCAGCCGCTTTCAGATGCGTATAACCCAGTGAGCCAAGCCGGTGGTTGAGCGAACAGAAAACAACATTGCCAAATCGGGCCAGATTTTCGCCGTGATAACCATCCTGCTCAATCCCATTTCCATTCACGAATCCGCCACCATGCAGCCAGACAACAACCGGCCGCTTCTGCTTATCCAGAGCGGGTGTCCACACATTTATTTTCAGACAGTCTTCCGACACATCGTCGTAATTCCAATGATCAACAAAGGAGGCATAAGGATTCGCGTAGCGTTTCTCCATAATCTGAGGTGCCGAATTTCCCCACCATAGAGCAGGCCGAATATCTGTCCAGGGAGTGGGTTTTTGCGGAGGCATGAACCGATTCTTACCCGACGTATCGGCTCCATAGGGTATACCCAAAAACTGGTGAATACCCCGAAGTATAAACCCTCTGACTTTGCCATGCTCAGTGCTGGCAATGGCAATATTGTCGCCCACAAATAAAATCTGATCGTCACCAGCTGGCTTCGCCACTTTAGGTGGACGCAAATCTGAAGCAGGCGATGAGTGCGCTACGCCTAAACTAGCGGCACCGACTCCCAGCGATTGTAAAAAATTACGTCTTGAAGACTTCATCGTTGACTGGTTTAAAGGTTAAAGAAAAGCAACTACCCGGCCGCTGGCAACGTACCGAACGCGCTGATCAATCAGCTTATTGTCAAAGGGACATAATGGAGGATTTTTACTATAAATTGCGCGATTTGTTTCTGACTGCCAGCAATTTGTTACCAGCCGGAGAAGTCAAAAATGGAGCATCGTCACGTTGATAACCGAGAGGTTCGGTTCGGGAGAGGCTGCTGATTAATGCGCCCGGTATTCCACCAAGGCCAGGCACCAACAAAAGCAGTTAGACTGAGGCAAACGAGCCATTCTGAAGAGTCTCGTAGATCGTCAGTCCTTTTGGACTGAGCAACCCGCGCACAAAATGGTGTTTGATTGGTTCATCCGAGTTTTCGTAGGGGGTTTCTCGCTGGCTTTGATCGGCCCACAACCAGGCAATTACCGACTCATTCAGATCCGCTCGATAAATGGCCTGTTCGATACCTTGTTGCAGGTTACTTACCAGAATAGTATTGATGTACTCCGTTCGAAACGCCTGAAACAGATTCCAGACGGTCGGGTAATGCCGCTCAATATCCCGGGATAAATTCGGATTGACGGTTCGGCGGTAATGAATCAAACGGTCCCAGATCAATAGAGCGCCAACAATTGGATTCGTTACGTTCAGTTGAATGGCGTTGGCCTCCTGCAAATTTTCGTTCAGCTGACTTTCCAGCATCAGCCTGACCAACTCTTCTTTGCTATCGAAATACTGGTAAACTGTCTTTTTGGAAATGCCTAACTCCCGGGCAATATCCTCCAGTCTGACCGTTTTTACGCCAAAATGGTTGAACAGATGCCGGGCCTCGGCAATAATTCGTTCTTTCATGCCTATTAGCTGTTTAGTCTAATAAACACGCACCCACCAAATAGTTATCGAAAATTTATCAGACTGTGTGATACGTTCACACGTACCGTAGCCAACCAATTTCGGAATGGTCCGCTTTATATCGACCGTACCATTTGCAGAGCGGATACAACATCAGCACCAAACCCAGCCAAACGACGTAAACCAGCCCGAGCGAGATGCCCGCGCCCGCCGGTCGGCCAAAGTTGAGCGGCCCGCTGGGTATGTCTGCCAGAGAATAACCCTGAATCAAACTCATTGCGATCATCGACAGGTGTACCAGGTACCAGTGCAGAATGTAGTAAAACATAGGTACCTTCCCATATACGGTCAGCCAGTTTGTCAACCCGTTGCTTACTCCATCCGCTGCGGACAGGATCAGAAACATCAGGCCGAGCAACAGCAAATCATATTGCAGTGAAGGTGGGTATTTCGTTACGTTAATAAACGACAGGAAGGTGAACAGTTCGTCTTTCTGAGCAGACCAGGGCGCCGGATCGCCATATACGTTGAGAAAACGAAGCAGAATAAACAAACCCAGCGCCCCCAGACCGATACGTAACAGAAGCGGCTTTCGCTGCTCAATGGGCCGCTCCATTAGTTGACCACAAGCAAACCCAACAAGCATAATCCCCAGCCACGGAATCAGCGGATAAGCCGCCAGCAAAGCAAACCTGGGACTGAACGAAAAGAAATCGGAGCGAAACAGCAACGCCCAAACCAGTCGGGCGCCGGTATTGGTAAACGTCGGTACAAGTTGCAGGATGTTGTGTCCGAACACGATTATCAATCCAATAATACCCACCCACCTGACGGGTAATTTAGCCAGTAACGAAAGCAGGATTAAGCCTCCGCCAATGGCATAAATAACCTGAAGCATAAGGGATTGAAAGTGAATATCGAACCAAAAAGCAAAGTTTACAATGGTCAGTTCGAGCAGAACCAGCACCGCACCCCGTTTCAGCAAAAACCGCCGGGCCGACTCGTCGTTACGTTTCCTGAGCGACAGGTAAGCCGATGTGCCCGACAGAAAAACAAACGTAGGTGCGCACAGGTGGGTAATCCACCGGGTCAGAAAAAGCGCGGGTGTAGTGGTGGTTAAATCGACCGGATTTTGGGTCAACGCAGGCGTATGGAGCAGATCGCGGACATGGTCCAGCGCCATAATTACCATAACCAGCCCGCGCGTTACGTCGATAGTCGTTACTCGGTTCATAGTGTGAAAAAACAGCCAATTCAGTTGGTGTAGCTCATTTTTTGTATCGGCACCGCGTATTGTCTGACTTCACGTAGTACGATTTGTAATTCAGCGCTTTTGGATCCGTGCAGCCTTTAAGGTCCAGCACTTCAATATCCTTAAAATCAATGGCATGGCTTTCGGCCTGAAGCGCAATGTACCCCTGACCGAGGGGCGTATTGGCCAGGCTTTTCCAGTGGTTGGCCGATCCAGCGCTGAAACGCCCGGACTCCCAGTCGTTATCTTTACTGACAAAACCTCCACCTACCTGAGGGTGCTCATACGTTAAAACCGTATCGCCTTCAATAATATGATGCACAATCGAATCGCCCAGTACAATGGCTTCAGCCATAACCCATCGGTCACCATCGTAGGTTTTTGAATCAGAATCGGTGCAATGTTCGGGGCGAAGTTTGTCACTGATAAACACCTGCGTACCGGGCGTACAGAGATTGCCCGTGTGGCGTGGTCCCTCGCCTAACCCGCCCAGCAGCTGCATTTCCAGCGACACCGGGAAGGTCTGATTGATCGATAAACTTTCGGCCGATTGCGAATGAAGCATAATGCCGCTATTCCGAACGTTCCAGGAATCGCCCCCCGGCGTTTGTTTCCCTAGAAAGCGGTACGCAAATCGCACCCGATAGTGTGAATAGGGCTTTTTGTAGTAGATATGACCGTACTTGAAATCGAAGGTTTTGTATTGGTCATACATGACCCGCATCATGCCGTTTTCAACGCGAAACGTTTTTTTATAATTGTCATTCAACGGGAGGCCGGCAATTTTTATATCCCAGCCGCTTAAATCTTTTCCGTTGAAAATTTTGACCCATTCCTGCTTATCTGAAGCCTTCTGAGCAACCGCTGCCGAGACTGCAAGACACAGGAAAAGAACGATATAGACTGTTTTTTTCATAAAATTTTCTGAGATCGAATAATCTAAACTTATTTCATTACTTCAACGGTGTTCAGTTCTGGGCCACCGCCGTGATTGGCAGAACCGGCAACGATGTAAATTTTACCGTCATACACAACCGCCTGCGTACCATGTCGCCCCTGCTGCATTTTCGGGCCGGATGTCCAGCGGTTGGTTTTCGGGTCGAGCGCTTCGGCTTCGTTGTGAGCCAGCAGCTGAGTGGTTTCCCCACCAATAATCCAGACTTTGCCACCCTGCGTTACGGCGGTGGCACCTGCCCGTTGCGTTGGTATATTGGCGTCGGCGGGTAGAGTGGTCCACTTACCGGTTTTAAAATCATAAACATCGACTTCGGCAATGGTTGTTTCGAGTACCTTGTTGATACGTGCCGTTGAATTGCGGCCCCCGGCCAGATAAAGCTTATCGCCTACTACAGCGGCCGTAATGTGATCGCGTGTACGCGGTGCGTCGGCCAGTTTTTTCCACGTATTGGTTTTCGGATCATATTCATCCAGCCACGCTACGTGTCCATCGTAATGCCCATCGATGATGCCACAGGCCATGTAAATTTTATTGTTGTAAACGACAACCCCCGCCGATCCGCGAAGGCGATCTTTAGGAATTTCGGGGCCGACACGCCAGGCGCTCTGTTTAGGATTATAAATATAGATGTTTGGAATTGGCGTTTCGTGCGGGTATTTACCCTGAAAAGCGCCCATTACGTATAGCTCACCGTTATAGGTAATCGCCTGAAAATGATTCATTTCAACTGGTGGTTCGGGGTGTGCCTTCCAGACCAGTGTTTTGAGGTTAAGTGCTTCCAGTGGCCGCATACCCCGCCCGCCAACTGCATACAAACTATCGCCAATTAAGGTAGCAGCATTCTCGTGCCGGGTAGCGCACGTGTTTTGCGTCGTAATCGGTTGCCACGCTTGTCCGAGGGCAACAAAATTACTTCCAAGCAGGGCCAGACATCCCACGAATGGTAACTTCATAGAGGTCAACAGAGTAAGGTAAATGGATTGATTGAGTACGATCTAATTATGTGCGATACTACATTAAATTCATATCCGTTCGCTAAACCATTTGCCTTTTTATCCGTTAAACTTTCTCAGGATTACATATAATCATACTACCCAAACGGCAACCCGTCTGCCGGTCAGGCAAACGGACAAAACGGCCACACTACGCCCGAACCAGCCTTCGGAGCAACTGGCCTACAACCTCAGGATCAACCAGTTGACCAAACCTTAACTACCCGGCAAGGGCATCCCCTAACCAACAATCAGAATTTACGTACGGTAGGAAACCGGGGCCCCGCTACGTTAGAGAACTATGCTTTCCTCGAAAAAATAAGCCATTTCGACCGGGAACGCATTCCTGAGCGGGTCGTACATGCCCGCGGAGCCGGTGCACACGGCGTTTTTGAAGCGTATGGTACGGTTGGCGACGAACCCATTTCAACATACACACGGGCCAAACTGTTTCAGGAAAAAGGCAAGCAAACCCCTGTATTTGTACGCTTTTCAACGGTTATTCACGGTGGCCATTCGCCCGAAACGCTACGTGATCCGCGTGGCTTTGCAGTGAAGTTTTATACTGAAGATGGAAACTGGGATTTGGTTGGCAACAACCTGAAAGTGTTCTTCATTCGTGACGCCATGAAGTTCCCCGATCTGGTTCATGCGTTCAAACCCGATCCGATTACAAACCGGCAGGACGGACAGCGTATTTTTGATTTCATCAGCAATACGCCCGATGCCATGCACATGATTACGTTCCTGTTTTCGCCCTGGGGTATTCCGGCCAATTACCGGATGATGCAGGGGTCGGGTGTCAATACGTATAAATGGGTGAATCAGGCAGGAGAAGCTGTGCTGGTCAAATACCACTGGGAACCCAAACAGGGCGTTAAAAACCTGACGCAGGAGCAGGCAGAAGACGTGCAGGGCAAAAACTTCAACCACGCTACGCAGGACCTTTACGATGCGATTGAAAGCGGAAACTTTCCACAGTGGGAATTATGCGTGCAGATTATGAGCGACGACGCCCATCCGGAACTGGATTTTGACCCGCTTGACGACACGAAAATCTGGCCGCAGGATCAGTTCCCGTTCCTGCCAGTGGGCATGATGACGCTGAACAAAAACCCGGACAATTATTTTGCCGAGGTTGAACAGGTTGCGTTCGGTACGGGCGTTCTGGTCGATGGACTAGACTTTTCGGACGATAAGATGCTACAGGGCCGGACGTTCTCGTATTCCGACACGCAGCGGTACCGGGTAGGTACGAATTACCTGCAACTGCCAATCAATGCTCCTCGTAAGCACGTAGCAACGAACCAGCGTGATGGTCAGATGGCATACCATGTCGACACGGCACCGGGTCAGAATAAGCACGTGAATTACGAGCCATCTTCATTAAATGGTCTGAAGCAACCGGCTGCCGCTGGCCCCGATCATACCCCGCACGTAGAAGGCAAATTAATCCGTCAGCCCATAGATCGCACCAACAACTTCAAGCAGGCCGGTGAACGTTACCGCCTATTTGAAGATTGGGAACGCGACGACCTGATTAATAACCTGGTTACAACGCTACAGCCAGCGGAGAAGCATATTCAGGACAAAATGGTTGAACTTTTCAGCCAGTGCGATGAAGAGTACGGTCGCCGGGTGCGCGAAGGGCTACAGAAAGGCAGTTCGAATGGCCAGCATTCGGGTGCGCCAATTGGAGCCGCCCACGCTGACGAAGCCGTAAAAGAAGCCGAAGAAATGGGACACGAAGCAAAGACGTATTAGTGCTTCCGTCGATTTTGCAACCATAGAATCTTAAACAGGCTGGCTCAGTGAGTCGGCCTGTTTTTGGTTTATGACTGCTTGATAACAGATTAACTGGGGTGATTTAAAATCGCATTGTACAAGTAAGTCTATTACTCCACCGGCACTACGGTAGAATTTTTTATTTCCGACATTACAAAAAAACTACTGATGTGTAGCGTGCCGGGAATAACCGACAAACGTTCCTGATAGAAATGATTGTAGGTATCCATGTCCCGACTTACAATTTTGAGCAGATAATCGAACGTACCCGATACGCGGTTGCACTCCAGCACTTCCGGGAGTTCGCGAACGTCTACCTCGAAGGCGGTGAATGCATCGCGGGTTTGCCGGTCCAGCGTTACCTGACAATAGATCATCAATAGATTTCCTACTTTTTTCTTATCCACAATCGTTACGTATCGTTCAATAACGCCTTCACGCTCAAGCCGACGAATACGCTCATGAACAGGGGTCTTCGACAGGTTGATCTGCTGCCCTACCTCCTGAATGGTTAAGTGGGCATTTTGCTGTAATATCTTCAGAATCTTGCGGTCTATAGCGTCAATGATTGCCATAACGGTCTTTTTTACGTCCAGGAGTGAGTATATATGCAGTCAACAGAACTATTTCCGGCAAATCAGCTAATTCGTACGCACATTTCCCAAAAAAATACGTCTCTTAGAAAACAAATAGACCCGCTTTACCTTTGTATTAGTATTAAGTAACCTTCCAAACCAGTCTGACCAATATGGTTATTGGTGTTCCTAAAGAAATTAAGAATAATGAGAATCGTGTTGCGCTTACACCGGCGGGTGTAACCGAGCTTCGTAAGCATGGGCATGTTGTATATGTGCAGGTCAATGCAGGCGAGGGCAGCGGATTTGAGGATGAAGAATACATTGCGGCTGGCGCAATTATGCTGCCAACCATTGAAGATGTATATGCGATTGCGGAAATGATTATGAAGGTCAAAGAGCCAATTGCGGCTGAATATGACCTGATTAAAGAAGACCAGTTGCTGTTTACCTATTTCCACTTTGCTTCGTCGGAAGAGCTTACGCAGGCTATGTTGGCTAAAAGAGCCGTCTGCCTGGCCTACGAAACTGTTGAGCGACCCGACCGTAGTTTGCCACTGCTGGTTCCCATGTCGGAAGTAGCGGGTCGGATGGCGATTCAGGAAGGAGCCAAATACCTCGAAAAACCATTGAAGGGCCGCGGCATTTTGCTCGGTGGCGTACCGGGTGTTAAACCAGCAAACGTACTGGTGCTGGGCGGTGGCATTGTTGGCACGCAAGCCGCTAAAATGGCGGCAGGTTTAGGCGCACACGTAACGATTATGGACGTGAATCTGTCCCGGTTACGTTATCTGTCGGATATTATGCCACCCAATGTACAGACCATGATGTCGAACGAATACAACATTCGCGAGATGATTAAAGTCTGTGATCTGATTATAGGCGCAGTACTGATTCCGGGTGCGAAAGCTCCTCACCTGATTACGCGTGAGATGCTGAAACTGATGCGCTCGGGTACCGTACTCGTCGACGTAGCAGTGGATCAGGGCGGCTGTATTGAAACCTGCCACCCAACTACGCACGAAAATCCAACCTATATCATCGACGACGTAGTTCATTACTGCGTTGCCAATATGCCCGGTGCGGTGCCTTATACCAGCACACTGGCCTTAACAAACGCTACACTTCCCTACGCTCTGCAACTGGCTAATAAAGGCTGGCAGCAGGCATGTCGCGATAACTCAGACCTCAAACTGGGCCTGAATGTGGTTGATGGCAAAGTTGTTTATAAAGGCGTTGCCGACGCATTTGGTCTACCCCTCACGGATGTCAGTACCGTACTGATCCCCGAAGAGGAAGAGGTTCAATAATATTACCCATTCATCGACAAACGCAGGCCGCGCTCTTCGGAGTGCGGCCTTTTTACGTTAACTTAACCGCCAAACAACGAATAATCGCATGGACGCTCAACCCAAAGCAACTGTGCCGACGCTCTATGAATGGGCGGGCGGGATGGATAATTTTGAAGCCTGGACAGATTTATTTTACAAACGGGTTCGGAACGATACAATTCTGGAACCCGTGTTTCGGGGTATGTCACCTGATCATTCGCGGCACGTGGCTCATTTTGTTGCTGAAGTATTTCGGGGACCCACTACGTACAGCAGCAATGAGGGAAGTCATTACGAAATGATTCATAAACATCTGGGTAAGCACCTGACCGAAACCCAGCGTCGGCGCTGGATAGAGCTGATTCTGGACACGGCCGATGTCGTTGGGTTGCCGGATGACCCGGAATTTCGTTCGGCTCTGGTCGGCTATCTGGAATGGGGCTCCCGGCTGGCTGTGATTAACTCGAAGGAGGAAACCGTTAGTGAACCGACAGACGCGCCTATGCCCAAATGGGGCTGGGGCGAAACAGGTGGCCCTTATATACCCTGAACTAGGCTAAGTTCTGTTGTACCAGTTCTTTCCATTCGTCTTCCAGCGACCCGTTAAAGAACGTAGCACCTGCCCGCCGATACCAGTAATTAGCATTAAAGCGATCGCCTTCTTTACGGTGCAAATACGCATGAAGCCGATCATACAGTTGTGTTCCTTCACGACTTTGAGCGATGTTGTGAGCTTGCTCCCAATGGCCATTGGCATCGTACCAAAGCCCCTGCAAAATTGGGTGCAGGTCGGCAGGTGGGTTAGTTTGTGAAAGCGTTGCCGTAAATTGATCGAGTGTCATGAGCGTAACAGGAATAAATAGTCAACACGATAAAACGTACTCTTTCTGAACAATAAGCGTACGAAAACCTACTCAATTTCTTACTTCAGGGGTTGCATTGCAGCCTTGACGTAAGGCTCGTAAGCGGGCGTTACAAAAATAGTATAGGTGCTTAAGCGAATAGATTGGTATGGGTGTTTCATAACGCGGGGCAGATGCTCACCAAGTTTGTGAACATCGTTAGTCGGAATAATGGCTAAATCAGCATCTTCCCACTGATTTTCCGTTGGCCAGATGTTGTAATGCTTGTGAAAGAAGGGAATTAAAAAATCGAAGATAAATACGTTGGAATGCGCCGGAATCGCCCTGGCCAACGTTTCCACTACCGCTACGTCTGACGCAGGCAGCATTGGCTCTTTGAACGGATCAAAGCGATGTCTCACCAGATTACGTACTATTGAAATCAGTTGAAAATCGGGTCTTGCATACTGCACAATCGGCAGTTGAATACATACCAGCACCAATCCAATAAGTGCTGGTTTCCAGACTGATACAGGTTGTTCGCCAATGCCTAACAATGACCAGATAGCCAGACAATACGTGACCGAGAACGCATAGACCAGCACAAAGCGTGGAGGCCACGTTAATGAGACCATGTCAAAAAGCGCATTGGTACCGTAATAAGTAGCGCCCTGCACCCAGTTGGAAAGCAGCAACGCCGACTGCGCAACCGCATAAATCAGCAGTACGCTACCAACCTGCCGCCAGCCAACCCGATAGAGGCCATACAGTAGAAACCCAATGGAGGGCAACAGGAGCAGAAAGGTCTGGAAGACAAGTTTCAGGTTTTTGCGGATAAAAACCCGGTCGTGCAATCCCGTTTCAATCGCATTAATAGCTTGCTGCAACCGGGGCTCTGGCTCCGCCGAATGATTTTTGTACGATAAGAAAGCCATCCCCGCAATAAACAGGACTGCCCATCCGGCTGCCGTTAGCCAAAACCGGCGCTGCTTCAACAGGTCGATCAACGTACGGCGTTTGTCAGAAACTAAATACTGTATGCTCAGAAACGCCAGATGAATAACACCGACTAATAACGCTCCATCTTCTTTAACGGCAACAATTAACACGGCAATCACCCAAAACCAGACTGTCTGGTGCGTAAGCAAAGCCCAGATAAACAACAGCGTAAGCGGCAGATACGTCAATTCAGGATGCCAGCCAATGCCGGGGTGATCGTTGAACCAGAACCAGACAGGACCAGTCAGTAAAACCAACAAAATAAGCCACAAAGCCCAGTTGCTCATCCGTCGGCTCAGGTGATGGAGTATCAGTCCGTAACTCAACAGCGAGAGGCCTGTTTGGACGGCAAACGCCCCATAGGCTCCGCCCAAATGGATAAGCGGCCCCCACAATAGCATAGCGTAATTGTTGTGAATTCGGTCATCGTACCCCCAGATATTCTCATAGAGCAAAGGCCGTCCGTCCATCCAGCTACATGATTCCTGCAGGAAAATGTACATGTCGTTGAATGTATAATACAGCCCCTGAAACCGAATGACTTTGAAACAGAAAAACAGTAATAGAAACAAGCTGCTCACGACAACCGGAGCCATCCATTTTAGTCTCATAAATCACGTTAACGACCTGTCGAGCCAGCAGCAGAGATCGTTGGAGAGAGCAAACTTACAGAAATAACCGGGAGCCGTGCTAACCTACCCTTTCACTCATGAGCAATCTCGCAGCGATTCTATCCCTTAGTCAAGTAGTTCCTTACGCAAAATATCGCCGAGTTGCGTATACGGTACTGTAACCTGAATAGGACCGACTACGTAGGCGGCAATTTCGTAGGGATTGTAGTAGAAAACCAAACCGTCCCGGCTCATTCCGACATTAGCAGGCAGAAAAAAATGACCGTCCCGCAGAAAGTAACCCTGCTCTTCAAGATTTGTATTTGATGACAACTCTTGCTGTGCCCGGAAAGCTTTTTCAACAATACCAACCAAAGAAATCGTGTCCGTGACCATATCGGTCAGGTTGAGTACCCGGCCCGTTTCCCGGTCGAACGTGCAGTACATCAAATTGGAATTTGGGTGTGCACCACCAGTATAAGCGTATGATTCCAGCTCCACCGTTAGCGCCTTAGGGCCTACGAAAAGTGTATCGGCCCTGGTTTTCAACTCCCAGCAACCGCCTAAATTACCCATATCTTTCCGCATGCTCTCGTAGTCGGCCGCAAATAAGTTAGCGGTCCTGGGCAGGTCGGTCCGTAAATTGGGGTTGGTGGCAATCGTTGTGCTGTCAAGCCAGTTGACAATGCTGCTAACCGCCATCGACCGCAGACTGTCATTGATTTTGCGCGCTCCTTCACTTTCATCCTTCAACAAAAAATACGAGACGGCTACGTCTACCCCCGTATTGCTCGACGTATCACACCGACTGGAGCCCGTATACGTGTACTGCTGATGAGCTAAAGCGGGTGGGCCAGAAGAAGGCTGATGACAAGCGAACAGAAACCCAGGAAGAAGGCCCAGAAGACGGACAAAAAAGTAGTTCATGAAGAGGAAGCAACTTCCGTTGAGCACCAGAATTCGTTGCTTTAAACAGGTTGTAAGTAGCTATGTCGCACCAGATTTTAAGCCGGTGCGACATCATCAACTCTTACAAACTTAACAAATCTTTAAATCGTATTGCCTGCCGACGGCTAATTTCAATTTTATCTCCTCCACGTAATGTGACCAGTAAGCCGCCACTAAACCAGGGTTCAATTTTTTCAATCCATTGCAAATTGATGATGTGCTTCCGATTTGCGCGGAAAAACGTAGCCGGATTCAGCCGGTCTTCCAGCGCATTCAACGATTTGAGTACCAATGGTTTCTGATCATCGAAATACAGACGAACATAATTCCCCATCGACTCAAACAGCCGCACTTTCCCTAACTTAACGAACCAGCACTTTTCACCGTCTTTTACGAAAACCTGATCATTTTCGCCCAGAATTTTTGTCGATCCGCCCGTTGTTACCCCACCCGATGATTCTGGAATATGCTGCTCTTCTTCTACCCGATGGATGGCTTCTGACAAGCGGGCCAGTTCAACCGGTTTGAGCAGATAGTCGAGGGCATTGAATTCGAAGGCTTTTATGGCGTATTCATCGAAAGCGGTCGTAAAAATTACTTCCGGCGTTTTCCCCTCGATAGACTGTAATAATTCGAAGCCATTCTTACCAGGCATCTGGATGTCCAGAAACAACAGATCCGGCTCCAGTTCTTCAATCATGGGCAAGGCTTCATTCGCACTGGCGGCTTCACCAATAATCTGAATTTTCGGAAAGTTCTCAAGCAGCCGACGCAGTTCGTTGCGGGCTAGGCGTTCATCGTCAATTAATAGGGTCTTCATACGGGAATGAGAAATGATGAATGAGAAATGATGAATGGTTTCGCGTCAGCCCATCCATCATTTCTCATTCATCATTTTTACGTTTACATTACGTTTAAATAGGCCCTCCGACTGGGCTGGAATGGTAATTTCGGCACAAACAACCGGCCCGTTGTTGCCGCTGTCGGCCTCCTGAAATATCTGAAATTTAGCTTCGGGTCCGTAAAGCAGTTCAAGACGTTGGGCAGTGTTAGCCAGCCCAAAACCGCCAGAAGCTTCTTTATCGCCCAGAACGCCCGTATTACGGATAATAATGTGCAGTTTGTCGGCAACGATACTCGAACGAACTTCAACAAATCCGCCCCCGATGGCTGTTGACACGCCGTGCTTGATCGCATTCTCAACCAGCGTCTGAAGCATCATGGGTGGCACCTGCCAGAAAAGTGTCCGACTATCGAGATCAATATAGGACGTCAGCCGATCTTCGTAGCGAACTTTTTCGAGGGCTAAGTAATCTTCCACTGTTTTAATTTCTTCCCGTAATTCAACGGTTTTTCGTCGGTCGGCCAGCAGCGAGTTACGTAGCAGGTTGGAGAGTTGCGTAATTCCCTGTTGTGCATTGGTTGGGTTTTCGTAAACCAGGGCCCGAATGCTGTTGAGTGCATTAAAAACGAAATGCGGATTCAGTTGCGAACGTAACACTTTAGCCTCGGTTTCGCGGATGCTCGTTTTGAGCAGGATACGCTCAATTTCTGCGTTACGGTTTTCCTCTACGTAGTGATAGGCCGTGTAGCTGAGTACCCAGGTAAGCATCGTTTTGCCCCAGCTGATCAGGTACCCAATAGTCGGCCAGGGTTCTTCGATGAAATATTGAGGGAACAACCGACGATCGATGGGAATATTCACCAGCGTCATAATCAGGGCCAGCACAAAAACCGATAGCAGCACCCGCGGAGCCAGTCGAAAAAAAGGTAATCGCACCCAATTCCAGCGCCGGATCATCAACCGGTAGAGGTGCGTCAGGGTTATGCCGAGAAAAACATTGGCAATAGCCAGATAGAGCATATCGGGGTCGAAGACCGGCGTTTCCAGCACGTAGGCCACATACTCCACCAGAATGAGGAGCGTCCAGCCAAAAAGCTGACAAAACCAGTATATCTTCTGCTTCGACATTTCCATTTCACTACGTCCCTTTTACCGGACAATTAGCGAATATACTGGATAATAATTCAGATTGCCGGGATACTACACCAATGGAAAAAAAGGAGGAAGGGAGGAAAAGGAAAACGGATGAGAGGGAGACTAAATTATTTTTCTCTCTACCCGTTTCGCCACTCCTCCCTTCTCGTTAGGCAATAGCCAGCGATAACAGATGAGCTGTGTCGTTGGCTAATTCAATCGTAAACGTATTGGTATCGTAATCGTAGCGGAGTTTATATAAACAAAGATTGCTGTGCTCAAAATGGTCCATCGTAGCCAGGGGCTGATTGGTCAGCCAGCAGAGCAGAATGCGTATGGCCCGGCCGTGCATCGCTACCAGTACCGTTTCTTCCTCCGGATGCGCCAGAATATGATCAATGGCTACTTTCTGACGAACAGCTACCTGATCCGGGCTTTCGCCCCCATCGGTTGTAACGGCGGTATTCCCTGAAGCCCAGGCTTCGATCAGATTACGGTAGTATTCATTATCCAGATTACCGGGGGCTCTGCCTTCCATAACCCCCCAGCTAATTTCGTTGAGTCCTGTCAGTTTTTCATACGGTATGCCCAGTTCAATAAAGGATTCAACGGTTTGATACGTCCGTTTCAGACCTGAGATATAAATTTTGTTGAACGGTACGTGCTGATAAGCTTGAAAGAACGCCATAGCCTGCGCCCGGCCCATCTCGTTTAAGTCCGAATCAACACCACTCCCCTGCACTACGCCCCGCCGGTTGTAGTCGGTTTCACCATGGCGAATCAGATAAATTGTTTTTTGTGTCAAGCGTAATGCGTTGTCAGTTGGTGACTTTTTTCAATTTTAAAGCGCAAAATTACGCAAAAAACACGGTATTTGTCTGATTAACGCGTCAAGTTTCAGGTTCTAAGTTGGCTTCGGTAACCTAAAATCTGGAATGATAAACAATACGCCTGAAACATTTTCCTGTATAACTATGAAAGCTGGTTTTGATCTGAATGCGCTTGATTTTATTCACACCGAATCCATTGGTAAATTCATTGGCATTGAATTTATGGAAGCAGGCGAGGGCTACCTGACTGCCCGGATGCCCGTCGACAAACGGACGCAGCAACCGTTTGGAATTCTGCACGGAGGAGCCTCGGTTGTGCTGGCCGAAACGCTGGGCAGCGTAGCGTCGTATATGCTACTGGACGACCCTGCCAAACAACGGGCTGTTGGTCTGGAAATCAACGCCAATCACCTCCGCTCGGTACGTGAGGGTTGGGTGTATGGCCGCTGTACGCCTATTCACATCGGCCGTACAACGCACGTATGGGATATCCGCATTACCGACGAGCGGGAAAAACTCGTATGCGTTAGTCGGCTGACAGTAGCCATTATTAGCGGGTAAAATTGAAGACCATAATTGATCAGTACGTACCGTAATATGCTTGAGCTTAATAGCCGTGGATTAATAATTCCTGATTATAATGTCCCATCGACGGTTGACGAATTAGCGTCTGTTTTTGTATGGAATATACCAACCAGGCAACGTAAAGAACTGTTCAGCAAGTATATCGATTACATGCTGGAGATGTATGATATTTTGGGTGATACGCCGTTTATTCAATGGATTGACGGGAGTTTTACGACAACGAACGCTAGCCCAAATGATATAGACATTGTCACTTTTGTTAACTTTGACGTAGCGACACGTTTAGAGAATGAGCTAGCTCAATTCAAATATCCATTATCGTTAAGTTACGGTATGGACGCTTATATCGTACGAGTTTTTCCGCCTGAGCATCGTTCATTTGCATTGTATGTTGGTGACCGGGCTTATTGGCTGGATAAATTTAGCAAAACAGAGCGTAATCGCCGGGGTATTGTTTATCGAAAAGGATTTATTGAATTAGTACATGCCAATGAAGAACGCGCAACTCTTAAAGGCTTACGATTTAATCCGTGAAATTCAGGAAATTGATTCGTTGATCAATTTCCACCGGAATTTATCTGAGGATGCATTCATGACTGATCAATATCTGGCTCGAAAAGACAAATTATTTGCCCGACTGCTCACATTGCTCTCACAGCCAGCTTTGGCATCATCAACTGCTTATCGGCTTATCAGACAGCTTGTAGAGAAGTACTATTCTTCTGACCTAACCGACTCATCTACAGTGATTTTACCAGATGATTGGGAAGAATTTCAGCGCTTAGCCTTATAATTTCCGCTTGATTTAGTGCCTCATGAGTCGGCCGCACTACGCACGTATGGGATATCCGCATCACCGACGAGCGGAGAAAACTCGTATGCGTTAGTCGACTAACCGTAGCCATTATTAGCGGGTAGAAATTGACCTTCAGCAGCGTTATAGTAAAAAGCACTTGTCTGATGGTCAGTCAACAGGAAGAGGTTTTCAGTTTTAGAAGGAAACGCAACTATTTACTCTGGCTTTTACTTCTTGTCCTGTTCGCAATCCTGGTCGGCATACCAACCGGACTTGCCATTAGCGAATTCCCCTATCCAGACCTGGGAATGGTGCTGTTCTTTTTTGCAACGGTTCCGATGATGTGGATTGCAGTGCTGGCCGATTTTGGGCCGCGCGCATCGACGATTGAGCTACGTAAAGCGGATTTTCTTATCCAGAAAGTAGGGCAGAAAGTGCATCAGCACACTTATTCAGCTATTCTGGCTTATAACGAACGTACCGTTACGTCGGGACGTCAATTCAGGGAGTTAACGGTTTATCTGAACAACAACTGGTTCGTTGTCCGGTCAAATGAATTTGATGATTACGATTTCATACACGATCAGTTGACTCAATACGGTAATCCGGGACCGCAACAGAACGTACTGACAAGCACCGAGCGGAACCGATTTCGATGGTCCATAGGGTGGTTCGCCCTGCTCATAAGCGCCAACATCGCTTTTGGATACCTTGCCCATGATTCCGCCGACAAGAAACCAGCCCCGGTTATTTCCGTTACCGCCGTTGTTAATCGCGTTTCCATCCAGCAAACCAAATACAGTTTTAAGGGCATTGATTTCCAGTTACAGCCCTGGCCTGATTTTACATTTTATGCCAGCCGCAGTAGTTACGCGACAAACATACGGCCACTAAAACAGGCCATCGCCTTGAAACGCCCCGTTACGTTACTCATCCGGAAAAGCGAGTTTCGGAAAAAGATTTTGAAAAAAGAGCCGCTTACGTTCGGCGACAAATTTGACAGGTACGCTCAAATCGCGGTTTTTGGCATCAATCAGGGCAACAACGTTCAGCTTATGACAGACAAGCCCATTTACGAACCAACGCACACGAATCCTACCCAACGTACTATCCTGCTGGGCATGTTACTCCTGTGCTGCTGGGCGGGTTGGGTTTACGTAGACAGGTACAAAGTCTTACCGTCGGCATAATACCCCGCCTACTTTTTCCGTACCTTCGCGGTCCAATCGTTGAGCCAAAAACTCGTCAACCACAGTTATGATTCACAAAATACGGCGCGAAGATGCTCTTGATTACCACGCCAAGGGACGTCCGGGTAAGCTGGAAGTTATCCCCTCCAAAGAATATAATACGCAGCGAGATCTTTCTTTAGCGTATTCGCCGGGCGTAGCAGAACCGTGTCTGGCCATAGAAGCCAATCCCGACGATGCCTTCAAATACACGACCAAAGGGAATCTGGTAGCGGTTATCAGCAACGGTACAGCCGTGCTGGGTCTGGGCGATATTGGCGCACTGGCCAGTAAGCCCGTTATGGAAGGAAAAGGATTGCTGTTCAAAATTTATTCGGACATCGACGTCTTCGACATTGAGCTGAATACCAAGAATATCGACGAATTTGTACGTACCGTCAAGATTCTCGAACCCACGTTTGGGGGCGTCAATCTGGAAGATATTAAAGCGCCCGAATGTTTCGAGATTGAGGAACGGCTCAAGCGCGAGATGAACATTCCGGTCATGCACGACGACCAGCACGGTACGGCCATCGTGAGCGGAGCCGCGTTGCTCAACGCGCTTGAACTGGTTGGCAAACGTATTGAAACGGCCCAGTTTGTGATTCTGGGTGCCGGAGCTGCCGCCATTTCGTGTGCCCGTCAGTACGTTGCGCTCGGTGCCAAACACGAGAATATGGTGATGTTCGATGTGAATGGGCCGCTCACTACCGACCGGACCGATCTGAATGAGTTAATGCGTCCGTTTGCCACGAGTCGTCCCATCAGTTCATTAGCCGACGCTTTCGACGGGGCGGACGTATTTGTGGGGCTGTCGAAAGGAAATATTGTGAGCCAGGCACTCATCCGCACAATGGCAAAGGATGCTATCGTGTTCGCCATGGCGAACCCGAATCCGGAGATCAGCTACGATGAAGCCATGGCCTGCCGCCCTGACATTATCATGGCAACGGGCCGCTCCGATTATCCAAATCAGGTCAACAACGTATTAGGGTTTCCTTACATTTTTCGGGGTGCACTCGACGTTCGGGCCACTGAAATCAACGAAGCCATGAAGCTGGCCGCTACGTATGCGCTGGCCGACCTGGCCAAGAAGCCCGTACCGGATCTGGTGAACCTGGCTTATGGCGAATCGAATATGATTTTCGGCCGGACGTACATACTGCCTAAACCCGTTGACCCACGTCTGCTTTCGACCGTAGCGCCCGCTGTGGCCAAGGCAGCTATTACGTCGGGGGTGGCGCGGCAACCAATTACTGACTGGGACGCTTACGAACAACAACTGGCGCGTCGGCTGGGGCAGGACAACCAGATATCGCGGGTTATTCTTACCAAAGCCAAAGCCAATCCGAAGCGAGTCGTGTTTGCCGATGCCGAAAACCTCAAGGTTCTGAAAGCCGCTCAGCAGGTTCGGGATGAAGGCATTGCCCACCCTATTCTGCTTGGTGAAAAAGCAAAGATTCAGCAGATCATTCAGGAAAACGGCCTCGATTTAGGACATATTCCAATCCTCGACCCGCGCGCGCCTGAGCAGGAAGGACTTGTCGAACGGTTCGGTGATCTGTTTTTCGAGAAGCGTAAACGGAAGGGAGTCAATCTTACTGAAGCGCGGAAGCTGATGAACATCCGCAACTATTTCGGCGCCATGATGGTCGAAACGGGCGAAGCCGATGCGCTGATTTCGGGGTTGACACGTAGCTATCCCGATACCATCCGTCCTGCCCTGCAAATCATTGGCAAAGAACCGGGTGTGAAAAAAGTGGCGGGTATGTATATTCTGCTGACCAAGCGCGGACCATTGTTCTTTTCTGACACAACCGTCAATTTCAACCCGACGGCCGAAGAAATCGTGGAAATAACCGAGCTGACTGCGCAAACCGTTGAGCGATTCAACATCAAGCCACGTATTGCGATGGTTACGTACTCCAACTTCGGGAGTGCTAAAGGCGAGGATGCCGAGAAGATGAACCGCGCCGTTGAAATTTTGCAGCGCAAACATCCGGATATGATCGTAGATGGCGAAATTCAGGCGCACCTGGCCTTTAATACGGAATTACTCCAGCAAAACCATCCTTTCAGCGTATTAGCCGCTGAAGGAGCCAACACGCTCATTTTTCCCAACCTGTCGGCGGCAAATATTGCTTATAACTTAATGAGCGAAGCGGCAGGTTTCGATGCCATCGGGCCGATTCTGCTCGGCATTCGGAAGCCGGTATACGTACTGCAGCTGGGTTCGTCCGAACGCGAAATTGTAAACATGGTTGCCATTGCGGTAGTCGAAGCACAGGGGAAATAATTATGAATTATAAATGATGAATGATGAATGGGCTGACGCGAAACCATTCATCATTCATCATTCATCACTTATCATTCTATCACGTGTCACGAATCTTAACGGGTATTCAGAGCAGCGGGCGACCGCATTTAGGAAATATTCTGGGGGCCATCAAGCCCGCTATCGATTTATCAAAACAATCTGACAATGAGTCGTTTCTGTTCATTGCCGATCTGCATTCCTTAACGTCAATCAAAGACGGACCAACCCGCCGGGAATATACCCGGGCGGTAGCCGCTACCTGGCTGGCCTTTGGCCTCGATACTGAGAAAAACACCTTCTGGCGGCAGTCGAGGGTGGCCGAGCATACAGAACTGGCCTGGCACCTGAGCTGCTTTACGCCTGTACCGATGCTGAACAACGCAACATCGTTCAAGGAAAAGTCTGAGCGGTCCAGCACACCGGCCAGTACGGGTCTGTTTATTTATCCAGTCCTTCAAGCGGCCGATATTCTTCTGTATGATGCCGAAATTATTCCGGTAGGAAAAGATCAGCGGCAACACATCGAGATGACGCGCGACATTGCCAGCGCATTTAACCGGCAGTATAACGAGGACGTGTTCGTACTGCCCGAAGCGCGTATCGATGAACGCCTGATGACCATCCCGGGTATCGACGGAGCCAAAATGAGCAAGTCCTACAATAACTACATTGACATTTTCCTGCCTGAAAACGAACTATGGAAAGTAGTCAAGAAAATTAAGTCGGACTCCACACCGCTTGAAGACCCGAAGAACCCGGATACGGATATTACTTTCCAGTTGTATTCACTGCTGGCGTCGGATGAGCAGGCGCAGGAATTACGCCGTTTATATGAAGGGGGGAATTACGGCTATGGTACGGCCAAGAAAGCCTTCTACGAACTTATTCTGACGAAATTTGCCACAGAGCGCGAACGGTTCAACTACTATATGGTGGAAAACCCGGATGCACTGGAAGCCGAATTAAAAGCCGGTGAAGAAAAAGCCCGCGCCATTGCCGAACGGACCATGACACGAGTACGGGAAAAGCTGGGCTTTAATTAAGTTTAACGCTTACCGACTTCACTCTTCGATTGTATAAACCGGGGTATCGGGTAGTTTAAATCGTTACAAAAGAATGAAGAAACTACCCGATTAGCTTATTGGAGCGATATTGAACGAACCCGGAGCGTTCCAGCATAAGCACCGGAATTTTATCCACATTACGTTGACAAAAGCGCAAAAAACGTGTCAGCTGAGAACGATCCTACCCAACGTTTCAACGAAGACGTAACAGCCAGGGGCGAAGACAAAAATCTGCAACTGGAACGTCTTGTTTTTTTCAGCGATGCTGTTGTAGCGATTGCCATTACGTTATTGGCACTGGATATAAAAATTGAGCCTACACCCAGTGGCCATTTGAGCTTTTCGGATATTCTGGGAGAATGGAAAGTATTTGCGGCTTTCGTGCTATCCTTTATCAACATCGCCAATTTCTGGAAAACACATCATACGTTCTTCGCACACATAAAGAAGATTAATGACCGGCTTCTCTGGTACAATATTCTCTGGTTGTTCTTTATTGTCACGCTTCCGTTCTCTACATCGCTGGTTAGCAGCTATTTTTTTGATACGCCTGCCATTTTTCTGTATAGCTTAAATATCCTGTTCATCGCTCTCTTTCAGAACTTTATCTGGGATTATGCGTCGGACACGAATTGGTTTTCCAAAGAAAGTCCCAACCGGTATGAATTCCTGAAGCAGGATACTGTATCCGACTTGATGATTTCGCAGTATCGGTTATTCTGTAATCTGGATATGATCAACGCGCTGCTGGCGGTCGTGCTTTCGTTCCTGAGTCCGGCGGTTGCCTTCATCTCCCTTTTTACCAAACTGCCCCTGATCATTATTGCCCGAATGGTCTACAGAACGAGCGATCAACGGTTCGGTACAGAACGACCCGGCGCTACGAACCAGGGACCGAGAGGCCGACGTAACTAAGCGTTACCGTATAAACGGGTTCTTTTGGCATCAGGTCAACGTATCCAGTTTTTCGGTGAGGTAGCGCCAGTAGCGTTTAGGTACGTGTTGGAGATGCAGCTTCGGGTTGTTACGCTCGGTAATGTTTGCGCTTCGGAAATAGTCTTTCCATAACGTATCGTATAACCGCTCCTGGCCATCCAGCCCGGCTTCCAAAACATCCTGCCCGGTTGACGCCCTGGGCTTGTGCGCTAAAAGGACTTCGCAAACAACATTGCCGTCGTAATAAATCCCGTAATGGCGTCGCTCATCGTAGATCAGCCATGACTGATCAGCGTATCGGTTTTTAAAATGGGGTAAGATCAACGGCAGTACGTTAAAATCTGGGCATATAGCTGCCATAAATAACCCATTCTGGTGTTTTTTGAAGCGGACAAAAGCTTCCATCCGATGCTTTTCCCGATGTACTTTCTGGGCCGCCTGTGTTATAGCCAGCACATCGGCGTTCCCAAAATTTTCGGCACACCCATTCGGGCTGCGAAACACATACTGAGCGAAGTTGAACAAATGCTGGAGAACCGTTGGACTCTCAGAAAGAAAGGCCTGATAAAAACGCTGTTGACCATCGATGCCCACTTTCTTTTTCAAGCCTATCCACACACGTTCTGCCCGATTCGACTCCGTGCGGATACGTATCAGTTCATCGAAAAAGCCGGGTTCGAAGAGACGTTCCTCTATCAGATCAACGACTTCATGCTTCCGCGAAAAAGATTCAAAAATAGCCGTTAACAATCCCTGAAAACTGCCGTCGAAGACGTAAACAATCATTAGAATAATCGCAATTGCTGAAACTGATTGTTGGCATATTTACTCTGGCTTGTACGCAAAATAATTCGTTTAAGCCGCTGTGCATCTGGCTCGTTGAATTGGACCGGCGTATCGAGACACCGAATGAAATGCTGCGCCTTATTATAGGAAATACCAATCTTTTTTAGCTGATGGATTCGAATTTTGCCAAACCGCCGGGCGGCCACGATTTTCTGAGCCGACCGAATGCCAATACCCGGTACCCGTAGGATCAACTGGTAATCAGCCGCGTTGATATCCACTGGAAACACGTGTAAATTCCGTAAGGCCCAACTCAGTTTCGGATCAATGTCGAGATCAAGATTTTGGTAGACTTCGGTAAAAATTTCATCTACGGCAAACCCATACAACCGTATCAGCCAGTCGGTCTGATACAGGCGGTTTTCGCGAATCAGAGGTGGCGGAGTGCCGATAATGGGCATTCGGTTGTCGTGGCTAATCGGTATATATCCACTGTAGTACACCCGTTTTAACGAAAACGCTTTGTAATACTGATTCGCCATGTGCATCACATCCCGATCCGTTTCGGCGGTTGCGCCCACGACCATCTGTGTACTTTGCCCGGCTGGAACAAACCGGGGCACACTTTTGATCAACTTTCGCTCATCCTCAAACTGCACGGACTTTGCCCGAATTATGCCTAGTTCCCGTTTTACTTCAGCATGTGATTTGTCGGGCGCCAGCAATTTAAGGCCAGCCTCGGTGGGCATTTCCAGATTGATACTCATTCGATCGGCATACAAACCCGCTTCTGTAACCATCTCTTCACTGGCGCCGGGAATGGTTTTCAAGTGGATGTAGCCATGAAAATTTTCTTCCAGCCGTAACTTTTTCACAATACGTAACATACGCTCCATGGTGTAGTCGGCATTCTTGAAAATTCCGGAGCTGAGAAACAGGCCTTCAATGTAGTTTCTGCGGTAAAAATTCATGGTTAGCGCCACTACTTCTTCTACGGTAAAAGCAGCCCGTTTGATGTCGTTACTAACGCGCGACACGCAGAATGCACAGTCGTAGATACAATAATTGGTGAGCAGTATTTTTAGTAACGATACGCAACGACCATCTTCCGTATAGGTGTGGCAGATACCCGAACCCGTATCACCGATTCCTTTTCCGTCATTCTTCCGGTTACTACCACTGGATGCACAGGAGACATCGTATTTGGCCGCATCGGCCAGAATGGTTAATTTCTCTCGTAGTCTATCTTCCATAATCCCAGGCATATTTTATTAGCCCTGTTGCCTCATCCGTTTTTTCTACCGGAGCCGTTCCAAACTTAGAATTTATTAGCCAATATAATACAACTAAAACAGTATATATTTTGCTTTCCATATATTGACATAAATTTTGTCGAACGTTCTTTTTTAGCATGGCGCGCTTAAACGCAGCCAGCTCTTAGCACACAAAAAAACTCCCGGTATCAGTAGCGGAATACTACGTACCGGGAGTCGCTGTTTTACCGTATGTATTTGTCTGGATTGTTACTCCATCACTGTTTATACGCTCATTGTCAGGCTATTGTCAACGTTATATATCAGTAATCCACCGCTATAAACACGGTTATTTCGGATTTTTTGTGGCTGCACTACCAGCGGCTGGCGGGTTGTAAGCGATTTCATTATCGGGTACATCCCAGTAATCCAGATAGCCATACGTAATGGTAGCATTTCTGCTGACAGCACCAGTGCGGCTAAGAGCAACAGCGCCCGTCCGACCGGCTTCCAGTAAGCCCCAACGACGAGCATCGTAGAACGACAGCGCCCGGAACAATAAACCAATCCGACGTTCACGACGTAGTTCTTCTTTTGCAGCATCGAGTGTCAGACCTGTTCCGGCAACAGCTTCCAGACCGGCTCCCTGCGACTTACGTACTTCGTCAATCAACGCCAGACCATCCTCCGTTTTGCCGGTATAGATCAAAGCCTCCGCTTTCATCAGTTGATTTTCTTCGTATGAACTAGCCAGATACAGTTCATACCCACCCGCGTTCGTGTTTGAAAACGAAATTACCGATGGGTTTCCCTCTGAACCCGCTGCTCCACGGTTGACCAAATCAAAGCGCGTGAAGAAGGAATTACCCCGCGACGTTTCGCCGATATAAGCTGATGCCCGTTGCTTAAAGTTATTGGTGAACCGGAGATCACCGGTTTTGAAGTCCTGAATCAATCGTTCCGAAATTTTATAGGTATTGTTCGAACCCGTTGTTTTTCCAGAAACCGTTCCGCTCGTTGGCGATAAGAAGTCACCCGTTGCATTCGAACGGCCCGTAAAAACGAAGTCCGAAGCCTGAATTCCAGCGTTGGTCAGCGTCAGAATATCGGCCCACTGGGCTGCGGTCATGGACGCAACACGTGTATTTACGAGGATATTCCGGGCCTTCATCGTGTTGATGTTACGTATCCACATGGCAGGACTTATAACAGCCGATGCACTACCCCCTTTGCCGACCCGGTTGAAGCTTGGAATCAGGCCCTGCAACGTTGCCGTATAGTCAGCATTAACGGTTAGACCGGCCAGAATTTTAGCAGCTTCATCGAAGTTTTTGTTCGCTTCGGTAATAATAGCTTCTTTAGCAACGTAGTTACCGTTCGTACCACTCAGCACTTCACCATTTGCTTTGTCGTTGATGATTCCGGCATAATACATCGACCCGATCCGCGAATAGGCATAGCCTTTCCACCAGTAAGCCCAGGCTTTTAATGCACCTTTCTTCGTGGCGGCATCACCCGTAAACGTTACGGCTTCAATGTTTGCCAGAATCGTGTTGGCCGCGTTGTTCATGTTGTACATATAGGCCCACTCGTAGTAGGTCGAGTTCTGAAAACCTGTCGAGTTAACGTTGGCCGTGATCCGGATGAAATCAATTTGCTTGTTAGGCGAATTCGGATTGAGCAACACCGTACCGTCGTCGAGTTTAACCTGATCGGGACAGCCAATCTGATTGATAAAGACGTTCGCAATGTCTGTTCCGATCACGTCGCCCATCAGCTCGTGATTACCGATGGCCCCTGACCAGAAATAGCCCGGCACGCCATCGTAATATTTTACATCTCTGAATCCTGTCAGATAAAACCCCTCGCCGTAGGAAATCATCCCACTTTCCGTTCTTAACGCATCCGGAGAAGGCTGGTTCGGGTTCTTTACGTCCAGTTGTTCTTTACAGGATGTGATAAATCCAGCGAACACCAGTGTTAAGGCAACTATTTTTAGCGTATTCATAAAGACAATGTTGGGGATGGGTTTCCTTAAAATCCAATGTTTAAAGAAGCCTGATACGACTTAAAGTTTGGCATCGTGCTGTGGTCAGTTCCTCTGTCCCAGGCCGAGTTCGACGTACCTGAGCTGATTTCCGGATCGAAGCCGGTGTACTTGGTCAGGGTCCAGATGTTACGTCCTGACAGCACCAGTTGAAGCCGCTTAACCGCTGGAATCTTGAACAGGCGGGCGAAATCAAGTCCTACCGAAATATTTCTCAGGCGCAGGAATGACGCGTCCTCGTAGAAATAATCTTTCGTACCATTGGCAGTACGTTGTGCATAAACGCCCCGATAGAAAGCTGTCCAGGCACCGGTCTGACCGTCAATTGTGAACGGGTTGGCATAATCGCTGTGGATACCATCGCGGTACATCCATTCTTTCGTCTGGTTGTAGAGGTGGTTGCCGTTTACCCAGTCAAACTGAACGTTAAACGTCAGGAAGTTTTTATACGTCAGATCGTTGATAAACGACATGTTAAACTTCGGATTCGGGTCGCCAAAGCTGAATTTATCGGCGGTGAAATAAGGCTGTTTAGTTGTTTTGTTCACAACATACCCGTTGCTGGCTACCGTATACTGTTCCTGGCTGGCCTCTGGAATAAAGTAATTGCCGTTCGGGTCCCGCGCATCGACGCTATGAATGGTTTTGTAGCCATACAACTGACCGATCTTTTCACCCGCTTTCAGTACGTAGTTTGTGCTACCGGCGTTGGAGGTAACAATAACCGGAGAGTTGTTGCGGATCGAAATGATCTTGGAGCTTTGCTTACCGAAGTTGATGGTGGTGTTCCACTTGACGTTCGATCCATTGTACACCGTCGAGTTCAACGATGCCTGCAGACCGTTCGAGCCTAAGGTAAAGGCGTTATCAATCAGCGTTCCCAGGCCGATAGAAGGTGCTACGTCAATGGTGTAGATCGCATCTTTTGTTTTCCGATCCCAATACGTTGCCGAAAGCGCAATGGCGTTCAACCAGCTACTCTTTTTAAACAAGCTGAATACCATGTCTGCGCCTATTTCTACCTCCTGCGATACCTCTACGCCCAGCTCTGGGTTACTCTGCCCATTGGCGTAATAGAAAGCCGTGGTGTTGCCTACTGTGGTTGGCGTAATGGTGATATACCGGTCAAACGGCTTAGGCTGGATACCCGCCTGTCCATAAGCCGCCCGCAGTTTTAACTCAGGCAGGTAGTTATTGACGCTGCTATTCTGCCAGAAATTCATACCTGACAGACGCAGGTACCCGTCACCGCGTGGGAACGTAAACGGCTTGGAACCCTGGCCGAATGCCGACGAGAAATCACTCCGGAAGCCGCCCGATACACCCAGCCATTCGCCGTATTCAAACCGTTGGTTGATCAGGTAACCATACGTAATGAAAGGCTCGGTATAATCGCGATAAACCCGCCACGACGAGGCATTGGTAGCGTTGTAAGGCGAGAAAGCGGCTGGTAAGCCAAGTGCTACGTTGGTGTATTCCGTGTTCTTGCTGTTCCGATAATCGAACGCAAACTGCGTAACTGACCGGATAGGCAGACGTGAAGCAAAATCTTCTTTGAAATCAAACACCGTTGTCGCCGTAGCCAGGAAGTTCTGAAACAGTTTTGTGTTCAGGTATTTCGTCAGATCGCCCCCATTATTGGTATTGTAGTTCGAGATGTACGTTGCCGTTCCCAGACCTTGCCAGTACTTGATGTTGGCGTTATTCGACTGGTTCAGGTACTCCAGATCGCGATTCTGAACCTGGTAGTTAAGACCGTATTTCGCATCCAATTCAACGAATTTCGGAAACTTGTAATTGAGGCTCATATTCTGGATAATGTCAATTTTGTTGTCATTATTCCGGGTGTAGGCCTGCCGATACGACGGGTTCGATGCATTGATCCCAATCGTCTGGTTCATGTTATACGGAATGGACCCATCGGCAGTTGTTAATGAAAAGTCAGCCAGCGGATAGGCATTCAGCATGTTGTACAGAATGGTCCGGTCGCTGGATTTCAGGGTGCTTTTCGTATAAGCCAACTGCGTGATTGACCGCAGCATAAGCCCTTTAGCCAGCTGGATACCGACGTTGGCCGACAGGTTGCTGCGATCCCAGTAACCGTTGTTCAGGATGTTACTTTCCTGGTGGCTATTGGAAACCGATACGCCAAAATCAGCTTTCTGGCTTCCGCCCGAAATGGCAATGCTATTGTTGATCGTATTGGCCGGTTTGAAGAAATACGAAAAGTGATCGTGGTATTGGAGGTTGGCGTCGTAAGGCTTGCTGTTCGTAGCCGTCGGATCGGTCGAGTTATACTGTACGTTCTCCGTATAGATACCATTCGTCGCATCGTACGTAATGGGCTTACCCGACGACCCGATGATGTTGTTGCTGGCGTCTGTAGAGAAAGCATGAAATTTCGCCTTGCTCAATCCACCCACGTTCAGGTACGTATTGGAAGCTATGCTCGACGAAACATCGATGTTCAGCTGGCCATTTTTTCCTTTTTTGGTGAACAGTTGAATAACCCCGTTCGCGCCCTGTGCACCATAAATAGTAGCTGCGGCAGCACCCTGTACGACCTCAACGCGCTCAATGGCATTCAAATCAATGGTTTGCAAACTAGTCGCGCCCATTTGGATACCGTCGATCAGAATCATCGGCTGAGTGCCCCGGTTGATGGTGTTGATACCCCGCAACAAAATGTTTACGTCGGCTCCCGGCGTACCGCTCCGACTGGTGATCTGCGCACCCGGAATTTTACCAATCAGCGCCTGATCGACCGAAGCAGAGGGGGTCTGTGGTAATTCTTTGGCCGAAACAGATTCAACCGAAATGGCAATTTTACGCTTGTCTGTAGCTACCCCAACCCCCGTTACCACAATTTCAGCAAGCTGCTTGGTATCGGTAGCCAGTTTAACGTCGACAACCGAATTGGCACCAATCTCCACTTCTTTGGTCGCCATACCAATAAACGAGAACACCAGCGTACCTTTTGCCGGAGCCATGATCGAGTAACTACCGCTACCGTCTGTAACAGACCCGACTGTTGTTCCTTTCACGACTACCGATACGCCAGGCAGGGAACCATCATCTTCTGCCGAGGACACTTTACCGGTGATTTTCCGTTCCTGTGCCCAGGCAGAAATCCCGACTGAGCATACCAACAGGAAGCTCAGGAGTAAATTTTTCATCATATACAAATTGTAACAGTTAGGTTATATTACTTAAAGGACTTCTTGCAAAAATAGATTAACATAATTTTAATACAAGGCTTTTTTATGAAAAAAATCATATAAACAGCTAATTTCGAAGTAGAAGTAGGCAATCAAATTTAATTTTGACTATGCATCGTATTTTAATTTTATCTATCAAAAACTCCTGTTATTTGGAATTTTATGCGTATTATTTAAAATAGTCTATTATTAATTTCTGTAAAAATACGGCCAGTAAATTACTTTTTATTATTATAATAATCCTAATTATAGTAGGCCATAGTCATATTTACGGGGTCATATATTTATGAGTATTTATACTTAGATAATTCATCTTTATTGGAATAACTAAAGATTAAATTAAATTTTAATAATTTTTTAAAGTAGCTCCCCACACAACAGGGCATCCATTACTTTTTTTTAGATATGACTAAATACGTGTCTTGCTGGCAGCAAGTAGATATGGACTGAATAATTGTTAGTAGTTTGTGATCAAGTCAACATTGCGTGTTTTAAACACAATCATTTTTTAGACTCAGCTTTGCCCACCAGTTTATGATTCACTACACCCACCCAAGTCGAATTCTGGTCGCTCTGGATTGCATTATTTTCGGTTTTGATGGTGAGGAGCTTCAGTTGCTGCTCATCAAACGCAACTTCGACCCTGAACGCGGCAAATGGTCGCTGATGGGCGGGTTTCTGAATGAGAACGAAGACCTGGAAAGTGCAGCCCAGCGTATTTTGTATAACCTGACTGGCCTGACCAATAACTACCTCGAACAACTACAGACGTTCGGAGCCGTAAATCGCGATCCTGTCGAGCGAACCATTTCGGTAGTGTACTACGCGCTCATCAACATTCAACAGCAGGATATGAACGCTGTCAAATCACACAATGCCTACTGGATCAGTTTACACAATAAGCCAGATCTGATATTCGACCATAATGCTATGGTTACCCAGGCTTTGCATCAGTTGCGCTACAAGGCCGCGCTGCATGCCATCGGGTTTGAGCTGATGCCTGAAAAATTCACCATTCCGCAGCTTCAAAAGGTATACGAAGCTATATATAGTAAGCAGCTCGACCGCCGGAATTTCAGCCGGAAAATCCTGTCGACAGACTTATTAATCAACACCGGGGAGAAAGACACCAACTCTGTCACCAAGAAAGGACAGTTGTACCGACTGAATACCGAGAAGTATCAACAGTATCTTACCGACTACGTTAGCTTTTTCCCTGAACTGACACTGACATAAGCTGCCAGAGACCTATTGACAAAAAATAATTACTCTTTATCGTGGTAATAACACAATTGTCTTGTAACATTGTGTCAATCAAACACGATTCAAAAAAGACACTCAATTTGTGGTGATTCAAGACAAATTTCTGATTCCTAACTAGCCCTACGATCTACAGATTACCATGACTAACCCCTACGTGATTGGCGTTGATTTTGGCAGTGATTCGGTAAGAGCCTTAGTCGTTAATGCTCTTACTGGCCAGGCCGTCGGTACGCATGTACACGAATATACCCGCTGGAAACAGGGCCTATACTGCAACCCGGCCACCTCCCAGTTCAGGCAGCATCCACTTGATTACCTTGAAGGTCTGGAAGCGACCATTACCGGCGCGTTGGCGCAGGCACCGGCCGAAGTACGGCAGCAGGTCGTCGGTGTTTCGATTGACACGACCGGGTCAACCCCCTGCGCTGTGGATGAAACCGGCTTGCCCCTCGCGCTACGTCCTGACCTGGCCGAAAACCCAAACGGCATGTTCATTCTCTGGAAAGACCACACCGCCAATGCGGAAGCCGATGAAATCAATGATCTGGCGCACCATTGGGATACCGATTATACCAAATACGTCGGGGGAATTTATTCGTCGGAATGGTTCTGGGCCAAAATTCTCCGGACTCTACGGGTCGATGAAGCGGTTCGGACGAAAGCCTTTTCCTGGATTGAACACTGCGACTGGATATCGGCCGTACTGACGGGCAACACAAACCCGCTGACGTTACGTCGGTCGCGTTGTGCGGCTGGCCACAAAGCACTCTGGCACAGCGAATTTAATGGATTACCCTCTGACGAATTTCTGACGCGGCTTGACCCATTGCTGAGCGGACTACGCGACAGGCTCTTCACCGATACGCATACGGCCGATCAGTCGATGGGGAAACTTTCTGCCGAATGGGCTGAAAAACTGGGGCTCTCGACCGACGTAGTCATCGGCGTGGGCGCCTTCGATGCGCACATGGGTGCCATTGGCGCCGAAATCGAGCCTTATGCCTTCGTTCGCATTATCGGTACGTCTACCTGCGATATTCTGATGGCGCCAAATGAAGAAATTGGCCACCGGCTCATTCGGGGAATTTGTGGTCAGGTGGATGGGTCAGTAGCACCGGGAATGCTCGGTCTGGAAGCCGGACAATCTGCCTTTGGCGATGTTTACGCCTGGTTTGCCCGCCTGATTACCGGCCCCGTGCGGGACTTACTGGGCGATGAAGCCGCCGATACGCTAAGCCGTCGCCTGATTCCCCATCTGTCGGATCAGGCTGCTACGTTACCCGTCACGGAAAACGACGCAATTGCCCTCGACTGGATCAATGGTCGTCGGACACCCGATGCCAACCACACCCTTAAAGCTGCCATTGCCGGTCTAAATCTGGGTACCGATGCGCCTAAAGTCTTTAAAGCGCTCGTCGAAGCTACGGCTTTCGGCTCCCGCAGCATTGTGGATCGCTTCATTCAGGAGGGTGTGCCCATCAAAAAAGTGATTGCCATCGGTGGTGTCGCCAAGAAATCGCCTTTTGTGATGCAAACGCTGGCGGATGTGCTGAACAAACCCATCCAGGTCGCCAGCGCCGATCAGGCCTGTGCACTGGGAGCGGCCATGTGCGCGGCTGTGGCAGCCGGTGTTCATCCGACGATGGAAGCCGCTCAGCAGGCCATGGGCTCTGGCTTCGATGCCGAATACCACCCTCGACCTGAGCAGGCCACTACGTATGAAATCCTCTATCAGAAATACCTGAAGCTGGGCGAATTTATTGAAAACAAACAGGGCGTTAGTTCTTCTATTACAACACAATATGCTTGATTTAAAAAAGTACGAAGTCTGGTTCGTCACCGGTAGCCAGCATTTATACGGCGAAGAAACGCTGAAACAGGTCGATGCGCACTCGCTCATTATTGCCCAATTTTTCGATAAGTCGCCACAGGTGCCGGTGCGGGTCGTTTTTAAACCCGTTGTGAAAACGCCGGACGAAATTTACGCCATCTGCCAGGAAGCGAACGTAGCGCCTAACTGCGTGGGTATCATTACGTGGATGCACACGTTTTCACCCGCCAAGATGTGGATTCGCGGGCTGAGCGTATTGAAAAAACCAATGCTCCATCTGCATACCCAATTTAACCGCGACATTCCCTGGGGTGAGATTGACATGGATTTTATGAACCTGAATCAGTCGGCGCACGGCGACCGGGAGTTTGGGTTTATCATGTCGCGGATGCGGCTCAACCGCAAAGTGGTGGTCGGTTTCTGGCAGCAGGATGACGTAGTGGCTAAAATTGCGTCGTGGGCTCGCGTTGCCGTAGCGGCTTACGAGCTGAAAACCATGAAAGTCGTTCGCTTTGGCGACAACATGCGGCAGGTGGCCGTCACAGACGGCGATAAAGTAGCGGCCGAAATGGTGTTTGGTATGTCGGTGAATACGCACGGCATTGGCGACCTAGTCGCGGTAATCAATCAGGTAACCGATGCCGAGATTGATCAGTTGGTGACCGAGTACGCTGACAGTTACACGCTCATGGAATCGCTGCTGAAAGGCGGAGCGCAACACAGTTCGCTACGTGACGCGGCCAAAATTGAAATCGGGCTGCGGGCATTCCTGCAGGATGGCAACTTCTCGGCCTATACCGATACGTTCGAAGACCTGCACGGCATGACTCAACTGCCGGGTATTGCTTCCCAGCGCCTGATGGCGGAAGGCTATGGTTTCGGTGGTGAGGGCGACTGGAAAACCTCGGCGATGGTTCGCACGCTGAAAGTGATGGCGTCGGGCTTACCAGGCGGCAACTCGTTCATGGAAGATTATACGTATCATTTCGACCCGGTTAATCCGCTGGTTCTGGGGTCACACATGCTCGAAATCTGTCCATCTATTGCAGCCGACAAACCAACCTGTGAGATTCATCCGCTGGGTATTGGCGGAAAAGCCGATCCGGTTCGTCTGGTATTCAACGCACCAGCGGGTCCGGCGATTAACGTATCGTTGATCGATATGGGTAACCGGTTCCGGATTCTGGTCAATGAAGTAGAAGCGATAGCGGTTCCTGAAGCGCTGCCCAAACTGCCCGTAGCCCGCGCCATCTGGAAGCCCCTACCCGACATGCAAACCGGCTGTGCCGCCTGGATTCTGGCCGGTGGCGCTCACCATACGGTTTATAGCCAGAACCTGACAACCGAACACATCGAAGATTTCGCCGACATTTTCGGAGTCGAACTGGTCGTAATTGACCGCAACACGAACCTGCGTCAACTGAAAAACGAATTACGCTGGAGCGAAGCAGCTTATAAATAGAATGATTGAATGATTGAATGATTGAATGATTGAATGATTGAATGATTGAATGATTGAATGATTGAGTGATTGAGTGATTGAATAAAAACAATACGTCAACTATTTAATCACTCGATCATTCAAAATTAGATAACTATGAAAAAACTCTTCCTAACCCTTCTCTCGGCCAGCATCAGCCTGATGGTCTCGGCTCAGAACAAAGTGACAATTAAGGCAGATGAGGGCAAACACCAGATCAGCCGCCACATCTACGGCCATTTTGCTGAACACCTGGGCCGGTGCATTTACGATGGTTTTTATGTGGGTGAGAACAACGCGAAAGTTCCCAACAAGAACGGTGTTCGTCTGGACGTAGTGACCGCCCTGAAAAAGTTAAAGATCCCTAATCTGCGCTGGCCAGGCGGGTGTTTTGCGGATACGTACCACTGGAAAGACGGCATCGGGCCGAAAGCCAAACGGCCGAAAATCGTCAATACGTGGTGGGGTGGCGTTACAGAAGACAATAGCTTCGGTACGCACGACTTCCTGAATATGTGCGAATTGCTGGGTACGGAACCGTATCTGGCGGGTAATGTCGGCAGCGGCACGGTTCAGGACCTGAGCGAGTGGGTGCAGTACGTCAATTTCGAGAAAAACAGCCCCATGTCGAATCTTCGGCAGCAAAACGGTCGGGAGAAGCCCTGGAATGTCCGTTACTGGGGGGTGGGCAACGAAGCCTGGGGTTGTGGTGGCAACATGAAGCCTGATTACTACGCCAACATCTTCCGCCAGTACAGTACGTTCATGAATAATCGGGTTGGTAACGAACGGATTTTCCGGATTGCTTCGGGCGCCAGCGACAACGATTACACCTGGACCGAAACGCTCATGAAAAACATTCCGGGCTCGCTCATGGAAGGCATCGCCATGCACCACTATTCGGTACTGTCGTGGGGTGAGGGCAAAAAAGGATCGGCTACGCAGTTTAGCGATCAGGAATATTTTAAAACGATGCAGCAGGCTCTGCTCATGGACGAGCTGATTGAGAAACATTCGGCCGTTATGGACAAATATGATCCGGAGAAAAAGATTGCTCTGATTGTGGATGAATGGGGTGGTTGGTATAACGTAGAGCCGGGCACGAATCCGGGCTTTCTGTATCAGCAAAACACCATGCGCGATGCGGTACTGGCCGGTGCTACGCTCAATATTTTCCATAAACATTGCGAACGCGTCCGAATGGCAAATCTGGCGCAGGCTATCAACGTACTGCAGGCGGTTATTCTGACCAAAGGCAATAAGATACTGCTGACGCCCACGTACCACGTATTGGAAATGTACAACGTTCATCAGGACGCGACGATGCTACCCGTTGACATCAAATCTGATGATTTTAAATTTGAGAACGAAAAACTGGCGGCCGTATCGGTTTCAGCCTCACGCGATAAAGCGGGTAAAGTGCATATCTCGCTGGTAAACATCGATCCAACGAAACCCCAGGAGATTTCGGTCGATCTGAAAGGACTGAAAGGAACAGGCATTACCGGACGTATCCTGACTTCAGCCAATGTCCGCGACCACAATACGTTCGAAAATTTAACCAAAATCAAACCCGTCGCTTTCAACGGCGCCAAACTTTCCGGCGATAATCTAACCGTAACTCTGCCGCCCGTTTCGGTGGTAGTTTTGGAACTCTAATGATTGAATGATTGAGTTGTTGAATGACTGAGTACGTAGCATTCAACAACTCAATTATTCAACAACTCAATCATTCATAAAATGTACACGACCTTAAAGGAAGAATGCTATGAAGCCAACATGCAACTGCCACAGTTGGGGCTGGTGTTGTTTACGTTTGGCAATGTCAGCGCCGTTGACCGGGAGCGGGCTGTGTTTGCCATCAAACCAAGTGGCGTACCGTATGAAGCCTTGAGACCGCAGGATATCGTTATCTGCGATTATGACGGGAAAATCGTGGAGGGAACGATGCGCCCCTCATCCGATACCAAAACCCATGCCCTGCTCTACAAAACCTGGCCGAAAATCGGGGGCATTTCACATACGCACAGTACGCATGCCGTAGCCTGGGCGCAGGCGGGTATGGATATTCCCATCTTCGGAACGACCCACGCCGACCATACGCATCAGGATATTCCCTGCGCTCCGGCACTGACCGACGAGATGATTCAGGGCGATTACGAATACGAAACGGGCAATCAGATTTTTGATGTGTTCGCCCAGAAAGGATTGCTCTACAACGAAATGGAAATGGTATTGCTGCAAAACCACGGCCCATTCACGTGGGGAAAAACGGCGGAGAAGGCCGTGTACAATTCGGCTGTCCTGGAAGAACTGGCGAAAATGGCCTATCTGACCCTACAGATCAACCCCAATACGCCCCGCATTAAAGATACGCTCCGCCTGAAACACTACGAGCGCAAACATGGTACCAATGCCTATTACGGACAAGGCTGCTAACCGTCGATGAAACGTACTTATTGGCTCTGACGACGTACCGGTTTTTCCTGAATGGCGCATTGATGCCTGTGGTGGGCGCGGTGTCCGTGGTGTCAGGTTTGAGAACCTGACACCGTGAGGTTTCTCAAAACCGAACGCGGTTAAATCCCATTGCTGTGTCAGGTTTGAGAACCTGACACCACAGGCTTGTAGGCGTTCCGGATAATGCCTAGTTTTGAGCGATTCCTTTATTTCCCAAACCCATATTAATTCATGAAATCTGTTTCGCAATTTCTGTCGCTAACCCTTCTGCTGACCTCTTTACTGATGACATCCTGCAACTCCAAAAAAGAAACCACTGAACAAAAGCCTGTCATTGAGAAAGCACCTTACGGCCAGTTGCCGGATGGACAAACGGCTGACTTATACACATTACAAAATGCATCGGGAATGACCGCCCAGATCACTAACTATGGTGGAATCATCGTGTCGCTGACGGCTCCCGATAAAAATGGAAAATTTGAGGACGTTACGTTAGGGCAGGATTCGCTGTCGGCCTACGTCAAAAATAACCCGTACTTCGGGGCGCTGATCGGCCGGTACGGCAACCGCATCGCCAAAGGAAAATTCACGCTCGATGGCAAAACGTATTCGCTGTTTATCAATAACATGGGCAATCACCTGCACGGTGGCAAAGTCGGGTTCGACAAAGTGCTCTGGAAAGCAACGCCCATCGAAGGCGAGGAACCGGCGCTTAAACTGAGCTATACAGCCAAAGATGGCGAAGAAGGCTATCCCGGTAATCTGTCGGTGGAAGTGACGTATACCCTCCAGAAAGATAACGCCCTGAAGATTGATTATCAGGCGACTACGGATAAGCCAACCGTAGTGAACCTAACGAACCATACGTATTTTAACCTGACCGGTGGGGCCAAACGCGATATTCTGGACCATGTGGTTACGTTGAACGCGGATAAATTTATACCTGTCGACAAAACCCTGATTCCGACGGGTAAACTGGAGCCGGTAGCTAATAGCCCCTTCGACTTTACCAAGCCAATGGTGGTTGGGTCACGTATCAACGATTCAACGAATACACAGATCAAATACGGTGGCGGGTACGATCATGGCTGGGTGCTGAACGGTTCGGGCGATTCGCTGAAACTGGCCGCTACGGTGTATGAGCCGACCAGTGGCCGCGTCATGGAAGTGCGCACGACCGAACCAGCCATTCAGTTTTATACCGGCAATTTTCTGGACGGCACCGTAACAGGTCGTGAAGGCTTCCCCTACAAAAAGCGGTACGCCCTCTGCCTCGAAACCGAACATTACCCCGATTCGCCAAATCAGCCGTCCTTCCCGACTACCGTACTGCGCCCCGGTCAGACCTACAAAACCACGACGATTTATCAGTTCTCTACCCGGAAAGAGTAGTCTATTCTTGTAAACGAACGGTGGTGACCGGTTCTGGAAATGTGCTCCTAGAATCGGTCACCACCGTTCGTTTTTACGGATCAATGGCACACGTATCGACTGGTATTCATTTGTTTATTAATAGCTATCGTTTTACATTAGTGGGTCACCCGTCCGGTAAATGAGACGTTTTATCCAGCTCTTACTAGTCCTGCTAACCTGTTCGCCACTGGTAGTGCATCTGGCGGCTCAGCCATTACATAACCAGCCCGTCGTTACGCTTACCGACCAACAGGATCAGCTTTCGCTGGAGGGGAAACTGACGTACTTTCGGGATTCGTCGGGTATCAGAACGGTCGGGGACGTTACTCAATTAACGGGTACGTCAGCCTTCCAACCGGTCACGTCGCCCGTTCCAAATTTTGGCGTCATTACCGCTGCGCAACGAGCAAAGCCCATCTGGTTGCGGTTCCGGATGGAGAACGCGGCCCCACAGCCGCAATCGTGGCTTGCCGAAATCGATTTCTGGTGTTTCGACGAACTCCAGTTGTTTATTGTCGATGAATCGGGTCATCTCCTGTCAACATCGCCGGTCGTGGGCTGGAAAACGCCCGCTACGCAACGGCTTCGACACCATCGCTATTTCTGGTTTCCGTTTACTGTTCCGGCCCATCAGCGCGTAACGGCCTATTTACGGGTGTTAAAGCATCGGGGTACCCAGATTGTTCCCATCGAACTCGTTCGGGAATCGGCTTACGAACTAACCGTACAGAAAAGTTACCTATTCTGGGGAGGTATCGTATTTACACTGACGTTTGTGGCGGCAATGAGCCTGATCTTCTTTCTGAATACGTTCAATCATGTTTATTCAAAATACATTTTCTGCTTACTAGGCTTAGTCGGATTTTTCATTATCAATAACGGGTTCATGAACCAGTTTGCGTTTCAGGAGCAATTCTGGATGCCCCGTCAGAACGTTTATTTCCTGTTTCCGCTCGTTCTGTTCTATTCACAGCTCATTTTCGTTCGCGCCTTTCTGCCGTTACGATATACGCAGTCGCGCAGGCTGCACACCATTGGAACAGTTGTACTCTGGTGTGGTCTGGTGTGCCTGCTTACCCTGACCGTCGAATGGATTGCTCCCCTATCACCTACCGTCGAACTGGTGCTGGTACGGATATTCACTACGTTTTATTGGCTTCCCATGCCGGTCATTATAGCCTATATTGTCATCAGCATCGTTCGGCAATACAATGGCCGGGAAGCCTGGTTGTACTTAATTGCGATAGCTCCTTTCTATACCCTGAACCTCGGGCTTGTTTTTGCCAATCTCGGGTTGCTTCCTACCTACAAAGCCGTTGCCAATTTTGCCTATTACGCCCCTGCAGCCTTGTTTGAAGTACTTGTCCTGACGATTGGTTTGGCTTATCGGTATAAAATGGACCGGGATCAGACCGAACGGCTCATTAAAGAACAGACCATCCAGCAGCAACGAACGTATGAAGCGGAAGTACAGACGCTGGCCATGAAAAACAGCCTGCTGATCGAAAAAGAACGTATTGCCCGCGATCTTCACGATAACGTAGGTGCACACCTGGCATTTGTAGTCACGAACCTGAGCCACATCAGCGACCAGGCGGAAAAACAGCCCGTGCTCAATGGCCGTCAGTGGTCGGGGCAGTTGCGAACGATTGTCAAGTACACACGGGAAGCGGTCAAACTCCTCCGCGAAACCATCTGGGCTATCCATCAGGAGAATTTTACGGTTGAAGAATTTTCCGACCGGCTCAATCAATACATCAACCGCTACGTTCAGGAAACGGACGGGCTGCATGTTGACGCGCAGATAACGGGTTCGCAGACACAGCGGCTTAGCTCGGCACAGGTGCTGAATTTGTTTCGAATCGTGCAGGAAGCCCTCAACAATGTTATTAAACACGCTCAGGCCACGCAGGCTACGGTTCAACTGCACGTTCAGTCAGATGGCCATATCAACCTGCGTATTCACGATAACGGACGCGGTTTCAGTTGGCCCAACAGCGCCGTAACAGAACCTCATTACGGACTTCAGAACATGCAAAGCCGTGCAAAGGAATTGGGCGGTACGTTTCGCATGATTGCGGATGAGGGTACAACCGTAGAGGTGCAAGTTTGATAAAGTAAGCCCATCCTGTACTTTTCAGTACCATTCTGCTCCATCCGTTTCAAACCCGGAAGATCGACTTAATCAGCCCGTTTTTACCCGATTCTGCCAACACATAGGCCCGGTAGCTTGTTGTCTGCATGACTATTTACGCGATCACTGTCTCACCGCATGAATCAGGCACTTATCGACCGCCGAACGCTGGGCATTACATTTTCCGACAACGGCGCCTGTGTACGGGTGTGGGCACCCCTGGCCCAATCCGTTGCACTACATCTGTACAAACAGGACGTAACGATCCCACTTACCAACGATGGTAATTACTGGCAGGCTCAGGTGAGCCAGTTACAACCCGGCGATACGTATAAATTTGTTCTGAATGATGCCCTCGAACGACCCGACCCTGCCTCATTGGCGCAGCCTGAGGGTGTTCATGGCCCTTCGCAGGCAGTAGACACACAATCGTTTGTCTGGACGGATACGGGATGGTCTAATCTACCGCTGGAAGATTACCTGCTTTATGAGCTGCACACCGGTACGTTCACGCCAGAAGGTACATTTGCGGGCATCGAAACCCGACTGGATTACCTGATCGAATTAGGCATCAATGCCATTGAAATCATGCCGGTAGCGCAGTTTCCGGGTACGCGCAACTGGGGCTACGATGGCGTTTTTCCATATGCGGTGCAACATTCGTACGGCGGCATTGCGGGCTTACAACGACTGGTTGATACATGCCATCGAAAAGGGCTGGCCGTCGTTCTCGATGTGGTTTACAATCACATGGGGCCAGAAGGAAATTACTTTACCGATTACGGCCCTTACTTCACGACGCGCTACCAGACACCCTGGGGAAATTCACTGAATTTTGACGATGACTACAGTGACAGTGTTCGGCACTATTTCATTGAAAATGTGCTGATGTGGTTTCGGGATTTGCACATTGATGCCTTACGAATTGATGCCGCCCACGCCATCCATGATGCCCGTGAAACCCATCTTCTGCGTGAGATCAAGCAGTACGTTGATGAATTGATGCAGCAAACGGGCCGGCAGCATTATCTGATTGTGGAATCGGATCAAAACGAAACGCGGTTCATTCAGCCGCTGGCTAATCAGGGCTATGGGATGGATGCGCAGTGGAATGATGAATTCCACCATGCGCTGCGGGTAACGGCCGGTGGCGAGCGTAGCGGCTATTACGCTGACTACAACGGCATTCAGCATTTAGCCAAAGCCTATAAAGATGCTTACGTTTATGACGGTACGTATATGCCGCGTCGTGCCCGCATTGTTGGCAAATCAACGGCAGGGCACGCAGGTCGGCAATTCGTTGTGTTCTCACAAAACCACGACCAGATTGGCAACCGGATGCTGGGCGAACGACCGAGCCAGCTGGTAAGCCTTGAGATGCAGAAACTGATGGCCGGAGCCGTCATAAGCAGTCCTTATTTGCCCATGCTGTTTATGGGCGAAGAGTGGGGCGAACTAAATCCGTTCCTTTACTTTGTGAGCCATTCCGACACCAATTTGATCGAAGCGGTACGTCAGGGCCGCAAAAAGGAATTTGCCGCTTTTCAGGGACCTTTCGAAGCCCCCGATGCGCAGGATGAGCAAACCTTTGAACGATCAAAACTCAATTGGACACGACTCAGCAGGGAACCGCACCAGACCCTGTTCCGATATTATCAGACGCTCCTCGCGTTACGGAAACATTCCTCCTTACGCCATCCGGATCGCGAATCGGTAGCTGTTGTGGTCGACGAAGCCCGGCAAACCCTTACCCTCTTCCGTCAACATTCGGAAGCGGGGCAATCTGCGGAAACGGTGGTGTGCCTGATGAATTTTTCCAAAGAGGCCCAGGCGTTTACTTTACCAATCAGTGAGAAAGCCTGGAAAAAACTACTGGATTCGGCTGATCCGCAATGGCTTGGCCCCATAGCGTCTCCTTCGGAAATAGCCGGTAACGGCTCCGTAACCAGTCAGCCAGAATCTATTCTGATTTATACAAATACGTAGCGTTGCCTTTGGGCTTATCCGCCGATTTATGGCCAGTAATCTCCCTGAGTAAGCGCTGAATCGCTATTACGTGCCCAAACAATACAGCCGGGACAATATAACCGGGTAACCAGATATAGGGGAATTTCAGGATACCGACATTGGGCTGATCAAACGCCAGTTGCTGAAACGGTAAAGGCGCCGACAGAATAGCCTGAACAACAATGTTGAGAACTAACCCCAACGAAAGTATATTCCAGAGCAGTAACCCACGCGCCGACAACCGTTTTTGGCGAAACGCGAAATAGGAGACAACAGGCGCGGTCAGCCCCGCCAGTATGTCGAAGTTACGTCCCTCAAACGTCATCAGTTGTGGTATCTGCTGATAAACGTAGAGCCCATAGAGTGTCAGTTCAACGGGCACACGTACCGTATGTAGCAGCGTAAGCGTTGACAAGGGTAGCGTGCTGGTCAGGGCGCGGCCTTTCGTTGTCACCGCCAACCCGGCTATGAGCAGTAAGGGAAGCCCGATAGCCAACAGAAAATGGGGTGGTTTGGCGCTGAGATTTTGAAAAAAGTGATAATAAGCCAGAAAGGCCAACGCTCCCAGCCAGATCACACTTACCGCAAGTAATGCGATGCCCCCCGAATCGACACCTGCCGAACGGCAACGTAAAGCAGGTAGACTGTTGCCAGCGTTGTTCCAGCAAAAAAAATGGCCAGCCAGAGGGGTGTGGCTTCGTAAAGATGAGACAGATCGGGTTGCATAACCTAGTGCTTAATGCAGGCATCAGCGCTTGCAGAAGCAAAGGAAAATGGATTCTGGAACGCCTGGAAGCACAATGTCTCATTAGCCGATGAATGGTACGTAAAAGCAGCATGAATGGTCAGGACGCAATCGACGTCTGCAACCATTTCCGAACGTCAAGGCTGCGATACCGACTGACAGTGACGTCCTGACTGGCCTGTTGTTTATGCAAGGCCGGAACCAGCGAAACAACAAGTTTCCGATTCACATCGTCGTGAACGGATCGAACGGCGCCCAAACCCACGACAAACTGTCGGCTGAGTTGAAAGAAATAACGTTTATCCAATCCGGGTGTTAATTGAGCGAACGATGCGTAGCGCGTAACGACCTGCTGCCCATCAGTTTTGACCAGCAACACCACTCCGCCTGCCGTATAGAAGTAGGCGACCTGCTCAATGGGCAAACGCAGCTGACCGTTGTTTATATCCACTGTAACCAGCGACTGCAAACCCGATAGCGTCTGGTCATTAGCTAGTTTCGGCATGGGTTCGCTACCCGAGATAGTAGACTTGTTTTTACGCTCTGCCATAAAGGCTTTTACCAGATAAAGCCCGGAATAGCCTCCATTCACGAGCGACGCCAGCGTAATACAAACCGCCACCCCTCTGAAAACGATGTACATGACTGGCCAATGGCCGGTATACAGACGCTGAGCCAGCGGAAAAACGAACGCAAACGTTAACAGCGTAGCGCACCCGCCCCAGAGAAATTGATGAATTAACCGTCTGACCGGATTCTGCCCAAAAGGGATACGTACATCCAGCCATCGAAAAACAACCAGATTAACTTCCCAGCAGGAAAACATCACCGTAGCAACCGTCAGAAAATACGGCCACGGAAATCGGTAACCAGGCTGGCCCGGCAACACCTGACTAAAGACAATATGGGATGCGACCATAGCGGCAATAGGCACTACCGCCAGCCGAAGTATCGTATGTTGTCGCCAAGTGAGAGGAGCCATCCCGTATGTGTGGTTTGTCTAAAGCAAATGTAACAAACCATCAGCAACACGAAGAGAGGAGTTAATAATAACGATCCAGTCTAAATGACGTCCTTATAAAACAGTTTGTAACCGGACTTACAACAGAATACTGGACAAAAGTTTAAGCGACATTTTGATACTGCACTCTATTTTACTCAAATGGTGAAAGATAGCCTAAGGCCGAATGCCTCCGTTGCCGGTTATACCGCACCGATTTCTATGGATTAAACAAACGAAGGGGTATAAAATTTGTCCGCCCGGCGGCCCGGATATTTTTCACCCCGACGCACAACAGCGCAAACGCGATGAATTAATTTGTTGCGAACCGCATTGAGCACCAGCATTGCAGGCTTACCCTCACCTAACTTACGCTGATAATAGTTCTGAAGATTGCCCTTCATCTGGATGGCTGACATGGTACCTATGTGAAGCAACGATTTCAGCCGTTTGCGGGCTTGGTGACTCACTCGGGTTTTGCCGCTGGTACTGTCGTGAGAAACAACTTTTGGGTTAGTGTTTTTTCAATATCTTTGACTTACCCAAAGGACAACTCCGCTACGGTGGATTGATCCCGTGTAGTCCCGCTAGTCGGGACTATTTTTTTGTCAGTCTGATCCGGCTTGCTGGTTAATAGGATTTCCTTTTTTACTTGGGTCGAATGCTGAGGGTCATACGTAGTTTGATGACGCCATAGCCCGTAAGCTAACAGGAGCAACTTCTTTTGCACAGCCACATAGGCTCGCTTCGGCCTTTAGATTTGCCCCTGTAAATATTCCAAGATTATCCTACCTTGGAAAGGTCTCAAACTGAGAATAAACCAGCAGCGTCGGCTGTCCGAGCCAGTGGGGATGACCTACCGCCTTCGGCTGAGCTGACGACTCATGGAGCAATTTAGGACCCCACTGGCTTACTGAAGCACAAGACTCAGATAGAAATTCCTTTAGATTTGAGCCCCAGGCCTGCTTCGAAGCCGAGCTGGTTATTCAGCAAGTGTTGCTCCACCGCTCGCTGCAACCCCGATTAGGCACCAGAAAGTTACTCGTGCTGATGCAGGGTTTTGTCCAAGAACACCAGTTAAAGATGGGGCGAGATGCGTTATTTGATTTGCTACGAGAGCATAAACTATTAGTAAAGAAGCGTCGACGTAAGGTCAAGACTACCTTTTCTAATCACTGGCAGAAGAAGTACTCGAATCTGATACGTGAGTATGTGCCAAAGGCACCCAACTTGCTATGGGTGATCGATATAACCGCACGGGCGGCCCCGCTATATTTTGGTCGGTGATGGCTTTGCTTATCTGAACGTTCCGCCGTAGCGGCTTAGTGACGGATGCTTATAGCCGAAAAATCGTTGGATATTGTGTATCGGAAACGCTGAGTGCGATGGGCAGCCTACAAGCCTTGTCGATGGCCTTGAAAGACTGCCCGGGCAAGAGTGGATTGATTCACCACAGCGACCGGGGCGTGCAGTATTGTTGCCTGGAGTATGTCAATCTTTTAAAGGATAATACCATCCAAATCAGCATGACGCAAAGTGGAGATCCATTGGAAAACCGCACCGGCGGACCGGCTATCGCGGAACGGGTGAACGGAATATTGAAACAGGAGCTATTAGCCGATCACTATCCTAGCCTGGCTGTAGCCAAAAAAGGGATTGCCCAAGCTGTCCTGATCTATAATTCATTACGCCCCCATAGCAGTTGTGACATGATGACCCCACAGCAGGCCCATCAACAGACGGGTGATTTGCGAAGACGCTGGAAGAATTACTATAAGAAAAGGGAAGTAGATCTGGAAATCGCCAGCTGATTTTTAGTTGAGATACTGTAAACCAATGGTAGGACTATAAGCATGAACTACTAAATTCACTTCGAAACTGTAAACTTATTTTAGGACGCTACACCAAAATGAGACGTTAATTCTTGAGATGACAATTTGAGAATGAAGAAAGGTAAGATTGGCGCAATTGGTTGAGGTTAGGCGACTGTCGCGTACTAACGGGCGTTTAATTGGACGACCTCTTTAATTGTCAACTACTATTTGTAGCATCCGAAACAAAAGCTGACGAATATTATTCGTCAGCTTTTGTTTCGGAGATTCCTTGGTTATCGGCACATCCGCCAAACTATGTAGGTTGGTTGAACAGATACCGGGCAATTTTCCACTCGCCTTTCTCCTTCCTTAATAAAAAGAACTCCCTGTTTTCGGCAGGAATAGTTTCGCCGGTCGCATGAATGAGTGTCGTTCCATTTGAATGGGTCCGCACAAAGGAGATGTCATCTTTTATGATCACCTCGTCAAGGGTTACGTTGACCGTTAATTGGATAGCCTTGAAAAGATATTCATAGGCTGTGACCAATTGGGCTCTACCAATAGCGGTTGGTGCGCCAGCGGCCATAAATACACCGTCTGGTGTATAGGAACCGACTGCAGTGTTTACATCCGATTCATTTAGAGCATTGAAATAATTGGTTAATGCGTTTTCGACGGCTGCTTTGTTTTGATTTTCCATGTTTGTAGTGATTGATCTATGCCACCAACATGCCTGGGTTTATAGTTTAAAGTCTTATACAGGGCATGACTAGCCACAGGCTAATTAATCATCTGCAAATGTCTTTAACCCGGTTGAATCAAACGATGATGTAAATCGAAAAAAAAGTAGACTTAAGTCTACTTTAATAGTCTGTGAATAGTGCATGGATAGCCAGTTATTCCTTAACGTGCTTGTTTTTTAGGCGGCTCAACGTGTCCTTGGTAAAGCCCAGATAGGAAGCAATGATATGTTGAGGGAAACGGTCCAGCAGGTCCGGATAACAGGCAGCGAACTCCCTATAACGTTTTTCTGCCGACGCACTGATGGCCGCGGTAATCCTGCGCTGGTTGGCCATGTTGTTCTTTTCGTCGAGTCGATGTAACATATAGCTGAAGCTTGGAATTGTCGACAGGTCCAGTGCATGTTGCCGGCTAAGCAGGAGCATTTCAGTATTTTCCCAAGCATCTATATTATAAACGCTTGGCGTGTTCATGACGTAGCTTTCCCGGTCGCCCATCCACCAGTTCTCGATACCAAGACGTACGATATGTTCGGCCCCTTTTTCGTCAATGGTAAACTGCCTCATGGCCCCTTTAATAATAAAGGCAAAGGAGTGACACCGATTGCCTTCCTGAAGAAAATACTGCTTTCTTCTTAGTTTAAATGGCGAAAAAGCAGCTCTGTACCTCTCTTTCTCGTCCGCCGTAATTGGTACGGAATTGAACTGTTGAATGTAGGAAAAAAGAATATCATACATGGGAGCCTCCCGGATCTTAGTATTCAATCAGGTAATTACTAACAGTTATTAAGTAAGGCAATATAGACTTAAATTGACGTTCTTCTGCAAGGATTGCCGATACCACTAGTCCGCTTGCCTTATCCATTGATTCCCTCCGTATGGGTCAGAAGTGAAGTCAGCCTGGACAACTGCGCTAGCCAACATTGTTTTTACCCGCACTCAGCGTGCTTAAACTGGCTTCCTGATCCGAGGCAAACCGGCCGGCCACCTCCTGCCGAAAGCTTTCGGGGCCAACAGTTAACCGGTGTGCGTAGGTGGCTATCGCGTCGGCCCCGGCCGGATAGCGAAGTTGGTCCGTCTGATCAGTAGCTGCCAGATAGATTACTTCGGCAATCGCTTCGGGTACGGAGTACTGAACATTGGCCTGGCCACTCAGTAGCTTTTGCAAGAGAGGGCTATAAGCCTCATGGTCGACCACCACCAGCGAGCGGCCGGTGAAATCAGTGGCTATCCCCCCTGGCGAAACTGTTTTAATCTGGATGTTATGCTGGGCCAATTCAAACGACATACTCTCACTCCAGCCTTCAACGGCCCACTTGGTGGCGTGATAAATCGAGTAGAGGGGGAACGCAATAAGCCCGCCAATGGAGGTGGTGTTAATGATGCAGCCGGATTTTTTCGCCCGCAAGTGCGGCAGAAAGGCTTTGGTAACCCGGATTACGCCCAGCAGGTTGGTGGCAACCAATTGAGTGATCTGTTCGTCGGAGACCGCTTCCAGGGCGCCGATGAGCCCATAGCCTGCGTTGTTGAAGACGACATCGACTGCAGACAAGGTAAGCGCGTGTTGCACCGTCGATTCGATGGCTACCGGATCGGTTACGTCGAGGGGCAGCAGGTGAACACTAGGCAGTTGTGTCAGCTCGGTTTCCGCTTCAGGATGACGCATAGTAGCCAGAACCTGCCAGCCGCGGGCGGCAAACAAGTTGGCGGTGGCTTTCCCCAGGCCCGATGAAGCACCGGTTATAAAAATAGTCGGCATGAGCCAGAAATGAAGAGGTTATG